>NZ_JBQHDF010000007.1:0-321885 GCF_052068495.1 Micromonospora sp. SD12 | reverse complement strand
CGGCTACACCGCCTGACCAGCAGCCCCGCACCACGCAACGACGACAAGGGCCGACCCCCACCCGGGGGCCGGCCCTTGCGTCATACCGTTGTCGGGCGTCGAGCTAGCCGGAGGCGCCACGCCGCCGAGCCGGGACGTTGCGCCGAGCCCGGAAGGAGCCGAGGGGCCTCGGCGCACCGGACCGGCCCGAGCGCGGCGTCGAGCCCGGGCGCGTCGAGGCGCGTCAGTTCACCGGGACCGGCGGGCCGTCGCCGACGAGGCGGAACGAGGATTCGCCGACCGGCTCGACGAGGCCGTCCCGTACCAGCCCGGCGAGGGCCCGGGACCGCTGGACGTCGTCGGCCCACACCTGGTCGAGCCGCTGGTGCGGCACCGGCCCGGTGGCCTCGCGCAGTACGCCGAGCAGCAGCCCGCGTACCTGCCGGTCGGTGCCGGCGTACCGCTGGGGGCGGCGGGTCGGACCCGCGGGCGCCTCGCGGCCGGACGCGCGCCAGGCGCAGACCGACTCGACGGGGCAGGCCCCGCAGCGGGGCGACCGGGCGACGCAGACCACCGCGCCCAGCTCCATGAAAGCCGCGCTGGCCAGGGCGGCAGCGGCCGGTTCGGTGGGGAGCAGTTCCTCGGTGGCGACCAGGTCGGCCGGGCGGGTGACCGGGCCGGCGTCCGGTTCGCCGGCGATCGCCCGGCAGACGACCCGTCGTACGTTGGTGTCGACCACCGGGTGCCGCTGACCGTACGCGAACGCGGCGACCGCCCGGGCCGTGTACGTGCCGACGCCCGGCAGGGCCAGCAGCTGGTCGAGCCGGTCCGGGACGTGGCCCCCGTGGCGCTCGACGATCGCCACGGCGCAGTCCCGCAGCCGTACCGCCCGGCGGGGGTAGCCGAGCCGTCCCCACATCCGGATCGCCTCGGCGGGGCTGTCCGCCGCCAGGGCGGCCGGCTCCGGCCAGCGCGCCAGCCAGGCCTCCCAGGCGGGGAGCACACGCACGACCGGCGTCTGCTGGAGCATGACCTCGCTGACCAGGATGGCCCACGGGCTCACGTCGGGCCCGCGCCAGGGCAGGTCGCGGGCGTTCTGCTCGTACCACCGGCTGACCATGGTGGCGAAAGTGGGCTCAGTCATCGCGCCGCCGATGATGTCACGCGGCCCACGACCGGAGCGGCGCGGGCGACGACGCGCCGCCCGCCTCGCCCTGGCCTGCGGCGACCCGGCCGCCCGCCGCGTCCCGATCGAAGCCGGGCGTACCCCGCCGCCCACCGTCGGCCGCATAGCGTCCCGCTGGCTGGGCGGTGCGGGCGGGGTGCTGCGGCGGCGGCGGACGGATCGGGCAGAATGCCCGGATGAACGAGCTCGCGATCACCGTCATCGGCCGGGACCGGCCGGGCATCGTGGCCGACGTCGCCGAGGTGCTGGCCCGGCTCGGCGCGAACCTCACCGACAGCACGATGACCCGGCTGCGGGGGCACTTCGCGATGACCCTGATCTGTGTGGGCCCGGCCGCCGCCGACGTCGAGGCCGCGCTGGCGCCGCTCTCCGCCGACGGTCAGCTGCTGGCGACCGTACGCGCGGTCACCCCCGACGGTGAGACGGCTCCCGCCGGCGAGCCGTACGTGATGGCGGTGCACGGCGCGGACCGGATGGGCATCGTGGCGGCGATGACCCGGGTGCTCGCCGAGGCCAGCGGCAACGTCACCGACCTGAGCACCCGGCTGGCCGGTGCGCTCTACGTCGTGGTGGCCGAGGTGGAGCTGCCGCCCGGAACGGCGGACGAGCTGGCCGGACGGTTGACCGCGGCGGCTGCGGAACTGGGCGTCGGGGTGACCCTGCGCCCGGCAGATCCGGACGTGCTGTGACCGGCGGCGAGCGCGGCCCGGACAGCGAGGCGTACGCGGGCCTCGGCGACTGGACCCCGGATTCGCTGGGCGTGCCGGGGGAGGTGCGGCCCGTGGTGTCCGCCCCGGAGCCGGTGCTCACCTACGTCGGCGGTGAGGTGGACCCGACCGCCGAGGAGACCGTACGGCTGGCCGCCGACCTGATCGCCACCATGCGGGTGTCGCCGGGCTGCGTCGGGCTGGCCGCCCCGCAGATCGGTGTGGCCGCGCGGGTCTTCGCGGTGGACGTGGTCGGCCATCCGAAGGCGCTCACCGTGCACGGCACCTTCGCGCTCTGCAACGCGCGGGTCGTCGAGGCGAGCCGGTGGAAGGTCGCCCGGGAGGGCTGCATGTCGGTGCCCGACCTGACGGGGGACGTCAAGCGGGCGAGCCGGCTGGTGGTGGAGGGCGTGCTGCCGGGCACCGGCCGGCCGGTACGGCTGGTGACGGACGGGTTCGAGGCGCGGGCCCTCCAGCACGAGATCGACCACTGCGCCGGCCTGCTCTTCCTGGACCGGGTCGCCGGTGCCCACGCCATCTACCAGCGCAAGGTGTACCTCTGAGTGGCGCCGGCACGTCGACCGAGCGTCGCCGACGGGACACGGTCGGCACGCGGAACCGTCGCAAGTGGAGGGTTGGCGCGGTGAGCCGTGGCGGACTCGGCGCGTCGCGCGGTGCTGGCGTGCCCCGCGCCGCTACGGTGGGGGCATCATGCGTCTGACGGTCGGCCCCCTGCCCCCCGCCGTTTACTGGCGGCGTCGCGCCGTCGTACTCGGAGCGGGGCTTCTCTTCCTGATTGTCCTGCTCTATTCGTGCACCGGTTCGAGCCGGAACGCGAACAAGGGCGGCGACGCGCAGCCCTCCGCGGGTGCGACGTCGTCCGGTGCCTCGCCGGAACCCACCGGCTCGGTGCTCACCCCGCAGACCGGGGCGCCCTCGCCGGGCGCGCCGGGTGGCCCCGACGCCGGTGAGCCGTCGGGTGGTTCCGCCGGTGACCCGCCGGGTGGTTCGGTCACCACCGATTCGCCGCCGGTGGCGCCCGTGGTGCCGGCCGTCGACGACGGCACCTGCACGGATGCCGAGATCACGGTGACCCCGGTGGCCCAGCCCGCCTCGGTGGTGCGCGGGGCCGTCGTGGACCTGCAACTCAAGATCAAGAACCGGTCGGAGCGGACGTGCAGCCGCGACGTCGGCGCCTCCGTGCAGGAGTTGTTCATCAAGTCGGGGGCGGAGAAGATCTGGTCGTCCGACACGTGCGGCACCGCCCAGGGCGCCGACGTGCAGTCCTTCACCCCGGGCTTCGAACGCTCCTACCAGGTGGGCTGGAACGGCCGCGACACCACCAAGTGCGCCAACGGGGTGGCGGCGGGCCCCAACCCGCCGGCCGGCACCTACCAGGTCTTCGCCCGGGTCGGCACCAAGCTCAGCGAGCCGGTCAAGCTCACCGTCACCAACTGACCGCCCGCACGCCCCGTAGTGCCCTCGGCCCGGCCGCCAGCGGGTGCCGGGCGATCAGGAACGGCCCGCCTCGGCCGGCTGGTCCGCCCAGCGCCGCCCACTGCTCGACGCAGCCGGGGCCGGGCCCCGGGACGGCGTGCACCACGGCCTGCGGCCCGCCGGGACAAGGGCCGCTCCGGTACGTGCACCGGTCGCCGTCGGGGCGGGTCGAGGTGCCCAGGCCCGGCCGGGGTCAGACGTAGCGTTCGAGGATCGACGCCTCGGCGAGCCGGGACAGCCCCTCGCGGACGCCCCGGGCGCGGGCGTCGCCGACCCCCTCGACGGCCTGGAGATCCTCGACCGTGGCCCCCAGCAGGCGCTGGAGACTGCCGAAGTGCACGACGAGGCGGTCGACCACGGTCACCGGCAGCCGGGGCACCTTGGCCAGCAGCCGGAAGCCGCGCGGGCTGACCGCCGCGTCGAGGGCGTCGGACGCGGCCGGGTAGCCGATCGCCTTGGCGACCGCGACCAGGTCGATCAGCTCGGTGGCGCCCAGCAGGTCGAGCTCCACCAGCGCCTCGTCGAGGGTGCGGGACTTCCGGCCGGCCGGCAGGTAGTCCCGGATCACCAGGGTGCGGTCGGCGTCGACGCCGGCCATCAGCTCGTCGAGTTGGAGGGCGAGCAGTCGGCCGTCGGTGCCCAGTTCGACCACGTAGCCGGCGATCTCGTCGGCGATCCGGCGGACCATCTCCAGCCGCTGCACGACGGCGACCGCGTCCCGTACGGTGACCAGGTCCTCGATCTCCAGGGCCGAGAGGGTGCCGGAGACCTCGTCCAGCCGGAGCTTGTAGCGCTCCAGCGTGGCGAGCGCCTGGTTGGCGCGGGACAGGATCGCCGCCGAGTCGTCCAGCACGTGCCGCTGGCCGTTGACGTAGAGGCTGATGATCCGCATCGACTGGCTGACCGAGATCACGGGATAGCCCGTCTGCCGGGCGACCCGCTCGGCCGTGCGGTGCCGGGTGCCGGACTCCTCGGTGGGGATGGTCGGGTCGGGCATCAGGTGCACGGCGGCCCGTACGATGCGCGTGCCGTCGCTGGAGAGCACGACCGCGCCGTCCATCTTGCACAGCTCCCGGACCCGGGTGGCGGAGAACTCGACGTCGAGCGGGAACCCGCCGGTGCAGAGGCCCTCGACCACCTTGTCGTAGCCGAGGACGATCAGCGCGCCCGTCCGGCCGCGCAGGATGCGCTCGAGGCCGTCGCGCAGCGCGGTGCCCGGGGCCATCAGGGCCAGGTTCGCCCGCAGCGGGTCGCCAGCGCCCCCAGCGCCCCCGGCGCCGCCGGTCACGGTCACGCTGATCGCGCGGGCGGGGGACACGGCGCCGGTGCGGGCGTGGGGTGTCGCGCCAGCAGGCTTGGCGGTGTCGCGGTCGATCGGCACGGGCACAGTCTACGGACTGCCCTGCGGTGGGTGCTGTCGTGGTTACTGTGATGTGTCACGATGCCCCACCTCGCCCGGACGGTGGGGCGGCGTCCGGGCTGCCCGGTATCGCGGCATACGTTCCGTCGAGCGCCACGGCGGTCACTCGGCGGACACCCGGGCGACGGCCTGGAGTGCCGCGCGCACGTCGGTCACCTCGATCACCCGCATGTGCTCGGGGGTGACGCCGGTGCTGTCGGGGCCGCAGCCGGTCGGCACCAGGGCGAGCCGGAACCCGAGCCGGGCCGCCTCGGCCAGCCGGCGCGGCACCGCCCCGACGCGGCGTACCTCGCCGGTCAGGCCTACCTCGCCGATCGCCACCAGGTGCGGCGCGATGGCCAGGTTGAGCCCGCCCGAGGCGACGGCGAGGGCGACGGCGAGGTCGGCCGCCGGCTCCACCACCCGGATGCCGCCGACGGTGGCCGCGAAGACCTCCCGGTCGTGCAGGGTCAGCCGCTCCGTGCGGCGCTGGAGCACCGCCAGCACCATCGCCAGGCGGGCCGAGTCGAGCCCCGAGACCGTCCGCCGGGGCGAGCCGGCCACGGTCGCGCCGATCAGCGCCTGCACCTCGGTGACGAGCGCCCGGCGGCCCTCCATGGCCACCGTGACGCAGGTGCCGGGCACCGGCTCCGAGTAGCGGGTCAGGAAGAGCCCGGACGGGTCGGCCAGGCTGCTGATGCCGCCCTCGTGCATTTCGAAGCAACCCACCTCGTCGGCGGCGCCGAACCGGTTCTTCACCCCGCGCACCATGCGCAGCGAGGAGTGCTTGTCGCCCTCGAAGTGCAGCACCACGTCGACCAGGTGCTCCAGCACCCGGGGGCCGGCCACCTGGCCGTCCTTGGTGACATGGCCGACCAGCACCGTGGCGATGCCGCGTTCCTTGGCCACGGACACCAGGGCGGCGGTGACCGCCCGCACCTGGGTCACCCCGCCCGAGACCCCCTCGGCGTTGCTGGTGGAGATGGTCTGCACCGAGTCGAGCACCAGCAGGCCCGGCTTGACCGCGTCGAGGTGGCCGAGCACGGCGGCGAGGTCGCTCTCGGCGGCGAGGTAGAGCTGGTCGTGCAGGGCGCCCATCCGTTCGGCGCGCAGCCGGACCTGGCTGACCGACTCCTCGCCGCTGACCACCAGGGAGGGGCTGCCCGCGCCGGCGGCCCACTGCTGGGCCACGTCGAGCAGCAGGGTGGACTTGCCGACGCCCGGCTCGCCGGCGAGCAGCACCACCGCGCCGGGGACCAGGCCGCCACCGAGGACCCGGTCGAGCTCGCTGACGCCGGTGGGGCGGGCCCGGGCCGGCGCGGCGCTGATGGTGGCGATCGGCCGGGCCGGCTCGGCCGGCATCCGGGAGCTGACCACCTTTCCGGAGACCGTGGGGCCGGTGACCGTGCACTCGACCACCGAGCCCCACTCGCCGCACTCCGGGCAGCGCCCGACCCACTTCGGCGGCTGGTGGCCGCAGGCGTCGCACTCGTAGGCCGGCCGGGGCTCGCGCGCGGCGGCGCGGCCGCGCCCGCCGGCCCCGCCGGCGCGGGGGGAGGTCGATCGGGAGGTGGTCACATTGGGACGTTAGTCCCCGGGTACGACGAAGACACCGTCGGCGTGGCGGTCACCACGCCGACGGTGTCGTCGGTCGTCGGGGGCGGGGTCAGTGCCCGCCGTCCTCCTGGCCCTCGTAGCCGCCCTCGCGCTCGATGATCGGCGACGGGGGCGCGGCCGGGGTGAGCGGTACGGCGACGGGCGCCGGGCTGGTGACGGTGACGCCGTTGCCGAAGTCGAAGGTCACGAAGACGTTCTGGCCGGAGCGCAGCGACTCGTTCAGGCCGATGAGCCGGAGCACCCGGTCGGCCTCGGTGTTGAGCTGCACGTAGCTCAGCGGCGGGATCTCGATCCGGGCCGGCTCGCCGGCCGGCGCGGCGGGGCTCTCCGGGGCCGACGGGCTCTCCGGGGCGCCGGGGCTGGCGGAGCCCGAGGGGCTCTCCGAGGTGCCCGGGGCGGGCGAGCCCGAGGGGCTCTCGGAGGCGCCGGGGCTCTCGGGGGCGCTCGGCGACGGCGACCCGCTCGGGGACGCCGACGGGCTGGCGGCCGCACCGGTGCCGGTGATCACCACCTCGCGGGCGCTGTCGGTGGTCACGGTCACGGTGACCGGGTTGCGCGAGTCGTTGTAGATGACGGCGTTCAGGACGGCGTTGGCGCCCGCCTGGTAGCCCTCGGTGCCGGGGAAGTCGACCAGCAGGCCACGGACCGCGTACTCGCCGTTGCCGGCCGACAGGTTGACGCCCTGGACCGACGGCTCCTTGTTGGCGGTCTCGGAGACCTGGCCGGCGCCGCAGCCGGACAGCAGCAGCCCGGTCGCCGCCGCCATCCCGGACAGCAGCAGGGCCGCCCGCCGGGAACCCCTGATCGAGCGCGTCACGTCGGTCCTCCTCGTCACGATCCCACCCGGTGCTCACGCCGGGCATGGTGGCCATGCCCGCGCAGACCGCGCTCCAGGGTAGTTGGGCCTGATCGACCGCCGCACGCCGACCCGGAGATGCCACCCGAGGGGGTGCGCCTCACACCAGTCGGCCGCTCGTGACCAGCAGGACGACGTCGATGAGGGCGACCAGCATCACGGCCCGGAAGGCGGCCACCTGCCGGCCCCCGGAACGGGCGGTCGCGAGCCCGCCGTACCAGCTCAGCGGCGGCACCACGACGGCGGCCGCGACCGCCGCGACGCCGACCCCCGACGGCGGCCCGGGCGGGCCGAGGACCAGCGTGGCGGTCGCCGCGAGCAGCAGCAGCGCGGCGGCCGCCCGGCTGCCGGCCGGACCCAGCCGGTGCGGCAGCCCGCGCACCCCCGTCCGGGCGTCGTCGGCCAGGTCGGGCAGCACGTTGGCGAAGTGCGCCCCGGCGCCCAGGCAGGCCGCGGCGGCGACGAGCCAGACCGGGGGGAGGACCGCCCCGGGCAGTGCCAGCACGACGAAGGCCGGCAGCGAGCCGAAGGACACCGCGTAGGGCAGCACCGAGACGGGGGTCGACTTCAGCGGCCAGTCGTAGAGCAGCGCGGAGACCAGCCCGAGGGTGGCGCAGAGGGCGGCGGTCGGCCCCGTGGCCAGGGCCAGCGCCGGGGTGGCGAGCGCGGCCACCGCGGCGGCCAGGGCCGTCGCGCGCCGGCCGACCGCGCCGGCGGCCACCGGCTTGTCGGTACGCCCCACCGTGGCGTCCCGGTCGGCGTCGAGCGCGTCGTTGGCCCAGCCGACGGCGAGCTGGCTGGCCGCCACGGTGAGCACCACGGCGAGGATCCCGACGGGCCGGTGCCCGACGCCCCACGCCAGCAGCCCGGCCACCGTGGTGACCGCGGCGGCCGGCTCCGGGTGACTCGCCCTGACCAGCCCTAGCACCGTTGGCGACATGAGGAAAGTCTGGTCGTTACCGGGCAGTCGTGCCACGCTCGGTCCATGCCAGACGCGGGCCGTACCCTGCCACGCAACGATCCGCGCCAGTACGACGACCTGGCCGGCGAGTGGTGGCGGCCCGACGGCGCGTTTGCGATGCTGCACTGGCTGGCCGAGGCCCGCGCGGCGCTCGTGCCGCCGGCGTCCCGCCCCGGCGCACTCCTGGTCGACCTCGGCTGCGGCGCCGGGCTGCTCGCCCCGCACCTGGCGGGCAAGGGCTACCGGCACGTGGGCGTCGACCTCACCCGCTCCGCCCTGGAACAGGCTGCCGCGCACGGGGTGACCGCCGTCAACGGCGACGTCACCGCCGTACCGCTGGTGGACGGCTGCGCCGACGTGGTCGCGGCGGGCGAGTTGCTGGAGCATGTGCCGGACTGGCGGCGCGCGGTGGCCGAGGCGTGCCGGCTGTTGCGGCCCGGTGGCCTGCTGGTCCTGGACACGTTGAACGACACGGCGCTGAGCCGCCTGCTCGCCGTGCGGATCGCCGAGCGGCTGCCGACGGTGCCGAGGGGCATCCACGATCCACGGTTGTTCGTGGACGCCCGGGCGCTGGTGGCCGAGTGTGCCCGGCACGGGGTCGACCTGCGGCTGCGGGGCATCCGGCCGGGGCTGCCCGGCCTGCTCGGCTGGTTGGCTCGCCGGATGCGCGCCGCCGGCCGTCCGGACGCGACGCCGGGCGACCGTCCGGACGCGACGGCCGCCGGCCCCACACCGCGGATCGTGCCGACCTGGTCGACGGCCGTGCTCTACCAGGGGCGTGGCACGCGGAGCGGATAGCGGAGCCCGTCCCTGGGTAGGGAGAGGGCCGAGAAGGGGGCTGTATGACGCAGCACGCGCTCCAGGCGGCTCGCCGCCTGGCACCGAGGCTTGCCGCCCGGGCGGCGGAGCACGACCGGGACGGCTCGTTCCCGTCCGAGGACTTCCGGGATCTGCGCGAGGCCGGGCTCTTCGGCCTGATGGTCCCCACCGCGCTCGGCGGGATGGGCGCCACCTTCGCCGAGTACGCCGCCGTCGCCACCGAGCTGGCCCGGGGCAACGGCGCGACGGCCCTGGTCTTCAACATGCACGCCTCGGTCACCGGCGCGCTCGGCGCGGTCACCGAGGAACTGGCCGAGGCGCTCGGGGTGCCGGACGAGGCGCTGGCCGCCCGGGACCGGCTGCTCGCCGCCGCCGCCCAGGGCGCCTGGTACGCGGTGGCGATGAGCGAGCGCGGCGCCGGCGCCCGGCTGTCCCAGCTCAGCACCGTCTACGAGCCGGCCGACGGTGGTTGGCACCTCAAGGGCAGCAAGACGTTCTGTTCCGGGGCGGGGCACGCGGACGGCTACCTGGTGGCCGCCCGCAGCGCCGCCGACCCGTCGGTGGTGTCGCAGTTTTTGGTGCCGGCGGGCGACGGGCTGACCGTCGAGCCGACCTGGGACTCGCTCGGCATGCGCGCGACCTCCTCGCACGACCTGCACCTGGACGTGACGGTGCCGGCCGACCGGCTGCTCGGCGGCGTGGAGGGGCTGGCCCTGGTGGTCGCCCAGCTCATGCCGCACTGGCTGGTGGCCAGCTACGCCGCCGTCTACGTCGGGGTCGCCCGGGCGGCGGTCGACGCGGCGGCCGAGCACCTGAACGCCCGCAACCTCGCCGGACTGCCGGCGGTCCGGTCCCGCCTCGGCCGGGCCGACGCGGCCGTGGCGGCGGCCCAACTGGTGGTCGCCGAGGCGGCCCGCCGGGTCGACGAGGCCCCGGGCGACGCGGAGACGAACCGCTGGGTCTGGCGGGCGAAGCTGCTCGCCGGCACCACCGCCGCCGACGTGGCGGCGTCCATGCTGGAGGCGGCCGGCACGTCGGCCACCCGGCGGGGGCATCCGCTGGAGCGGCTGTACCGGGACGCCCGCTGCGGATCGCTGCACCCGGCGACGTCGGACGTCTGCGCGGACTGGCTCGGCATCGCCGCGCTGGGCGGCGACCCGGACCGCGACACGACGGTTCCTCGTTGGTGAGCGTGGGGGGTCCGCCGGGGTGGCGGACGCGCGGGCGCACGGTACGGGGGGCCCGTCCAGGGGCGGGCTCGGCCGCCCGGTGCGCAAGGCCGGACGAGAGGTGGGCATGGTGGCCGTACCGGTGATCGCGGGGCTGGGGACGGCACACCCGCCGTCGGCCGCGCAGGACGACCTGTGGGAGGGCTTCTTCTCGAAGCACTTCTCCGGCAGCACGCGGGCGCTGGCACAGCGGATCTTCGCGCACTCGGGGGTCACCCGCCGCCAGGCGGCCGTGAACCCGTTGCTGGAGGACGTCTCCGACTGGCCGACGGAGCGGCGGATGCGCCGCTACCTGGTCGAGGCGCTGCCGCTGGGCAAGGAGGCGGTGGGTCGGGCGCTGACCGCCGCCGGTCTGTCCGCCGGCGACGTCGGGCTCTTCGTCGTCTGCTCGTGCACCGGGTACGCCACCCCAGGGCTGGACATCCTGCTCGCCCGGGACCTGGGCATGGCCCCGGACACGCAGCGCATGTTCGTCGGGCACATGGGCTGCTACGCGGCCCTGCCGGGGCTGGGCGCGGCAAGCGACTTCGTCACCGCCCGGGGCCGGCCGGCGCTGCTGCTCTGCGCGGAGCTGACCAGCCTGCACATCCAGCCCTCCAGCGCCCGGGTCGACACCCAGCAGATCGTCTCCCACGCGCTCTTCTCGGACGCCGCCGTCGCCGCCGTGGTCGTCCCCGGCGGCCGGGGGTACGCGCTGCGCGAGGTCACCTCCGTCACGGACACCTCGACGGCCGACCACATGACCTGGGACGTCACCGACACCGGTTTCCGGATGGGGCTGTCGCCGAAGGTGCCGCAGGTGCTCTCCACGCACGTACGCGGCCTGGTCGACGGGCTGCTGGCCCGGCACGGCACGACGCTGTCCGAGGTGGACGGCTGGGCGGCGCACCCGGGCGGTCCGCGCATCCTGAACGTGGTCGAGCGGGAACTGGCTCTGCCGCCGGAGGGGCTGGCGGCCTCCAGGGCGACGCTGGACGAGCACGGCAACTGCTCGTCGCCGACGGTGCTGCTGATCCTCGACCGGCTGCGCCGGGCCGCGTCGCCGCCACGACGGGTGGTGATGCTGGCGTTCGGCCCCGGCCTGACGCTCTACGCCGCGCTGCTCGAACGACAGGAGTGAACCGGTCGCCCGCTGCGGTTACCCTCTGGTAATGGACGCCGACGTGGCAGACCGGCCGGAATCCGGACCGGATCCCGGTGAGCGGGCGACTCCGGCTGCCACCGACGACCGGCTGCACGGCGCCGTACTGGCCGTGGCGGGGCTGGCCGCGCTGGTCGGTGGCGGCTGGTGGTGGCAGGCCGAGGCGCCCCGCACCGATCCCGTACCGGCCGCGTCGAGCGTCCTCGCGCCGGCGGACCGGGCCCTGCTCGGCGTGCCCCCGGACGCCTCGGTCCGGTTCACGGTGCCGCGGGGATCCGACGGGCCGGTCAGCGTCTGGGTGGATCCGCGCAACGGTGCCGCCTTCCGGGCCGACCCGCGCAACGGTGCCGCGTTCCGGACCGACCCGCGCAGCGGGGCGAGGGTGCGGGTGGACGTCGCCGACCCGGAGCCGCGCCGCGCCGGGGACGGCTGGCGCCAGGAGGGCGGCGGGCGGCGCAGCGGGCTGGACAGCTTCCCCGGCACGCTCTGGACCGCCCGGGCCCTGCTCAGCCCGGGGGAGGGCCTCGTCAAGCAGGCCTCCGCCGAGGGCGGGGCCCGGCACCTGCTCCAGTACCGCTGCGTGGGCCCCGGCGAGCTGCTGATCGTGGTCGAGGGGGCCTGGGCGGCGGACCCGATCACCAGCGCCTGCGACGGTTCGATGACGTCGACGGAGGTCACCGGCAGGGGCGGGCCGTTCCAGGTCTCACTGTCGAGCGCCAATGCCGAGCCGCTCCGCGTCGAGGCGCAACTGGTCGCCCTGCCCTGATCCGCTCCTGCCGGGGTCCGCCGCCTCCACCACGCGGTCCAGGGCGCGGGTCCGCCGCGCGGTCCACGGTGTGGCTCAGGCGGCGAGGCGGGTCAGGTCGGCGCGGTAGTCCTCGGCGGAGCGGATCTCCGGCACCACGCTGACGAGGACGCCGGAGCGGTCCACCAGCAGCGCGGTGGCGGCGCCGGGGCGGGCGGGCAGGTGCAGGAACGCGCGCAGCCCGCCGGCCGGGTCGGCGAGCGGTCGTACGGTCGCTCCGGCGCGTACGGGCCGGGCGCCGGCGACGGTGACCACCGTCACGCCGGGCGGTGCCAGGGCGGCGGCGGTGGCCACCTCCTGCGGGCAGGGGCAGCCGTCGACCAGGATGATCATCGCCGGTACCAGCGCGCGCAGGGGCACCGGTGACTGCCCCGCGTCGACCAGGTCCAGCGCGGGCAGCGGCCGGCCGGCCAGCCCGGCGGGCGGCGCGTGCGGGGCGGGGGTGGGCTGCGGGGTGGAGCGGCCGGTGCGGGGCCAGGTGACCGCCGCGAGGCCCGCGAGGGTGGTCAGCACCGCCACGATCAGCACCAGCAGGGGCAGGGCGTACGGGGACCGGGCCGCGACGGTGCGACGGGGCGTACGGCGCAGCTCGTGGCGGATCTGCTCGGCCTCGGTGGCCAGGGCGGAGGCGTCGTCGGGTACGACCACCCGGCCCCACTCGGGTGGCAGGTCGGGCAGTCCGGGGCCGTCTGCGTCGGGCTTGCCCATCGCACCCCCAGGGACGTCTCGGCGAGCGGACAGCGGCTCGGCCTCCAGCGTCCCGCACGGGGCCGGCTGCCGCTACACCTGGGCGCGTACCGGGCCGGCGGGCTACCATGGGAGGAGCGCATAGCCCTTGATCTCGACGTTCGCGTCACTCGTACCGGGACGTCATCCAAGCGTTACGGAGCGTGGTCAAACCACCGGTTTGGCGGCCTGTCAAGCTGAAGAAATACCTCTCACAGGGCCCCTGAGCTGCGCCAACGGTCAGGACAGCGGTGAGACATCGGTGCCTGAGCGTGTTACCCTAGACACAGCGAAAGGGGTTTCGAACCTATGGTTTTCAGTGTCGGCGAGACCGTTGTTTACCCCCACCACGGGGCCGCACTCATCGAGGCAATCGAGACTCGGGTCATCAAGGGCGAGCCTAAGCAATACCTCGTCCTGAGGGTCGCACAGGGTGACCTGACGGTCCGGGTGCCCGCCGAGAACGCCGAGATCGTGGGTGTGCGCGAGGTGGTCGGCGAAGAGGGCCTCGGCAAGGTCTTCGACGTGCTCCGTGCACCGCACACCGAGGAGCCGACCAACTGGTCGCGGCGTTACAAGGCGAATCTGGAGAAGCTGGCCTCCGGTAACCCGCTGAAGGTCGCCGAGGTCGTGCGCGACCTGTGGCGCCGGGAGCGGGAGCGGGGTCTCTCCGCGGGTGAGAAGCGCATGCTGGCGAAGGCCCGCGACATTCTGGTCGGTGAGGTCGCGCTGGCTGAGAAGAGCACCAAGGACGAGGCGGAGACGCTGCTCGACAAGGTCCTCACCGAGGCCTAGTCCCCACAGCATCGTCGTACCCGATTCGTAGCGAACAAACCACCGAGGACCGCGACGTGACCGCGCAGCTCAATCCGTGCGGTGACGTCGCGGTCCTCGTGCCTGCGGCCGGTGCCGGCGTACGGCTCGGCCCCGGCCGCCCCAAGGCCCTGCGCCTGCTCGGCGGGGAGCCCCTGCTGGTGCACGCCGTCCGCCGGCTCGCCGCCGCGCCGTCGGTGCACACCATCGTCGTGGCGGCCCCGGCCGCCGAGGTCGAGGCGGTGCGGGACCTGCTCGCCCCGGTCGCCCCGGTGACCGTGGTGCCCGGCGGCGCCGAGCGGCAGGCGTCGGTGGCCGCCGCCCTCGCGGCGGTGCCCGCCGGCCCGCAGATCGTCCTCGTCCACGACGCCGCCCGGGCGCTGACCCCGCCCGACCTGGTGGAGTCCGTCGCGGCGGCCGTCCGGGCCGGTCACGACGCGGTGATCCCGGTGCTGCCCGTGGTCGACACGATCAAGGAGGTCGGCGCCGACGAGGTCGTCCTCGGCACCGTCGACCGTTCCGCCCTGCGGGCGGTGCAGACCCCGCAGGGCTTCCGCCGGGCCGTGCTGACGGCCGCGCACGCCGCCGCCGGCGACCCGCTCACCGACGACGCGGGCCTGGTCGAGAAGCAGGGCGTCCCGGTGTCCTGCGTCCCCGGCTCGGAGTACGCGCTGAAGGTCACCCGCCCGTTCGACCTGGCGTTGGCCGAGCACCTGCTCGCCACCGGCGCGTGACGCGTACCCTCTTCGCATGATCGTTCCCCGGGTGGCCATCGGCACCGACGTGCACGCCTTCGAGGCGGGCCGGCCGTGCTGGGTGGCCGGCCTGCACTGGCCCGACCAGGACGGCCTGGCCGGGCACTCGGACGCCGACGTGGCCGCGCACGCCGCCTGCAACGCGCTGCTCTCGGCGGCGGGCCTCGGGGACCTCGGCGCCAACTTCGGCGTGGGCCAGCCCGAGTGGGCCGGCGCGTCGGGCGTCGCCCTGCTCACCGAGAGCGCTCGCCGGGTGCGGGCCGCCGGCTTCGCGATCGGCAACGTCTCCGTGCAGGTGATCGGCAACCGGCCCAAGATCGGCCCGCGCCGTGAGGAGGCCCAGCGGGTGCTCTCCGAGGCGGTCGGCGCGCCGGTGACCGTCTCCGCGGCGACCACCGACGGCCTCGGCTTCCCCGGGCGCGGCGAGGGCCTCACCGGCATCGCGGTGGCCCTGGTGTACGAGGCTCCGGCCGCCTAGGCTCGCCGCGATGTCCAGCGACGCCACCTCCGACCGCTCCGCCTTCGACGGCTACGTCCAGCGCGCCAAGCTCCTCGCCGAACTCGGGCGCTACGACGAGGCCGCGGGCGAGCTGGCGTACGCCGTCGCGCTGGACCCGGCCAGCGCCGGGGCGCTGACCATGCTGTCCCGGGTGCACCTGGCGGCCGGCCGGCCGACGGAGGCGCTCACCGCCGCCGACGCCGCGGTCGCCGCCGCTCCGGACGCCGTGCCGGCGCTGGTCGCCCGCGCCCTCGCACTCGGCGACCTGGAGCAGTACGCCGAGGCGGCCCGCACCGCCGACCGGATCCTGGCGCTCGGACCCGACGACGCGTACGCCCAGCGCAGCGCCGCGGCGATCCTGGCCGGCTCCCGCAACGGGCAGCCGGCGCTGAACGCGGCCTGGCGCGGGGTCGAGCTGACCCCCGAGGAGCCCGAGGCGCACCTGGTCCTGGGGTTGGTCGCCGCCAACATGCAGCTGTACGACCTGGCCGAGCGGGCCTACCGCGAGGCGCTGCGGCTGGACCCGCAGCTCGCCGAGGCCCGCCACGACATCGGGGTGCTGCGGCTGGAGCAGCGGCGCTGGAGCGAGGCGCTGGAACACCTGGCCGAGGCCGCCGCGATGAGCCCCGGCCGGGTCGACTCCGGCCGGACCATCTCGGTCGGCCTGCGCCAGCTCGTGGTCTACGGCGCGGGCTGGACGATGATCACCGCCGTGCTGATCGCCTGCATGGCGCCGGGCAGCGCCGGGCTGTCCCGGGTCGCGGCGGCGTTCGCGGCGCTCGGCGGGGCCCTGGTGGTCTGGCGCTTCGCCGCCCGGCTGCCCGGCCTGGCCCGCACCATCCTGCCGAGCCTGCTGCGCTCCGACCGCGTCCTGGCGCTGGCCGTCTACGCGGCGGCGACCGCCCCGGCGCTGATCCTGCTCTACGCCCTGGTCGGCACCCCGTGGCCGCTGGTGCTCGCCATCCTCGCCGCGACCGCCGCCGAACTCGCCGTGCTGTCCCGTACGACGGCCTAGGCGACTGTCACCCGATCGACGTTCCACCACAGGCACCAGGTCGAGCGCCGGACGGGGCGCTGTCCGGGTCGGGTACAGGTGGCCTACCCGAAGTCCTGGACCGAACGCCCGCCCGCACCGCTCGCACACATCGTCCGAACGGAGATACCGCGTCCCGCGTTCATCGTCCGCACATGGGGCGGACGCCTCACCGTGGAGAGGAGCACTCGTGCAGGACCGGATTGCGGCAGGCGTAGGGGCGGCCTACCTGCTGCTCGTAGGGATGCCGTTCGTCGTGGCTGTCGGCTTCGCCGTGGCTTCCCGCAGCGAGAAGAAGCGCGCTGACGCCCACAAGGTCGCGGTGAAGTTGGCGGTGATGCTGATGCTTGCCCACGGGGCCGTGTCGACCCTGTAGACCTCGACGGGCGCGGCCGGGCGTCGATCGTTCCGGCCGTGCGCCGTCATCGGCACGGGCAGCCCTTTCCCGCCGCGAACGGAGCTGCCACGCCAGCCCTCGGCAAGCTCGACCGGTCGACGCGCTAGGGGCGGCGGGCCCAGGTCCAGGCGTAGCCGTCGTCCTCGCACGCGGTGGCGGCGTCGCAGAGGTCCAGCGGCCGGAAGGTGTCGACCATGACGGCCAACTCGTCGAAGAAGTCGGCGCCGATCGAGCGCTCGGCGGCGCCCGGCTGCGGGCCGTGGGTGAAGCCGGACGGGTGCAGCGAGATCGAGCCCTGCTCGATGCCGGAGCCGCGCCGGGCCTCGTAGTTGCCGCCCATGTAGAAGAGCATCTCGTCGGAGTCGACGTTGTGGTGGTTGTACGGCACCGGGATCGCGTCCGGGTGGTAGTCGACCTTGCGGGGCACGAACGAGCAGATCACGAAGTTGGGGCCCTGGAAGGTCTGGTGCACCGGCGGCGGCTGGTGGATCCGGCCCGTGATCGGCTCGAAGTCGTGGATGGAGAACGCCCACGGGTACATGTGGCCGTCCCAGCCGACGACGTCGAACGGGTGGTTGGCGTAGACGTAGCGGGTCCAGCCGCGTCGGTGCCGGACCAGCACCTCCACGTCCTCGCCGTCGACCAGCAGCGGCGCGTCCGGCCCCCGGACGTCGCGCTCGCAGTAGGGCGAGTGCTCCAGGAACTGACCCCGCACCGAGAGGTAGCGCTTGGGCGGACCGATGTGCCCCGCCGCCTCGACGGCGAGCAGCCGGGTCGGCGCGTCGCCGGTGGGCACCAGCCGGTGGATGGTCGAGGTGGGGATGACGACGTAGTCGCCGGGCACCGCGTCGAGCACGCCGAACGTGGACTCGACGCGCAGGGTGCCCGACTCCACGTACAGGCAGTGGTCACCGGTGGCGTCGCGGAACAGCGGGGACGGCCGGTCCGCCAGCACGTACGCGATCCGCACGTCGTCGTTGGCGAGCAGGTACTGCCGGCCGAGCACGGGGTCGGCGCCGGCGCCGTCGAGCTTGTGGGTGCGCAGGTGCCGGGGCTTGAGCGGCAGGTTCGGCACCCGGGTGAACGCCGGCGGGGTGAACTCCTCGGCCGCCACGATCGCGGTCGGCGCGTGCCGGTGGTAGAGCAGGGACGAGTCGGAGGAGAAGCCCTCCTGGCCCATCAGCTCCTCGGCGTAGAGGCTGCCGTCGGGCTGGCGGAACTGGGTGTGGCGCTTGCGCGGCACCTCGCCGACGCTGCGGTAGTACGGCATCTCGCCTCCCGGTTCGTCCCGTTCACCGATCCAACGGCGTCCGATAATCGGACGCTGTTGTCCGTTCCTTGTAGCGTCCCGTACATTCTTGTCTCGTGTCAACGCAGGTGCCCGCGCTTCTCGACGGCCTCGTCGACGACGCCGCCGTCTTCCCGCCCGGCAGCGCGCCGCTGCCCGACGCCGTCGCCGCGCACCGGCGGCACCGCAGCGCCTGGTACGCGGACCTGGTCGGCCCGCTCCTGGTGCCGGCCACCAGGCTGCCCGAGCTGACGGGCCTGCTCGGCGCCGACGAGCGGATCGCCGTCGGGGTGATCGGCGACGTGCCGCTCGACCAACTCGACGAGGTGCGCGCCACGGCCGACCCGCGCGTCCGTGTACGCCAGGTGGAGGCGGCGGTCGCCAGGCGCGGCGAGGACCCGCTGCCCGGCCTGACCGAGCTCGTGGCCCTGACCCGCCGTGCCGGCGCCGGCCCGGCCTCCCTCGACGCCGTCTACGCCGAGCTGCCGCTCACGTTCGGGCTGATGGGGGCGCTGGACGCACTCGCCGCCGCCCGCGCCGACGGCGTGCCGGTCGCCGCGAAGTTCCGCACCGGCGGGCTGGCCGCCGAGCTGTTCCCCACCCCGGCGGAGTTGGCCGCCGTGATCTGCGCCTGCCGGGACCGGGACCTGCCGTTCAAGCTGACCGCCGGGCTGCACCAGGCGGTGCGGCACCTCGACCCGGAGACCGGGTTCACCCACCACGGCTTCGTCAACGTGCTGGCGGCGACGCTGGCCGCCGCCGGGGGCGCCCCGGTGGCCCGGGTCGCCGATCTGCTCACCGCGGCCGACCCGCGCCCGCTGGTGCAGTACGCCGAGGCGGGACTCGCCGAACCGCGCCCGCTGTGGATCGGCTTCGGCTCGTGCAGCATCCTGGAACCACTGACCGATCTGATCCGGCTGGGGCTGGTGAACGGGGGCTTCGACGCATGACGTGGGTGACGGGTGCCGACGGTTCGCCGTACGGGGTGGCCAACCTGCCGTACGGGGTGTTCCGCCGGGCGGAGGGCGCGCCGCGCGTCGGCGTACGCATCGGCGACTTCGTGCTCGACCTGGCCGGCGCGGAGGAGGCTGGTCTGGTGCTGGCCGCCGGGGCGCTGGGGCGGCCCACCCTCAACGACTTCATGGCGCTCGGACGCCCACAGTGGACGGCTGTCCGGCAGCGGGTGACCG
Organism: Micromonospora sp. SD12; assembly: GCF_052068495.1. Taxonomy (NCBI): domain Bacteria; kingdom Bacillati; phylum Actinomycetota; class Actinomycetes; order Micromonosporales; family Micromonosporaceae; genus Micromonospora; species Micromonospora sp. SD12. The sequence continues at coordinate 302,988 of NZ_JBQHDF010000007.1, read as the reverse complement.
AGCTGCTCACCGACGCCGCACACCGGGCGGCGGTGGAGCCGCTGCTCGTGCCGCTGGCCGAGGCGCGGATGCAGCTGCCGTTCGAGGTCGCCGACTACGTCGACTTCTACTCCTCCGAGCACCACGCGTCCAACGTGGGCCAGATCTTCCGCCCCGGCCAGCCGCCCCTGCTGCCCAACTGGAAGCACCTGCCGATCGGCTACCACGGCCGGGCCGGCACGGTCGTCGTCTCCGGCACCCCCGTGGTGCGGCCGAGCGGGCAGCGGGCCACCCCGCAGGGGCCGGTCACCGGCCCGTCCGTACGCCTCGACATCGAGGCCGAGGTCGGCTTCGTGGTCGGCGTGCCCAGCCCGCTGGGCGACCGGGTCCCGGCCGACGACTTCGCCGACCACGTCTTCGGCGTCGTGCTGGTCAACGACTGGTCGGCCCGCGACATCCAGGCCTGGGAGTACCAGCCCCTCGGCCCGTTCCTGGGCAAGTCCTTCGCCACCTCGGTCTCGGCCTGGGTGACCCCGCTGGACGCGCTGGGCGACGCCTTCGTCCCCGCCCCCGAGCAGGACCCGCCGGTCGCCGACTACCTGCGCGACGTGCCGCACCTCGGGCTGGACCTGCGCCTGTCGGTGCAGTGGAACGGGGAGCAGGTCAGCGAGCCGCCGTTCGCCACCATGTACTGGACGCCGGCCCAGCAGCTGGCCCACCTCACCGTGAACGGCGCCTCACTGCGCACCGGCGACCTCTACGCCTCGGGCACCGTCTCCGGGCCCGAACGGGGCCAGGTCGGCTCGTTTCTGGAACTCACCTGGGGCGGGACCGAGCCGGTGAAGTTCGCCGACGGCGGGACGCGCACCTTCCTGGAGGACGGCGACACCGTCACGATCACCGCCACCGCGCCCGGCCCGGACGGCACCACCATCGCCCTGGGCGAGGTGACCGGGAAGGTCGTCGCCGCCCGCTGACCCGCCTTCCGATCATCGCCGGTCCCCGGTCGCACCAAGTGTGCGACCGGGGACCGCGTCTTCCGCGTTGATCGTCGCGGATTCCGTCGCCATGCCGCGCCGGGGCCGGCCCGGACGCCCCCTTCCGGTCCCGGTCCCGGCCGCCGGTTGGCGCACCGACGACAGGAAGGTGACGACGATGAACGATCTCCCGGGCGCGGTCTGGCGCACCAGCAGCCGCTCCAACGACCAGGGTCTCTGCGTGGAGGTGGCGGACAACCTGGTCGACGCCCTCGGCGTGGTGGGCGTACGTGACTCCAAGGACCAGGCGGGCCCCACGCTGGCCGTCAGCCCGCCGGGGTGGACGGCGTTCGTCGGCGCGATCCGGGCCGGCCGGTTCGATCGCTGACGCGTCGCCCACGATCGGGGCTCCCGGCGGTGTGAAAATTCCGCTCCGGGGCCCCGATCCCCGCTCACCCGGCGTACCGTCGAGGCCACGGGAGGTGGCATGTCGACGGTCGCGGTCACGGAGTTCGTGGAGGCGCACGACGTCGACCTCTGGCGGCTGCTGACCGACCTGACCGCCCGCACCCGGCGCTTCACCGGCCCGGTGGAGGTGCTCACTCCCGGCCCGTTCGGCCCGGGCACCGCGTGGCGGGAGACCCGTTCCCAGCCCGACGGCACCGCGCTGCTCGAGGAGTTCGTCGTCATCGAGGCCGAGCCGCCCCGACGGCTGGTGCTCGGCTCGCGGGGCGCCGGCGTTGACTACCGGATCACCTGGACGCTGCGCCCGGTCGAGCGGCGGCGCCGGGGCTGCACCGCCGTCACCGTCGAGCAGGAGGCGGTGCCGACCGCCCCGTACGGTCGGGTGGTGGCCCTGCTGCTCGGCGGGCTGGCGGCCCGGGCGGTCGAACGCGCGCTGCGGCAGGACGTCGCCGACCTGGCCGCCGCGGCGGCCACCGGCGCGACCGAGGCGGCCTGAGTCGCACGTCGGGGCACCGGTGCGCGGCGGCGGGCGCCGGCCGCGCCGCGCGTACGCCGACGGTCACCGCCGGAGCACCCGCCCGCCGGCGACCTGACCGGGCCCTGACCGGCCCCGCTGGGTAGGGTGCCGGACGGAGGTGCGGCATGGGGTTCCCGAACGGCCGGCGGCGGATCGCGGTGGCGGTCGCGGCGCTGCTCGCCACCGTCGCCGTCGCGGCGACGGTCTACCGGGTGCTCGCCCCCGCCGAGGTCGTCACGCCCGCCCGGGCCGGGTATCCGCCGGCCGCGTCTCCCACCGTGGGCGTGGTCGGCCGGCTCCCCGTCGCCCCGCTCCTCGTGGACGGACGGCTACGGGTCTACGCGGCCCACCGCCAGGTCTACGCCGACCGGCCGGCCGACTGGCGGTACCGGACGACCCCGTACTGGTCGTACCGCCGCTGGCCGGCGACGCTCGACGGGGTCGTGGCGAGCGGGACGACGGTGGTCACCCGCTGGTCCGACGGGCGGCTGGTGGCGCTCGACGCGCGGACGGGCCGGGTCGCCTGGCGGGCGGACGGGCCCGCGCCGGCCGGGGAGCGGACGGTCCGGCGCACCGGCGCGGCGACGGTCTGGGATCCCCGGGGGCTCCTCGTGGCCCGGGGGGCCGACGGTCGGCAGGCGGTGGTGGCGGCCGGGGCGGAGCGGATGAGTGCCGTGGATCTGGCCGACGGCCGCGAACTGTGGCAGTCCCACCGCACGGTCACGGTGCCGCCGGGGGACGCCGACGCGTTCGCCGGGTGCCGGGACGCGCTCGGCACGACCGGGTCGGGACAGGTGATGATCGTCGACTCCTGCGCGGGCCCGGCGGTGGTGGAGTTCCGCGACGCCGTGACCGGGGCGGTGGGCCTGCGCTGGCGCCCGCCGGACGCCGGCGACGAGCTGGTGGCGACCCTGGTGGGCTGCGGCACCGGCCGGACGGGGTGCGCCGGGCTGCGGACGGCCGGGCCGGGCGACGAGCCGGGGCGGGGCTGGCTGCTCGGTGCCGGTGCGCCGGTCGCGGCCCCGGCCCTGGACCGGCCGGACGCCGAACTCGTCGGCGGCACGGCCGTGGCCGTCGTCGACGGGGTGCCGGTCGGCCGGTCGGCGCGTACGGGCGCGGAACTGTGGCGCCGGGTCGGCCTGCCGCCGGTGCGGCTGCTCGCCGTGCAGCCCGACCGCGTGCACCTGCTGACGGAGACGAACGACCTGGTGACGCTGGACCCGGCGACGGGGGCGCAGCGGTCCTTCTTCGCGCTCAACGCGGGCTCGGACGGCATCGGCTGGGCGCCCGGCGCGGCGTACGCGGCCGACGGGTTCGTGGCCGTGGAGCGGCTTCGCAAGCCCGTCGACCCGACCGGTGACGACCAGCGCTACTACCTGACCTCGGAGCCGATCATCCTCGCCGCGACATGAAACGCGGGGGTGGCCAGGCTACTCGCAAAACGGACATAAGTTATTTATAGTCCCACTGTGCGTCTACTGGCAGCCCTGTTGGGCGCGATCCTGATCCTCGTCACCGCCTCGCCGGCCGACGCCGCGCCGTCCGGCCGGACGGTCCGGCTCGCCCGGACCGTGGGGGTGGACATCGCCGTGCCCGCCACGGCGAACCTCGGTGCCGGTTTCGTCGGCGGCTCCCTGACCGCGCAGCTGGGTGCGGTCGAGGTGCGCGACTCGCGGGGGTCGGTCAACCCCAACACCTGGGTCGCCACCGTCTCCGCGACCGCCTTCGTCGCCGGGGCGGGCGGCCCGCAGCGGACGATCGCCAACGGCCGGGTCTCGTACTGGTCCGGGCAGGCGGTGCGCAGCACGGGCGGCGGCACCCTGGTGCCCGGGCAGTCCACCTCGGCGCAGGCGGTGTCCCTGGGGACCGCGCGCGAGGCGTTCCGCAAGACCGCCGGCAACGGCAACAACGCGGTGGTCTGGGTGCCGACGATCCGGATCGCCATCCCGGCGGACATCGTGGCGGGCACGTATCGGGGCGCCATCATCCATTCCGTTGCCTGATGGGTGATTTGTCCGAAAGAGGGCGTTATGGTCGAGGTCGGGTATCTAGCGTGGGCCGTATGAGAAAGCCACTTCTTGCCCTGACCGCCGCCGCGGCCGCCGTGGTGGCCCTGGGCTCGCCCGCAGCGGCCTCGCCCACCGACGACACCATCGTCACCTTCACGGTGGGGGCCGCGAACCTGGACGTCTTCGCTCCGCCCGGGGTGAACCTCGGCTCCACCTTCGCCGACACCACCATCCAGGGCCAGATCGGCCCGGTGCAGGTCGTTGACCAGCGCGCGGCGCTCAACGCCACCTGGGTCGCCACGGTGAGCGTGACGGAGTTCGTCAGCGGCGCCGGCAGCCCCGAGGAGACCATCACCCCCAGCCTGGTCGAGTACTGGTCCGGCCCCGCGACCGCCACCACCGGCACCGGCGTCTTCGTCCCCGGACAGCCGACCGAGGCGGACGCCGTCACCCTCTCCTCGCCCCGGGTGGCCTTCTCGAAGACCTCCGGCAGCGGCAACAACTCCGCCACCTGGAACCCGACCATCCGCATCAACGTCCCGGCAACGGCGGTGAGCGGCACCTACAGTGCGACGGTGACCCATTCGGTGGCGTGACCCGGCCCGCGTCGTCGCCCTGGCCCTGACCCTCCTCGTCACGGTCGGGGCGCCGGCGCTGGCCGCCCCGTACGGGTCGGGGCCGTCCGTCCGCTCCGACCCGATGGCGCAGGCGCCGGACCTGCCCGACACGGACCAACCGGCCGTCAAGCCGCCCGGCCGGGACGGCCCACGCGAACCGTCGCCCAGCCCGAGTCCGGTCGGGCCGGCGTCCGCTGTCGGGATCAGGCTGCTCGACGCCCCGGTGAACCGCCGCGACGACACCCGGGCGCACAGGTACGTCGTCGACCACCTGCGCCCGGGCACGACCATCGAGCGGCGGATCATGGTCAAGAACCAGTCCGAGGATCGTCGCCCCGTCGCGGTCTACGCCGCCGCTGCGGACGTCACCGGCGAGGGCTTCGTCTTCGCGCCCGGCCGCACCGAGAACGAGCTGAGCAGCTGGATCACGGTCAGCCGCCCGGAACTGGACCTGGAACCGGGCGAGGAGACCGAGGTTCTGGTGACCATCGAGGTGCCACGCGCCGCCGAGGCCGGCGAGCGGTACGCCGTCGTATGGGCCGAGGTCGCCGGTGCCGACGACGGGCAGACCGTACGCAACGTCGGCCGGGCCGGCGTCCGGGTCTACCTCTCCGTCGGGCCCGGTGGCGAGCCGCCCTCCGGCTTCGAGATCGGCCCGCTCACCGGCAAGCGGGAGAAGGACGGCACCCCCGTGCTCACCGCCGAGGTGCGCAACACCGGCAGGCGGGCGCTCGACCTGGCCGGCGACCTGCGGCTCACCGAGGGGCCGGGCGGGCTGTCGGCCGGGCCGGTGAAGGTGGAGGCGGGCACGCTCGCGCTGGACGGCACGACCACCGTACGCGTCGCCCTGGACCGCCGGCTGCCGGACGGGCCGTGGGCGGCGAAGCTCGACCTGGCCAGCGGCTGGACGAAGCGCTCCGCCACCGGCCGGGTCAGCTTCGGGCCCGTACCGGTGGCGGCCACCACCGCCGTCGACCGCTCCGGCCAGGTGCTCACCGGCGGGCTGGCCACCTCGGGGCTGGTCCTGGTGTTGTTCGCGGTGTACGCGTACCGGCGCCGGATCCGGGTCCGGCAGCCGGTGGCGGCCGCCTGAGCAGCCGGTCCGGTCCGCGAGGGGATGGCGGACCGGACCGGCACCCGCCTCAGGCCAGCGCGGCCTCCGCCGCGGCCAGGAAGGCGTCGTTCTCGGCCGGCGTACCGATGGTCACCCGGACCCCGTCGCCCGCGAACGGCCGGACGATCACGCCCCGCGCCTCGCACGCCTTGGCGAAGTCCACCGCCCGGTCGCCCAGCGGCAGCCAGACGAAGTTGGCCTGGCTGTCCGGCACGTCGCCGACCAGCTTGCGCAGGGCCTCCGTCACGCGGTCGCGCTCGGCCACCACGAGGGCGCAGCGCCGCCGTACCTCGTCCTCCTGGGCCAGCGCGGCGAGCGCGCCCGCCTGCGCGGCCATGCTGCTGGAGAACGGCGTCACGACCTTGCGCACGGCCGCTGCCACCGCCGGCTGGGCGACCAGGAAGCCGATCCGCAGGCCGGCCAGGCCCCAGGCCTTGGAGAGCGTCCGCAGCACGACCACGTTCGGCCGGTCGAGGTAGGTGAGGCCGTCCGGCACCTCCGGGTCGGTGACGAACTCGCGGTACGCCTCGTCGATCACGACGAGCACGTCCTCGCCGACCGCGTCGAGGAACCGGTCCAGCTCCGCCCGGCGTACCGAGGTGCCGGTGGGGTTGTTCGGGTTGCAGACCACGATCAGCCGGGTCCGGTCGGTCACCGCCGCCGCCATCGCCGCCAGGTCGTGCCCGTGCCCGGCGTCGTTGGGCACCCGCACGCTGGTCGCGCCGCTGGTCGCCGCGATGATCGGGTACGCCTCGAAGGAGCGCCACGCGTAGAGGAACTCGTCACCGGGCAGGCAGGTGGCCCGGACGAGGTGCTCGGCCAGCGCCACCGACCCGCAGCCGGTGGCGATCCGGTCGATGTCCACGCCGTACCGCTCGGACAGCGCCTGGCGCAGCGCGAGCACGCCCATGTCCGGGTAGCGGTGCACCCCGGTGACGGCCTCGGCGACGGCCTCCACGACGCCGGGCAGCGGCCCGTACGGCACCTCGTTGCTGGCCAGCTTGATCGCCTCGGGGAGGCCGAGCTCGCGGGCCAGGTCGGCAGCGCTGCGGCCGGGTACGTAGTTGGGCAGCGCGTTCAGGTCGGCGCGGGTCAGCCGCAGCGCCGGCTGGTGTCGTCCGGGGTCGGTCATGGGGTGTCTCCCGAGGGGTGGGTGCGGTCGTCGGGGGTGCGGTCGTCCGGGGCGGTGTCCTCGTCGGTGGCGGCGCGCTCGTCGGTGGCGGTGCGCCCGCCCCCGGTGGTGCGGTCGCGGCGGGGGAGCTGGACCACCACGGTTTGCGCCCGCTTGTCGTGCAACGCCTGACGCATCGGGTGGTCGAAGAGCGGGGAGAGCGCGTCGACGAGCTGGAGCAGCAGGCCGAGGCCGCAGCAGTACCAGAGCAGGGTGGGCAGGCCGAGGGTGTTCCAGCGGCGCAGCGCCCGGCCGAAGCCGAGCGGCTCGTTCGCGCTCATCGGCACCACCTTGACGCCCACCAGCCGTTTGCCGAACGTCTGCCCGCCCGAGGACATCGTCGGCACCTCGTACGCGAGCCAGAGCGCGGTGGCGATCAGCAGGATCACGACCTGGAGGCCGCCGGCCTGTTCGCTGGGCTGCGGCAGGCCGTCGGTGGAGCTGTCGCCGGCCATCGCCCGCCGGAACACCTCCCGCCAGTACGGCGTGACCTCCTCGACCAGCCGCCAGACGAACCAGCCGTTCACTACGGCGTTCAGCGCGAAGACGATCGCGAAGTCGATCAGCCGGGCGACCAGCCGGGCGCCGAACCCGGCCAGGGGCAGCCCGTGCGGGCGGGGCTCCGGCGGCCGTCCGGGCCAGCCGCCGGGCGGCCAACCGGGCGGGGGTCCGCCACCGGGCGGCCAGCCGGGCGGCGGGGCCTGCGGGTGGCCGTGCCCCTGCGGCGGCTGCCAGGGGTAGGGCTGGCCCGGATGCGGCTGCCCCGGCAGGGGCGGCCCGCCCGTGGGGGCGCCCGGCGCGGAGACCGGGGCCACGGGCGGCGTCGGAGCGGGCGCGGGGGGCGGTTCGGCCGGCGGCGGGCCCTCGGGCGGGGTGGCGTCGACGGGGATCGGCGCGCCGATCCAGCCCCCGCCGTCCCAGTAGCGCCGGGTGTCCGGGTCTGCCGGGTCGACGTACCAGCCCGGTTCGACGCTCATGGCCTGGCCTCGCTGCGCTCGCTCACGCAGACACCTTAACGACGACGGTGCCGGCGAACTTGTCGTGGAGGCACTGCTGCCAGGGCTTGTCCCACAACTGCCACAGCCCGTCGAGGTAGCTGAGGCCGGGCAGGAAGCCGGCGGCCAGGTACTGCACGGCGTACCGCTTGCCGGCCATCCGCCGGTCGAGGGTGGCGGCCGGGTCGAGCGGCACGATGCGCAGCTTCATCACCTTCTTGCCGAAGGTCTGCCCGGTGCGCTTCATGTATTCGACGTGGTAGAGCCAGTAGAGGCCGAACATCACCACCATCAGGCCCAGTTGAAGCAGGAACAGCGGCAGCAGGAACTCCGTGAGGAACGCGTCGGGCGTCGGCCCGAGGGTGCCGTCCGGGTTGGTCCGGGACAGGTCGCTCGTCATGTTCAGGAACAGGATCAGCATCGGCGGCATGAGGAGGACCATCACCACGGCCCCGCTCAGCGCGCCGTCGATCAGCGCGGCGAGCAGCCGGTCACCGAAGCTGGCGAGCGGCTGCCCGCCCGGGCCGAGCGCCGGGGCCGGGCGGGGCGGGCCGGCCCAGCCCGGGGGCGGCGGGGTCCAGCCGGGCGGCGGGAACTGACCGGGCGGGACGTGCTGCGGCGGCACCGCGTACCCCTGGTGGGCGGGACCGGCGGGCGGCGCGAAGCCGCCGGCGGCGGGCGGGTGCCCACCGGCCGGCGGCGTCGGGTACGTCGGAGGCTGCGTCACGCCGTCAGTGTTACAGGTTGCCGCGCGCTTCCTGCTCCCGCTCGATGGCCTCGAAGAGCGCCTTGAAGTTGCCCTTGCCGAAGCCGAGCGAGCCGTGCCGCTCGATCAGCTCGAAGAAGACCGTCGGGCGGTCCTGCACCGGCTTGGTGAAGATCTGGAGCAGGTAGCCGTCCTCGTCCCGGTCCACCAGGATCTTGCGGGCCTTCAACTCCTCGATCGGCACCCGTACCTGGCCGATCCGGGCGCGCAGCTCCGGGTCGTCGTAGTACGAGTCCGGGGTGTCCAGGAACTCGACGCCGGCGGCACGCATCGCGTCGACGCTGGCCAGGATGTCGTTGGTGGCCACGGCGATGTGCTGGGCGCCCGGGCCCTGGTAGAACTCCAGGTACTCGTCGATCTGCGACTTCTTGCGGGCGATCGCCGGCTCGTTGAGCGGGAACTTCACCTTGCGGGTGCCGTTGGCGACGACCTTGCTCATCAGCGCCGAGTAGTCGGTGGCGATGTCGTCGCCGATGAACTCGGCCATGTTCGAGAAGCCCATGACGCGCTTGTAGAACTCGACCCACTCGTCCATGCGGCCCAGCTCGACGTTGCCGACCACGTGGTCCACGGCCTGGAAGAAGCGCTTCGGCTGGAGGCCGGCGTCGATCATCGGCTGCCGGTCCACGATCGGCTTGCGGGCCACGAACCCGGGCAGGAACGGGCCGGTGTAGCGGGACCGGTCGACCAGGGTGTGCCGGGTGTCGCCGTACGCCGCGATGGCGGCCAGCCGGACGGTGCCGTGTTCGTCGCTGACGTCGTGCGGCTCGACCAGGCCGGTGGCGCCCTGCGCGGTGGCGTGCGCGTACGCGGCGTCGACGTCCGGCACCTCCAGCGCGATGTCGGAGACGCCGTCGCTGTGCTTCGTCACGTGCTCGGCGCCGTCGGCGTCCGGGCGGACCGCGCCGGTGAGTACGAACCGGGCCGAGCCGCTGGTCAGCACGTACTGGGCGTGGTCGCGGTAGCCCTGCTCCGGGCCCCGGTACGCCACGCAGGTCATGCCGAACGCGGTGGAGTAGTAGTGCGCGGCCTGCTTGGCGTTGCCCACGAGGAAGTGCACGTGGTCGAGGCCCTTGACGGGGAACGGGTCGCGGCTGATGTCGTGGTCGACGGCGCCGACGAGCACGTCGACGTCGACGTCTTCGGTTGCCTGGGGTCGGTCGATCGCCTGGGTCATCGCGGTCTCCCTCAAGTTCCGGTCGGCCTCGTGGCCGCCGCCGTCGGTCGTGTGCCGTGGCTCTGTGGCGAGGATCGCGGTGAAGGGCCGCACTGGGCAACTGTCGTGCCTGTGCCTGGTCAGGTTGCGCATTAAGTAGGGTGCAACCGTATGAGTGCTGGTCAGGTTGTGCAGCTCGACGCTCTCGATGCGCGGTTGATCGAACTGCTCGCGGAGGAGCCGCGGATCGGGGTGCTGGAGTCGTCCCGGCGCCTCGGGGTCGCCCGGGGCACCGTGCAGGCCCGGCTGGACAAGCTCGCCGAGCGCGGCGTCATCTCCGGGTTCGGGCCGGAGATCACCCCGGCGGCGATCGGGTTCGGGGTGACCAGCTTCGTCACGCTGGAGATCAGCCAGCGGCACGGGCACGACCGGGTCGCCGCGCACCTGGGCGCGATCCCGGAGGTGCTGGAGGCGCACACCATCACCGGCTCCAGCGACCTGCTCTGCCGGATCGTTGCCCGCTCGAACACCGACCTCCAGCGGGTGATCGACCAGATCGTCTCGTACGAGGGCATCCGCCGCGCCTCGACGATCATCGCCCTGGCCGAGCAGATCCCCTACCGCACCCTTCCCCTGGTGCGCTCCGCCGTCCAGCGGTGAGCAGCGGGCCGAAGGCCCTCCCGTACGCCCTCGGGCACGCGAGAAAGGGCGGCGACACGGCGGCGCGGGAGGGCGGGCGCGCGGCGGTCGTCGCTACGGTGTGCGTGTGGCGAAGGCGGGCGGCCTCGGTGGGTGGCGTGGTGGGCTGCTGCTCGCGCTCGCCGCGGTCGTCGCGCTCGCCGCGACCGGGGTGTGGAACCCGTTCCCCGCGGTGTGGGACTGGGTCGACCGCAGCGAGCCGATCTCCGAGCCCGACGTGGTCTGGCAGCAACGCGTCGGCGGCACCCCGCGCAGCGTGACCATCGCCGGCGAGACCGTCGTGGTCGAGCAGCGCACCCGCGTGGAGGCCCGCAGCCTGGCCACGGGCGCCCAGCTGTGGGAGCGCAAGGCCGACTGGTCCGCGGTGGCCGGCGGCGACCGGGACCCGGTCGTCGTCGTGGGCAAGCTGCTGGTCAAGGGGTACGAGGTGCTAGACCCGACGACCGGCGCCACGCGGCGGCGCGACGGCGACGCGGTGGCCGTCTGGACGTACCGCAACATGCTGCTCGACGCCCGCTGCGTCGACGCCACCGACTGCACGGTGAGCGCCTGGGACCCGCGCGGCACCGCCCCCCTCTGGACGGCCTTCGTGCCGGGGGTGCGCAGCGGCCTGCTCGGCGACAACCCCGGGCTGCTCGACACCCGCCGCCTCGACGCCGTCCGGATCGACGACGAGGTGGCCGGCCCGGAGCCCGTACCGCCGCTGCTCGGTTTCCCCATCGACGGGCGGGTGCACGTCCTCGACACCGCCACCGGGCGGATGCTCCAGGACGTCGAGCCCGGCCGGGACGAGCGGCTGTCGGTGGTCGGCGGCCGGTTGCTGCGGATCACCGCCCGCTCCCAGGACGGCACCTGCTACTTCGCCATCTCCGGGCGGGACCCGGCGACCGGCCAGGAGGCGTGGCAGCGGGCCGGGATCAACCTGCGGACCGCCGACAACGCCGGCTGCGCGCAGCGCGAGGACCCGTACGGGGCGCGCAACGTGCTGATCGGGGTGGCCCCGGACGCCCGTGAGGCGGTCCTCGACGGCTACGACGGGCGGCTGCTGCTGGTCACCGACGCCGGGGAGCGGCTGCTCGCGGTCGACGACCGGCACGCCCTGGTCCGGACGGCCGACAAGCGGGCGGTGGTCGGCCGGGAGCTGGGCGCCGGCCGGGTCCGGTGGACGCGCCCCACCGGGGCGAAGGCCGGCGCCGCGCTCACCCCGTACGCGGCCGTGATCGCCGACGAGAAGCCGTCCCGGCTGGTGGCGCTGGAACCGCGTACCGGGCGGGAACTGGCGAGCCTGCGCACCTCCGCGAACGCCCTCGCGGTCGGCCCGGGTGGCATGGTCATCGGCGAGGGGCGGGAGATCGGCTACGTCCGCTTCGGCGGCGCGCGGGGCGCCCCCGTCCCGCCGCGCGACGGCGGCGTACCGGGCCCCGGCGGCACGGGGAGCGTGCCGGGGCCGGCGGACAGCTGCGGCCCGAAGCGGGAGCTCTGCCCCGGGTGAGAGCGTCGTCCCAGGACCGACCCGGCGGGTGGGACTGATCGACCCTTCTGCCCTAGGCTTTCCGCTCATGAGCAGTGCCGCCGCGTTCTCGTACGCTCCCTTGCTGCCGACCGGTCCGGACCAGACGGAATACCGCCTGGTCACCGACGAGGGCGTCGACGTCGTCAACGGGCCGGGGGGCCGCCGGTTCCTCACCGTGGAGCCGACCGCGCTCACCGCGCTGACGGCCGAGGCCATGCACGACATCGCGCACTTCCTGCGCCCCGCGCACCTGGCCCAGCTGCGCGCGATCATCGACGATCCGGCGGCCTCGCCGAACGACCGGTTCGTCGCGCTCGACCTGCTGCGCAACGCCAACATCGCGGCCGGCGGCGTGCTGCCGATGTGCCAGGACACCGGCACCGCCATCGTGATGGGCAAGCGCGGCCGGCACGTGCTCACCGACGGCAGCGACGCCGAGGCCCTGTCTCGCGGCGTCTACCAGGCCTACACCCGGCTCAACCTGCGCTACTCGCAGCTCGCCCCGCTGACCATGTGGGAGGAGCGCAACACGGGCAGCAACCTGCCGGCCCAGGTCGAGCTCTACGCGGAGGACCCCGACGGGCAGCCCGACGCCTACAAGTTCCTCTTCATGGCCAAGGGCGGCGGCTCGGCCAACAAGTCCTACCTCTACCAGGAGACCAAGGCGCTGCTGAACCCCACGCGGATGATGCAGTTCCTGGAGGAGAAGCTGCGGCTCATCGGCACCGCCGCCTGCCCGCCGTACCACCTCGCCGTCGTCATCGGCGGCACCTCCGCCGAGTACGCCCTGAAGACCGCCAAGTACGCCAGCGCCAAGTACCTGGACGCGCTGCCCACCTCCGGCTCGATGAGCGCGCACGGCTTCCGGGACCTGGAGCTGGAGGCGGAGGTGCTGGAGCTCACCCGCAACTTCGGCATCGGCGCGCAGTTCGGCGGGCGCTACTTCTGCCACGACGTACGGGTGGTCCGGCTGCCCCGGCACGGCGCCTCCTGCCCGGTGGCGATCGCCGTCTCCTGCTCGGCCGACCGGCAGGCGGTCGCCAAGATCACCCCGTCGGGCGTGTGGCTGGAGCGGCTCGAGACCGACCCGGCGCGCTACCTGCCCGACGTCACCGACGAGACGCTCGACGCGTCCGAGGTGGTGCGTGTCGACCTCAACCGACCGATGGACGAGATCCGCGCCGAGCTGTCGAAGTACCCGGTGAAGACCCGGCTGTCGCTGACCGGTCCGCTCGTGGTGGCCCGCGACATCGCGCACGCCAAGATCGCGGAGCGGCTGGACGCCGGCGAGCCGATGCCGCAGTACCTGCGCGACCACGCCGTCTACTACGCGGGCCCCGCCAAGACCCCGGAGGGCTACGCATCCGGCTCGTTCGGCCCGACCACCGCCGGGCGGATGGACGCGTACGTGGAGAAGTTCCAGGCCGCGGGCGGCTCGCAGGTCATGCTCGCCAAGGGCAACCGGTCCGCCCAGGTCACCCGCTCCTGCCAGCAGCACGGCGGCTTCTACCTCGGCTCGATCGGCGGCCCGGCCGCCCGGCTCGCCCAGGACTGCATCAAGCACGTGGAGGTCCTGGAATACGCGGAGCTGGGCATGGAGGCGGTCTGGAAGATCCAGGTGGAGGACTTCCCGGCCTTCATCGTGGTCGACGACAAGGGCAACGACTTCTTCGCCGAGGTCACCAAGCCGGTGCTGACGGTCGGCCGCCGCTGACCCACGTACGCGAAGGGGCGCCGGGCAGTGGCCCGGCGCCCCTCGTCGTTGCCCTACGTCAGCTCGCCCGGCTGGCGTAGAAGGTGCCGCTGAAGGTCTCCGAGACGGTCCCGTCGCCGGTCCGCGTGTAGACGGTGACCCGGTGGATCCCGGCCGTCGTCGGGGTGTAACCCACCGACGCCGACCCGTCGGCGCCCGCCGCGACCGTCTGCGCCGGACGGCCGTCGAAGGAGTAGACGAACTCCGTCACCCCGGGCATGCCGGGCTGGAGGACGAACGTCCCCGGCGTGCCGGCGACCGCACCCTGGAACTTGTTGATCGGGTACTCGACCGAGCTGACCGTGGGCTTGGTCGCGAGGTGGAACCGGTAGCTGCCCTCGCCGGACGGCAGGTCACCGGCCGTCCGGCTGCGGATGTACACGGTGTTGTAGCCCGGCTTCGTCGGCGTGATCGTGACCGTGACCGTGCCGTCGGCGGTCGCCGGCACGGTCTGCTCCGGTCCGTCGTCGAGCCGGTAGGTGTACTCGACGACGTCCTCCATCCGGGGCGCGAACGTCAGGGTGCGCGGCTGGCCGAAGCCGGCCGTCGGGTTGGCGTCGGTGATGGTCGGGCTGGTGGTGCGCACCCGGAACACGTAGCTCGTGGGCGTGGAGCGGTTGCCCGCGAGGTCCACCGCCTCGACGGTGAGCGTCCTCGGCCCGTCCCGGTCGGGGGTGAAGGTGACGGTCGCCGAGCCGCCCGGGACGTCGGCCGCCACGTCGGTCGCCGGCTGCCCGGAGACGGTGTAGCGGAATCGCACCGTGTCGGTGTCGCCGCCGGCGGAGAAGGTGAACTGGCCCGGGATGCCGGGACCGCCGTACCAGCCGTCGTCGGCCGGGTAGTCCGTGGAGCTGACCGTCGGCGCGGCGGGGCTGGTGGTGTCGACCGCGAACCGGCACTCCGCCGACCAGGCGGAGGTGGCGTGCTGGTCGGCCGCGCGGACCGCGAAGGCGTAGCTGCCGCCGTCGACCATCGCGTCGGCGGGCACCGTGTACTGGAAGCGGCGCGGCGCGGAGAACGTCCCCGAGGTCCACTCCGTCCGCTCGTCGGGCCGGTCGACCGGCCACCACGCGAAGGTCGCCGTCACCTGTTCGACGAGGCCGGTCCCGTTCGCGTCCGGGTCGGTGACCTCGGCGGCGAGGGTCGGCGTGGCGGTGTCGACCACCTGGTCGCCGGCGCAGTCCCGCCCGGCGACGGTGAGGGCGCCCGGTACGTCGGGCGCGGCGTTCGCGGTCAGCGAGATGCCCGGCGTCCGCAGCCGCCGACCGTGGTGCTTGTTCCCCTCGTGGTCCCCGGGGACCCGGATCATCAGCGTGAGCGAGCCCCGCCCGGCGTCGACCGCCTGCTGCACGGTCCGCGTGAGCGGCAGTTCGAGGTGGGCCGCCGGGCATCCAGCGGTGGGACCGAGGTCGCCGACCTTCTCCCGTACGGTCGGCGCGTCGTCCCAGGTCGGCGCGGTCGCCGGCGAGTCCGTGCGCCACAGCTCCAGCTCGCGCGGCCGGTCGCAGTCCGCGACCGCCGACTCCCCGGTGCGTAGCGTGGCGTCGATGATCTCCCTGCCCTGGTAGGGCGTCAGGTCGAACGTGAGGTAGGCCCTGGTCGTGTGCTTGACCCCGGCGGTCTCCAGGGTGCCGACCGGGACGTCCGCTTCGGTGGTGGTGGTGAAGGTCGTGCCCTGCTGCCGCGCGTCCGTGTAGCTCACGCTCGTCGGTGGGACCCAGTGGGCCGGTGCGGCGACGGCGGGCTGGGTGGTGACGACGACCGCCCCGGTGGCGGTCAGCAGTGCGGTGAGCCCCGTGGTGAGGAACCGGCGCGGAGCGCGCCGTCGGCGTACGGCGGGCACGCCGGTGGAACCCCGTTGTTCGTGCAAGGTGGAAGACCCTCCGATGGAGTGCGAATACTTCCACGATCCTAAGTGCCTGGTCCCGGTGCCGGCGCCCGACTTTCGACCGATCCCGCGCGCCGGCCGGTCCCTGCCGCGTACGCGGGGGCCGGGCTGGACTGGGCGATCATCTGCGAGTCCCTCGTCGAGGCGGCAGGATGGTACGCGTGACGACTCCAGAGGCGACGGGCTACCGGATCGAACGCGACTCGATGGGCGAGGTGGAGGTGCCCACCGAGGCGCTGTGGCGGGCACAGACCCAGCGCGCGGTGCAGAACTTCCCGATCTCCGGCCGGGGCATCGAACCGGCCCAGATCCGGGCGCTGGCCCAGATCAAGGGCGCGGCGGCCGAGGTCAACGGCGAACTGGGCGTGATCGACGCGGACGTGGCGGCGGCGATCGCCGCCGCCGCCGCGCACGTGGCCGACGGCGGCTACGACGACCAGTTCCCGATCGACGTGTTCCAGACCGGATCCGGCACGTCGTCGAACATGAACACCAACGAGGTCATCGCCACGCTTGCCAACCGGGAGTTGGGCCGCGACGTGCACCCGAACGACGACGTGAACGCCTCGCAGTCCAGCAACGACGTCTTCCCGTCCTCGATCCACCTGGCCGCCACCGAGGCGGTCGCGCGGGACCTGCTGCCCGCGCTGGCCCACCTGGCGGAGGCCCTGGAGGGCAAGGCGGCGGAGTTCGAGACCGTGGTCAAGGCCGGGCGCACCCACCTGATGGACGCCACCCCGGTGACCCTCGGGCAGGAGTTCGGCGGGTACGCCGCCCAGGTCCGCTACGGCATCGAGCGGCTGGAGGGGGCACTGCCCCGGCTGGCCGAGCTGCCGCTGGGCGGCACGGCGGTGGGCACCGGCATCAACACCCCGCTCGGCTTCGCCGCGAAGGTCATCGAGAAGCTGCGCGGCTCGACCGGGCTGCCGCTGACCGAGGCGCGCAACCACTTCGAGGCGCAGGGCGCCCGGGACGCGCTGGTGGAGACCTCCGGGCAGCTGCGCACGATCGCCGTCGGCCTCTACAAGATCGCCAACGACATCCGCTGGATGGGCTCGGGCCCCCGCGCCGGGCTGCGCGAGCTGCGCATCCCCGACCTCCAGCCCGGCTCGTCGATCATGCCGGGCAAGGTCAACCCGGTCGTCGCCGAGGCGATGCGGCAGGTCTGCGCCCAGGTCATCGGCAACGACGCCGCCGTCGGGTTCGCCGGCTCCCAGGGCGACTTCGAGCTGAACGTCATGCTCCCCGTGATGGGCCGCAACCTGCTGGAGTCGGTCCGCCTGCTCGCCGCGTCGAGCCGGCTCTTCGCCGACCGCCTGGTGGTCGGCCTGGTCGCGGACGCCGAGGTCTGCCTGGCGTACGCCGAGGGTTCGCCGTCGATCGTCACCCCGCTCAACCGCCACCTCGGGTACGACGAGGCCGCCTCCATCGCCAAGGAGGCGCTGGCCAAGCAGATCTCGATCCGTGAGGTGGTCATCGCCCGGGGGCACGTCGACTCGGGCAAGCTGACCGAGACCCAGCTCGACGAGGCGCTCGACCTGCTCCGGATGACCCACCCCTGAGTCGTCCCGCCTCGCCTCGCCCGGGGGGCCGTGCCGGGTGGTGTCCGGTCCCCGCTCGCGGAGGGCGGTGTGTGCGCTGTCGACCTGCCCCGCCGGTGAGACCGGGGCGCCGACGGCCCTGCCGACAGCCAGGTGTCCCAGCGCTGACCCGAAAGCGGACCATCCGACGTAGAGCACCGGGCGAGGGCCGTGTGCGCGGAGTGGTCCCATGGGCGGGGCAGCTCGACAGGGCAGGGGGCAGGCGTGCCGACGGGCGGGACGGTTGACACGCTTCCATCGGCGGCGTCGACGGCGGTGACGGTAGTGCCCGGCGTGGAGGTCCTGGACCGCCTCGGCCGCGAGCGCGTGGTGTGGCTGTGCACCCTACGCCCGGACGTTTCGCCGCACCTGTCGCCGGTGTGGTTCCTGTACCGCGCCGGGGGACTGGTGGATCGGCACGGGGGAGCGGACGCGCGGCCGGGCCCGCTGAATCGTCGCCGTCAACCGCGCGAGGCGGACCTGCGGGCGCGGTAGGCGGTGACGGCGGCACGGTTACCGCAGCCGGCGTCACAGAACCGGCGGGAGCGGTTCTTCGACAGGTCGACGAGCACGTTCTCGCAGTCCGGGTGGTCGCAGATCCGCAGCCGGCGCAGCTCACCGGCGCGTACGAGGTCCGCCAGCGCCATCGCGGCCTCGACGGCCATCCGGGTTGCCAGCGGCGCGTCGCGCGGCACGGCGTGGAAGTGGTACGGCTCGTCGTCGTGGGTGATGAGCTGGGGCAACGCGTCGTACTCGCGGAGCAGTTCGTTGACGATCGTGACGATGCCCTCGGTGTCGGCGTACCAGACGCGGCGCAGCCGGGGCCGGAGGTCGCGTACGGCCCGCAGTTCCTCCTCGGTGTGCTCGTGCCGCCCGCTGTAGGCGTGGGCGACGAAGTACGCGTCCAGGGCGGCGACGTCGGGCAGGCCCTCACCGTCGCGGCCGGCGGTGTTCACCAGCGCTGCCACGGCGGTCAGGGAACATTCCGTGTCATGGGTGAAAAGCAACTTGACTCCTGTCGGGGGGCCGACCTAGCGTCACGAGTGAAGTTGCATTTTACTCATGACAGTGGGAGTGGATCGATGCGTCAGCCACCCGCCGCCGGGCTCGGCCTCGGCCTCGCCCTGCTCTCCGCCGTCACCTTCGCCACGTCGGGCACCTTCGCCCGGTCCCTCATCGACGCCGGCTGGTCGGCCGAGGCGGCCGTGATCGCCCGCGTCGGCGTCGCCGCGCTGATCGTGGCTGTCCCGGCCGCGCTGTCGCTGCGCGGCAGGTGGGGCGTGCTGCGCCGCAACCTCGCCGCGATCGGCGTGTTCGGGCTGCTCGGGGTCGCGACGGCCCAGGTCTGCTTCTTCAACGCGGTGCGCTACCTGCCGGTCGGTGTCGCGCTGCTGCTGGAGTATCTCGGCATCGTCCTGGTGGTGGGCTGGATGTGGCTGGTCCACGGGCAGCGTCCCCGCCGGCTGACCGTCGCCGGCTCGGTGGCCGCCCTCGCCGGCCTGTTCTTCGTCCTGGACCTGACCGGCGCCGGCCGGCTCGACGCGGTGGGCGTGCTCTGGGGGCTCGGGGCGGCGGTCGGCCTCGCCGGCTACTTCGTGCTCGCGGGACGGGTCGACGAGGAACTGCCCTCCGTGGCCATGGCCAGCGGCGGCATGGCCGTCGGGGCCGCCGTCCTGCTGCTGCTCGGGGCGGTCGGTGCGCTGCCGCTGCGGGTGGCCTTCGGCGAGGTCACCTTCGCCGGGCAGCGCACCAGCTGGTTGGTGCCGGTGGTCGGGCTGTCGCTGATCGCCGCCGTCGTCGCGTACCTCGCCGGGATCGCCGGCACCCGGATCCTCGGCGCGCGGCTGTCGTCGTTCGTCGGGCTGACCGAGGTGATGTTCGCAGTCCTGATCGCCTGGCTGGTGCTGGGCGAACTGCCCGCCGTGGTGCAACTGCTCGGCGGCGCACTGATCGTCGCCGGCGTCGCCCTGGTGCGCGTCGACGAGCTGCGCGCTCCCCGTGCCGACGACCGCCCGGAGCCGCGCGCCACCGAGCCCGCCCTGCCGTGACGACCTGAACGGTCCGGCCTGCTGCCCGCAGTGCGGATGAAAACGAGATTCCCGCCATAGCCGACGCTGCCCTGGCGGAATGCGCACCGGTGATGTCTGATGGCTGCCACGTCCCTCAACGAGAGGATCCGATGTGGTGAGCAAGCGCTTCACCGCCGGTGCTGTCGCGTCCGCGACCGCGCTGGCACTTGCGGTGACAGGTATGAGCGTGCCGGCCAGTGCCGTGCCGGCCAGTGCCCGTACCTTCACCGTCGTCGCCGAGGACGGTGTCTCCGCGGACGCGGCCATCGCCGCCATCCGTTCGGCCGGCGGCACGGTGGTCTCCCGGTCCGACGAGGTCGGCATGTTCCGGGTCACCAGCGACCGGACGGACTTCGCCGCGAAGGCCACTGCCGCGTCGGCGCTGATCGGCGCCACCGAGCAGAAGGCGATCGGCCGTAAACCCAAGCTCGACCGGGTCGAGCAGGAGCACCTGCTGGCCGCCGCCGCTGCCAAGGGCGCCGGCGCCAAGCGCGGCAAGAAGATGGACCCGCTGGACGACAAGCTCTGGGGCCTGGAGATGATCCGGGCAGACCAGGCGCGCAAGATCGAGCCGGGCGACCGCCGGGTCACCGTCGGCGTCCTGGACACCGGCGTCGACGCCAGCAACCCGGACATCGCGCCGAACTTCAACTGGGCGCTGTCCCGCAACTTCGCTCCGGACATCGTCGACGTCGACGGCGAGTGCGAGGTGGCGAGCTGCCTCGACCCGGTCGGCACCGACGACGGCGGGCACGGCACCCACGTGGCCGGCACCATCGGCGCCGCGGCCAACGGCTTCGGTCTCTCCGGCGTCGCCCCGAACGTCTCCCTGGTCGAGCTCAAGGGCGGCCAGGACTCCGGCTACTTCTTCCTGGAGCCGGTGGTCAACTCCCTGCTGCACGCCGGGAAGGTCGGCCTGGACGTGGTCAACATGTCCTTCTACGTCGACCCGTGGCTCTACAACTGCACCGCCAACCCGGCCGACTCCCCGGAGCACCAGGCCGAGCAGCGGGCCATCATCAAGGCCATGAAGCGGGCCCTGAACTTCGCCCACAACCGGGGCGTCACCCTGGTCGGCGCGCTGGGCAACAACCACGAGGACCTGGGCGACCCGCGGACCGACGTGTCGAGCCCGGACTACGGTGACACCGCGCCCTACCCGCGCGAGATCGACAACGACACCTGCTGGGATCTGCCCGCCGAGGGCCCCAACGTGATCAGCGTGTCGGCGGTCGGGCCGTCGGGCAAGAAGTCGGACTTCTCGAACTACGGCACCGAGCGGACCGCCGTGGCGGCGCCCGGCGGCTGGTTCCGCGACGGCTTCGGCACGGACACCTACCGCACCGACGCCAACATGATCCTCTCGACGTACCCGAAGAAGGTGCTCCAGGAGGAGGGCTCGGTCGACGCCGACGGCAACATCGTCGCCGGCTTCGAGGAGACGGTCTTCAAGCAGTGCAAGGCCAACGGTGAGTGCGGGTACTACACCTACCTGCAGGGCACCTCGATGGCGGCCCCGCACGCCTCCGGCGTCGCCGCGCTGATCGTCAGCAAGCACGGCAAGAAGGAGCGTCACGGCGGCTTCGGGATGGCACCGAAGCTGGTGGAGCAGCACC
This sequence comes from Micromonospora sp. SD12, assembly GCF_052068495.1. Classification (NCBI taxonomy): domain Bacteria; kingdom Bacillati; phylum Actinomycetota; class Actinomycetes; order Micromonosporales; family Micromonosporaceae; genus Micromonospora; species Micromonospora sp. SD12. Next base: position 282,104 of record NZ_JBQHDF010000007.1, on the reverse strand, counting down.
TCTACCGGACGGCGACCGAGCGCGCCTGCCCGGAGCCGCGCCTGCAGTCGTACGCCAACGAGGGCCGGGACGCCGAGTTCGACGCCTACTGCGCCGGAGGGCTGAACTTCAACGGCTTCTACGGTTACGGCATCGTCGACGCGTACGCGGCGGTGAAGACCCCGCTCAAGCCCAACGCCCGCCCGTAACGACGCACCACCCGAGGGGCCCGGCCGACTTCGGCCGGGCCCCTCGCACGTCCGGCGGCGGGCGGTCGATTTGGTTGCCCGACGCGGGCGCCCCGGTCACGGGCGCCAGCCCCGGGCGCCGAGCGCGGCGCGAGCCTCGCGCAGGACACCCGGGAAGTCGTGGCGCAGCCGCCTGCCGGTGACCGGCAGCACGAGCCAGCCGGCGCCGACCAGCCGGGCGATCCGGTCGAGGCGCCCGCCATCGGCCTCGGCGTGCCGCCCGTCCTGGGCGACGGCGACGCGGTACGCCGACCACGCCAGGTCGGCGTGCACGACCAGCCCGGCGGCGACCCGGACCGGGTGCCGGACGGCGGGGCGCGGCAGCCCGGCCAGCACCAGCCGGACCCGCAGCTCGGACTCGGCCGGCGACCGGGCGCCCGGATCCGCCAGGCCGAACACCCAGCGGGCCCGGCGACCGCCGGGCCGGTCGGCGTTGCGGGTGGCGACGTCGGCGAGGGCCGTGCGGCTGGTCAGCCCCTGCCGCAGCAGCGAGTCGACGATGCCGACCGCACGAAGCGGCTCCAACCAGACCGCCGTCTCCCACGCCGCAGACGTCGGATCGGTGCTGACCGGCACACCGGCGGTGCGCAGATCCGCCACCCTCAGGCCGGCCGGAACCGGCCGGACCGCGGTGCCCGGGCCGTCGGCCGGCGCGCGCAGCGCCGTGCGCAGGCCGCCGCCCGGCGGTACGACCACGACCTCCCCGCCACCGGCGGTCGCGGGTGCCGCCGTGTCCCGGCCGCCGGCGGTTGCGCAGACCGCCATGTCCCGGCCGGCGGTTGCGGGTGCCGCCGTGCCCCCGCCCTCGGCCGGCGTGCGGAGCGTCGGGTGCGGACCGCCACCCGCCTTTCCGGGCTGCCGGTGCGGGCCCGTGGAGTGCACGCGCAGGCCCCGTTGCGGGCCGAGCCGCATCGCCCTCGGGACGAGGACGTGCACGTCGTCGACGAACGAGGCGGCGTGCTCGACACCGTGCAGGTAGGCCGCCGAGGGGCCGGCGACGACCGCCTCGGGCGGCAACCGCAGGGCGGCGGCCCGGCAGGCCAGGGCGTGGTCCCGGTCCAGCCGGGCGTCGGCGTAGACGTCGTGGCGCAGGCGCAGCCAGGCGGAGCTGCGCAGTTGGTGCTCGGTGATGAGGCCCTGTCGGATCGCGTCCGAGCCGCGGAAGACCTGCCAGGCCAGGACGCCTGGTCGGTGCGGTGGAGGTGGCATGCGGCCAGCGTGCCCGCCGCCCGGGGCCGCCCGACACCCCTGTGGACAACCGGGGTCGCACCGGGAACCGTCGCCTGTGGACAACCGGAACGACGGCCGCCGGATGTGCTAGAGGACCGCCCCTCGGGAGGCGCAGGACGTCCCCCCAGTCGAGGGAGGTAGAGGGCCGGCCGGCTCAGGAGAGGGCGGCGGCGATGGCGGTGGCCGCGGCGAGGACCTGCGCGCCGACCACCTCGGCGTCGAGCTGGGCCAGCGCCACCACCCCGACGCTCGCCTCCAGGCCCGGCACGCCGAGCACCGGGGCGGCCACGCCGTACGCCCCGGGTTGGAGCTCCCCGGCGGTGCTCACCGGGCCGGCGGCGCCCGCCCGGCCGGCGAGGATGGCCCGTCCCGCCGCCCCGCGCTCCAGCGGGTGCCGCGCCCCCGTCCGGTACGCGACGTGGAAAGACGTCCAGCTCGGCTCGACCACGGCCAGCGCGACCCCCTCGCCGCCCTCGACCACGGTCAGGTGGGCGGTCGCGCCGGCCTGCTCCGCGAGGCGGCGCAACGCGGGCAGCGCCCCCTCGGCGAGCAGCGGCTGGGCCCGTCGCGCCAGGTGCAGCACCCCGGCGCCGAGGCGCAGCCGGCCCTCGCCGTCGCGGCGCAGCATGCCGTGCGCGGCGAGCGCGCCGACCAGCCGGTACACCGCCGCCCGGCCGACGCCCAGCCGGTTCGCCGCCTCGGTGACGGTGAGCCCGCCCGGTGCGTCGGCGACCAGGTGCAGCAGCCGCAGCCCCCGGTCCAGGGTCTGCGCCGTCTCCCCGCCCCGCGCCGTCGTCTCCACGACCAGCAGCGTACGACCCGGCTCCGGACAACCCCGGAACGCGTGGGACGGCTACCCTTGTACGGTGACGCTACGCCTGTATGACACCGCCACCCGATCGGTGCGGGACTTCGTCCCGCGGGAAGCCGGCAAGGTGGGGGTCTACCTGTGTGGTCTCACCCTCCAGGCCCCGCCACACATCGGTCACCTTCGCTCCGGCGTCAACTACGACGTGCTGCGCCGCTGGCTGCTCGCCGCCGGCTACGAGGTCACCTTCATCCGCAACGTGACCGACATCGACGACAAGATCCTGGTCAAGGCGATGGAGCGGGGCAGGCCGTTCTGGTCGATCGCGTACGCCAACGAGCTGATCCTGGCCGATTCCTACCAGGCGCTCAACGTGCTGCCGCCGACGTACGAGCCGCGGGCCACCGGGCACATCCCGGAGATGCACGAGCTGATCGCCAAGCTCATCGCCGACGGGCACGCCTACCCGGCCACCGACGACTCCGGCGACGTCTACTTCGACGTCCGCTCGTGGCCGGCGTACGGCTCCCTGTCGGGGCAGTCGCCGGACGCGATGCAGTCGGCGGGGGACGCGCCCGACCGGGGCAAGCGCGACCCGCGCGACTTCGCGCTGTGGAAGGGCGCCAAGCCCGACGAGCCGGCGGACGCCTACTGGCCGTCGCCGTGGGGGCGGGGCCGGCCGGGCTGGCACATCGAGTGCTCGGCGATGTGCTGGCGCTACCTCGGCGCCGAGTTCGACATCCACGGCGGAGGGCTGGACCTCACCTTCCCGCACCACGAGAACGAGATCGCCCAGTCGCAGGCCGCCGGGCTGCCGTTCGCCCGCTACTGGGTGCACCACGGGCTGCTCAGCATCGGCGGCGCCAAGATGGGCAAGTCGCTCGGCAACGCCCTCGACCTGACGTACGTCGACTCGCTCGGCGTGCGCCCGGTGGAGCTGCGTTACTACTACGCCGCCGCGCACTACCGGTCCCGCATCGACTACTCCGAGGACGCGCTGCGCGAGGCCGCCGTCGCGTACCGCCGGATCGAGGGGTTCGTGCAGCGGGCCGTCGAGCGCGTCGGCCCCGGCCAGCTCGGTGAGCTGCCGGGCGCGTTCGCGGCGGCGATGGACGACGACCTGAACACCTCGGCCGCGTTCGCCGTCCTGCACGAGGTGGTCCGCGACGGCAACACCGCGCTGACCGGCGGCGACGATGTGACCGTCCGCACGGCGCTGGCCGCGGCCCGCGCCATGCTGGATATCCTCGGGATCGACCCCCTCGACCCGGCGTGGACCGGTGGCGGCCGCGCGGACGACCTGCGCGGCGTGGTGGACTCGCTGGTCGCGCTGGCCCTGGAACAGCGCGCACAGGCCCGCGGTCGCAAGGACTGGGCCGCGGCCGACGCCGTACGCGACCAGCTCAAGCAGGCCGGCGTGGTGGTCGAGGACACCCCCCAGGGCCCCCGTTGGACTATTGGAGAGCAGGACTGATGGCCGGCAACTCGCAGCGCCGTGGCCGGCGTCTGACGCCGAAGGCGGGAGCCCCGAAGGGCTCCGGTGGCAAGAACAAGGACTCCCTCGCCGGGCGGGGCAGGACCCTGCCCGCCGACGAGCGGCCCTGGCACAAGGCATACTCGGGCACCGAGAAGCTGCCCCAGCGCACCGCCTGGAAGCAGGACAAGGAGCGCCGGGCGGCGGCCGAGGAGGGCCGCGCTCCCAAGATCGGCCAGCCCGGCAGCAAGGACACCACCTGGGGCAAGGGCGGTGGCCGGGGCGTACCGACCACGGGCGGGCGCGGTACGGGTGGTCGGGGTGCCAGGCCCACGGGTCGCGGCGGTCCCCGGGTCGCCCCGGGCCGCAAGTCCAACCCGTCGAAGGACACCCCGGAGCTGCTGGTCGGACGCAACCCGGTGCTGGAGGCGCTGCGCGCCCTGGTGCCGGCGACCGCGCTCTACACCGCCCAGGGCATCGACGTCGACGACCGGGTCAACGAGATCATCCGGAGGGCCGCCGACCGGGGCATCGCCAACCTGGAGATCAGCCGGGCCGAGCTGGACCGGATGACGGGCGGCGTGCTGCACCAGGGCGTCGGTCTCCAGGTGCCGCCGTTCGCGTACGAGCCCTTCGAGGACCTCGTCGCGGCGGCGCTGGAGCAGGCCGCCCCGCTGCTGGTGGCGCTGGACGGGGTGACCGACCCGCGCAACCTCGGCGCCGTGATCCGCTCCGCCGCCGCCTTCGGCGCGCAGGGCGTCTTCGTACCGGAGCGGCGGGCCGCCGGGATCACCGCGACCGCCTGGCGGACCAGCGCCGGTGCGGCGGCGCGGGTGCCGGTCGCCCAGGTCACCAACCTGACGCGGTCGCTGAAGGCCTGCCAGGACGCTGGCTTCATGGTGGTGGGCCTGGACGCCGACGGCGAGACCGACCTCTACGACCTGGAGGCCGCCGTCGGCCCGCTGGTCGTGGTGGTCGGCTCCGAGGGCCGGGGGCTCTCCCGGCTGGTCGGCGAGACCTGCGACCTCACGGTCAGCATCCCGATGGTCTCCGACGTCGAGTCGCTCAACGCCAGCGTCGCGGCCGCCGTCACCCTCGCCGAGGTGGCGCGCCGCCGGGCCGCCGAGGGCTGATCCCGCAGACACGAAGAGGGGCGGTCCGCCGATGGCGGGCCGCCCCTCTTCCGTCGTACGTCAGATGCGGTTGCCGGTGCTCGCGTTGAAGACGTGGCTGCGGCCCTCGCGCGGCTTGACGAACACGGTGTCGCCCATGTTCGGCATGCTGCGCCGGTCGGTACGGACCACGAAGCGCTCGTTGTTGCCCTCGAGCGCGGCGTGGCCGTAGATGTTGGCGTCCGAGCCGAGGTCCTCGACCAGCTCGACGACGACGGGCATGCCGCCCTCGGTCGGGCTGACGAGGTCGCAGTCCTCGGGGCGGAAGCCGACGGTCACCTTGTCGGCGCCGCCGTCGGCGCGGGCCGCCTCGACCTGCTCCCGGGTGAGCGGGATGTGCAGGTCGGCGAAGGCGGCGCCCCGCTCGCTCAGCGGCACGGTCTTGATGTTCATGGCGGGGGAGCCCATGAAGCCGGCGACGAAGACGTTGGCCGGGGTGTCGTAGAGCGCGCGCGGGGTGTCCACCTGCTGGAGCACACCGTCGAGCATGACCGCCACCCGGTGGCCCATGGTCATGGCCTCGACCTGGTCGTGGGTGACGTAGACGGTGGTGACGCCCAGCTTGGCCTGCAACGACGCGATCTGGGTACGGGTCTGCACCCGCAGCTTCGCGTCGAGGTTCGACAGCGGCTCGTCCATGAGGAAGACCTGCGGCTCGCGGACGATCGCCCGGCCCATGGCCACCCGCTGGCGCTGACCGCCGGAGAGGGCCTTCGGCTTGCGGCCGAGGAACTCCTCCAGCTGGAGCAGCGCCGCCGCCTCCTTCACCCGCCGGTCGATCTCGGCCTTGGAGGTCTTGCGCAGCTTGAGCGCGAACGCCATGTTCTCGTACACCGTCATGTGCGGGTAGAGGGCGTAGTTCTGGAAGACCATCGCGATGTCGCGGGCCTTCGGCGGCAGGTGGGTGACGTCCCGGTCGTCGATGTGGATCGAGCCCTGGTCGACGTCCTCCAGGCCGGCGAGCATGCGCAGGCTGGTGGACTTGCCGCAACCGGAGGGGCCGACCAGGACGAGGAACTCGCCGTCGCCGATCTCCAGGTCGAGCTGGTTGACGGCGGGACGCTCGGTGCCCGGGTAGATCCGGGACGCCTTGGCGTAGGTGACCGTAGCCATGGTGGGGTGCTTCCTCTCACCGGCAGGAACGTGCCGGACGATCCGAGTGAAGGAGCGGTCGGCACGGGACGCGCCGGCCCACGGGCAGCCTCTCGATGATCGAGATGTCGTCCGTGTCACTGCACGGTAAACGGCTTTTCGTCACCTGCCAAGGCGGGGCGCACGGGATGGGACGGGCCGCATAGACATTCCGGTCACTCGGGCACGGGCGGACATCAATCGACCGCCAATGCCGGTACGCCGCAGCGCGTCGGTGACGTTTCCCGTGGTCGGGGGGCCTGCCGAGGCGGAAATCCGGACGTCAGTCGCTATGCTGACGTCGGCACCACACGCCCCTGTAGCTCAGCTGGCCAGAGCACTCGCCTTGTAAGCGAGATGTCGCCGGTTCGATCCCGGCCGGGGGCTCCAAATTTCATCAGCACTTCGCGCCGGGCGGGCGTGGCTGGGTGTCCGTGGACTCCGACGGGCCTTCGGGCGCTCCGCCCTGCTGACCTGTGAGGGCGTCACCGGTCGCGCCCGGGCGCCTGAACGAGGTCGGGGTCGACGCCGGCCTCGCGGAGCAGTTCTCGCAGGCGCTGCTTGACGTCGACCGTGGCGTCGACAGCGCGCACGCCGATGAGACCCCGACGAGGGCTCCGTTCATCACCACGAGAGGGCCACCCGTGCAGTCAGCGGCACGGCGTTTTCCCTGCTGAAGCTGCCCGGCTTACGCGGTGGTGTCGAGATGGACCTCCACGTCGTAGATGAGGCGGACGGGTCTGCCGTTGGTGACGCCGACGAAGACCGGGTCGGCGGCCGGGGTGCGGCCGTGGCGCCAGACCTCGCTGCGGGCGGCTTCCCGGGACTCGTGGTGGTGTCTCCCGGCGCGGTGCAGTGCCAGGACCCGGCGGGCCGTCGTCGGGTCGGTGTCGAGCTGGATCCGCATCAGGGGCATGTCCGGACCTCCCTCGATCGGTGTCGTGGCCGGCGAACCTAACGTCGTGGGGGCAACTTACCGTCGTTAAGTTACTTCAGCACCGTACTAGGGTGGTCGGGTGACCATCAACGGATCCGACGGGGCGCCGCGCGAAGAGCCGGTCGGTCGTGCCGGTGCTCCCCGCTCGGTGTGGCTCCGTGCGGACCCCGCCCGCGAGCGCCGTACGCCGCCGCTGAACCGCCAGCGCATCGTCGACGCCGCCGTGGCACTGCTCGACGGGCACGGCATCGACGGACTGACCATGCGTCGCCTCGCCCAGCAGCTCGACGTCACCCCCACCGCGCTGTACTGGCACGTGAGGACGAAGGACGACGTGCTCGACCTGGCCGTCGACGAGATCTTCGGCGAGGTGCGACTCCCGCGCGACGTGGGCGACTGGCGCGACGACGTCCGTACGCTCGCCCGGAACTGGCGGGCGGCCATCCTCCGCCACCCCTGGGCGGCGAGCCTGATCGGGCGTCCCATGCTGGGCCCCAACGTGCTCGCGCGCACCGAGTTCCTCCAGTCGGCCCTGGTCCGCGGCGGCTTCTCGGACCGTCGACTGGCGGTGGCCACCCGACTGCTCGCCAACTACGTCATCGGCGCTGCGCTCACCGAGGCCACCTGGCGCCAGACCGCTGATCCGCACGCGCGGGCCGAGGCCCGGCGGCACATCACGGCGAACCCCACCGCCTATCCGACCCTCGGCGCCTCCGGCCACCTCGACGAGGCGCGATGGAGCGACGACGAGCTGTTCGACCTGGGCCTCGACGCCATCCTGGCGTCCGCGCCGGGGTAGCGGGCCCGGCGTGGTGCGCACCCTATGCTGGACGGCGTGAGCAGGGCGACGGAGGAGTCGAACCGGGCCATGCTGCGCGCCCGGGACGCCATGGACCGCGCGTACGACCAGCCGTTGGACATCCCCGCCCTGGCCAGGATCGCGTACGTCTCGGAGGCGCACTTCATCCGCACCTTCCGGGCCACCTTCGGCGAGACCCCGCACCGCTATCTCCAGCGGCGGCGGGTGGAGCGGGCCATGTACCTGCTGCTGCACACCGACCGGGACGTCACCGACGTCTGCTACGCGGTCGGCTTCTCCAGCCTGGGCACATTCAGCCGCACGTTCCGGCAGATCGTCGGGGAGCCGCCGTCGGAGTACCGCCGCCGCAAGGCGCCGGCCGCCGCCGTGCCGGTGTGCTTCACCAAGGCGTGGACCCGGCCCAGCAGCTTCGGGCAGCAGACGTCAGTTTTGGATAAGCAGCAGGTCAGGCCCGCCCCGTAGCGTTTCCGGCATGACGATGAACGCGATCAGCCGCTCCCAGATCTATGTGCTCGACCAGGACGAGGCCCTGGACTTCTATGTCGGCAAGCTCGGCCTGGAGGTCAACACCGACCAGGACCTCGGGTTCATGCGCTGGCTGACGGTGAACCTGCCCGGCGACCCGGAGCGCGAGATCCTGCTGGAGAAGCCGGGCCCGCCGGCGCTGGACCCGGCCACCGCCGAGCAGGTCCGGGAGCTGCTCACCAAGGGCGCGCTGGGCGGTTACCTCTTCATGACGACCGACGACGCGCACAAGACGTACGAGGACCTCGTCGCCAAGGGCGTCGAGATCACCGACGAGCCGATGGAGCGCCCGTACGGGATCGACTTCGGCATCCGCGACCCGTTCGGCAACAAGATCCGCATCGGCCAGATGTTCCCCAGGGGCTGACCCTCGCGGCGGGGACCCTGATCGGGAGCGTGCCGCCGGTGGGTGCCTACCGGAAGGGGCGCCCCGACTCACGTCGGGGCGTAGCCGGGCCAGCGGGAGGGGTCGGCGCGCAACACGGCGAGCAGGTCCGGGCGACGTTCGGCCAACTGCCCGATGTGTCGGTCACGCAGCCACCGCGCCAACCACGCGGCGGTCGGCGCGGCCGGGCCACCGCGCCGCCACGCGACGGTCAATGCGACCCGGAGGTCCTCTGCCAGCCGCACGGTGTGCAGCTCGCCGGGAGGCACGAGGGTGGCGCTGGTGAGGGCGACCGCTGCGCCATCCTTCAGGATGTGGCGACCACTGGGCCCGTTGAGGGCGGTGAAGCGGATCCGGGGTACGAAGCCCGCGGCTCGACAGACGGCGAGGACCGACCGCTGGTTGCGGGTGCCGGCGGGGCCGGTGAGCCAGTCGTGCTCCGCCAACTCGCGCAGTGCGATGGTCGTCCGGCCGGCACCAGCATCCCTGGGGAGCAGGACGTACGCCGGGTCCTCGAAGGCGACGGTCGTGTCCCACCCGGCGGGCGTGGCAAGGCCGGCGAGGGGCAGGTCCGCGTACACGCAGATGTCGGCGGCGAGCATCGCCGGTGCCCAGTTCGGGCCGGGAATGGTGACGACGTGCTGCCGTACGTTGGCCAAGCCTCCGTCGCGCAGCGCGTCGACCAGCCCGGTGAAACCGAACTCACTGGCCACCGTCAGGCCACCCGGGACCGATGTTGTGTCGTCGGCCATGGTCGTCCCGGCCAGCCGGGACATTTCCTTCTCCAGCCTCTGCAGGTGTGGCAGCAACTGGACGAGTAGCGGGCTGGCGGACACTCCCCTCGGAGTCCGGTCGAACAGGGTGCCCCAGCGTCGCTCGATCCGTGTCAGCTGGGCACTCACCGCCGGCTGGGGCAGCCCGAGGTGACGGGCCGCTCCGCTGATCGATCCGGCTGCGGCGACCGAGGTCACCAGCCGTACGTGCCGCCTGGCCACGACGTCGACGCCGATCAGGGCGGCGATCGTCTCGGCAGCGGCCGTCGCCTGACTGACCGATCCCAACGCTGCCTGCCCCTGGCCGGTCAGGTGGTACTCCGTCCCGGTCCGCTGTAGGCACGACACTCCGGCGGAACCGGCCAGCCGGCGTAGCCGCTTGCGGACGGCGGTCTCACTCAGACCGAGTCGGGCGGCGAGGACCGGGCAGTCGAGCCCGTCGGCGACGCCCAGCAGCAGCCGCAGGTCGATCGTGTCCACGTTGGTCTCCAGGAGAACGGGCGGCAGGTTCCTCCGGCTGTCACTGACGGTCGGCTCGCGCTTCGGCGAAGGCGGGCCAGCCGACCGGGTCGGCACGCATCTCGGCGAGCAGGTCCGGGCGTAGCTCCGCCAGTCGCCGGATCTGACCGTCGCGCAGCCAGCGAACGATCCACTGAGCCGTCGCGGTAGCGGTGCTGCCTCGCCGCCATCCGACGGTCATCCGCACCCGGACGTCCTCTGCGAGTCGGACGGCGCGCAGCGCGCCACTGGGGACCAGGGTCGCGCCGGTGAGGGCCACCGCTCCACCATCTTCGATGATGCGGCGACCGCTGGGCCCGTTGAGGGCGGTGAACCGGATCCGCGGGTCGAATCCCATCGACCGGCAGAGCAGGAGTACGGACTGGTGGTTGCGGCTGCCTGGCGGACCAGTGATCCAGTCGTAGTCGGCCAACTCGCGCAGGCCCACCGTCGTCCGGCCGCCATCGGCACCGAGTGGCATCAGGACATGGGCAGGATCCTCGAAGGCGACGGCCCTGTCCCGCCCAGGCGGTACGGCCAGACTGACGAACGGAAGATCGGCGTACAAACAGATGTCGGCGGCGAGCATGGTCGGCGCCCAGCCCGGACCGGGGATGTCGATGATGTGTTGCCGCACGTCGACCTGAGCATCGTCGCGGAGCGCGTCGATGAGCCCGTGGAAACCGAATTCGCTGGCCAACTGCAGGTTTCCTGAGGTCACCGAAGCTTCCTCGGCTGTGGCCGGCGCGGCGAGGCAGGACAGCGTCCGTTCCAGCAGGCGCAGGTGTGGCAGCAGTTCGACGAGTCTCGGGGCGGGCTCGACACCGCTTCGGGTGCGCTCGAACAGGGTGACCTGCCAGCGCCGTTCGATCCGCGCCAGCTGCGCACTGAGCGAAGGCTGCGGAATCCGTAGCTGGCCGGCAGCGCTGCCGATCGAGCCGGTCGCGGCGATCGTGGTGACCACCCGGACGTGGCGCGGCGAAAGGGACTCGACGCCGAGGAGCCGCGCGATCTCCTGCGATGCGGCCACCGCCTGGCTGGCCGGGCCCAACACGGCCCTCCCCCGCTCGGTCAGGTGGTGACTTCGTCCCGTCTGTCGCAGCCAGGCCGTCTCCTCGGGACCGGTCAATCGGCGGAGGCGCTTTCGCACCGCGGATTCGCTGAGGCCGAGCGAGGCGGCGAGGGCGGGACAGTCGTCACCGTCAGCGACACCCAGCAGAAGTCGAAGATCTACCGTTTCCACGAGTTCAGATGGTATGGCCGGCGCGCGTGATCGGTAATGCCAACTCGCACGACCCACTGGTGGATCGGACGGGCTAAGGACGGTCGGCACGGACAGCGACCGAATGGGCACGAAATGGAGTTCGGCGGCGCGGCGCTCGGCATTTCCCGATCCATTGCCGCCGATCGGTGACGGGCGGTAGGAGAAGGAACAATGATATGCCACGTATTGACGGATAGGTCTCTCGTGGAGGGCGTCGTCAGGCGCGGTCACGTCTGCGCCCCCTGCGGTATGGGCGGAGGGGGCCGCCTGCCCGGACCGTCCCGGCCGGGAGTCGCCGAGCACACGGCTCCGGCCTTACGGGCCGAGGCGGGTCCACCGGCGGCTGCCAGCAGCCTTCTCGCCGCCGCGTCAGTCGAGTGTGGGCAGCCGAAAGAGCGCGCCCGGCCGCCGTCCTGCCCACCCGTCGGCCGTGCGCACCGCCCGGGTGTACGCGTGGGCGCCGGTGCGGCGTCAGGAGATCGCACGAGCGTCGGGTTTGGTATGGGCGACGAAACCAGTTGGTAGTCCCCAGGCCAAGCCTGCTGCTGATCCAATTCAGTGACGGTTCCGCTGCCTCCGGCGGGGCGGCGAGGCCTGTCGGCCGGCCGGTCATGCGGTCCGGCGTTGCCCAGCCCATTCGCCGCAGTCTTAGCCGTTGCGCGGTGGGCGATATCCAACCGGAAATGAAGGAGAACGGATGAAGACGGGCCAGCATCCGAAAGGTCACCTGAGGCTTGTGCACCGAATTCTGATGGCGGTGGCGCTCGCCGCGGCCAGCCTCGGCCTCTCTCTCGCGGTTTCCAGCCCCGCGCAGGCAGCCACCACCACCATGTGCTCGGCCACGCCGGTCCCCGCCGGCTGGGTTGTCACCCAGGCGCAGAGGGACTCGGCCAGCTGCGGCTCCCACCTGCTCTACTGGATCACCAACGATCTCTACAACGGGATGCACATCTGTTCCGCCACTCGCGTGCCCGCCGGCTGGGTGGCCACTCAGGCGCAGACGAACCCGGTCAACTGCGGACCTCACCTGAGCTACTGGGTCACGAGCAATCTCTACAACGGGATGCACATCTGTTCCGCCACCCACGTGCCCGCCGGCTGGGTGGCCACTCAGGCGCAGACGAACCCGGTCAACTGCGGACCCCACCTGAGCTACTGGGTCACGAGCAATCTCTACAACGGGATGCACATCTGCTCCGCCACCCAGGTGCCCGCAGGTTGGGTGGTCACTCGATCGCAGACGGACCCGGTGACCTGCGGTCCCTACCTGCTCTACTGGATCACCCGAGCCTGACGTCCGGCGACGCGGGACGGTCTGAGGAACGAGCACTCAGCACCAGAGGCGAGTCAGACGCCGCACCGCAGGAGAACGACCGATGAGAACTGTCGGGGCCATCTCATGGATCACCATGAGATGGCCCCGACAGCATCAGACTCCAGACGGTGCGGGTGACCTCCGTGTCGGCCGGATCTTCCCAAGGTCTCACCTGTCGGCGGCCATCTCCCTATGGTGGGACGCCGGCACTGGTGGCCGTCGACGACGTGGCGCGCACCTGCCGCCCGGGCTGCGCGACACCGGCCCCGCCGAAGGACTACCGTTGCTGACCCCGGCCGGTCGGCAGGCCGGCGAGCAGGGTGTCGACCAGGGCGTCGGCGTCGGCCGGGGTGAGCGGACGGTGGGTGACCACGGCCCGCAGCCAGACCGGCCCGAGCAGCAGGTCGGCCAGGAGCGCGTCGTCCACCGGCCCGGTCAGCTCGCCCCGCGCACGGGCCCGCCCGGTCAGCTCGGTGACGTGCGCGCAGTGCTGGCCGAGCAGCTCGTCGGCGAGCCGCCCCAGCTCCGCGTCGGCGCCGGTGTGGGCGAGCACGTCGGCGGCGAGCCGCCCCGGCCCGTCGGCGAAGAACGCGGCCTTCGACCTGAGCAGGGCGGTCAGGTCGCCGCGCAGCGTGCCGGTGTCCGGCACCGGCAGGTCCCGGGCGATGGCGTGCCGGAACGTCGCCGCGACGAGCGAGGGCTTCGACGGCCACCACCGGTAGAGGGTGGTCTTGTTGACCCCGGAGCGGCGGGCCACCCCCTCGACGGTCAGGCCGGCGTACCCCTCGGTCTCCAGCAGGTCCAGCACGGCCGCGTGGATCGCCCCCGCGCCGCGCGGCCCCCGGACGGCCGCCGGCCCGCCGGTCACGGTCACAGCCCGGTGCGGCGCAGCAGGCGCAGCGCCGCGGTCATCCGTCGGGTCCAGGCCGCGCTGTGCGCCCCCGGCCGGTGGTACGCGGGGGCCAGGTCCAGCCCGCGCTGCCGGGCGACGGTCTTGACCCGGGTGAACCGGAGCAGCCCGTCGGCGCCGTGCCGGCCGCCCAGCCCGGAGTCCTTCCAGCCGCCCATCGGGGCGTCGACGCTGCCCCAGACGGCGCTGTAGCCGTCGTTGACGTTGACGGCGCCCGCGTCGATCCGCGCCGCGACCGCCTCGCCGCGTGCCCCGGAGCCGCTGAACACGCTGGCGTTCAGCCCGTACGCCGTGTCGTTGGCCAGGGCCACCGCCTCGTCGTCGGTGCGGAAGCGGTACACGGCGACGACCGGCCCGAAGGTCTCCTCGGCGTACATCCGCATGCCGGGGGCGACGCCGGTGAGCACGGCCGGTTCGAAGACGTACGGGCCGATGTCGGGGCGGTGCCGGCCGCCGGTGTGCAGGGTGGCGCCCCGCCCGACGGCGTCGGTGACGTGCGCGGTGACGGTGTCGAGCTGCCGCGCGGAGGCCAGCGAGCCGAGGTCGGCCGCGAAGTCGCCGCCCACGCCCAGCCGCAGCGTCCCGGTGCGCGCGACGAAGCGGCGCAGGAACTCGTCGTGCAGTTGGTCGGCCACGTAGACGCGTTCGGCGGAGACGCAGAGCTGGCCGGCGCTGGCGAAGCAGGCCCGGATCGCGCCCTCGACCGCCCGGTCCAGGTCGGCGTCGTCGAGCACGAGCAGCGGGTTCTTGCCGCCCAGCTCCAGCGAGGACGGGACCAGCCGGCGCGCGGCCTGGGCGGCGACCTCGCGGCCGACCCGGGTGGAGCCGGTGAAGCAGACCAGGTCGGCCCGCTCGGTGACCAGCGGCCCGACGTCGGCGCCCTCGCCGGCGACGATCTGCCAGAGCGCCGGGGGCAGCCCCGCCTCGACGGCGAGGGCCCGCAGCCACAGCGCGCTGAGCATGCTCGCCGGGTCGGGCCGGTGCACCACCGCGTTGCCGGCCGCCAGGGCGGGCAGCACCTCGGAGGCGGCCAGCGAGAGCGGGTAGTTCCAGGGCGAGACGACGCCGACCACGCCCACCGGGAAGCGCAGCTCCCGGGTGCGGGTGAGCACCGGCAGCGCCCCGGCGCGGCGGCGGGGGCGCAGCAGCCGGGCGGCGGCGCGCGCGTGGTAGCGGGCGTTGATGGCGACGTCGAGGACCTCCTCGACCGCGTGCCGGCGGGCCTTGCCGGCCTCCAACTGGACCAGGTCGAGCCCCTCGGCCTGCTGGTCGAGCACCAGGTCGTGCAGCCGGAGCAGGACGGCGGCCCGACGGGCCACGGGCAGGCCGGCCCAGGGGCGCTGGGCGGCCCGCGCGTCGGCGAAGGCGCCGTCGACGTCGGCGGGGGTGCTCGACGCCACGTCCACCGTCCGGGCGCCGGTCAGCGGCGACGTGGCGCTGAACGCGGGCCCGGTGCCGCGCACCTGCCCGACGAGCGCGGCGGCGCCGGCGGGCAGCGCCGGTGGGCGACCGGGGGCGGCGGGGTTGCCGGTGACCGGGCCCGCCGGGTCGGCGTGCGGGGTGAGCGCGGTGGTGGTCATGCGTCGACGTTAACGCAACGCGACGTTGCGTTGCAATTTGCGCGCGGGATCGCCCCGGCGGTGCGGCGCTCAGCCGGTGGCCCCGACCAGCAGTTCCACCACCGCGCGGGCGGTCGCCGGCGCGCCGCCGTCGGTCGGGCAGTCCACGTACCCGGTCTCCACCGTCCCGACGGTGAGCCGGTAGCTGAAGGCGTCCCGGCAGGCCGTCGGAGCAGACGGGCGGCCCGCCTCGGCGGCGAGCGCGGGGTCGGCGACGAGCCGGCGCAGCCGGTCCAGGTCAGCGCCGGAGAGCCGGCCGGTACGCCGCGACCCGGCGCGGTCGACAACGCTCCACCGCCCGTCGGGCTCCACGGTCACCGTGTCGCCGCGCCCGGCGATCCCGCCCGAACGGGTCAGCACGACGCGCGCCGGCGTCGGCTCGGAGGCGGGTGGGGCCGTCGTGCCGGCCGCCGGGCGGTCGGTCGTGGGCGGCGTGGTCCGGTCCGTCGGCGCGGTCGTCGTGCAGCCGGACAGGACCGCCGCCACCAGCGCGACCTTGACGCCGGCCATCGAAGCTGATCTCATGCCGCTCGGACGCGCGGCGCGGCGGCGCGGTTCCCACCGGCTCCGGTTCCACCGAACGGTCAATGTCCCGGACGGAATTCGGATCACCCCTTCTCTTTTGGGTCATCACATCGTTATATCTACATGCGTGACTATCCCCGTCACGCATACCCCCGTTCAGGAGGGCACGTGAAAAGACCCCTTGCCGCCGTCGGTACGGCCCTGCTCACCAGCGGCCTGCTGACCGGCGTCGCCACCCCGGCGCTCGCGGCACCCCCCACCGCCCCCGCCCCGGGCGGGCCCGCCGCCGCCGCGGCGAGCGTCCTGCGCACCAACCCCGGTGCCGTCCAGGGCACCGCCGCCGAGGCCTACCAGGTGCACAGCACCAAGGTGGACGCCAACGGCGCCGCGCACACCCGCTACACCCGGACCTACCAGGGCCTGCGCGTGTACGGCGGTGACTTCGTCATCCACACGACCCCGAACGGCGGCTACGCCGGCTCCTCGGTCGGTCTGGACGCCCCGCTGACCCTGCCCACCACGGCCAGGGTCCCCGCCGCGGCGGCGAAGAAGGCCGCCCGCGCCGAGTTCTCCGGCACGCTCACCGCCGTGGGCACCCCGGAGCTCTTCGTCGACGCCAGCTCCGGCAAGGGCCGGCTGGCCTGGGAGACCGTCGTCACCGGCTGGCACCCGGACGGGCAGACCCCGTCGCGGTTCCACGTCGTCACCGACGCCACCACCGGCAAGGTCATCGGCTCGTACGACGAGATCGAGGCCGTCGCCGGCACGGGCAACAGCGTCTACTCGGGCACCGTCACGGTGGACACCACGCTCTCCGGCAGCACGTACCAGATGATCGATCCGCTGCGCGGCAACGGCTCCACGTGCGACATGAACAACGGCACGTCGACCTGCACCACGATCACCGACGCCGACAACACCTGGGGCACCGGCGCCACCTCCAACCGGCAGTCCGCCGCCGTGGACGCGCACTACGGCGCCGCCAAGACGTACGACTACTTCAAGAACGTGCACGGGCGCAACGGCATCTTCGGCGACGGCCGGGGCGTGCCCAGCCGGGTGCACTACGGCAACAACTACGTCAACGCCTTCTGGGACGGCTCCCGGATGACGTACGGCGACGGCAGCGGCAACTCCCGGCCGCTGGTCTCCATCGACGTGGCCGCCCACGAGATGAGCCACGGCGTCACCGAGAACGTGGTGCCCGGCGGCCTGACCTACTCCGGCGAGTCCGGCGGCCTCAACGAGGCCACCAGCGACATCTTCGGCAACATGGTCGAGTTCTACGCCAACAGCCCCGCCGACCCGGGCGACTACCAGGTCGGCGAGAAGATCAACATCAACGGCGACGGTACGCCGCTGCGCTACATGTACAACCCGGCCCTGGACGGCTCCGGCGACAGCTGCTGGTCCACCTCCACGAAGAACAAGGACGTGCACTACTCGTCCGGCGTGGCCAACCACTTCTTCTTCAACCTCGCCGAGGGCACCGGGGCCACCCCGTACGGCACCTCGCCGATCTGCGGCTCCGCCCCGGCGGTGACAGGCATCGGCCGCGTCAAGGCCGAGAAGATCTGGTGGCGGGCGCTGGACGCGTACTTCACCTCCAACACCTCGTACGTCAACACCAGCAACCCGGCGAACACCGCCCGGGCGTACACCCTGCGCGCCGCCACCGACCTGTACGGCAGCTGCTCCACCGAATACCGGACCGTCCAGGCGGCCTGGACCGCGGTGAACGTGGCCGGCAACGACGCGCCGTGCTCGACCGGCAACGACTTCTCGGTCTCGCTCTCGCCGACCTCCGGCGCGGTGAACCCGGGCGGCTCGGTCTCCACCACCGTGGCGACCGCCACCACCAGCGGCTCGGCGCAGACCGTGACGCTGTCGGCCGCCGGCCTGCCGAGCGGGGCGACCGCCTCGTTCAGCCCGGCCTCGGTGACCTCGGGCGGCTCCTCGACCCTCACCATCGCCACCACGGCCGCCACGGCGCCGGGCACCTACACGGTGACCGTGAACGGTGCCGGCTCGGTCACCCGCAGCGCCACCTACACGCTCACCGTCAACGGCACCGGCGGCGGCTGCACCAGCCCGGGTCAGAAGCTCGGCAACGCGGGCTTCGAGTCCGGGGCCACCACCTGGACGCAGACCTCGGGCGTCATCGGCCAGCACGGCGCCGAGCAGCCGGCCCGCACCGGCACGTGGAGCGCGTGGCTGAACGGGTACGGCCGCAGCCGCACCGACACGCTCGCCCAGTCGGTGAGCCTGCCGGCCGGGTGCACGTCGTACAACTTCAGCTTCTGGCTGCACGTCGACTCGGCGGAGACCACCACCGGCACCGCGTACGACACGCTGCGGGTGCAGGTGCTCAACTCCTCCGGGACGGTGCTGGCGACCCTCGCCACGTACTCGAACCTGAACAAGGCCGCCGGGTACAGCCAGAAGTCGTTCTCGCTGGCCGCGTACAAGGGCCAGACCGTGACCCTGAAGTTCACCGGCGTCGAGGACGCGTCGCTCCAGACGTCCTTCGTCGTGGACGACACCGCGCTCAACGTCTCCTGACGTAGCCGCGCCGCCGCCGGGCCCGGCGACCACCCCGCCAGGGTGGTCGTCGGGCCCGCGCCGTTATGGTCGCCGCACCGACGCGTCGCCGCTCCCGGCGGCCGGGCGGACGTCGAAGGGGTGGTGACGGTGGCGGACGCGGAACTCCTCGTCGAGGTGACCGGGCCGGTGGCGACGGTGGTGATCCGTAATCCGGCCCGGCGCAACGCGATGACCACCGCGATGTGGCGGCGCCTGCCGGCGCTGCTCGACGGGCTGGAGGCCGACCCGGCCGTGCGGGCGTTGGTGCTCACCGGGGCCGGGGACACCTTCTGCGCCGGCGCGGACCTGGGCGACCTGGACGAGCTGCTGGACGCCGGCGACGCCAGCATCGCCGTGGCCGCCGAGGAGCGGCTCGCCGCCTTCGCCAAGCCGACCGTCGCCGCCGTGCGGGGCGCGTGCGTGGGCGGGGGCTGCCAGCTCGCCGTCGCCTGCGACCTGCGGATCGCCACCGACGACGCGCGGTTCGGCGTACCGCCGGCACGGCTGGGTCTGGTGTATCCCGCGCCGACCACCCGCCGGCTGGCCCGGCTGGTCGGCCCGGCCGCGGCCAAGCACCTGCTCTTCACGGCCGAGCTGATCGACGCCGAGCGGGCGCTGCGGGTGGGCCTGGTCGACGAGGTGCTGCCGGGCGACCGGCTCGCCACCCGGGTGGACGAGCTGACCGCCGCCGTGGTCGCCCGGTCGCAGCTCAGCGTCGCCGCCGCCAAGGAGATCGTCGACGGGCGGGCGGACGAGGACCGGATCGCCTGGTGGCACGGGCAGGTCCGGGCCAGCGGCGAGGCCCGCGAGGGCGTCGCGGCCTTCCACGAGCGCCGCCCGCCCCGCTTCGGCTGGACCCCGCCCGCCCGGCACTGACCGCGAGGACGTTCCCCGGCCGGTAGGGCGGACGGCATCCGGCCCGCGCCGGGCGGCACCTGGCCGGGGGCGGGCCGGGGCGACCGCCCCCACCCCCAGCCGGGTCAGGCCGGGTCGGCCAGGACGATCGTGATCGACCGGGCCGCGCCGTTGCGCAACCGGATCGTCTTTGCCGAGGACCGGTCGGCGCCGCCGTACCATCCGGCGGTCCATGGCGGGTTCGGGACGAAGCGGAGCTTGACCGGCTGGTCCGCGAGCCCCTCGATCACCCGTGGCCCGTGATAGAAGGAGTACTCCTTCACCAGGTCGCCCGTGGTCGCGTTGTAGACCTCGCCGGCGAGCCATCCGTGGTACGGCTGACCGTCCGCGGAGGTCGCGGCGATGTTGATCCGGGGACCGGTCCTGCGCAGCGAGATGTCGGCGATGCCCGGCTCGTCGATTCCCGCCCTGATCGCCTCCGCCGCCCTGCGGTTCGGCGCGTCACCCGACCAGACGGCCGCGTAGGGCTCGATGTGGTCGTAGTAGTGGGAAAACTGCAACGGCCAGGCGTACGGGCCGAGGTTGGGCACCGTGTAGGCACCCTCTGCGTCGGTGCAGAATCTGCCGATCCCCGGTGCTCCGCCGCTGCCCTGCCGCAGCGGCAGTATGGACGCACAGCCGTTGGCCAGGGGCTCGCCGGTCGCGGCGTCCCGGATGGTTCCGGTGATCCGGGCGGCCGGATCCAGCTTGATCGTGGAGACGGTGCTCAGCCGGCCGCCCTGCCCGTCGACGCGCAGGGCGTCGTGCTGCCGGCCGACGCCGCCGCTGCGGCCCACCCACTGGGCGCCGTGCACGTCGTCGCCGGGGAGGACCAGCAGGGTGTACTCGCCCGGCTCCAACTCCCGCAGGGTGACCCGGCCCTGGTCGTCGGTGTAGTTCACGTCCCACCGGCAGGTGTCGTCGTCGAGTGCGCCGAACACCAGCGGCAGGGCGGCCACGCAGGTGTACGGCACCGGCTCACCGGTGGCCCGGTCCACCACGGTGGTGGTGATGGCGGTGGTGGGACGGAGGGCGACCTCGACCCGGGTGGTCCGGCCGAGGGTGACCGCGACGTTCTTGACCTCCTGCCGGGCGTGCAGGCCGTCCGACGAGCGCACGTGAAGGGTGTACGTCCCGGACGCCAGGTTCTCCAGCCGCAGGTGACCGTTCGTGGCTCCGCACTGGAGGAAGTGTTCCTGGACGCCGCCGCAGATCGTGTCGACCGGAGCGCCGCTGACCGCGTCGGTGGCCACCACCTCCACGACGCCGGGTAGCAGCATGGTCTCCTCGGGGACCGTGGTGGTCGCGCCGGACGCGACCGTGACCACGTCGGCCGTGGAGTAGCCGAGCTTCTGGTGCGACCACTGGAAACGGCCCAGGAAGCCATACTGGATCTTGTAGGTCCCGGCCGGCACCGAGGGGAACCTGAAGCTGCCCTCGGCGTCGGAGAGGACCTGTCCGCCGGCGGCGCCGTCGGTGGTGAAGAGGTTGACGGTCACGCTGCCGGGCCGTTCCGTCACCACGTGGCCGGTGATCGTGCCCGGGGCGGGCTCCTCAGCGTACGCGGGTGTGGCGGCCAGACCGGTGGTGAGGCTCAGCACCGCAGCCGCGGCGAAGGCGGCGTACCTGCGGGCAGGATGGTTCATCTGTTCCCCGTTCGGGCGGAGGAGGCGGACGCGGGCGGCGGACCGGCGACCCGGACGGGCTGACACGGGCGGCGGTCACGCTGTTCCCACACGGTGTTCCGGTTGCCCGCACGCTACTCCGCCAGCCCTCGCCCGCGCTGACCTCGCCGCAGGAACCGGCCGGACGGCCCGGCGGCCCACCGCCAGCCGGGTGATCGAACTCCGCCGATCAGGTGGTTCCCGGCCGGCATCGCGCCGAGGGCTGTCGTGGGGGCCGTCGCCGTCGACGACGGTCACTACGATCCGAGTGGGCCGCCGCTCGACGGTGCGCCATGAAGGAGGAACTCCAGTTGAAATACATCACCCGCGGTCTTCGGGGGCGCGGGCGCACATCGGCAGGGGTGGCCGCCGCCGCACTGGTGCTGGGAGCCGTCGGCCTCCCGGCCGGGCCGGCGGCCGCCGCTGAGCCACACCACGTGCTCACCCCCTCGTTCCTCGCCTACACCGACTCCACCACACCCGACACCGCGGTCTTCCACCCCAGCGGGGGCGAGATCCCGGCCGGCTCATGGCGCGACGATGTCCAGGCCGTCCACACCTCCCGGGTCTACGTCACCTTCGACATCGGCGGGATCTACGCGGGGCGGGTGAGCAAGGCCACCCTCGTCGCGCGGGAGAGCAGGGCCAACGACTGCGCCCGTCCACGTACGACCATCGCCCAACCCACCGCGGCCTTCACCGGTGAGAACAGCTGGTCGAGCCCGCCGAGGACGATCGGCAGGGCGGTCGACGCGACCGCGGAGGGAAGCGACTGCACTTCCTGGCGGACGACCTGGGACCTGGCCGCCGCCCTGCGCGACGCACTGACCCGGGGCGACCACAAGCTCACCACCGAGCTGCGCATCCCCAGGCGGTACGAGGCAAACGTCTCCTACGGCCGCTGGCTGGAGACCAACGAGTTTCGCTTCGAGGTGGAGCTGACCAACGCCGCCCCGCTGAAGCCGACCAGGCTCTACAACGGCAACACCGACACGCCGTGCGGCGCAGCGCACTTCGCCCGGTCCGAGTTCAGCGCGTACGCCGACATGACCGACCGGGACCGCGACCCAGGCGACTCGCTGACCCCCGAGTTCGAGTTCTGGCCGGTCGCCGACCCGTCCACCGTGACCGCGATGCAGGCGTCCATCTCGAGCGGCGGGGACGGCCTGAGCGGCGTCGGTACGGTGCCGGTGACCTCTCTGCCCGACGGCGAGTACGCGTGGCACGCCCGGACGTACGACCAGCGCGCCTGGTCGCCGTGGAGCGATCCGTGCCGGTTCACGGTGGACCGGACGGCTCCCGGTGTCGCGCCGACCGTCGCGTCCCCGGAGTATCCGGAGAACCCGGCCAACCCCACCGGCGGCACCTCCGTCACCGGCACCTTCCTGTTCACCGCGCACGGCGTCGGGGACGTGGTGCGATTCCAGTACGGCGACAGCCAGTGGAGCCTCTACAACCAGGTTCCGGCCGACCAGCTCGGCGGCGCGGCGACCATCCAGTGGCGGCCCCGCGACGCCGGGAAGCAGACGCTCTACGTGACCAGCGTCGACCGGGCCGGCAACGCCTCACCGGTACGGGCGTACACGTTCAACGTCCGGGACCTGACGGTCACCGCCTGGTCGACGAAGCAGGAGCCGGACCCGTCCGGGGCCGGCATCGCGGTGACGATGCGGTTCGGCACCCAGCCCGGCAACGGCGTCACCACCGTCACCTACCGCGTCGACGGCGCGGCGCAGCAGTCCGTCGCGGTGGGTGACGAGGGGGTGGCCGAGCCGGTGATCGGGCCACTCAAGGGCGGCCAGCACACGCTCGGCTACGCGGGCCGCAACGCCGCCGGCGAAGTGCTGTACGAGCAGGAGACCACCTTCTACGTCGACGACGCGCCGACGGTGACCTCGGACGGCGTGTACCCCATCGAGGGTTCGGGCGGCGGGGTCGGTGTCCCCGGAGTGTTCACGGTGGCTCCGGCCGTAACGCAGGGAGCCACCTCGGTCAGCTGGTTCACCACTGCCGACAGCAACCACACGGTGGTTCCGCTGGGCGCCGACGGCAAGGCCCGGATCACGTGGACGCCGACAGCCTCAGGCTGGACCTACTTCTGGTTCTCCGTGAAGTACGCCGACGGCACCTCGTCTGGCTGGCGGTCGTTCTCGACCACCGTCCGGTGACCCGACGGCGGGGCGCGGGAACCCTCCCACGCCCCGCCTCGGGTGCGGGGCCGGCGGGCGCCGCACCGAGGGCCGTACCCCCGACGCGGCCCCCCGTTCCCGCCGGCCGGTCCGTCACCGCCCCGCCAGTGCCGCCCAGCTCGGTACCGCCGGCTCGCGCCGCAGCGGCATGCCCGCCTCGGCCGGCGTCCGGTCGCCCTTGCGCTGGTTGCAGCCGTAGCAGGCGGCGGTCGTGTTCCGCCAGGTGTTCCGGCCGCCGCGCGAGCGGGGCAGGACGTGGTCGATGGTGCCGGCCGGCCCCCCGCAGTACGCGCAGCAGCGCCCGTCGCGGCGCAGCACGCCGGCGCGCGACCAGGCCGGGCCGGTGCTGAACCGCCACCGGGTCACCACGTAGCGGACCAGGCGCACGACCCGGGGGACCGGGAACACCCCGATCACCCGGTCGGGCTCGGCCTCGTGGATCTCGGCGACCCGCCGGCAGAGCATCCGGATCGCGTGCTGGACGGTGACCCGGTGCAGCGGGCCGAGGTCGGCGTTGACGACGAGGACGGCGTCCACCGGTGTCTCCCTTCGTGGCGGTGACGAGCTGGGCGGACCGGAGGACGAAAGAGCCGCCCGGTCCGGATGCGGACGGGCGGCTCGACGTCGTGCGGGCACGCGTCAGTCGGGCCGGCCGCCCCCGGGGTGTTCGGCGCGGTGGCCGCCGCCGCTCGCCGGCGACGCCGGACGCGTGGGCAGCGACGACGGCACACAGGTGACGTGCGACATCGACATGATCAGCTCCCGCGGCGGTGGTTGACCTTGCGCGATCACGGTAGGTCGGCGGGGGAGAGAGGGGCAACGGATTTCGATCGAGGCCCCGGCTGGTCGGGGCGGCGCTGGCGGCGGGCCCGGCCAGCGGCCCGCGCGGCGGCCAGGGGCCGGTCGACGCGTACGGCCATCCGGGCGGTCAGCTCGCTTTCCAGCAGCGGTCGGTTGACCTCTGCGGCGACCGCGAGCGCCGGCCCGGAGACCGTACGCCAGATCGCGGCCAGCCCGGCGCCGAGCCCGAGCAGGGCCACGGCGGCCCGGGTCACCGGCGACCCGGCGGCGGCGAGCGCGCTCACCCCCACGACGGCGAACAGCACCGCGAGCAGCGGTACGAGCACCGGCCAGAAGATCCCCCGGACGGCCTGCGCCACCAGCTTCCGGTCCCGGACGATGAGGTTCCGGGCGACGATCGCGTAGTCCTCCTCGTCCAGCAGGTCCCTCGGGTGCAGCCCGCCGGTGAGCACGCTCTGCCACAACTCGCCCTGGTTGCGCAGCTCGCGGGCCAGCTCGGGCAGCCCCGCCTCGGTCGGGTCGCCCACGCCCGCCCTGGTGACGGCCGACGCCCACGCCGACAGGGACCGGCGGACCACCGCGGCCGAGTACGGGGGTAGCACGCTGGCCAGCTCGCCCAGCCACCGGCCGATCTCGAACTGCCGGCCGCCGAAGCGGTGCGCCACCTGTTCCGCGTCGCCGTGCCGGACGGCCTCGCCGTAGCGGACGGTGTCGGCCAGCGAGCGCCCCAGCCGGTACGCCAGCCCCACCCGCTGGTCGGTGGCCATCGTCCAGCGCAGCAGCTCCACGTTGAGGTCGTCGAGGGCGAGCAGCAGGGCGTCGCCGGAGCCGTCGGCGACCCGGCCCCGCGCGTCGGCGGTGGTGGGCGCGGGGCCGACGCGCCGGGTCAGCTCGGCGATCCGGGCGAGGGCGACGTCCACGCCGTCCAGGTACATCTGCAGGCGTCGCGGCCCCGGCATCTCGGTCAGGTTGGACAGCTTCGCCGGTGCGCCCGCCGGCCGGTCGGCCCCAGGGGCGCGCAGCTCGGCGGTCTGCGCGTGGTGGTAGGCGTCGGCCATCCACCAGCCGAGCCGCAGGGCGGTCACCACGCAGGCCCGCTCGTCCCGGATCAGCGGGTACGCGTCGTCCCGCGGCACGTCGGCGACGAGCGGGTCGTCGTCCGTGCGCGGCGCCATCCCGCTGACCTCCCGGCTCATCCCAGACGATCAGCCTAGGCCAGCCGGTCGGGTCTTTTGTCCGTTTTGCTCAACCCCGCCCGGCGAGCAGGCCCCGGGGCCGGATCGAGCGCACCGGCTCGGCCGCGCCGCCCTCGGCCCGCAGGACGTGGTTGGCCGCGACGATCCCGGTCGCCGCCGAGCGCTCCATCAGCGCGCTCGGGAAATCCGTCCGGATGCCGTCGCCGGCCAGGTAGAGCCCGGCGGCGTCGGTGCGTACCCCCGGCCGCCAGGCGTGACTGCCGGGCGTGAAGGCGGGCGCCTGCGCCTCCACCCGGGCGCGCAGCTCGCGCACCCGCAGCCGGGCCGCCTCCGGCCAGAGCGCGGTCAGCTCGGCCCGCATCCGTTCGGCCAGCTCCTCGGCGGGCACGCCCGCGTCGCAGGCGTACGCGTGCAGCTCCACGACCGAGCCCCCGGTGCGCTGCGCCCAGCGGCGGGACTCGTTCTCCAGCCGGTGGTAGAGGGTCACCGAGTCCAGCGTGGGCTGCCGGGACACCCCGCTGAACACCGCCCGGTCGGCGGAGACGTCCCCGTCGCACCAGTAGCGCGCCACCGCGTACGGCGGGCCGGGCCGGCCGAACGCGGGCATCCGCGCCGCCAGTCGGGGCGCGTGGTCGGCCAGGCCGGGCGAGGCCGCGACCAGCGCGGCCAGGGCGGGCGGGTCGACGGCGAGCACCATGTGCCCGGCCGGGTACGACGTGCCGTCGGCGGTCGTCACCCGCCAGCCCTCGCCGTCGCGGGTCAGGGTGGTGGCGGCGGCGCCCGTCACCACCCGGCCGCCGTGCTTCTCCACGTGCCGCGTCAACGGCTCCCAGATCGCCGTCGCGTAGTCCTCGTCCGGGCAGTCGAAGGCCAGCCCCTCCGGGTTGCCGAGCAGGTAGAAGTGGAACTGGGCGATCATCTCCGCCGCCGACATCTCCGCCTCGTGGTTGAAGAACGAGTGGGAGAAGACCTCGAAGAGCATCGCCCGCGCCCGGTCCGGCAGCCGCAGCGAGGTGAGCAGCGCGTCGGCGGTGCTGTCGTCGAACTCGGCGTAGGTGCGCTTCGGGTCGTAGGTGAGCAGCGGCAGCGCCGCGTCCCGGTCCATCCCGCGCAGGTCGCCCAGGCGCAGGCTGGGACTGCGCAGCAGCAGCGCCAGCAGGTTCGCCGGCGGGGCGGGCGGCAGCCTGCCGAACTCCTCGGTCGGCCACCGCTCGCTCAGGATCGGGTAGCCCGGGATCGGCTTGAGGAAGCCCAGTTCCGGGTCGACGCGGCGCAGGATCGACCGCCAGTTGTAGTACTGCCGGAAGAACGCGTGGAAGCCGTGCTCGTTCATCTGCCGGGTGCCGTCGGCGAGCGTCTCCGGCCAGGCCCCGAGCCGGCCGCCGAGCGTCGGCGCGGCCTCCAGCACGGTCACCGCCACCCCGCGCTCGGCCAGCACCACCGCCGCCGACATGCCGGCGATCCCGCCGCCGACCACCACCGCCTCGACCCGGCCCGGCACGCGGGGGGCGCCGCCACCGCCCGGGTCCACCTCGTGTTCGCGTACGCCGATGAGCCGACCGACCACCTTCGACAGCGCCATGTGCACCTTCCCGCCGGATGGGTCTCCAGTCTGCCCGCTGACCCGTCAGGAGGAACGTTCCCCGACCGCAGGCGCCTCACGCGCCCCGACTCACGTCGGCGGCGGCAGGCAGCGCCGCTGCCGGTCCGAGGCGGGCCAGACGTACTCCAGGTCGGTCGGGACGTCGTCGCCGAAGATCGGGCCGTAGTGCCCGGGGTCCTTGCGCAGCAGCGACGAGCGGTGGCTCAGGTGCAGGTCGTCGCGGCCCAGCCAGGGCGGCAACTCGCCGGCCTCGGCCAGCTCGGCCTGGGTACGCACCAGGGTCAGGCCGCAGGCGGCGGCGAGGTCGGCGGTCATCGTGTTCGCGCAGGTGTCGGCCCGCCCGGGCTCGCACCAGACCGCGCAGACGTCCAGCCCGTACCGGGTGAGGGCCTCCTCGTACCCGGCCCACATCTTGACCGCCGGGTGGTTGCGCCAGCCGTACGTGGGCCAGGTCAGCCCCCGCAGCACCTGGATGGTCTCCACCCGCTGCTTGCCCAGCCGTTTCTGGTCCAGCGTCCGGGCGCTGGCCAGGAAGTCCGGGTACGGCAGGAACGTCTGCATGCCCGTGCTCTACCCGTCCCCCGATGGGACATGCCGACGCGACCAGCGTTCATGATCACGGGGCTGCGCGCGCCGCGACCGGCTGACTACGATGCGGCACATGGCGGAGCCCCTGCTGGATCGTGCGCGCCGTGCCGGTCGGCGGCTCCGGGTCAACGGGGACGCGCGGGCGCACTACGTGATCTGTGGCCGCGACGCCCTCGCCTACTGGGTGGTGCGCGCACTGCTCGCCACCGAGTTCCAGGCCGGCCGCGTCCGGATCACCCTGGTCGTGCCCGAACGACCCAGCTCCGACGAGCCCGACGGGCGCGACCTCCAGGGCGTCGAGGTCGTCCGCGCCGACCGGCTGGACGAGGTCACCTTCCGCCGGGCCGGGCTGGCCGGCGCCGACGGGCTGGCCCTGCTGCACCAGGACGACGTCGGCAACATGCACGCCGCGCTCTGCGCGCAGGAGGTCGAGCCCCGGCTGCGCCTGGTGGTGCGGATGTTCAACACCGGCCTGGCCAACGGGGTGCGGCAGATCTTCCCCGACTCGGCGGTGCTCTCCGACGCCTCCATGGCCGCCCCCGCCTTCGTGGCCGCCGCCCTGGGCGAGGTCGCCCCCACCCACTTCCGGCACGGCGGTCGCACCCTCTACGTGGCCCGCCGCGACGACGTACGCCCGACCGACGTGGTCTGCGGGGTGGCCGACACCCGCGACCCGCAGCAGGTCCGGCTGCTGCCCGCCGACGAGGGCGTGGCCGACCTGGTGATCGCCGAGGCGACCGGGACGCCACCCGGTACGGAGTTGGCCGCCCGCCGGCTGAGACGGGCCCGCCGGCGCCGCCGTCCCCTGACCGTGCTGCTGCGCGCCGTACGCAGCTTCGCCACCCGCAAGATCGGCGTGGCGGTGATCGTGCTGCTGGCGGTGATCGGCGTGCTCGGCTGGCTCAACGGCTACGCCGCGCACGAGAAGGACTGGGGGGACTCGCTCTACCTCACGCTGGTCACCACGCTGACCGGGCAGGACCCCAACCCCGACAAGTCGGCCGCCGAGCAGGTCATGCAGGTGGTGCTCAACCTGGCCGGGCTGGCGCTGATCCCGCTGATCACCGCCGTGGTGGTCGACGGCATCGTCAACGCCCGGCTGGCCCTGCACTCCGGCCGCATCCAGCCGGAGCGCTCCGGGCACGTGGTGGTGGTCGGGCTGGGCAACGTCGGCACCCGGGTGATGGCCCAGCTCTGCGACTTCGGCGTCGAGGTGGTGGCGATCGACAAGCTGGCCGAGCCGCGCGGTGGGGCGCTGGCCCGGCGGCTCGGCGTACCGCTGATCGTGGGCGACGCCGCGCTGGAGGAGACCCTCCAGTCGGCGTCCGTGGGCGGCTGCCAGGCGCTGGTGGTGGTCTCCACCGACGACGAGACCAACCTCCAGGCGGCGCTCATCGGCCGGGCCGTCAACCCGGAACTCCAGGTGGTGCTGCGGCTCTTCGACGGCCACTTCGCCGAACGCATCCAGCAGGCGTTCGGCATCGGCGTCTCGCGCAGCGTGTCCTACCTCGCGGCGCCGTCGTTCGCCGCCGCGCTGCTGGACCGCGCGGTGATCGCCACCATCCCGGTCGGCCGGCACGCGCTGCTGGTCACCGAGGTCAGCGTCGCCGCCGGATCGCCGCTGGACGGCCGGCCGCTCGCCGCCGTAGGGCGGGCCGAGAGCGTACGCCTGCTGGCGCACGCCCGGGCCGGCCAGCGCCTCGACTGGGCGCCCGACGCGCGCCTGGTGATCGTCGCGGGCGACCGGCTGACGGTGGTGGCCCGCCGGGCCGGCCTGAACGCCCTGCTCCGCGAGGCCGCGCCACCCCCGCCGGAGGAGCCGGTCACGCCCGCGCCCCGGCAGCCGGAGGAGTGACGGGTCGGGCCGGCGGCGTCAGGCCCGGCGGGGACGCAGGGCGTACCAGAGGGCGCCGGCGGCGAGCACGGCGGCGCCGGCGAGCACGCTGGCCGGCGGCAGGTTGACCGCGAGCAGCAGGCAGCCGACCAGCCCCAGCACGGCCAGCGCCCGCACCGGCAGCCGCCGGCCCGGGTCCCGACCCAGCGTCAGCGCGGCGGCGTTGGTGATCGCGTAGTAGACCAGCACGGTGCAGCTGGAGAAGCCGATCGCGTCGCGCACGTCGCCCAGCAGGACGATCGCCACCACCACGGCGGCCACGGCCAGCTCGGCCCGGTGCGGCACCCGGTGCACCGGGTGGACGGCGGCCAGCGCCCCCGGCAGGTCGCGCCGGCGGGCCATCGCCAGCGCGGTGCGCCCCACCCCGGCGAGCAGGGAGAGCAGCACCCCGGTCACCGCCACGGTCGCCCCGGCGCGCACCAGCCACGCCAGGCCGGGCAGCCCGGCGGCCGTCACCACGTCGGCCAGGGGGGCGGAGGATGCGGCCAGCCGGTCGGCCCCGAGCACACCGACCGTCACGACCGCCAGCACCAGGTAGACCGCCAGCACCACGCCGAGAGCCAGCGGGACCGCCCGGGGGATGGTCCGCTCCGGATCGCGTACCTCCTCGCCGAGGGTGGCGATCCGGGCGTACCCGGCGAAGGCGAAGAAGAGCAGCCCGGCGGCGGTGAGCACGCCCCGCCCGCCGCCGCCGAGGTCGCCGAGCCGGTCCAGCGCGACGTCGCCGCGGACCGCGCCGGCCACCGCGACCAGGGCCAGCACCGCCAGCACCACGCCGACCAGCACCTTCGTCGCGGTCGCGGTCTTGCCGACGCCGCGCAGGTTCACGGCGGTCACCGCCGCCACCGCGCCGACGGCGACGAGCCGCGCCTGCCCCGGCCAGAGGTACGCCCCGATGGTCAGCGCCATCGCCGCGCAGCTCGCCGTCTTGCCGACCACGAAGCCCCAGCCGGCCAGGAACCCGGCGAAGGGGCCGAGCCGCTCCCGCCCGTACACGTAGGTGCCGCCGGACTCCGGGTAGCGGGCGGCGAGCCGGGCCGAGCTGGTGGCGTTGCAGAAGGCGATGAGACCGGCCAGTACGAGGGCCGCCAGCAGCCCCGCCCCACCGGCCGCCGCCGCGGCGGGCGCGAAGACCACGAAGACGCCCGCGCCGAGCATCGAGCCCAGACCGATGACCACCGCGTCCCCTGCGCCCAGCCGGCGCGCCAGTTGATCCACGGCGGGACCCTAGGGAACGGAGATGAACGGATGGTTCCAGTCCCGCAGCGCGCCCGGCAACGGCAGGCCGTCCCAGGGCACCCGGTGCAGCACCCGGTCGAGGACGAGGCCGAGCAGCAGGGCGGCCAGCCCGTCGGTGAGCCAGTGGAAGTTCAGGTAGGTGGTCGTGACCAGCAGGATCGCCGGTGGCGCGAAGCGGACCAGCCGGTACGCGACCGGGGACAGCCGCCCGGCGGTCAGCGCGATCAGCAGCACCGCGATCACCCCGTACCAGACGATCGCGTTGGCGACGTGCCCCGACGGGTAGGACATCGAGTAGGCCCCGGCCGGCAGCTGGTTGAAGATCTCCACCGCCTCGCCGGGCGGCAGGAACGGGTCCTTGACCGTCGCGCTCGGCGCCGCCCGGTCGGTCCACAGCTTCAGCGGGCCGATGGTCAGGGAGGTCAGCAGGAACGCGGCGCCCACCAGTAACAGCGGCCGCACGGAGTGCCGGCGCCAGGCGACCGCGAGGGCGAGCGCCCCGGAGACCGGCATCAGCAGCCAACCGCCCTGCCCGAGCAGGTTGAACACCCGGGCGGTCCAGTAGAGCGGGGCCGGGTCGTGGGCGTACGCCCAGTCGCTGACGGCCAGGTCGAGATCGTGGAGCTGCCCTTCGGCGAGCGCGAGAGTCAGCGCCGCGAACGCGGTGAGCAGCAGCGCGTCGAACCACCAGCCGGCCGGCCGGACCGGCCGGAGCTGGACCTTTCCCCGTACCGCCGTGGTCTCGCGCACCCCGTCACGCTACCGGCCCCGGTCGGCGCCGGACCGGGACGGGCCGGGGACGGCTGTGTGCCGAGCCACGAAGGGAGGCGCTCGGCGGGGGGAACCCGTCAGACTTGTGCCCGTGCGGATCACCTCGGCCCTCGTGGACCCGGCGCTGCTCGACCTGCCCTGGTCGACGCCGCTGGAGGAGTGGCCTGCGCAGCACCTGGTGGCGCTGCCCCAGGGCATCTCCCGGCACATCGTGCGCTTCGTCCGGCTGGGTGAGTACGTCTACGCGTTCAAGGAGACCCGCGAGCGGGTCGCCGAGCGGGAGTACGACCTGCTGCGCGCCCTGGAGCGGATCGACTTCCCGTCGGTGGAGGCGGTGGCGATCGTCGCCGACCGGCAGACCGATGACGGGGAACCCCTCGAGTCGGTGCTGATCACCCGGCACCTGCAGTTCTCCCTGCCCTACCGGGCGCTCTTCTCGCACACCCTGCGCCCGGAGACGATGGGCCGGCTGCTCGACGCGCTCGCCGCGCTGATCGTCCGGATGCACCTGACCGGCTTCTTCTGGGGCGACTGCTCGCTGTCGAACACCCTGTTCCGCCGCGACGCCGGGGCGTTCGCCGCCTACCTGGTGGACGCCGAGACCGGGGCGCTGCACCACTCGCTCTCCAACGGCCAGCGCGGCGAGGACCTGGAGATCGCCCGGGTCAACATCTTCGGCGAGGCGCTCGACCTCCAGGCCGCCGGGCTGCTGCACGAGTCGATCGACCCGGAGGTCGTCTGCGAGGAGGTCGTGCAGCGCTACGAGCGGCTGTGGCACGAGATCACCTACGAGCAGCAGGTCGAGCGGGAGGCCCGGCACGACATCGAGGGGCGGATCCGCCGCCTCAACGAGCTGGGCTTCGACGTCGCCGAGGTGGCCATGTCCACCATCGACAACGGCCGGTACCTGATCCGGCCGAAGGTGGTCGACGCCGGCTACCACACCCGGCGGCTGCTGCGCCTGACCGGCCTGGACGCCGAGGAGAACCAGGCCCGTCGGCTGCTCAACGACCTCGACGCCTACCGGGCCGAGAGCTACCTGACCGACGAGCAGCAGGCCGCGCACCGCTGGCTGACCGAGGTCTTCGAGCCGGTGGTCCGGGCCGTGCCCGCGCACCTGCGCCGCAAGCTGGAGCCGCAGGAGCTCTTCGCCCAGATCATCGAGCACAAGTGGCTGCTCTCCGAGCGGGCCGGCCGGGACGTCGGGATGGCCCCGGCCGTGCAGTCGTTCCTCGCCGACGTGCTGGTGCACCGCCCGGACGAGCAGGCGGTGCTCGGCGTCGAGGTCCCCACCACCTGACGCCTGACGCCTGAGGTCCGTCCCGTCCCGTCGCGTCCCGGGGACGGGCGCGGGCCGGCGCCCCTCCTCGGGTGGTGGGTCGTCGCGGCCCTGTCGAGCTGATGTCGTAGACGATTCAGGCGGACGAGGGCGGCTGATGTCGTAGACGACTCAGCTCGACAGCGTTGGGCGGCCCGGCCCGGCCCGGCTCCGGCGCGGCCGGGCCGGTAGCGGCAGGAACCGGTGGCGTGGCACGTCCGGGCCGGTGGCGGCAGGACCGGTGGCGGCAGGACCGCCGGATCGCCGGAGCCGGGCCGGCGGTCACTCCACCCAGGAGCCGCCGCGCATCACCCGGACCACGTTCAGGTCGTCGTCGAGCACCACCAGGTCGGCCCGGAGCCCGACCTGGAGCGCGCCCAGCTGGTCGCCGAGGCCGATCGCGCGGGCCGGCGTGGTGGACGCCATCCGCACGGCGTCCGCGATCGGGATTCCGGCGCCCACGGCGTGCCGCAGCGCGGCGTCCATGGTCAGGGTGCTGCCCGCGATCGCGCCGTCGCGGGCCAGCCGGGCCACGCCGTCCGCCACCGTGACCGCCTGGCCGCCCAGGTCGTACTCGCCGTCGGCCATGCCGGCCGCGGCCATCGCGTCGGTGATCAGGGCGGCCCGCTCGGGGCCCGCCGTCGACGTGGCGAAGGTCAGCATCCCGTCGTGCAGGTGCACGCCGTCGGCGACCAGCTCGCAGACCACGTTCGGGGCGTCCAGCAGGGCCACCACCGGGCCGGGCTCGCGGTGGTGCACCGGCCGCATCCCGTTGAACAGGTGGGTGCCGACGCTCGCGCCCGCCGCCACGGCGGCGCGGGTCTCGTCGTACGTGGCGTCGGTGTGGCCGACCGCGGCGACCACCTGGTGCGCGGTGAGCAGCTTGATCGCCTCCAGCGCGCCGTCGCGTTCCGGGGCGAGGGTGACCATCCGGACCGCCCCGCCGCCCAGCTCGACCAGCTCGGCCAGCTCGTCCGTGGACGGGTCGCGCAGGTACTCGGGGTTCTGCGCGCCGCAGCGGGCCGAGGAGAGGTACGGGCCCTCGAAGTGGATCCCGGCCAGCACCCCCTCGGTGACCAGCGGGGCGAACGCCTCGGTGGCCGAGCGCATGAGCGCGAAGGGCGAACTGACGAGGCTGGCCAGCAGGGTGGTGGTGCCGTGCCGCAGGTGGAAGTCGGCCGCCTGCCGGGCCTGCCCGGCGTCGCCGGTGGTGAAGGTGTGTCCGCCGCCGCCGTGCGTGTGCATGTCGACGAAGCCGGGCACGATCCAGTGCCCGTCGCGCACGGACGGGTACTCGGCGACAGCCCGGATCCGGCCCTCGTCCAGCTCCACGCAGCCCTGCCGGATCACGCCGGTCGGGGTCACCACCTTGCCGTTCACCCGGTTGGCCATCACTTCTCCAGACTGTCGAGGGCGAGCAGGGCGGCGCCGAGGCAGCCGGCCTCGTCGCCGAGGGCCGCCGCGACCAGGCGCGGCTCCCGGTGGAACGTCATCCGTTCGTGCAGCGCGGCCCGGAGCGGGTCGAACAGCCGCGCGCCGGCGCGCGCCAGCCCGCCGCCGAGCACCACGGTCTCCACGTCGTAGAGGGCCTGGCCGGTGGCGAGACCGTCGGCGAGCGCCTCCACGGCCTCCCGCCACACGTCCGCC
Source organism: Micromonospora sp. SD12 (assembly GCF_052068495.1). NCBI lineage: Bacteria > Bacillati > Actinomycetota > Actinomycetes > Micromonosporales > Micromonosporaceae > Micromonospora > Micromonospora sp. SD12. The sequence continues at coordinate 248,104 of NZ_JBQHDF010000007.1, read as the reverse complement.
GCCAGCGGCTCACCGGCGGCCGCCCGGTCGGCGACCTCGGCGGCACTCGTCGGGACCCCCGCCAGCGCGGAGTAGCGCCGACCGATGGCGGACGCGGAGGCGACCGCCTCCAGGCAGCCGGGCCGACCGCAGCCGCAGGGCGGTCCGCCGGGGCGTACCAGGATGTGGCCGATCTCTCCCGCGGCGCCGTGCGCGCCGGTGGCGGCCGTACCGGCGACCACGTGGGCGGCGGCGATCCCGGTGCCGATCGCGACGAAGAGGACGTGCCCGGCGTCGCGTCCCGCGCCGAGCCGGGCTTCGGCCAGGCCGCCGGCGCGCACGTCGTGGCCGAGCGCCGTGGGCAGCCCGAGCCGATCTTGGGCGAGGTCCCGCAGCGGTACGTCCCGGAAGCCCACGTTGGCCGACCAGACGGCGATCCCGCGCGCCTCGTCGATCACCCCGGGCACCGCGATGCCGACCGCGACAGGGTCGAGCCCGTCGGCGCGGGCCTTGCCGGCGAGTCCCTCGGCGACCCCGAGGACGGTGTCCACCACGGCGTCCGGGCCGCGCCCGGCGTCGGTGGGGTGCCGCTCGGCGTGCAGCACGGTGCCGTCGCCCCGGACCAGGGCGCACTTCATCCCGGTGCCGCCGACGTCCAGCGCGACGACGACGTCGGCCGACCTCACGCGAGGACCACGGAGCGGGTCAGGTGCCGGGGCGCGTCGGGGTCGAGGCCCCGGCTGGTGGCGAGCGCGACGGCGAAGCGCTGCGCCAGGATCAGGTCGGCCATCGGGTCGACGGGCGTACGGCCGGCGGCCCAGCTGCCGAGCACGGTGCGGCAGCCGTGGGTGCGGCTGTGCACGAACGCCGCGCCCGTCGCCGCCACGTCGGCCGGCAGCCCGTCGGGCAGCTCGCCGAACGCCCAGACCAGCCGGCCCGGGGCGGCGATCGAGATCGGGCCGTGCCGGTAGTCCATCGCCGGGTACGCCTCGGCCCAGAAGGTCGCCGCCTCGCGGCACTTCAGGGCCGCCTCCTGGGCCAGCCCGACGGTCCAGCCGCGACCGAGGAAGGTGGCCTGCTCGATGCGGGTCGGGTCGATCGGCAGCGGGGCGCGTACGGCCACCTCGGCGTCGGCCGCGAGCGCGTCGATGTTGTCGCCGAGGTGGGCGCGGAGCAGGGCCAGCGCGGTGGTCGCGAAGCGCGTCTGCACCACCGAGCGCTCGTCAGCGAAGGGCATGGTGACCGCCGCGTCGGCCAGCGCGACGGCGGGGGAGTCGGGGTCGCCGACCAGGACGGTGCTCGGCACCTGCCCGCGCAGGGCGGCGATCAGCTCGGTGACCTCGGTGGTGGTGCCGGAGCGGGTGATCGCCACGAGCCGGTCGTACCGCCGGCCGGTCGGGAACTCGGAGGCCTGGAAGGCGTCGGTCTCGCCCTGGCCGAGGTGCTCGCGGCGGGCCGCGTACGCCATCGCCATGAACCACGACGTGCCGCAGCCCACGACGGCGATCCGCTCCCCGGGGCGGGGGAGGTGGCTCGTCGCGGTGGCGGCGAGTCGCGCCGCCTCCCGCCAGCAGTCGGGCTGGCTCGCGATCTCGGCGTCGACGTACGACATGAGAACTCCTACGCAGGGGAGCGGTGCGCAATACGGCTCGTTAGAGCCGCCTTTCGCGCGTTATTCTGCGCGAAAGCGGCTGGCTGTGGCAACCAGCCCCGGCATCGCGCAAGACAGGGTTTTGCGCCCTCGTAGTTTCGCGCACTACTGTGCACGCAATCAATCACCGACCGCGCAGTAACGGGAGGGCCGGGGTGGACCGGTACGCCAGATGGAACGCCCTGCTCGAGATGCTGACCGACAACGGCCGGGTCAGCGTCGAGGAGGCCGCCGAGCGGCTGGACGTCTCCCAGGCCACCATCCGGCGTGACTTCGACCAGCTCGCCCAGCAGCAGATGATCACCCGGACCCGGGGCGGCGCGGTCGCCAACGGCGTCTCGTACGACCTGCCGCTGCGCTACAAGACCGCCAAGCACTCGGCGGAGAAGCAGCGCATCGGCGCCGCCGCCGCGGCGCTGGTCTCGCCGGGCACCGTGGTGGGCCTCAACGGCGGCACGACCAGCACGGAGGTGGCCCGGGCCCTGGCCGTGCGGCCCGACCTGAACACCAGTGCCGAGGGCGCCCAGCTCACCGTGGTCACCAACGCGCTGAACATCGCCAACGAGCTGCTGGTCCGCTCCCGGATGAAGGTCGTGGTGGCCGGCGGCGTGGTCCGCCCGAAGTCTTTCGAGCTGGTCGGCCCGCTGGGCGGGGCGCTGCTGCGCGAGGTCACCCTGGACGTCGCCCTGCTCGGCGTGGACGCCATCGACCCGCAGCTCGGCGCCGCCGCCCACCACGAGGGCGAGGCGGCGATGAACAACCTGATGGTGGCGCGGGCCAAGCGGGTCGTGATCATCGCCGACTCGTCCAAGCTGGGCGGTCACGCCTTCGCCCGGATCTGCCCGGTGGACCGGGTGGAGACCCTGGTCACCGACTCGGGCGCCAACCCCGAGGTGGTGGAGGCGTTCCGGGCCGCCGGGGTCACGGTCGTCTGCGCCTGAGGTACGCGCGCCTCCCGGCAAGCCAGGTCACGCAGAGTCACCTTCCTCATGCGTCGGCGCGTCGGATGCATACCGGGTATTGCGATGCGCTGCATACCGCGTATGGTGTCGCGTGTCATACGCCCATCGGGGGAGGTGCAGCTTGCCAGCTGTCCTGGAGATCGAAGGTCTCCGCAAGACGTACAAGAGCCGTCGGCGCGGCACCCGCAACGCGCTCGACGGTTTCGACATGCGGGTCGAAGAAGGGCAGGTGCACGGCTTCCTCGGCCCCAACGGGTCGGGCAAGACCACCACGCTCCGTACGCTGCTCGGCCTCATCCGGCCCGACGGCGGCCGGATGACGGTCCTCGGCCACGAGGTGCCCGCGGCGCTGCCCGCCGTCGCCGGTCAGGTCGGCGCGATCGTGGAGAGCCCGCAGTTCTTCCCGCACTTCACCGCGCGCGACACCCTGTCCCTGCTCGCCGGCGCGGGCGACGTGCCCCGGCAGCGCGTCGACGAGGTGCTGGAGCTGGTCGGGTTGCGCGACCGGGCCGGCGAGCGGGTCAAGACCTACTCGCTCGGCATGAAGCAGCGGCTCGCCGTCGCCTCGGCCCTGCTGAAGAACCCGAAGCTGCTGATCCTCGACGAGCCGGCCAACGGCCTCGACCCGGGCGGCATCCGGGAGATGCGCACCCTGACGCGCAGCCTCGCCGAGTCGGGGATGACCGTGGTGCTGTCCAGCCACATCCTCGGCGAGATCCAGCTGATCTGCGACTCCGTCACCATCATCTCGCTCGGCCGGCGGGTCGCCTTCGGGCCGGTCGAGCAGGTGCTCGCGCAGCACTCCTCGGGCGCGGTCCGGGTGCGGCTGGAGGCGGTCACCGACCTGCCGGTCGCCGCCGAGGCGCTGACCCGCGCGGGCATCCGGGTGACCGGTCAGCCCGACCACCTGATGCTCGCCGGGGTCGACAAGCCGGCCACGGTGACCCGGCTCCTCGCCGAGCAGGGTCTCTACGTCAGCGAGCTGGCCCCGGTCGCCGTCGACCTGGAGAGCGTCTTCCTCGAACTGACCGCCACCGCGCCGGTACCCGGCCAGCACCGGCAGGTCGACCAGTCCACGAAGGTCGGTGGCGCGGGGCAGCCCGGCGCCGCCGGAGGAGGGTGGGGCGCGTGAGCCTCTACCGTACGGAGCTGCGCCGGCTCGCGAAGCGGCGCTTCACCCGCTGGATGAGCCTGCTGGGCCTGCTGGTGCTCGCCATGGTGGTGGTCGGGGTCTTCTTCACCAACGAGAAGATCGACGCCGCCGCGGTGGCGAAGGCCGAGCGCGCCGCCGAGCAGCAGTGGCAGCAGGACGTCCGCCACAACGCGCAGTACCGCGCGGAGTGCGACAAGGCGAAGGCCGCCGGAACGGGCCAGTCCGAGGGCTTCCCGGAGGACTGCGCGTCCATCCAGCCGCCGCCCCGCGAGGCGATCGAGACGCAGTGGTTCCTGCCCTCCACCTTCGACTTCCGGGAGAACTTCGGCGACACGCTGCTGCCGCTCGCGGCGATCCTCGCGCTGGTCGGGTTCGTCGTGGGGGCCTCGTTCGTCGGGGCCGAGTGGAACACCGGCGGCATGATGAACCTGCTGCTGTGGCGGCCGAAGCGGCTGACCGTACTGCTGACGAAGCTGGCGGCGCTGCTCACCGGGCTGGTCGCCCTGGCGGTGCCCACGGCGGTGCTGTGGTTCGGCAGCTTCTGGCTGGTCGCCACGTTCCGTGGCAGCACGGCGAAGATGACCTCCGGGGCGTGGCAGTCCTTCGCCCTGACCGGGCTGCGCGGCCTGGTGCTCGCACTGGTCTCCGCGACCATCGGCTTCGCGCTCGCCTCGCTGGGGCGGCACACCGCGATGGCCCTGGGCGGGGTGATCGCACTGATGGTCGTCGGCCAGTTCGGCCTCGGCATCCTGCTGGCGATGGCCGGCGTGCGCTTCGCCGAGGCCTGGCTGCTGCCGACCTACGCCGTGGCGTGGATGCAGAAGAAGGTGACCCTGGAGGACTGGAACACCTGCCAGGCCACCTACTACGGCGAGTGTAAACCGGACACTCTGGACATCACCTGGCAGCAGTCCTCGGTGATGATGACGGTCGGGTTCGTGGTGATCCTGGGCGCGGCCCTCTGGGCGATGCGCCGGCGCGACATCTCCTGACCGTCAGGCGGTGCGACCGTGGCTCTCCCCGGCCCCGGTCGCACCGCCGGATCGTCCGATGCGAACCGGGTCCGCCCTGGTTAGGCTGGTGTTCCCCACCGGTCGGCTGTCGCGGTGTGCCGCCCGCGCGCCGCCCCAGGAGACCGATCCGCCCGGAGCAGGACCAGCCCCACGAGGAGCGCCATGCAGCCCGCCGACGCCGCCCCGGCCGCCACCGAGCCGCCCGCGGCGGGACGGTCCGGCGAGCCGGTCGCGACGGGCGAGGCGGTCGTCGCCGACGCGCCCGACGCCGCAGGCGTCGTCCCCCACCCGCGCGGCGGCCCGGTCGCCGCGGCACCGACCGTCCCGCAGCCCCGCTCGGCGGCGGAACCGGAACTCGCCGTGGCACCGCCCGGCGCCGCCGACCTCGACACCGGCGTACCGCCCGGCGACCTCGGCACCGACGCAGGGCCCGCCGACCTCGACACCGGCGTCCCGGCGGACGCCCGCCCGGAGGGCGGCCTGACCGAGCGGGAACGGCGGATCCTCGCCTTCGAGCGGCAGTGGTGGCGGCACGCCGGCGCCAAGGAACAGGCCGTCCGGGACACCTTCGGCCTTTCGGCCACCCGCTACTACCAGCTGCTCAACGCGCTGCTCGACAACCCGGCCGCCCTCGCCGCCGAACCGGTTCTGGTCGGGCGGCTACGTCGGCTGCGTTCCTCCCGGGCCCGCAACCGCCGCCGCTGACCGCTGTCGCACCCCGCGACCGGTTCCGACCCGTCGGCCACCGGCGGTCCGGTGCCGTCGCCGTGTACCGCGCGGCCGGCCGTCCCACCGCTGTCCCGGACCCCGCGCACGAATGTCGGCGACCCGCACGGGTACGCGGGTGTCGTTCCGGGCCGCGTGCCGCGGCCGGTTCACGTTCCGGGCCGTGACCTGCGGCCCGGGGCCGACGGAGGGAGCGGGCGATGACGCAGATGAACCCGAGCCGGCCACCGGACGGTGCGACCGGCACCGCACAGCAGGCCCGGCAGGAGGCGTCCCGGGTCGGGCACCAGGCGGCCCAGGCCGGCGGACAGGTCGCGCACACCGCCGCCGAACAGGGCGGACAGGTGGCGTCGGAGGCCCGGCGGCAGGCGCGCAACCTGACCGGCGAGGCCGGCACGCAACTGCGCGACCAGGCCCGGGCGCAACAGCACCGGGCCGCCGACGGGCTGCGCGGCATCGGGCGCGAACTCGGCTCGATGGCGGAGCGCAGCGAGGACTCCGGGATGGCCGGTCAGGCGGTCCGCCGGATGGCCGACGCCGCCGAACAGGCCGCCGGCTGGCTCGACGAGCGCGAACCCACGGCGGTGCTCGACGAGGTGCGGTCGTACGCGCGCCGGCACCCGGGCACCTTCCTGGCCGGCGCGGCCCTGGCCGGCATGCTGGTCGGGCGGCTCACCCGGAACCTGACCGCCTCGGGCGACGGGGCGCGGGGCGCGGGCCAGCCGTCGACCCCGCCGGCCGCCGCCCCGACCGGACCGGGTGCCGCGCCGAGCCCAGCCGGCCCGCGACCGTACGAGCGGACGGTCGAGGCGCCGTACGTGGCCGAGGAGGCGTACACCGGGACGGCCCGGGTGCGCAACGCCTCGCCTCCCGGTCGGCAGGGGCCGGACATCCCCGGCGGGGTGGCACCGTGAGCGCCCCCGAGAAGGAACGGACGCAGTCGGTCGGCGACCTGCTGGGCGACGTGACCCGGGACTTCTCGACGCTGGTCCGCAAGGAGGTCGAACTGGCCAAGGCGGAGCTGCGCGAGGAGGCGGGTCAGGCCGGCAAGGTCGGCGGCATGTTCGGCGGGGCGGCGCTGGCCGGATTCCTGACGGTGCTGTTCGTGTCGTACGCGCTGTGGTGGGGGCTGTCCAACGTGATGGACCAGGGCTGGGCGGCGCTGATCGTGGCCGTCATCTGGGCCGCCGTCACGGGTGTCCTGCTCGGCAGGGCGCGCAAGGAGAAGGCGCAACTCCGCGCGGTGCTGCCCCGGACGAGGCAGACCACAGGGGAGATACCGGACGCGATGCGCGGTCGGTGAACCAGCCGGGAGGGAGCAGATCATGTCCAACGATCCGGACCGGATCCGGCGTGAGATCGAGAACACCCGGAACGAACTGAGCAGCGACGTCGACGCGCTGGCCGACAAGGTCAATCCGCGGCGGATCGCCGGTGAGCGCGTCGGGCAGGCCCGTGGCGCGCTCACCCGGGCCAGGGAGAAGGTGATGGGCGTGCAGTCGGACGGGCACGGTGCCGCGCAGCGGATGTCGCACGCGACAGGCCAGCGCATGTCGCACGCGGCCGATTCGGCGCGAGGGCTCGGGGAACAGTCCCGGGAGCGGATGTCGCACGCGGCAGACTCGGCGCGGGCCTTCGGCGAGCAGTCCCGGGAGCAGATGTCGCACGTGGCCGGGTCGGTGCGGGAGGAGGCCCGCTCGCTCGGGCAGCAGTCCCGCCAGCAGGCGCAGGGCAACCCCCTCGCGGCCGCCCTCATCGCGTTCGGCGCCGGGCTGCTGGTCTCGTCGCTGATCCCGGCCAGCCGTCCCGAACGGCAGTGGGCCGGGCAGGCCAAGGAGATGGTGAGCGAGCACTCCGACCAGCTGCGTGCGCAGGCCGGGCACCTTCGGGAGCAGGCCAGCGAGGTCGGCCGCGAGGTGGGCCAGGAGATGCGCCACAACCTGCGCGAGCCGGCGCAGGAGGCGGCCCGCGCGGTCGGCTCCACCGCGGTCAGCGGCGCGTCCGCCGTACGGGAGCAGGGCCGGTCGGCCGCCCACCAGATGCAGGGGCAGGCGCATGAGGCCGCCGACGACCTCCGTCGCCGCTGAGGCGACCCGGGTCGTCGGGGCGGCGCGGACGATGCGGGTACGCTCCGCGTCCGCGCCGCCGCCCGGCCGGCCGCTCAACGAGGACTTCGTCTTCCGGTTCGGGCCGCTGGCCGGCGTGCTGGACGGCGCGACCGTGCCGGAGGGCTTCGACACGGGCTGCGTGCACGGGCCGTCCTGGTACGTCCGGCACCTCGCGGCCCGGCTCGGGCTGGCGGAGGCCGTCCGGCCGACGGCGACCCTGATGAGCAACCTGGCGGCGGCGATCCTCGGAGTGCGGGCCGACCACGGCGGCGAGTGCGACCTCGACCATCCGGGCACCCCGTCGAGCACCGTCTGCCTGCTGCGTGACGGCGGCGACCACCTGGACTACCTGGTGCTCTGCGACAGCCCGCTGGTGCTCGACGCCGGCGGCCGGATCAGCGTGGTCACGGACGACCGGCTGGACGCCGCCATGGCGGCGGTGCGGGCCACGGTGGCGGCCGTGCCGGCGGGTTCCGCCGACCGGCTCACCCGGTTCCGCCGGGCCGTCGGCGTGCAGCGGGAGCGGATGAACCGTACCCACGGCTACTGGGTGGCCGCCGCCGACCCGGACGCGGCGTTCCACGCGGTGACGGGCACCCTGCCGCTGCGCGGGCCGGGCGCGGTACGGCGGGCGGCGCTGCTCAGCGACGGGGCGTCGGCCATGGTGGAGCAGTTCGGCCTGCTCGACTGGGCGGGCCTGCTGGACGTGGCGACCGCAGAGGGGCCGGGGGCGCTGATCGACCGGGTACGCGCTGCGGAGCGTGACCATCCGGACCGGTTGCGTCGGCACAAGCCCGCCGACGACGCCTCGGTGCTGCTCTGCGAATTCGACGCCGGCGAGCCCTGACCGGGCCCGCGCCCGCCGGCAGCCCTGCCAGCCTTGACAGCGGAGCGTGAGGCGGAACACCAGCGGTCCGACCGGCCGGTACCTTCCGCCGGACCGCCAGTGGAAGCCCGATGGGGTGGACTTGGGCCGGTGGGGGCGGCAGACTGCGGCACGTGGCGGGAACGGTGCGGTTGGAGCCGATCGACGAGCGAAACCTGGAGCCATTGCTCTCCGTAGCGGCTGCGGAGGCGGAGCCCGGCGACGTGATGCCGCCGGTGGAGGCGCCGGCGGGGTGGTCGCACGCCCGGCGGGAGGCGTTCCGCGAGTTCCACCGGGCCAGCTTCGCCGGCCTGGACGGCCCGACCGGCACCCGCATGTACGCGATCCTGGCCGGCGGCGAGGTGGTCGGCATGATCCGGATGAGCCGACGCGGCGAGCCCGGCACGGTCGAGACCGGGATGTGGCTGGGCCGCTCCGCCCGGGGCCAGGGGATCGGCGCGGCCGCCCTGCGCGAGTTGTTGAACGAGGCGGCGGCGGCCGGAATGCGCCTCGTGGTCGCGGAGACCACGGCCGACAATCTCGGTGCCGTGTCCGTCCTGGAAAAATGCGGCGCTAAATTGCGTGAGGACGGCGGTAAGGTGCACGCCGAAATATGTCTCGATTCGGCGCTGCCGGCCGTGTGACGGCCATTCGGCAATTCTTCACCATCTGACGTTCTTCCTGCTCTGCGCCGCTCCGGTGTCCCTTTTGCGCGCTTGGCGAGGTGTGTGGGTCGAGCCCCGGTCAATGGCGTCGGCAAAACGCGGAAATGTTTTGCCGATGGGGCAACGGGTACTGCCCGCCGGGTCCGATTGAACGGGACACCTGATGTGCGGTCCGGCGCGTGCTGATCCCCGGCGGCAATTCTTTCGACCATTGCCGTCAGGTGTCCGGCGCTGCGGGGAGCGAAGGAGAACTGATGAGAAGCGGAGCACGAATCGGGCTCGCGGTCGGCTTCGGCTACCTGCTCGGCCGGCGGCGCAAACTGCGTACCGCCCTCACCCTGGCTGCCGCGGTCGCGGCCGGCCGGGCCAGTCGGGAGCCCGGCGGGCTGCTGAAGGCGGGCGGCAACCTGATCCAGTCGTCCCCCCAGTTGAGCAACATCGGCCGCCTCGGTGCCCCCCTCGCCGCCGCCTCCAAGGCGGCCGCGACCGCTGCCGCCGGCAGCGGTATCGACGCCATCAGCGGCAAGCTGCGCGGCTCGGCCGACGCGCTGCGCCGCAAGGGCGGCGCAGGCACCCCCGACGGCGACCGGCCGGGCGCCGCCGCCGAGGGCGGGCAGCAGGACGCTTCCGCCGAGGGCGGACAGCAGGACGCCGACGCCCAGGGCGGACAGCAGGACGCCGACGCCGAGGGCGGGCGGTCCGACGCCGGCACCGAGCAGCGGGGGCGGTGACCATGACGGGTACGACGAGCCCCGGCGGCCTCGGGGACAAGGTCCGCGGCCAACTCGCCGGCGAGGCGCGCAACCTGGCCAGCGCCATCGGAGAACGCGCGGTCCAGGTGGTGACCGAGCGGATCACCGGCGCGACCGGCCGGCTCAGCGACTACGCGAAGCAGGGCGGCGGCCCCGGCCTGATCGCCGCCGCCACCGGCGCGCAGAAGCTCGCCGAGGGCGGCTCACCGGTCAAGGCGATGGTCCATGCCGGGTTGGCCGGCGGTAAGGAGAAGGTCATGGCGGCTCTCGGCAAGGGCGGCAAGGGCGGCGGAAAGAAGCTCAAGGTCACCAACATCGTGGAGACGATCGAGGTCGGCGTGCCGGTCCGGGTCGCGTACGACCAGTGGACCCAGTTCGGCGACTTCCCGAGCTTCATGAAGAAGGTCGAGAACGTCGACACCGAGTCCGACGAGAAGCTGACCTGGAAGGCACAGGTTTTCTGGTCGCACCGCACCTGGGAGTCCACCATCGTGCGGCAGATCCCGGACAAGCTCATCCACTGGCGCTCCAAGGGCGAGAAGGGCTCGGTGGACGGCACGGTCAGCTTCCACGAGCTGTCGCCCGACCTGACCCGCATCCTGGTCGTGCTGGAGTACCACCCGCAGGGTCTCTTCGAGCACACCGGGAACCTGTGGCGGGCCCAGGGCCGCCGCGTCCGGCTGGAGCTGAAGCACTTCGTCCGGCACGTGATGACCGAGACCGTCCTCGACCCGGACTCGGTGCAGGGCTGGCGCGGCGAGATAGAGGACTCGCAGGTCGTCCGGGACCACGAGACCGCGCTGCGCGAGGAGCAGGAGGAGCGGGAGCGGGAGGAGCGGGAGCGGCAGGAGGAGCAGCCAAGTGGGCGGCGGCCGGAGCGTGCGCCGCGCGGCCGGCGCGAGCCCGAGGAGGAGGTCGACGAGGAGGCCGAGGAGGAGCCGCGCGAGGAGCGCCGGCCCACCGCGCGCCGCCGGCCACCGCAGCGCCGCCGTCCGGCCGAGGAGGAGTACGAGGACGAGTACGACGGGGGCGACTACGACGAGTACGGGGAGGAGCCGGAGGAGGAGCCGGCCCCGCCGCGCCGTCGCGCCCCGGAGCGAGCCCGTCGCCCCCAGCCGAGGGAGGAGCCCCGCCCCCGCGAGGAGCCCCGGGCCCGTCGCTCCCCGGAGGCGCCCCGCCGACCCGTGGTCCGGCGTCGACGGGAGGAGCGGGAGTGAGCATCGCGACGAGCGAGGGCCCGGCCGGCGGTGCCCTGGAACGCGGCGGGGCCGGCTCGAGCCTGGCCGACGTCGTGGAGACCGTGCTGGACAAGGGCGTGGTGATCGACGCCCAGGTCTCCGTCAACGTGGTCGGCATCCAGCTGTTGGAGATCAACGCCCGGATCACCATCGCCAGCATCGAGACGTACCTGCGCTTCGCGGAGGCGGTGGACCGGTTCGACATCACCCCCGCGGACCAGAAGGGGCTGACCGACCTGGTCGGGGACGCCGCCGGCGCGCTCGGCGCGGGCGGTGCCGTCTCCGGGATCGGCGGAGCCGTCGGTGCGCTCGGCGGCACCGTCAGGGACACCGTCGGCGGACTCGGCGCGGGCGACCGGGACGGGGGCCCGGGTAGGGACCGCGAGCGGCCCCGACGACGCCGCGACGGGGGTCGGTGAGCATGGCCGAGGAGACCGGACTGTTCATCTACGGCATCGTGCCCTCGGACGTGGAGCCGACCCCGGACGCCGCCGGGGTCGGCGACCCGCCCGGCGAGGTGGCGGCGATCCGGCACGGCGAACTGGCCGCGCTGGTCAGCGAGGTGAGCCTGACCGAGCCGATCGGCCGGCCGGCCGACCTGACCGCGTACCAGGAGATGCTGGACGGCACGGCGGCCGTGGCGCCGGTGCTTCCGGTGCGCTTCGGCACGGTCGTCACCGGGCCCGACGCGGTCGCCGACCTGCTGGACGCGCACCACGACCGGTTCGCCGCAGCCCTCGACGAATTCGAGGGCCGGATCCAGTACACCGTGCACGGCCGCTACGACGAGGCGAGCGTGATCGCGGCGGTGCTGGCGGAGAACCCGGCCGCCGCCGAGCTGGCGGACCAGGTGCGCGGGCACCCAGAGGCGGCCACCCGGCCGCAGCGGATCCGCCTCGGCGAGATCATCAGCCAGGCGGTGGAGCTGAGCCGGGAGGCGGAGAACCGGCAGCTCGTCGACGCGCTCGGCCCGCTCACCGTGGCGAGCGCACCCCGGGCGCCGAGCAACGAGCTGGACGCGGCGAACGCCGCCTTCCTGGTCGACCAGGACCGGGAGGACGAGTTCGTCGCGGCGGTCGAGGAGTACGCCGAGCAGCGCCGGGAGCTGATCCGGATGCGGCTGCTCGGCCCGCTCGCCCCGTACGACTTCGTCAGCGCCCATCAGCTGACCGGGTGAGCGGTGGACATCCTCTGGGCGCTGCTGACCCTGCCGTACGCGCCGGTGCGGGGGCTGACCGCCGTGGTCAAGGTGGTCGCCCGGGAGGCGGAGTCACGGCAGCACAACCCCGTCGACGTCCGGCGCGAGCTGGAGGCGCTGGACGCGGCGGAGGCCGCCGGCGAGATCAGCGCCGCGGAACGGGACCAGGGGCAGCAGCGGGTGCTGGAACGGCTGACCGGCGGCGCCCGGGGGGTGGCCCCCGGCGGTGGCGAGGGAGGTGAGCGCGATGGTGGATCTGATCCGCGGCGACGGCGGGCGGGCGCGCAGGAGTGAGCCCGTCGACGACCGGTACGACGAGGAGGAGTACCTCGAACCGATCTCGGCCGCCGAGGCGGCGCGCGAGGGGCTGCGGCAGGTCGTGGAGTTGACCGGCCGCGATCCCGTGGGGACCACCTCGCTGAAGTCGTCGCGGGACGGCTGGCTGGTCGGGGTGGAGGTGGTCGAGGACCGGCGCCTCCCGGCCTCCACCGACCTGCTCGGCCTCTACGAGGTGGAGCTGGACCTGGAGGGCGGCCTGCTCGGCTACCGGCGGGTGCGGCGCTACCAGCGCGGCAAGGGCGAGGTGGGTTGAGGTGACCACGCAGCCGCCACCGGTGGTGCAGAACTCCGGTCAGGTCCTGCCCGCCGGGCACGAGCCGGCCAACCTCGGCGACATCCTGGAACGCGTGCTCGACCGGGGCATCGTGATCGCCGGCGACATCCGGGTCAGCCTGCTCGACATCGAGCTGCTGACGCTCAAGCTGCGGCTGGTCATCGCCTCGGTCGACACGGCACGGCAGATCGGCATCGACTGGTGGGAGCACGACCCGTGGCTCAGCTCGCGGGCGAGGCCGCCGGTGGAGCCCGGCCCACGCGACCCGGAACAGGTGGAGGCGGAACGCCGCCCCCGGGTCGCCCGCCGGGCCGCCCGCGGAGAGGAGTGGGATGAGTTCGACGGCTGACCTCCTGCCCGCCGCCGGGCCGGCGGGCAACGGCGTCGGGGTGTGGCTGCACGGCGTGACACGCGACGTCGATCCGGCCCTGCTCGCCACGACCGTCGGGATGGACGGTGCCGCGGCGCGCGCGGTGCGGGCCGCCGGCCTGGTCGCCGTCGTCAGCGCCGCGCCGCTGTCCGAGTACGGCGAGGAGGCCCTGCGCCGCAACCTGGAGGACCTGGCCTGGTTGGAACGGGCGGCCCGGACGCACCACGCGGTCGTCGCGGCCCTGTCCCGGGGCGGCGCGGTGGTGCCCGCCCGACTGGCCACCGTCCACCACGACGACGCCCGGGTGGCGGGGCAGCTCACCGCCCGCCGGGCGGAGCTGACCGCCGTCCTGGACCGGCTCACCGGCCACGACGAGTGGGGCGTCAAGGGGTACGTCGTGCCGGGCGCGACGCCCCGCCCGACGGAGCCCGCCGGGTCGGGTGGCGCCGGGGCGGCGTACCTGCGGCGGCGCCGGGCCCAGCTCACCGCCCGCGAGGAGGGGCAGCGGATCGCTGCCGAGGCCGCCGGCGCCGTGCACGAGGCGCTGGCGGGGCACGCGGCGGCCGCCCGGCGGCACCCCCCGCAGGACCGCCGGCTCTCCGGGGCGCCCACCGCGATGGCGCTCAACGGGGCCTACCTGGTCGGGCACGGGGCGGTCGCCGGGTTCCGCCGGCTGGTCGACGCGCTCGCCGGGCGGCATCCCGAGATCCGACTGGAGCTGACCGGCCCGTGGCCGCCGTACTCCTTCGCCGACGAACGGTCCGCCGGGCCGGCGCTGACCGTACGGGAGCCGGCGTGCTGACGGACCGGGGGCCGGCGTGCTGACGGACCGGGGGCCGGCGACATGACCACGTCGCTCGCGCCGAGCAGCGCCGACGACCCGCTGGCCTACCGGCCGGTGGCCCTGGTCGACCTGCTCGACCGGGTCCTCGCCACCGGCGTGGTGATCAGCGGCGACATCACCATCGCCGTCGCCGACGTGGACCTGGTCCGGATCTCCCTGCGCGCACTGGTCGCCTCCGTCGGCGCGTTGGCCCCGCCGGAACTGCGCGACGCCGTCCCGGGCGCCGCCGCCGCGACGCCGGGGACGTCGCCATGACCGCCGCGCACGGCGCGACCGGCCCGGGTGGCGGGGGCGGCGCGGTGGGCACGGGCGGACGGGGCGGTGGTGGCGTCCGGCGGGACGAGGCGGCCGAACTCGCCGCCGCGCTCGGTGACACCCGGTGGCAGCCGCCCCGGGTGACGCCGCTGGACCGTCGGCTGGCCGTCGACCGGGACTCCGTCGAGCGGGGGCTGGCCAGCCTCGTGCTCACCGTGATCGAGCTGCTGCGGCAGCTCATGGAGCGGCAGGCGCTACGCCGCGTCGACCTCGGCGACCTCACCGAGGAACAGGTCGAGCGGATCGGCACCACGCTGATGGCGCTGGAGGAGCAGATGACGGGGCTGCGCGAGTACTTCGGCCTCGCCCCCGAGGACCTCAACCTCGACCTAGGGCCGCTCGGCCCCCTCCTGCCGACCGACTGACCCCGCCGGCCCGTCGCACCGGGGAGCCGGCGGTCAGCCGGCCCGCTTCTCTGCGTACGCGGCGAGCCAGGCGACCTGGGTCGGGTCCAGGGACGGGCGGACCCGGGCGCGGGCCGAGGCCACGTGCGCGGCGGTGACCGTGGACGCGGTCAGCGACTCCCGCATCGCGGCCAGCGCCGCCTCCCGCACCAGCGCGGCGCAGTCGGCGGCCGAGAAGCCGTCCAGCTCCGCGCCCAGCTCCGCGAGGTCCACCTCGGGTGCCAGCGGCACGTTGCGCGCCGAGGCGCGCAGGATCTCCGCCCGCGCCGGCCCGTCCGGCGGCGGCACGTAGACCAGCCGTTCCAGCCGTCCGGGGCGCAGCAGTGCCGGGTCCACCAGGTCGGGGCGGTTCGTCGCGCCGACCACCACCACGTTGCGCAGCGTCTCCACCCCGTCCAGCTCGGTCAGCAGCGCGGCCACCACCCGGTCGGTGGTGCCGCCGTCGCTGGCCTGGCCGCGTACCGGGGCGAGCGCGTCCACCTCGTCCAGGAAGATCAGGGTGGGCGCGGCCTCCCGGGCCCGGCGGAACAGTTCGCGGACCGCGCGCTCGCTCTCGCCGACCCACTTCGACAGCAGCTCCGCGCCCTTCACCGAGAGCACGTTCGCCCGCCCCGAGCCGGCCAGCGCCGTCACCAGGTAGGTCTTGCCGCAGCCCGGCGGGCCGTAGAGGAGCACCCCGCGCGGCGGCTGCACGCCCAGCCGGGCGAAGGTGTCCGGGTAGGTCAGCGGCCACAGCACCGACTCGGTGAGCGTCTCCTTGACCTCCGTCAGGTCGCCCACGTCGTCCAGCGTCACCGAGGCCAGCTCCAGGGTGGAGGCGGCCATGGTGGTGGGCCGGACGACCTCCAGCGCGGCGGCGAAGTCCGCCATGGCCACCGTCGGCGTCTCCGCCGACTTCTGCCGCAGCGCCGCGCGCACCCCGGCCTCGCGGACCAGCGCGGCCAGGTCGGCGGCGACGAAACCGGGGGTACGCCCGGCGACCTCGTCGAGCCGTACGTCGTCGGCGAGCGGGACCTGTCGGGTCAGCACCGTCAACTGCTCCCGGCGCAGGGCCGCGTCCGGCAGCGGGACGCTGATCCGCAGCGAGAGCAGGTCCGGGGCGCGCAACGCGGGGTCGACGGCCTCGGGGCGGCCCGTGGTGCAGACGACCGCCACCCCCGCCCGTACGGTCTCGGCGACCACCTGCCGGAACACGGTCGCCACCGGGCCCGGGCCGTCCGCCGGGGCGAGTGCCTCCACGTCGGTGACCAGCAGCACCCCGGGGCCGTCGGCGCGCGCCTCGGCGGCGGCGGTGCGCAGCCGGTCGGCGGCGGCCTGGTTGGTCAGCGCGGCGACCTCGGGGGCCCAGAGCGGGCTGACCCGGGCCCCGACCCGGGCGGCCACGGCGCGTACGAGCGCGGCCTTGCCGGAGCCGGCCGGCCCGGCGACCAGCACGCCCAGCGAGACGGTCGTGCCCAGCCGGCCGAGCACCTCCCGGTGGTGGAAGCCGAGGTCGAGCAGCTCGGTGAGCTCCTCGGCCTGCGCCCGCAGCCCGGGCAGCTCGTCCACGGCGGGCGGCGCGTCGTCGGCGCTCCCGGCGGTCCGTCCCGTGGCGTCCACGACCGGGCCGCCGCCGCGTACGCCTGCGGCACCCGGTCGGCCCGGGCCGGTCCCGTTCGCCGTCGGGCCGCCGGCCCCGAGGCGCCCCCCACCGGGCGTGGTGCCGGCGGAGCCGTGGGTCGCCTGGCCGTGTTCCCAGCCGACCACCGTGTCCATGGTGACCAGCGAGCCGGTGTCGGGCTCGGCGGCGACCACGGCGAGCAGGGTGCTGGTCCAGGCGTACCCGACGCTGTTGGAGAGGCTGCGCCGGGCGGCCTCCACAAGGCTGCGCACCGAGGCGTCGGGCAGCACGTCCTGCGGCAGCAGCGACACGTCGTCCCCGGTCGTCACCACCTTGCCGAGCAGGGCCAGGCGGAGCATCTCGGGGGAGACCACGGCGGCGATCTGCGCCGGACCGGCGAGCAGCACCCGGCGGGCCGGGGTGACCGGCAGGGGGCTCACCGTGACCTGGCCGCCGTCGCGGATCCCGAGGTTGCCCAGCAGCAGGTCGTCGGCGTAGAGCAGCGCCGTGCTGGCGGTCGGCTCGGCCGGCGCGACGATGCCGGCGGTCGTCCGCCGGCCCGCCAGCCGCACCGGGTCGCCGGGGCGCAGCGCCAGCGCGGTGAGCACCTCGGGGTGCAGCCGGACGACGCCCCGCCGGGCGTCCAGGGCCGCCGGCCGCAGGCTCGCGGTCAGGGTCAGGTCGGGTTCCGCCACCGCCCGACCCTAGCCGCCGTGGTCACGCCGCGCCCGCCCCCGGGGCGTCCTGCGCCGCGCGGGGCCCGTCACCGTCGCCGAGCAGGGACGGGTCGCGGCGGATCAGCGCGGCCAGCCGCGCCGCCGGGTCGGGGGTCAGCCCCTCCCGGGTTGGCGTCCAGGCCGGCACGGTCTTGACCGACAGGGGCCACTCCGGCGGCGGCGCGGTGGCCTCCGTGCCGACCGTCACGCCCGCGTCGGTCCAGGCGACCCGCAGCGGGTACGCCTGCCCGTCGTGCTCCACCCGGATGCTGACCGCCGTGCCGGGGTGGCCGGCCACCACCCGGCGGACGGCCTCGGCGACCTCCGCCACGGGGTCGCGGGGTTCCGCGCCCCGCCGCGTGTCGGCCCAGCCCGGTCCGGCGTTGCGTACCTCGGCCCGGGTCCCGGCGCGGCCCGGGCCGGAGCCGTCGTGCGCCTCCGCCGGCTCGGCGACCTCCCCGCCCGCCGCCCCCGCGTCGGCGGCCCGCCGGCGCAGGGCCTCCTCGCGGCGGGCCATCCGGGCCAGTGTCTCGTCCAGTCCACCTCTCATCACGACCACCCCTTCTCGCGAAACGGGTCGAACCGCCGCGGCGGTTCAGGACTTCCTCTCCCGGGTGGCCCGCTCCAGTGCGCGGTCCAGGACGACCAGCAGGGCGTCCCGCACCGAGAGCCGGTCCCGGGCGTCGAACTGCACCAGGGGCACGTGGTCGCCGACGGCCAGCGCCCACCGGATCGCGTCGAGGTCGTGCGCCAGCCGCCCGTCGAAGGCGTTCACGCCGACCACGAAGGGCAGGCCGGCCCGCTCGAAGAAGTCGATCGCCGGGTAGCAGTCGTCCAGCCGGGCGCTGTCCACCACGACGAGGGCGCCGAGTGCCCCGCGGGCCAGGTCGTCCCACATGAAGCCGAAGCGGGCCTGCCCCGGCGTGCCGAACAGGTACAGCTTCAGGCTGCGGTCGATGGTGACGCAGCCGAAGTCCATCGCCACCGTGGTGGTGGTCTTCGCGGAGCGTACGCCCGGGTCGTCGATGCCGATCCCGGCGCTGGTCATCTCCGCCTCGGTGGTCAGCGGGGCGATCTCGGAGATCGCGCCGACCGTGGTGGTCTTGCCGACCCCGAAGCCGCCGGCGATGAGGATCTTGACGGGGATCGGCGGCGCGGCGGCCGGCGCGGGCCGGGGCACCGAGGCCACGCCCGTGGCCGGCGACCGGTGCGGCGGCGGCGCGGACGCGGCGGGTTGCGGCCCCGTCGGGGAGCCGTACCGGGCGGCGGCGCTGTTGGCGGCGATCCCGCCCAGCGGGGCGGCCGGCCATTCAGGAGATCGCACGGAGTCCATCAATCACTCGGAGGATGATGTCGGGGTCGAGGGCGTCGGCGCCGTCGTGCACGTCCAGGTGGCCCGCCGCGCGGAGGTCGCCGACCAGCACCCGGGCCACACCGAAGTGCAGCCGGGTGCGGGCGGAGATCTCGGCGACCGAGATCGGCTCGTCGCAGAGCGCGACGATCGCCTGCAACTCGGGCGCCAGCAGGTTCAGCGGCGCGGCGCGGTCGGTCGCCGGTCGGGCGGTCACCTGCGTCTCCAGCCCGATCGCCGGGTCGGCGCCGGTTACCCGCCCGGCGGTGAGCACGAACGGGCGCGGGCCCGCCGGCCCGTCCTCGGGCGTCGGCGTGGCCGTGGCCGCCGGCAGGCCGGGGCGGGCGTCGTGGGGGGACGACGCGCGCAGGTAGGGCCGGATCCGGATCGTGGGCTCCGGGTCCGGTCCCTCGCCGACGACCTCCGGGGTCATTGCTGAGCGGCGTTCTTCAGCTCGGCGATCAGTCTCGGGGTGAGGGCGCCACCGGCCCGGCCGGCGAAGAGCGTCATCTCGTAGGCCACGGTGCCGAGGTTCGCCGAGCGGTCGGCGACCACCCCGAGCACGGAACCACTGCTGATCGCGCTGATCAGCAGGTAGCCCTCGGCCATGTCCACGACCACCCGGTTCACCCCGCCGAGGGCGTACCAGCTCGCGGCGCCACCGGCGAGGCTCGTCATGCCGGAGACCACGGCGGCGAGCCGCTCCGCGTTGGAGCGGTCCTTGATCGCCGACATGGCCATCAGCAGACCGTCCGACGAGACGGCGATCGCCTCCAGCACGCCGGCCGTGCTGGAGGTGAAGGAGTCCAGCAACCAGTTGAAGGTGCGCGCCTCCGGGCTCAGGTCCCCGGCGCCCGGGTTCTGGTGGTCGACGTTGTCGTGCAGGAAGGGGCTGGTCACCGTGATGTTCCCTCTTCGTAGCGGTGGTCTTGACTGACTTCACGCAGAGCGCGGGCGACGCCCGCCTCGAACTCGGTGAGGAGGTCGCGGACCTCGTCCGGATTTCCCGGGTGCGGGCTGTCGGGCTGCCGGGCCGGGGTGGCGGCGAGGTTGGCCCCGGGCACCCGCCGGGTCAACTGGCCCGGCACCGTGCCGTCCGGGGTACGGCCGCCGCGCTCGGCCCGGCGTACGCCGGACTCGACCGCCTCGACGAGGGCGCGGGCGGCGGCCGGATCGGCGCCGCCGGCCTCCACCGGCCCCACCACCGGCGGGTCGGCGGGGCGCAGGGTGGCCCCCGGCACCCGCTGGCGGATGCCCGGCGGGGCGGCGCCGGCCGGCGCCTCGGGCTCGCCCCCGGAGCCGAACGCGTCCCAGGGGGCGCCGGACTCCATGCTGCGCGTGGCGCGGCTCAGCAGCGCCGCGTCGAACCCGGACGGCGGGGCCCCCGGCGCCGTCCCGACCGCCGCGCGGGGCAGGGCAGCCGGTGCCTCGGCCGCTGTGGCGTGGATCCGGGCGGGCGGTGCCTCGGCCGCCGTGGCGCGGACCCGGGCCGCCTCCGGCGCGTCGGCGGGGGAGCGCCGGTCGCGCGCGGGTACGGCGGCCCGGGCCACGGCCACGCCGGCCCGCTCGGCGCGGTGGATCACCAGCGAGCTCTCCGGGACCTCCAGGTGGGCGGTCACGCCGCCGCCAGCAGTCGGTGCCAGCCGCACCGTCCAGCCGTGCCGGCGGGCCAGCCGGCCCACCACGAAGAGCCCCAGCACCTCGGTCGGTGCGAGATCCAGCCGCTCCCGCCGGGTGAGCCGGGCGTTCTCCTCCGCCAGCCGCTCCTGCGTCATGCCGATGCCCCGGTCGACCACGGTCAGCCGCGCCCCGGAGCCGGTCTGCTCGCCGTCCACCGTGACCCGGGTGTGCGGCGGGGAGAAGACGGTGGCGTTCTCCATCAGTTCGGCCAGCGCCAGGACGAGGTCGCCGACGGCGCCGGGCGCCACCGACACGCCGGGCGGGACCCGCACGTCGACGCGCGTGTAGTCCTCGATCTCGCCGAGCGCCAGCCGGACCACGTCGCCGAGCGGCACCGGCGCCACGTGGGGGTCCGCGCCGGCCGAGCCGGAGAGCACCACCAGGCTGCCCGCGTTGCGGCGCAGCCGGCTGGAGATGTGGTCGAGCCGGTACAGGTGCTCCAGCCGGTCGGGGTCGGTCTCCTGCCGCTCCAGCCGGTCGATCAGCGCGATCTGCCGGCCGACGAGGTTCTGCGTACGGCGGCCGACGTGGCCGAACATCTGCGCCACGTTGCGCCGTCCGGCGACCTGCCGTTCGACGAGCCGGGCGGCGGTGCTCTGCACCCGGTCGAACGCGCGGGCCAGGTCGCCGATCTCGTCGCGGGCCCGTACGTCGACCGGGTCGAGGCGCACCGGCGCTACGCCCTCGGTCTCGTCGTCGGCGACCCGGGTCAGCTCCGCCTCGGCGACCCGGGCCACCCGGTCGGCGGAGCGGGTGAGCCGGGTCAGCGGCCGGGCCACCGTCCTCGCGACGGCCGCGCTGAGCAGCACCACCACGGCGAGGATCAGGGTGGCGACCCCACCGACCAGGTACGCCTCGGTCAGCGCCCGGCGCTGCTGCCGGGTCACCTCGGCGATGACGTCGGCGACGAGCTTCTTCTCGATGAACTGCCCGAAAGTGATCATCGAGCGGACCGACGGGAAGAGCGCGTCCAGCGGGATGTCCCTGGTCGCGCCGGCCGGGTCCAACGCGCTCGTGTGGAGGAAGTCCGCGCTGGTACGGGCGGCCACGGCCGCGTCGTTGAGTCTCGCCAGGGCGAACTGCTCCGGGGTGATGAGGCTGCGGAACCGCTGGTTGTCCACGCGCAGCGCGGCCATGCAGGCGACGTACGAGGCGCTCGCCCGGGGCGCGCCGGTGGCCTTGACGAGCACGATCAGGGTGGCGCAGGCGGCCAGCCCCTCGTCGGCGCGCAGCAGCCCGTCGAGGGCCAGCACCTGCCGTCCCGCCGCCGTCTCCGTGTCCACCCCGAACGGCAGCCGCAGCGACTCGATCAGCGCCGTGTTGACGGGCCCGTACGCGGCCATGATCTGGTCCGGGGTGGCGGCCCCGGCGAGCACGGCGGCCCGCAGGTCGGTCAGCCCGCGTACGCCGTGCAGGGCCTCGGCGACCCGGCTCGGCAGCTTGTCGCCCCGGGTGGCCCGCAGGTCGGCGACCCGGTCGTCGACGCTGGCCGTCCGCTGCACCAGTTCGGTGCGGGTGACCCGGCCGAGCAGCAGGCCGACGGAGAGGACGCGTTCCTGTTGCAGGTCCTGCACGAGGGTGCCGATGCGGCTGGCGACGCGGACCCGCTCGGCGATGTCGCCGGCGCGTTGCGCGGCGGACACCCGGTCGAGCACCGCCGGCACGGCCAGCCCCACGATGCTGAGCAGCGGGATGACCACGAGCAGCGCGAGCTTGCCCCGGATCCGGAGCCTAGCGAGCAGCATCGGCGGGCCCCCACTGCGCGCCGGGTTCGCGGGCCGGCCCCACGGGCTGGAGTCGACGCGGTTCGGCGGTGGGCGGCCACGGCGTGGCCTCCGGCGGGGTGGCGGCCCCGTCCCGCTCGCGGCGGGCCTGTGCCGCGCGCTGTCGGGCCCGGCGGGCGGCGGCGAGCCACACCGCGCCGAGTGCCGCCCACAGCAGTACGGCCAGCACCCCCGCCGCGACGGTCAGCCACCGGCTGCGGTCCAGGCCGCCGAGGCGTTCGGCGAGCAGCGCGTCGAGTTCGTCCAGGATGACGGGTTGGAGCTGCTCGGCGGCGGCCTGCGCGTCGCGCCGGGCGTCGGTGATCTGCGCCTGGTTGGCAACGGCGTCGCGGCCGGTCGGGGCGGAGTTGGCCGCCAGCGCCTCGACGGCCCGCTGGTACGTGTCGAGCGGGGTCAGCACGCTCGCGCCGAGGTCGGCGCTCTCCGAGCTGTCCACGGCGGCCCGCAGGTCGGTGACCAGGTCGCCGGCCGGGGTGAGGACGGCGACCCGGAGGGCGGCGATCTCGACGGCGGTGCGGTTGCGGTCGGCGGCGGGCCGGCGGGCGGCGAGCACGGCCAGGTCCGCCAGCCGCCCGGTCGCCACCACCGTCTCGGGCAGGTCCCGGCTCGCGTGCTGGAGGAAGAAGGAGTCCGACCGGGGGTCGCGGACGAGTCCGGAGGTCTCCCGGACCTTGTCGTGCAGGGCCAGCAGCAGGTCGGTGGCCTCGCCGTACGCGGCGAAGGCCGCCTCCGGGTCGGCGGGGCCGCGGGCGCCCAGCGCCTCGATCTTGGCCCGCAGGCCGGCCCAGCGTTCCTGGGTCCGCAGCTCGGCGCCGATCCGCGTGTCGACGGAGGCGGCGGCCTCGACCGCGCGGGTCAGCGCCGCGCTGTCGGCGGGTCGGGCGGCGACGGCGGCGGACTGGGCGTCGATCAGGGCGTGGGTGACCGGGCCGAGGGCGCGCAGGTACTCCACGCCCAGCCGTTCCCGGCTGGCCAGGTCCCGGTCGTCGGCCGTGAGCCGCCAGGTCTGCACGAAGAGCAGGGTCATCGGCGCGAGCAGGGCGACGAGGAGCAGCAGCGGCAGTACGCGGCCCACCGTGGTGGGCCGCCGGCGGGCCGGCGGCGCGGGGACTGTCATGTCTGTCTCCTCCGGCGGGAGCACGGGATGGTGGTGGGTGTCGGGGGTCGACGGCGAAGTCCCGTGCACCGGACCGGAAAACTAACCGACCAGCGGGGAGTTGATCCGGCCGTCGAACAGTCAGCTTTGCGTCATGAAGCCCGAAGTGACCCCTGGGTGACTCGGCGGGCACGGTGGGTGCCGGGACGGAGAGTGGCAAGGATGGATCGGAGTGGATTTCCGACGAACATCGGAATTCACGTGATCCGAATTCATCTTCCTGGGACGGTCTGGACCGCGTGCCCCGGACGCCGATCGGCCCGACCGGACGGACGTACGGAGGATCTCAGCCAACGCTCAGGATCCGGGCCGTACCGTGTGCCGAATGAGATCGCCGTTGTCGGCCGCGTGGATCCGGCGTGCCCTGCCCACCCGCCGGCGCGTCGTCGCCGCGACGGTGGTCGTCGTGCTGCTCGCCGCAGCCGTGACCTGGGCGGTCCTGCCGCGGGAGCCGGCCGTGCGCACCGAGGCGGCGTTCGTGAACGTCGCCTCCGGGCCGACCGGGGACGAGCCCGTCGACCTGGACACCACGCTCTACCTGCCCGAGGGCGCCTCGCCGGCCGACAAGGTGCCGGCGGTGCTGCTGGCGCACGGCTTCGGCGGCACCAAGGAGTCCGTACGCGCCGACGCCGAGGAGTTCGCCGGTCGCGGCTACGCGGTGCTCACCTGGACCGCGCGGGGCTTCGGCCGCAGCGGCGGGCAGATCCACCTGGACCACCCGGACTACGAGGTACGCGACGCGCAACGGCTGCTGGACTGGCTCGCCGCCCGCCCCGACGTCCGTACCGACGGGGACGGGGACCCGCGGGTGGGCGTCGTCGGCGGCTCGTACGGCGGCGCCCTGGCGCTGCTGCTCGCCGCGCAGGACCAGCGCGTCGACGCGATCGTACCGATGATCACCTGGAACGACCTGTCCCGCTCCTTCCTGCCGGAGAGCAGCGGCAAGGAGCCCACCGAGGGCGTCTTCAAGTCGGGCTGGGCCGGGCTGTTCTTCGGCGGCGGCGGCAACGTCGGCTCCGGGCCGGCCGGGCTCTCCGGGACCAGCGCCGCGCAGCCCGAGGGGGCGCCCGCCTCCGCCGGCCCGCCCAGCCCGGGGCCGGGCGCCGGTCCGGGCACCGGCCCGGGGCGCGCGCCGGCCGGCGCCGGCGACCCGGCGTGCGGCCGGTTCGCCGCCGACATCTGCGCCGCGTACCTGCGCATCGCCACCACGGGTCGGGCCGACCAGGCCGCCGTGGACCTGCTGCGCCGCTCCAGCCCGGCCGGGGTGCTCGACCGGATCGAGGCGCCGACCCTGCTGGTGCAGGGCGAGGCGGACACCCTCTTCCCGCTCGGCGAGGCGGACGCCAACGCGCGCGGCATCGCCGCCGCCGGCACGCCCGTGCGGGTGGCCTGGTTCACCGGCGGCCACGACGGCGGCGAGGGCCCGAAGACCGACTCGGACCGGGTGAAGTTCCTGACCGTGCAGTGGCTCGACCACTACGTCAAGGGCGAGGGCGAGGCCCCGGGCGACGACTTCACCTGGTCGCGTATCGCCGGCTTCGACGCCCTCGACCGGGGGCTGGTGGCCACCGGCTACCGCTACGCCGACTATCCCGGCGTCGCCGGCACGGCTCGCCGGAGCGTGCCGGTGGCCGGTCCCGCCCAGCCCGTCGCCAACCCACCGGCCGGCAACCCCGCCGCCATCTCCTCGGTGCCCTTCGCCGGTGAGCTGTCGGCGCTGCTCGGCGGCGTGGCCGGCGACATTCCCGGCCAGCACGCCCGCTTCGAGTCGGAGCCGCTGGCCGAGGCGGTCGACGTGGTGGGCGCCCCGACCGTCGACGTCCGGGCGGCGTCGCCGACGGGGGAGGCCGTGCTCTTCGTCAAGCTCTACGACGTCGACCCCAACGGCGCGGCCACCCTGCCCAACGGCCTGGTCGCCCCGATCCGGCTCACCGGCCTGCCGCCGACGATCGACGCGGCACGCCCGGTCACCGTCACCCTGCCGGCGATCGTGCGCCGGATCGAGGCCGGGCACCGGCTGCGCGTGGTGGTGGCGACCTCCGACCAGGCGTACGCCACCCCGGTCGAGCCGGCAGTGCACACCGTCGCGGCCACCGGCGCGGTCAGCCTGCCGACCGTCGCCGGCGACCCGATCCCCACCTCCGCGACCGTGTGGCGCTGGGTGCTGGCCGGGTTGGTCGCCGCGATCGTCGTCGGGCTCGTCGTGGTCGTCGCCGTGGTCCGCCGCCGGCACCGCCGCCAGGACAGCTCCGTGCACCCGGCGTACGCGGGCGTCCCGCTGGCTGTGCGGCAGCTCCGCAAGGAGTACGCGGACGGCTTCGTCGCCGTCTCCAACGTGGACTTCGAGGTGCACCCCGGTCAGGTCGTCGGCCTGCTCGGCCCGAACGGCGCGGGCAAGACCACCACGCTGCGGGTGCTGATGGGGCTGACCCAGCCGACGGCCGGCGAGATCTACGTCTTCGGGCACCGGCTGGTGCCCGGGTCGCCGGTGCTGTCCCGGATCGGGGCGCTGGTCGAGGGGCCGGGCTTCCTGCCGCACCTGTCCGGTCTGGAGAACCTGAAGGCGTACTGGCGGGCCACCGGGCGGCCGGCCGAGGACGCGCACTTCGAGGAGGCCCTGGAGATCGCCGGCCTGGGCGACTCCGTGCGCCGGCGGATCAAGAACTACAGCCACGGCATGAAACAGCGCCTCGCCATCGCGCAGGCGATGCTGGGCCTGCCCGAACTGCTCGTGCTCGACGAGCCGACCGACGGGCTAGACCCGCCGCAGATCGCGGAGATGCGCCGGGTGCTCCAGCGCTACGCCACCGACGGCCGGGCGGTGCTGGTCTCCAGCCACCTGCTGGCCGAGGTGGAGCAGACCTGTACGCACGCGGTGGTGGTGAACAAGGGCCGCATCGTCGCCTCGGGCCCCGTCGAGGAGATCGTCGGCGAGTCGCCCAGCGTGCTGTTCGACGTGACCGACCCGGAGGCCGCCCGGGCGGTGCTCGACGGCCTGCACGGGGTGCGGGTGCTCCCCGACAGCGAGGGCCAGCTCGTGGTGGACACCAATGGCACCGCCCGCAGTGAGGTGGTCGCCGAGCTGGTCCGGGCCGGCATCGGGGTGGACCGGGTGGTGCCGCGGCGCCGCCTGGAGGACGCGTTCCTCGCCCTGGTGGGCGAGAACTCTCGGGGAAGCGGGGACCGATGATGGCGGGCACGTCACCCACGGCGGGCGCGGCGGCCGGCTACCGACCGTCGGCGACCCTGCCGTTCGGCGCCGAGTTCCGGCGGCAGGCCTCCCGGCGGCGTACGCAGCTCGCCCTCGGCTTCATGGTGCTGCTGCCGTTGATCATCCTGATTGCGTTCCAGTTCGACACGGGCGACGACGACGACAACGGGCGCGGGGAGTTCGGCAGCCTGGTGGAGTTCGCCACGTCGGGCGGGCTGAACTTCACCCTCTTCACCATCTTCGTCTCGGCGTCGTTCCTGATGGTCGTGGTGGTGGCGCTGTTCTGCGGCGACACGGTGGCCAGCGAGGCGAGCTGGGGCAGCCTGCGGTACCTGCTCGCGGTGCCGGTGCCCCGGGCCCGCCTGCTGACGGTGAAGCTGGTGGTCGCGCTCGTCTACTCGGCCCTGGCGCTGCTGCTGCTCGCCGGCACCGCCCTGCTGATCGGCACGCTGCGCTACGGCTGGGAGCCGCTGCGCAGCACCGTGGCGGCCCAGCTCGAACCGGGCGAGGGGCTGCTGCGGCTGCTGGGGGTGCTCGGCTACCTGGCGGTCGTACTCCTGGTGGTGGCCGGCCTGGCGTTCCTGCTGTCGGTGGTCACGGACGCCGCGCTCGGCGCGGTCGGCGGCGCGGTGTTGCTCTGGATCCTCTCCAGCATCCTCGACCAGATCACCGCGCTGGGCGCGCTGCGCGCGTTCCTGCCGACGCACTACAGCACCGCCTGGCTGGGCCTGCTGTCGACGCCGGTGCAGACCGACGACGTGGTACGCGGCGCGATCTCCGCGATCAGCTACGCGACGCTGTTCTGGGGGCTGGCGTTCTGGCGCTTCACCCGAAAGGACGTCACCAGCTAAGGCGCCGGGTCGGCCGCCTTCTTCCAGGCGCTGACCCCGATCCGGCCCGTGTTGCCGAGGTCGATCGGCCCGTCCAGGCCGACGACCTGCGCGGGCCGGCCGGCGGCGGGCGCGACCTCCAGGCGCTCGCCGGTGGTGGCGACGACCGTCGGGTCGGTGACCAGGTTGCGCCAGAGCACGGCGGCACCGGCCCGTTCGCCGGGCCGCAGGGTCAGTGGCCGGGGCGGCGCGTCGAAGCCCGACGTGATCTCCTTGGCCCCCTCGACCACCCGGACCGGTATCGGGTTGCCGTCGCCGTCGTGCAGACGCAGCGCGGGATAACCGTTCAGCGGGTAGGGCTCCGTGCCGCAGTTGACCAGCTCCAGCCCGAGGGCCCGCAGACCCATCGCGGCGCTGGAGCCCGGCGAACCGATCCGGACGCCGGACTCCGGGCACCCGCCGGGGGCGGTCCCGGAATCCGGTGTCGGCGCGCCCGCTCTCGGGATGGTGCTCGGTGCCGGATCGACCGACGGCGGTGCGGCCGCGGAGCAGGCGCCGAGCAGGACGAGGCCGGCCATCGTGACGCCGATCAGCCGTGCCGGTGTGGAAACTCCGCCGCGCGGACACGGTGCGGGTCGGTACGCGGGGGTTGCCATCGCCCGATCATCGCACCGGCCGGTGCTCAGCCGGCCCCGGACACCCGTCCGGGGGAGCGGCTGATGGGCGCTGTCGAGCTGCCCCGTGCGTGGGACCGGTCTCTCCTCAGGTGAGGAACCCGGGGAGCGCGAACTGCTGTCTGTGAGACTGCGGTTCCCGTGAGTGAGAATCGGGTATGTCCACTCCGCCCGCCGTGCCGCCGCCTGAGCCGCCCGCCGAGCCGTCGCCCGCGCCACCGGCTCGGCCGTCCACGTCCCCGCCCGCGCCGCCACCCGTCTCGCAGGCCGCGCCGCCACCCGCGCCGGCACCGGGGCAGCGGCCCGGGCCGAGCGCCCTGGCCGTGCTGGCCGATGAACGCCTGCCCGGGTTTCGCGGGCTTCGGCCGAGGCAGCGTGCGGTGTACGCGACCGCCGTCGCCGTCGTCGTCGTGCTCGGCGTGCTGTTCGCCTACCACGCCGACCTTCTGCTGGACCGGTCGACGGCCACCGATCGGGCCCGATCGGACAGGCAGGCCGAGAAGGTGGTCGACCGTGAGCAGCCCGCGTTCGTGTCCACCGTCACTCCCCTCGACTACGACCGGGACCTGCCCGAGGCCTTCACCGTGCTGCTCGACCGGCCGCTGACCGAGGGCGAGCAGGCCGCCCTCACCGCCCTGACCGGCGCCAGGTCGGAGGTGTGGGAGTTCCTGAAGCCGCTCGGCGGCCGGTTGGTCGAGCACGCGTCCTACGTGGCCCCGCGGGAGGACGGCAACGAGAATCGCGGCCATGCCCAGACGTTCGACCTGAACCTGAACAGCGACCGCGCCGCCGGGCTCACGATCAACAACATGACTGCCGTCAAGGACACGTGCCGCGTACCGACGGCGCAGACCGTCGTCACCCTTCCCCCGGCGGGTGCGGAGTCCCGGCAGGGCCTGCTGTGGGACCTGACCGGGGGACCGACGGACGAGCCGCACGGTCCGTACGCCCTGGCCGAGGGCGAGCCGGAGGAGGGCCGGCTGTACTTCCGCCGCAACGTCGTCGAGCTGGGCAACGGTCAGTCCAACATGGCCTTCCGTATCCAGCCGGAGGTGTCCACCCACACGTGCGAGTGGCACATCGTCGCCTCCTACACCGACACGACCGGTTCCCACGAGCAACGCATCCCGGGCGGCACCGGAACGTTCACCACCGAGGCCGTCCCGTCGCAGCCCGTCCAGTACTTCGAACGCCCCCCGGGCCCGGGGTGGGGCTGCCTCGGCGAGGTGAGCCAGCAGAATTGCCCGGAGACCGCATCCGTACAGCTCCCGAGGCCAGCGGCCCACCGGCCGGTCCCGGGCTGAGCCGCGCGTGCTCGTTCCGGCCGGAGCCGGCAACGATCGACGGGTCCCGGACGGCCCGGTCGCGGGGACGTCAGCGGGACCGGGGCCTGCGCTTGCGGGTGGGGGAGTCGGGGGAGTCCGGCGCGGTGCCGGAGTCGGCGGTGTCCCCGTCGCCGGACGCGTCGGTCACCCGGGCGTCGGTGTGGCGCAGCTCGGCCAGCGTCGTGCCCCGGAGTTGGTAGACGGCGGTGCGCCGGATGCTCAGTTCCGCCATCGGGCCGTCCGCGGGGCGGGTCAGGTAGACCACCGTCGCCCTGCCGTCGCGCACGCTGACGCTCTCCACCGGCGTACGGTCGCCGAGGTCGACCTGGGCCTGGTAGTCCGGCTCGCCCCTGACGTTGCGCCAGGCGGCGAGGGTGAAGAAGCGGCCGGTGCCGCCGCCGTCGAGCATGACCACCCCCACCGCGTCACCCGCGCCGTCGCCGTCGAGGTCGCCCACGGCGCACGGCCGCTGCAACTCCACCCTCGTGCCGTCGGGGTCGGACCAGCGGCCGTCGGCGAGGCGGATCGGGGCGGCGTACCCGCGGTAGCGGATCTTCCTGCTGCCGACCCGGGTGTTGCGCAGCTCCAGGCAGCTGAGCCGGTCGTCGGTGGGGCGGGGGGTCGGGGTGGCCCGGGCGGTCGCCGGGGCGGTGTCGACGTCGTCCCGCTCGACGGCGGTGCCGGCGGGCCGGTCGGCGGACCGGTTCCGCTTCTTCCGGTTGCCCGTGGAGCAGGCGGTCGTCACCACCAGCAGGCAGGCCATGGTCAGCGCCACCACCGGGACGAGCTTGCGACGCATTCGCGCGTTCCTTTCCGTCGATGTGACCGGCACCGTAACGGGCCCGCGCCAGCCCGCAAGGCGGCAGGGACGCCCCTATCCATGGGAGCGTTCCCACGGATAGGGAATTCATCGACACGGTCGAATCTTTGTCGGCATCCTGGTGCCGTCCTGCCGTCCTGATCGGAGGTGCCCTGATGCTCACTGACCGGATAGGTGGCCCGGCCCTGTCCCTGTTCCGTGCCGTCGTCGGCCTGCTCTTCCTCTGCCACGGCCTGGCCTCACTGCTCGGGATCCTCGGCGGCAGCCGGGGCACCGGCGAGGCGGTCCCGCTCGGCGAGTGGCCGGGCTGGTGGGCCGCGCTGATCCAGGCGGTCTGCGGCGGCCTGGTCCTCGTCGGGCTGTTGACCCGGCCGGCGGCCCTGCTGGCGTCCGGCTCGATGGCGTACGCGTACTTCGTGGTGCACCAGCCCGACGCGCTGCTGCCGCTGCGCAACGGTGGTGAGCTGGCCGTCCTGTTCTGCTGGTCGTTCCTGCTGATCGCCGTGTTCGGTCCCGGCGCGTGGGCGCTCGACACCCTGCTGCGCGCCCGGCGCCCCGCCGACTCCCGCTCGGTGACCGTCTGAATCCGTACCGTCGAGGAGGGTTCCGCCGGCCCCGCCCGGCGGATCGACGGCGGCTGCGGGATCGCTCACAGCGTGGGATCCGACGTCGATCCGGGCGTTGTCGGTGCTTAGACTCGACGGCACAACTGCATACCTCATCCAGAGGGGCTGAGGGATACGGCCCGACGACGCCCCGGCAACCACCCCGCGCGCTCACCGCAGAGCGACCGGCGGGGCAGGTGCCAATTCCGTCCCCGCCGCAGGGTGCGATGCGGGGAAAGATGAGAGGACCCTCGACATGACGTCGACGTTCGCCCCCTCCGGCATCGACACCACCGCCAGCCCCGCCCGCGCCCTGGTCTGCCGCGCCTGTTCGGCCCGCTACCCGCTCGCCGCCCAGCACGCCTGCTACGAGTGTTTCGGCCCGCTGGAGGTCGACTACGACGCCGCCGCGCTGGCGACGGTCACCCGGGAGCAGATCGAGGCGGGCCCGCGCAACATCTGGCGGTACGCGGCGCTGCTGCCCGCCGGGCAGGACCCGGCCACCCGGGTCACCCTCGACCCCGGCTTCACCCCGCTGGTGGCCGCCCCGCACCTGGCCGCCGAACTGGGCGTCACCGGCCCGCTCTGGGTCAAGGACGACAGCGCCAACCCGACCCACTCGTTCAAGGACCGGGTCGTCTCGGTGGCCCTGACCGCCGCCCGCGCGCTCGGCTTCAGCCGCTACGCCTGCGCCTCCACCGGAAACCTGGCCAACTCCGTCGCCGCGCACGCGGCCCGGGCCGGCGCGCCGTCGGTGGTCTTCATCCCTGGTGACCTGGAGCAGGGCAAGGTCATCACCACCGCCGTCTACGGCGGCGAACTGGTCGCCATCGACGGCTCGTACGACGACGTGAACCGGCTCTGCGGCGAGCTGGTCGAGACGGACGAGTTCGAGGACACCGCGTTCGTCAACGTCAACGTGCGCCCCTACTACGCCGAGGGCTCGAAGACGCTCGGCTACGAGGTGGCCGAGCAGCTCGGCTGGCGGATCCCCGCGCAGGTGGTGATCCCGATGGCGTCCGGCGAACTGCTCACCAAGATCGACAAGGCGTTCGCCGAGCTGGTCGAGATCGGCCTGGTCGAGGCGCCGGCGGGCGGCTGGAAGGTGTTCGGCGCGCAGTCGGCCGGCTGCAACCCGATCGCCACCGCCCTGCACGCCGACACCGACACCATCACCCCCGTCCGGCCGACCGGTATCGCCAAGTCCCTGAACATCGGCGACCCGGCCGCCGGCATCTACGCCCTGGAGGCGGTGCGCCGCACGGGGGGCTGGATGGAGTACGTCGACGACGACGAGATCCGCGCCGGAATCCGCCTGCTGGCCCGCACCACCGGCGTCTTCGCCGAGACGGCCGGCGGCGTGACCGTGGCCGTGCTGCGCAAGCTGGTCGAGTCGGGCCGCCTGGACCCGACCGCCGAGACCGTCGTCTTCAACACCGGCGAGGGCCTCAAGACCCTCGACGCGGTGGCCGGCCAGGTCGGCCCCACCCACCGCATCAAGCCCTCGCTGCGAGCCGCCCGCGACGCCGGCCTCCTCGGCTGACCCGACCCGGCTACCGGGGCGGGCGGGGGATTCGCGGCGTAACTGGGTTTTCGCTGTGAGTGCGGAAAACGCGCCGACAAGGACTTGACGGCAGGAACCGGACGGCGCAAGATGCTCCGTGCGGGAGGGCGTTTCGCCGGAGACTTTGAGTTCTTGCGACCCAACGCCGGAGGCGTTGTGCGAGCGTCCCTCCCGACCAACTTCCGATCGGGCCAGCGTTAATTCGCTGGCCCGATCGTCGTCGGGGGGCGCACCCTGAGCCGATGAGCATCGCGATCGCGCCGCTCGACGCCGCCGACCAGGCCGCCGTCGACGAGGCGTACCGGATCGGCGCGGCGGCCAACGACGCCGACCTGCCGGACTTCCCGCCCTTCTGCCGGCGGCGCTTCGAGGCGGCGATCCGGCACCCGATGCCGGGCAACGAGCCGCTCTGGGCGCTGGCCCGGCTCGACGGCGTGCCGGCCGGCTACCTCGCGCTGGACCTGCCGCAGCTCGACAACACCGAGAACGCCGAGGCCGAGGTGGTGGTGCACCCCCAGTGCCGGCGTCGCGGTGTCGGCCGTGCGCTGCACGAGCACGGCGTACGCCTGCTGCGGGAGCGGGGCCGTAAGCGGGTGCTGGCGATGGCGGTCTCCGCGCTGCCCGGCGGCCCGGCCCGCTCCGGGGCCGCCGCCGCCTTCGCCGCGTCGACCGGCGCCCGGCCGGCGCTGGCGGAGGTCCGCCGCCGGCTCGACACCACCCGGCTCGACCACGACGGCCTGGCCGCCGCGCTGGCCGACGCCCGGGGCCGGGCCGCCGGCTACGACGTCGTGCGCTGGCGGGGGGACACCCCCGAGGAGTACGTCGCCGACATCGCCTACCTGGACGGCCGGCTGATGACCGACGCACCCCTGGGCGACGTGGAGTGGGAACCGGAGCGGATCGACGTCGAACGCGTCCGCGGCATCGAGCGGGCACTGCGGGCGCGGGGGCGGCGGCGCTACCACACGGCGGCGCGCCACGAGGCGTCCGGCCGGGTGGTCGCCTGGACCCTGCTCGACGTCGGCGCGTCGGCCGACTGGCACGCGTTCCAGCAGATCACCATCGTCGACCCGGAGCACCGCGGTCACCGCCTCGGCCTGCTCACCAAGGTCGAGAACCTGCGTCACCTGCTGGCCCACGAGCCGGCGGTACGCGCGATCGACACCTTCAACGCGGCCGAGAACGCCCACATGGTGCGGATCAACGAGCAACTCGGGTTCCGTCCCGTCGACGGTTGGACCGACTGGCAGCTCACCATCTGAGTTTGTGACACGCCCCTACTGATCTGAGGGGTTCCTGTTGCATGATGGCGGGCATGACGGAGACCCCGCACCCCCTGTACGACAGGCACGCCGACACCCTCAACCGGGCGCTGACCGCGATCACGGAGCGCGGGTACTGGTCCGCCTACCCCGAGTCGCCCAGCCCCCGGGTCTACGGCGAGACCGCCGCCGCCGACGGCAAGGCCGCATTCGAGGCGTACCTCGGCGGTGACTTCCCCCTCGACCAGCCGGGCGCGGCAGACCGGGTCGCCACCGAGGCCAGCCCGTTCGGTGTCGAGCTGAACGTCCGCTACCCGCACGCCGGCGCCGACGAACTGGTCGCCGCCGCCTCCGCCGCCCTGCCCGCCTGGCGCGACGCCGGCCCGCAGGCCCGGGCGGGGGTCTGCCTGGAGATCCTCGACCGGCTGCACAAGCACATCTTCGAGCTGGCCAACGCGGTGCAGTTCACCAGCGGCCAGGCCTTCGTGATGGCGTTCCAGGCCGGCGGCGCGCACGCGCTGGACCGCGCGCTGGAGGCGGTCGCCTACGCGTACGCGGAGATGACCCGGCACCCGGGGACTGCGGGCTGGGAGAAGGCGGCCGGCAAGGGCGACCCGCTGCGGATGAGCAAGACCTTCCACGTGGTGCCCCGTGGCGTGGCGCTGGTGATCGGCTGCAACACGTTCCCGACCTGGAACTCGTACCCGGGGCTGTTCGCCTCGCTGGTCACCGGCAATCCGGTGGTCGTCAAGCCGCACCCGCGCGCGGTGCTGCCGCTGGCGATCACGGTGAAGTACGCCCGGGAGGTGCTCGCCGAGGCCGGCTTCGACCCCAACCTGGTGCTGCTCGCGCCCGAGGCCCCGGGTGAGAAGCTCGCCTCCACGCTGGCCCTGCACCCGGCCGTGAAGATCGTCGACTTCACCGGCTCCACCGAGTACGGCGACTGGCTGGAGGCCAACGCCCGGCAGGCGGCGGTCTACACCGAGAAGGCCGGGCTGAACACGGTGGTGATCGACTCCACCGACGACTTCGCCGGCATGTGCCGCAACCTCGGCTTCACCCTGACCCTCTACAGCGGCCAGATGTGCACCACGTCGCAGAACATCCTCATCCCCTCCGGGGGCATCGAGACGGACCAGGGGCACAAGAGCTTCGACGAGGTGGCGGGCGGGATCGCCGCGGCGGTCGCCAAGATCACCGCCGACCCGGCGCGCGGGGTGGAGATGACCGGCGCGATCGTCAACGACGGGGTGCTGGAGCGCCTCGACGCGGTCACCAAGGTCGGCGAGGCGGTGCTGGAGTCGCGTACGGTCGAGCACCCGGCCTTCCCCGGCGCGGTGGTCCGCACCCCGACGGTGGTCCGGCTGGCGGCCGACGACACCGCGACCTACTCGCAGGAGTGGTTCGGGCCGATCTCGTTCGCCATCGCCACGGACTCCACGGCGCACAGCCTGGAGATCCTGCGCGCCACGGTCGGCGAGAAGGGTGCGCTCACCGCGGCGGTCTACTCCACCGACGGGGCGGTCCTCGACGCGGCCGAGGCGGCGGCGGTCGAGGTCGGGGTGCACCTGTCCTGCAACCTCACCGGCGGGGTCTTCGTGAACCAGTCGGCGGCCTTCTCCGACTTCCACGGCAGCGGCGCCAACGCGGCGGCCAACTCCGCCCTCACCGACGGCGCCTACGTCGCCAACCGGTTCCGCATCGTGCAGTCCCGCCGGCACGCCTGAGTCGGCCCGCTGCCCGGGGCGGCCCCCACGCGGGCCGGTCCGGGCGGCCGGGTCAGGCCGGGCGGCGCATCTGGAGCTCGGTGAGCGCCGGCACGGTGGGGTGCGGGACGCGTACGCCGGTGTCGACGAAGCCCAGCCGCTGGTACGCGCGGTAGGCCCGGTCGTTGCCGACCACGACCTCCAGCATCAGTTCGGGGCGCCCGCACGCCCGCGACCAGGCCGCGACAGCGTCGACGAGGTCGCCGAGGAGGCCGCTGCCCCGCCAGGCCGGGGTGACGTAGACGGCGTACACCACGGTCAGCCCCGGTTCCCCGGGAGCCGCCGTGCCGCCGGCGTGCCCGACGAGCCGGCCGCCCGGATCCGCGACGAACTGCGCGGTGCCCGCCCCGGTGGAGACGGACGCGATCCGGGCCGCGTAGTCCGCGTGCGACCGGGCCGCCGCGTCGGCGAGGGTCTCCAGGAAGGCCAGTGGGGCGTCGGCGAGCATCTCCAGCCGCAGGGCCCGCATCCGGGCGGCGTCGCGCGGCCGGACCCGGCGGATCTCCGCCCGCCGCGCGGGCGGCGACCCGGCGGGCGCGCTCGTCATGACGCATGCCTACCACAGCGATGAGCGCCGATGCCGCTCGGTCGAAATTCGCCCGATTTGTGGTCGTGCGCCGTCGTCACGCTTCGTGTAGCGTGCGATTTCGGTCACCGTTTCAGCGGCCCTCGTCGATCGCCGAGCCGGTGGTCCTCCGGTGCCGGCCCGCCCGGCCTCCGGGGTCGTGGAACGCCGCGCAGAGTGAGGAAGTGCACCGTGGCACAGGGCACCGTCAAGTGGTTCAACTCCGAAAAGGGCTACGGCTTCATCGCCGTCGACGGCGGGCAGGACGTCTTCGTCCACTTCTCGGCGATCGAGATGGACGGCTACAAGGCGTTGGACGACGGCCAGCGGGTCGAGTTCGAGATCGCCCAGGGCCAGAAGGGGCCGCAGGCCGAGCGCGTGCGCGTCATCGCCTGACCCCGGCACTCCTCCCGCGCCCGCGCCGGTCGCCCCCTCGGCCCGGCCGTGGGGGCCGGGGGCGACCCGGCAACGCGGGGCACCCGTGACCGGCCCGTCCCCCGGGGGCGGGCGTCGGCCCGGTTGCGTCGGCAGGGGAGGATCGTGAGCCGTTCCAGCCATCGCTGAGGAGGGTTCATGTCCGACCAGCCGCCCCAGGCCGCGCCGCCCCCGGGAGACCCTGACCCCTCCGCGCCGCCACCCGGCGGCGCGCCGGCCGGTCCACCGCCGCAGGGCTGGGTCTTCCCGCCCACCGGCGGATACCCGGTCGGCTCGGGCCCGTACGGCGGGCAGCCGTGGTATCCGGGCGCTCCGGTCGCCTACCCCGGGCAGCCGGGCCACGGGTGGTACCCGCCGGGGCACGGCCTCGACCCGGCCGACCTGCTCGTCACCCCGCCCGGCGCGGGCGTCAACGGCTGGTTCAACCGGTGCGTCGGCGCGGTGCGCCGGGGCTGGCTGCTGCTGCTGCCGATCCTGCTGCTCACCCAGGTGCTGCCGGCCCTCGTGGTGTCGGTGCTCTCGTTGGTCCTCGACCCGGCCGCCAAGTGGGAGCAGTCGATGGGCGACGATCCCGCCGCGCTGCCCGACACCTTCGTGACCGACCTGGGCGTCATGCTGTCCGTGGTGCTCGGCAGCGCCCTCGTCTTCGGTTTCGTGCAGAGCCTGGGCTGGGCGGCCGGCACCTGGGTGGTCACCCGGCAGGCGGCCGGTCAGCCGGTCAGCTTGGGCGCCGCCCTGTCGTACGGGGCGCGCCGGGCCCTGGGCCTCTGGGCCTGGACCCTGCTGATGAGCGTGATCATCGGCCTCGGCCTCTGCCTCTGCTTCATCCCCGGCATCTACTTCGCCTTCGCGCTGAGCATGGCCGGCCCGGTCTACCTGTTCGAGCGGCAGCACCCGATCGGCCGGTCCTTCCGGATGTTCCACGACCGGCTCGGCCTGCTGCTCGGCCGGGTGGCGCTGGTGGCGGCGGCGGTGATCGTCGGCGGCGGCGCCGCGGGCATGGTGGAGGGCATCGGCGCGCTGCCGTTCGGCACCACCCCGATGGACTCGCCCGGCACGGCGGTCGGCGTGATCGTGGTTGCGGTGGTGGGCGCGCTGCTGGCCCTGCCGACCCACCTCGCCCAGCTGGTCGGACTGGTCGTCACGTACGCCGAGCAACGCGCCCACGAGGGGCCGGTGGACAGCGCGCGGCTGGCCGGCGAACTCGGCTGACCGGGCCCATCGTGCTTGCACTCGGCAGGGGAGAGTGCTAAACAAGTCATTGGCACTCGCATACCGTGAGTGCCAATGGTCGGGGCGGTAGGGCCACGGTCGTAGCGGCGTCCAGACGCGGCTGCGGCACATGGCCGGTCGTCGCGGGCTATCCGGCCCGGCCGAGGAGACGTCGTCGTCGCCAGGTGGCGACGTCCCAAGGTGCGTACACCAGGCGGCCCATCCGGGACACACACTCCGGGTGGCCCGTGAGTGTCCAGGAGGACAACGCCGTATGGCCAAGATGATCGCGTTCGACGAAGAGGCTCGCCGCGGCCTCGAGCGGGGCATGAACCAGCTCGCCGACGCCGTGAAGGTGACGCTCGGCCCCAAGGGCCGCAACGTCGTGCTCGAGAAGAAGTGGGGTGCCCCCACCATCACCAACGATGGTGTGAGCATCGCCAAGGAGATCGAGCTCGAGGACCCCTACGAGAAGATCGGCGCCGAGCTGGTCAAGGAGGTCGCCAAGAAGACCGACGACGTCGCCGGTGACGGCACGACGACGGCGACCGTCCTGGCCCAGGCCCTGGTCCGCGAGGGCCTGCGCAACGTGGCCGCCGGTGCCAACCCGATCGCCCTGAAGCGGGGCATCGAGGCCGCCGTGGCCAGCGTCTCGGAGGAGCTGCTCAAGCTCGCCAAGGACGTCGAGACCAAGGAGCAGATCGCCTCCACCGCCTCCATCTCCGCCGGTGACACCAGCGTCGGCGAGATCATCGCCGAGGCGATGGACAAGGTGGGCAAGGAAGGCGTCATCACCGTCGAGGAGAGCAACACCTTCGGGCTGGAGCTGGAGCTCACCGAGGGTATGCGCTTCGACAAGGGCTACATCTCGGCCTACTTCATGACCGACCCGGAGCGCATGGAGGCCGTCTTCGACGACCCCTACCTCCTGATCGTCAACAGCAAGATCTCGTCGGTGAAGGACCTGCTCCCGATCCTGGAGAAGGTCATGCAGTCGGGTAAGCCGCTGCTGATCATCGCCGAGGACATCGAGGGCGAGGCCCTGGCGACCCTGGTCGTCAACAAGGTCCGGGGCACCTTCAAGTCGGTCGCCGTCAAGGCGCCGGGCTTCGGTGACCGCCGCAAGGCCATGCTGGCCGACATCGCCATCCTCACCGGTGGCCAGGTCATCAGCGAGGAGGTCGGCCTCAAGCTGGACGCCGTCGGCCTCGACATGCTGGGCCGCGCCCGCAAGGTCGTGGTGACCAAGGACGAGACCACCATCGTCGACGGTGCCGGCGACGCCGAGCAGATCCAGGGCCGGGTCAACCAGATCCGGGCCGAGATCGACCGGAGCGACTCCGACTACGACCGCGAGAAGCTGCAGGAGCGGCTGGCCAAGCTGGCCGGCGGCGTCGCGGTGATCAAGGTCGGCGCGGCCACCGAGGTCGAGCTGAAGGAGCGCAAGCACCGCATCGAGGACGCCGTCCGCAACGCGAAGGCCGCCGTCGAGGAGGGCATCGTCCCGGGTGGTGGCGTCGCGCTGGTGCAGGCCGGCAAGACCGCCTTCGACAAGCTGGACCTGGTCGGCGACGAGGCGACCGGCGCGCAGATCGTCAAGATCGCGCTGGACGCCCCGCTGCGGCAGATCGCCGTCAACGCCGGTCTCGAGGGTGGCGTGGTCGTCGAGCACGTCCGCAACCTCAACCCGGGTCACGGCCTCAACGCCGCGAACGGTGAGTACGTCGACCTGCTGGCCGCGGGCATCATCGACCCGGCCAAGGTGACCCGCTCGGCGCTGCAGAACGCCGCGTCGATCGCGGCGCTCTTCCTCACCACCGAGGCCGTCGTGGCGGACAAGCCGGAGAAGACCCCGGCCGCCCCGGCTGGTCCGGGTGGCGGGGACATGGACTTCTGAGTCCAGCTCCAACGCCGGAAGGGGCGGGCCGCGTCAGCGGTCCGCCCCTTCCGCTGTCACGTCGGCAGTGGCCGTTGGTTGCGCCTCTTCTGCGCCCGGTCGTACGGCTGCGGAATCTGCACCGGCTCGTCGACCAGCGTCACCGGCTCGTCGGCCGGCTCGCCGACGCCGGCCATCTCCGCCTGCTGCTCGGCGTCGCCGTAGTCGAGCCGGTCGAACGGCAACGGGCCGGGGCGTTCGTCGTCCGTGGTCATGGCTGCCTCCTCTACCGGAAACGGTAGGGCGCGACGATCACCAATGCGGGCAAATGGCGTTATGGGGATCTATATCCCGTTCATCCCGTTGTCAGCCCCTCAGTGACCTGCGGTACAGGAAGAAGACGCGCTCGATCCGGGCACCCGCGCTGCCCGAGTAGAACGGGACCGGCCCGACCCAGCCGATCTGCGCCGCCGACACGCCCGCCGCCCGTTGGTCGCGCAGGCAGCGGCGCAGCAGCACCCCGCCGATCCCCGAGCCCTCCGCCGCCGGGGCGGTGCCCATCGGGCCGAACCAGCTCGGCCGCGACGAGCCGTACGCGGCGAAGCCGAGCACCTCGCCGTCGCGCTCGGCCAGGTGGCAACCGGCTCCCTCCCGGCCCACCGAGCCGGCCAGCTCGGCGTCCCAGGCCCCGCCGAAGGTGGCGCGCGCGAACTCCACCAGGGCCGGCAGGTCGTCCGCCCCGGCGCGGCGGACCGTGACGCCCTGTCCGGCCAGCCGCTCCTCCGCCGGTTCCGTCGGGCGCAGCGCGGGCGAGTCGTCGTACGACAGGTCGGCGGTCATGTTCCACGCCGTGCGGTCCTGCCGGTAGCCGAGCGCCAGCGCGGCGCAGATCGCCGGGGTGTAGCGCACGTCGATGCCGGGCCAGGCGTAGTGCGGCGGGTTGCCGGCGAGCAGCACCTCCACCGTGCCCAGTTCGGCGAAGCGCGCCTCGGCGACCGCCAGCAGGGCCCTCCCGACACCCTTTCGCCGCTCCTGCGGTGCCACCGCGACCAGGTCGACGTGACCACGGGCGTCGCCGTCGCCGGCGGCGAGGGAACCGACGAGCACGCCGACGAGCCGCCCCTCCCGGTGCGCGCCCCACGCGAACACCGGGCGGTGGTCGGCGGCCCGCACCCAGAGGGTGTCCACGACGGCCGGCGCCTCGGCCGCGTCCTCCGGCAGGTCAAGTGCCCGCCCGCAGAGCTCCACCACGGCGGGCAGCCGGTCGGGCCCCAGCTCGACGATCTTCAGGTCCATGGACGCCGACCCTAGGTCACCGGAGCGCTGCTGTTAAGGAGAGCCCCTGTTGACGGCCCGGGAAGCGTCCCCGTTGGCGCCGCCCGGCCGGCGGTCCGCCGTTGCGTGCCGCGCCCCGTCCGGTCGCCTCAACCGGCCGGCTCGGGTTTCGGTTCCGGCTCCGGGTCGGGCTCGGGAAGGGTCGGCGCGTCGGTGGGGTAGAGGCCGGCGACGAACCCGTACACCTGGTCGCCGGACCGGGGGATCTGGGCGAAGCGGCGGGTCAGCGCCTGCACCTCGGCCCAGAACGCGCGTACCTCCTCGATCGGGATGCGGGCGTGGACGAGGGTGCAGCGCAGTTCGTCGGCGGCGTGGGCCGCGGCGGACTCGGCGACGGCCTCCGCGAGCCCGTTGACGGCGGTCGCGACCTGTCTGTCCTCGGGGCGGCTGAGTGCGCCGATGTAGAGCGTGCGGGCGACCCGGCCGTAGTACCGCTCGTCGATCGCCCGCACCCGCCGGGTCCGCACCACCTTGAGCAGGCCGGCGTCGACGAGCGCGGTCACGTGGTAGGCGACGCTGCTCTTCGGCCGGTCGACCGCCCGGGCCAGCTCGGTCACCGTGGCGGCCCGCTCCAGGAGCAGCTCCAGGAGGGTGGCGCGCAGGGGATCGGCCAGCGCGCGAAGTTGCGCGGGCGCGGTGACCACGAGCATCTCGTCGAGGTCGTAGTCCGGGATCCGCTCATTGCTCGACATTTCTCGACCGTTCTAGAATCATGGATCATTCGATCGTTGTCGTCTGTTGACAGGAGTGTAGAGATGGCCGACGTGGTCCTGTTCCACCATCTGCGTGGGGTCACCGACGGGCTGCGCGGGTTCGCCGAACAGTTGCGGTCGGGCGGGCACACCGTGCACACCCCCGACCTGTTCGACGGTGAACGCCCGGCGACCCTCGACGAGGGCTTCGCGCTCACGAAACGCATCGGGAGCGAGGTGCTCCGCGAACGCGCCGACCGGGCCGTGGCCGAGCTGCCCGACGGTCTGGTCTACGCGGGCTTCTCCTGGGGTGCCGCCACCGCCCAGCGGCTCGCCCAGACCCGGCCCGGCACCCGTGGCGCGCTGCTCTACGAGTCCTGCCTGCCCGTCACCGGCGAATGGGCCGTCGGCCCCTGGCCAGCCGGGGTTCCGGTGCAGATCCACGGCATGGACGCCGACCCGTTCTTCGCCCTGGAGGGCGACATCGAAGCCGCCCGCGAGCTGGTCGGCATCGCCGGGCCCGACCTCGGCGAGCTGTTCGTCTACCCGGGCGACCAGCACCTGTTCACCGACAGCACGCTGCCGTCGTACGACGCGGAGGCGACCGCACTGGTGCTGCGGCGCTCGCGGGAGTTCCTCGACCGGCTGCGGTGAACCGGCGCCCCGCCCCTCACCCCTGTGCCGCCCGCACCGCCGCGTACGCGTCGACCAGGC
The DNA here is from genome assembly GCF_052068495.1 of Micromonospora sp. SD12. Classification (NCBI taxonomy): domain Bacteria; kingdom Bacillati; phylum Actinomycetota; class Actinomycetes; order Micromonosporales; family Micromonosporaceae; genus Micromonospora; species Micromonospora sp. SD12. The sequence goes on along the minus strand of NZ_JBQHDF010000007.1, from coordinate 206,075 downwards.
CGGCGCCGGTGATGTTCCGGTCGCCGCCGCAGGTCTGCGTCGACGACGCGTACGTGGCCACGGCCGGGGTCGCGGTGTCCCGCAGGATCTGCCGGGTGCGGGGCAGGTCGCCGACCAGCGCCGGATTGGCCGACCACATCAGCGCCACCACGCCGGCCACCTGCGGGGTCGCCATCGACGTGCCGCTCAGGGTGGCGTACCCGCCGCCCGGCATCGCCGAGAGCACCTCGTCGCCCGGCGCGACCAGGTCCGGCTTGGCCGCGCCCGGCACCGGGCCCCGCGACGAGAACAGGGTGACCTTGCGCTGCCGGTCCACGGCGCCCACGGTCAGCACGTCCGCGTACGGGGCGGGCGGGTCGTCGATCGAGCCGCAGTAGGGCCCCGTGTTGCCGGCCGCGGCCACGACCAGGATGCCGGCGGCGTCCAGGGCCGCGGTGGCCGGCCGGAGCACCCCCGGGTCGCAGCCCTCGATCGACGGGCAGCCCCACGAGTTGGTGAGCACGTCCGGGGCGCGCGCGGGGCGCCCGTCGGTGAACGGGTCCCCGCCCGGCGGGAAGGGCGCCAGCATGAACTGGAGGCAGTCCAGGTAGTAGGCGGGGTTGCCGAGGTTGCGGTCCAGGTTCACGCAGCCGACCCAGCGGGCGCCCGGGGCCACCCCGATGCCGCCCCGCCCCACGGCGCTGCCCGCCGTGTGGGTGCCGTGCCCGCCCTCGTCGGTGGGTGCCCGGGTGCCGTTCCAGGGGTCGTGCCACGAGTCGTCGCCGCCCCGGAAGCCGCCCGCCAGCGCGGGGTGCCCGCCGTCCACGCCCGAGTCGGAACTGCCCAGCACGATCCCGGAGCCGTCGACCCCGAGCTGGGACCAGACCCGGTCCGCGCCGAGCATCCGGACGTTCCACCCCGGTCCGGCCGGCGCGGGCGCGGTGCCGCGACTGCGGCCGGCCGGACCGGGCAGCGGTCGCACCCGCTGGCTGACCAGCACCCGGGCCACCTCCGGCCGGCGCGACAGCCAGGCCCGTACCGCCGGCCCGCCCTCGACCTCGACCGCGTTCACCAGGTAGTAGGGGGTGTGGTCGAGCCGCAGCCGGCGCAGGTCGCGGCGCAGGTCGGCCTGGGTCCGCTCGGCGGTCGTGACGAGCCGCCGGTGGACCTCGCCGATCCGGGCGTCCCGGCCGGCCCGGCCGGTCGTCGCCGGCACGCCCGCGAGATCGGCCTGCTCGCGCAGCACCACGAACAGCCGCTCGCCGTGCAGGCCGGGCTGGCCCGCCCCGACGGCCACCACCCCGACCGCGACGAGCAGCACGCCGGCGGTCACCCCGGCGACCCGCCGGCTCGGCCGCCGGCCCCGGGTCAGCAGCACGCCGTACGCCACGGCGAGGACGGCCGCGACCGCCAGCCCCGCGCCGGCTGCCGCCGCCACCCAGAACGGCACGTCGCGGGTGCCGGCCAGGACGAGGGTGATCTCCTCCGGGTCGGTGAGGGCCAGCGGGCCGAGTACGCCGAGCCCGACCAGCCAGCGGACCGCGGGCCGCACGGCGGCCTCCGCCCCACCGGCGGCGGCGCCCGGCGCCGGGTCGACCGGGCTGGCGGGCCGGTGGTAGCGGGTGGCGGCCGGCGGCCGGGCCGCCACGTGCAGGGCCGCCAGCGCGAAGCCGGCCGGAGGCAGCGTCAGCAGCAGGGGCAGTTGGGCGCCGGACTGCCCGGTCCCGGCGGCGAGCAGCAGCAGCGCGACCCCGGCGACCAGCCCACCGACCAGCACCGACGGGGCCGGCCGGGGCGGCTCGCCGACGGCGATGCGGGACCAGAAGGCGCCGCCGAGAAGCTCCCCGGCCAGCACGCCGACCGCGGCGGCCGCGACCCCGGCGAGCACCGTCTCCAGCAGCCCGCCGAGCGCCCCCACCCAGACCCAGGGCAGCAGCAGCGCCAGCCCGCCGGCCGCCCCGAGCAGCGTGGCGGCCGGCGCGGACGCCCCGGGCGTCGCGGGCATGGTGACGGCCGGCGCGGACGCCCCGGGCGGTGCTGATGCCCCGGGCGGCCTGGCGGCCGCGCGGCGGCCCAGCGTCCGCAGGACGAGGGCGGCCAGGCCGGCCGTGGCGGCGAGCGCGGCGAGGTACGCCTCGTGGTGCACCGGCGGGATCGTCCGGAGCAGCCCCAGCGCGGCGAGCACGAGCGCCGCCGCCAGCCAGGCCCGGCCGGCGGCACGGACCGTCGCCGAGCGCGGCAGCAGGGCGAGCGACAGCGCGGGGGCGCCGACCAGCAGCACGGTGAACAGCACCGTCGCCGGCCAGAGCCAGACCACCCGGTCCAGCCCGGAGGCCAGCACGACCTGGTCGGCCAGCCACCCGCCGCTCTGGCCCACGACGACGACCCCGACGGTCCAGCAGCCGGTGACCACCGCCGCCACCACCGGCCAGGGGCTCGACCGGCCCGGCGCGGCCGCCGGGCGCGGGACGGGCTGACCGGCGGGAAACGGGGGGTCGACCTCCATCCTGCGACAGTACGGCGCGGACGGGCCGTGCCGCCCGGTGGCGGCGACGGTTACCGTGGACGGGTGCGTGACCCCAACGTGTCCCGAACGACGGCCGGCCAACTCTCCCCCGAGCGCCGGGCCGCCGACCTGCGCCGCCTGCGCGCCGAACGCTTCGACGTGCTGGTCATCGGCGGTGGCGCGACCGGGGCGGGCGCCGCCCTGGACGCCGCCTCGCGGGGGCTGAAGGTGGCTCTGGTGGAGGCGCGCGACTACGCCGCCGGCACCTCCAGCCGCTCCAGCAAGCTCATCCACGGGGGCCTGCGCTACCTGGAGCAGTTGGAGTTCCACCTGGTGCACGAGGCGCTCACCGAGCGCGGGCTGCTCGCCACCCGGCTGGCCCCGCACCTGGTCCGGCCGGTGCCCATCCTGGTGCCGCTGCCCGACGGGCGGGGCGTGCGCGGCCTGCCGGCCCGGGTGTTGCGCCGCTCGTACTACGGCGCCGGCGTGGCGGCGTACGACGCCTTCGCCGGGGTCTTCGGCGGTGGGCGCGGCATGCCGCTGCACCGGCACCTGACCCGCGAGGGCGCCCGCCGCGTCTTCCCGAGCCTGCGGGCCGACGCGGTGGCCGGCGCGATCCGCTACTACGACGGGCAGGTCGACGACGCCCGGCTGGTGGTGACGCTGGCCCGCACGGCGGCCAGCCTCGGCGCGACCGTGGTGAACAGCACCCGGGCGGTCGGGCTCATCCGGCAGGCCCGCGAGGTCACCGGCGTCCGGGTCCGCGACCTGGAGGCGCCCGCCGGCTCCCCGGACGCCGAGTTCGAGGTACGCGCCCGCACCGTCATCGCCGCCACCGGCGTGTGGAGCGACGACATGTCGCGGATGCTGAACGACGTGGGGCTGCGCCCCGGCATCCGCGTCCGGGCCTCCAAGGGCGTGCACCTGGTGGTGCCCCGCTCGGCGATCACCGGCGAGGCCGGGCTGATCCTGCGTACGGCCACCAGCGTGCTCTTCGTCATCCCGTGGGGCGGGCACTGGATCATCGGCACCACCGACACCGACTGGCGCCTGGACCGGTCCCACCCGGCGGCCTCCGCGCGGGACATCGAATACCTGCTGGAGCAGGTCAACACGGTGCTCGACCGGCCGCTCACGACGGCCGACATCGAGGGGGTCTACGCCGGGCTGCGCCCGCTGCTGGCCGGCGAGGCCGACTCCACCTCCAAGCTGTCCCGCGAGCACGCCGTCTTCGAGCCGATGCTCGGTCTGCTGCTGGTCGCCGGCGGGAAGTACACGACGTACCGGGTGATGGCCTCCGACGTGGTCGACCGGGCCGCCCACCGGCTCGGTGCCGTACGCCCCTCCCGCACCGCCGACCTGCCGCTGCTCGGCGCCGACGGCTTCCCGGCGATGTGGCGGGACCGGGCGGACCTGGCCCGCCGGCACGGGGTGCCGGTCGGGGTCATCGAGCACCTGCTGGAGCGCTACGGCACCCTCACCCGCGACCTGCTCGCGCTGATCGACGCGGACCCGCTGCTCGCCTCCCCGCTGGCCGGCGCCCCGGAATACCTCGCCGCCGAGGTGACGTACGCGGCCCGCGCCGAGGGGGCGCTGCACCTGGAGGACGTGCTCACCCGGCGTACCCGGATCTCCTTCGAGACGACGCACCGGGGCCTGGAGTCGGCGGGCCACGCGGCCGAGCTGATGGGCGCGGTGCTCGGCTGGGACGGGGCGACCCGGGCCCGCGAGGTGGAGCACTACCGGGCCCGGGTGGAGGCAGAACGCCAGTCCCAGCTGATGCCCGACGACGCCACCGCCGACGCCGCCCGGCTCGGTGCGCCCGACGTGCGGGGCTTCGCGGCCGACCGGGGCGCCGACGACGACCAGGCCGAACTGCCGTCCTCGTCGCGCTGACCGGCCGGGCCCCGGTCACCCCCTACCTTCACCGCCCGGACCCCGGTCAGCGGTTACGGCCTCCACCTGCGGTGGGATAGGTTCCGGCGCGTGCCCTCCGCTTCCCGGTCGCGTGCGGTACGCGTGCCCGTCGCCGCCCTGCTGGTCGCCGCCCTCGCCGGCTGCTCGCTGCCCGGAAACGCCGACGACGGCCCCGCGCCGGGGCCGGCCGGCACCGGGGCGTCGCGATCGGGGCCCGGCGGCGCGGCGACCGCCGGGAAGGGCGAGGTCAGCCTCCTCCAGCGGGTCGGCACGAACGGCCCGCTGCGCACGCTCAACGTGGCACCGGACGGCAGGTGGGAGTGCGTCGACTGCGCCGGCGACGGCGTGACGTCGACCGGCGTCCTCGGCCCGGAGCACGTCACCCGGCTCCAGGGACTGCTCGCCGACCCGGGGTTGGCGAAGGAGACCGACCAGGTCCGGCGCTACCAGGTCACCTGCATCGACGCGCTCACCTCCAGCCTGGTCACCTCGGTCGGCCTGGTCACGTCGCAGGACTGCCCGGGGGAGGAGCACCCGCCGATCGCCCACGAGATCCTGCTCCTGCTCACCCAGGCCACCCCGGCCGAGCCGACCGCCTGACGCCCGGGCCCGCCGGTCCGCGGCTCGGCCGTCCGTGCCGTCAGAGGACCTTGCCGGGGTTGAGCAGGCCGGCCGGGTCCAGGGCGGCCTTGATCGCCTGGTGCACCCGTACGCCCACCGGGCCGATCTCCCGGGCCAGCCAGTCCCGCTTGAGCAGGCCCACGCCGTGCTCGCCGGTGCAGGTGCCGCCCAGGTCCAGGCCGAGGCGCATGATCTCGTCGAACGCGCGCCGGCCGCGTTCGAGGCTCGCCGGGTCGGCCCGGTCCACCACGATGTTCGGGTGCATGTTGCCGTCGCCGGCGTGGCCGACCACGCCGATCGGCACGTCGCACTCCACCGCGATCCGGGCCACCCCGTCGAGCAGCGCGGCCAGGGCGCCCCGGGGCACCGCCACGTCGTCGATGACCAGGCCGCCGTTGCCACCCGGGTACGTCTGGGCCGCGAACCTCTCCATCGCCGGGTGGGCGAGCCGGCGGGCCTGCAACAGGGCCGCCGCCTCCACGGCGTCGGTGGCCGCGTAGACCTCGTCGGCGCCGGCCGCCTCGCAGACCGCGGCCAGCCCGGCCAGGTCGTCGGCCGCACGGGAACCGGTGTCGGCGGCGGCCAGCAGCAGCGCCTGCGCGTCCGTGCGCAGCCCCATCGGCCGGTACGCCTCGATCGCCCGCAGGTGCGTCCGGTCGAGCAGCTCCAGCAGGCTGGGCGAGAGTCCCCGGGCGGCGATCTCGGCGACGGCCGCGCCGGCGGCGGCCGTGGACGGGAAGACCGCCACCATCGTCAGCGACTCCGCCGGGGCGGGCCGCAGCGCCACGGTCACCTCGGTGATCACGCCGAGGGTGCCCTCGGAGCCGACGAAGAGCCGGGTGAGGTCGTAGCCGGCCACGCCCTTGGCGGTACGCCGGCCGGTGCGCAGCACCTCGCCGGAGGCGAGCACCACCTCCAGGCCCAGCACGTACTCGGTGGTGACCCCGTACTTGACGCAGCACATGCCGCCGGCGTTGGTGGCGACGTTCCCACCGATCGTCGACGACTCCCAGGAACCGGGGTCGGGCGGGTACCACAGCCCCTGCTTCGCCACGGCGGCGGCGAGCGTCGCGTTGACGACGCCGGGCTGCACCACGGCGATCCGGCTCACCGGGTCGATCTCCAGGACGGCGTCCATGGCGACGGTGCTCAGCACCATCGCGCCGTCGACGGCGTTGGCCGCGCCGGCCAGCCCGGTGCGCGCCCCCTGCGGCACCACCGGTACGCCGTGCCGCGCGGCGGCCCGTACCGCGGCGGCCACCTGCGCGGTGCTGCGCGGACGGACCACGACCAGGGGCGTGCCGGCGGCGCAGAGGTCGGCCTCGTCCCGCTCGTGTGTGCGCAGCAGGTCCGGGTCGGTCAGCACGGCGTCGTCGCCGAGCGCCGCCCGCAGGTCGTCGAGGAGAGGGGATCCGGCCATGCCGCCGAGGCTACGACCGGTTCCGGGCGATCACCAACCGCTCCCCGGCGCGGGTAGCTTGGCCGACATGCTCTACCTGGACCGGCCCGCCTGGCCGTGGCGGGGGCGGCTCTGGTCCCACCTGATCAGCGACGTCTCGCCCGCCGAGCTGCACGTCTTCGCCGAGACGCTGGGCGTGTCCCGGCGGGGGTTCGACCGGGACCACTACGACATCCCCGCCGAACGGTTCGCCATGGCGGTCTGGCTGGGCGCGCGGGTGGTGCCGAGCCGGGAGCTGGTGCGCCTGCTGCGTCAGGCCGGCCTGCGCCGCCCCAAGCACCTGGTCCGCCCGCGCCCCGAACCGCCCGCCACCCAGCCCCGCCCCGAACCGCCCGCCACCCGCTCGCCCGGCGACGCCGCGCTTCCCGCCCTGCGCCCGCGCTGACCCGCCGCTGCCGCCCTGCGCCCGCGCTGACCCGCCGCTGCCGTCCTCTGCCGGTGGTGACCCGCCGCTACCGCCCCCGTCGGCGACCGTCCGACCGCCCCGGCGCCGGAGGAGATCAAGGCAGGGACAGGGCGGCCAGCTCGCGGGTCAGGTTGGCGCGGGCCGGCGACTCCCAGCGCCGCGCCAGCGGCGGCAGCCGGAACAGCGCCGGCAGGGCGAGCAGCCCGGCCAGCACCCGGGCCCGGCCCGCCCGGAAGGCCGGCTCGGGCACGTGCGCGTACTCCCGGCGGATCGCCGCGGCGTAGTGGTCGTACGCCTCGGGGGGCGCGGCCAGGATCGCGAGGTCGGCGTCGCAGAGCAGCGATCCGTCGGCGTCGCCCGGGTCCACGGCGTGCCCGGCGGTGAGCAGCACCAGCCGGCGTACCTCCGCCACGGCGTCGGCCGGCAGGCCCGCCCGCGCGAGCAGCGTGCCGGCGAGCGCCGCGCTGTCGCGCTCGTTGGCGTCGCCCCCGGCGCGCGGATCATAGACGGCGTCGTGGCACCAGGCAGCGAGACGCACCAGGTCCGGCCGCCCGGCGGCCGGCGCGTACGCGTCGACGACGTCGAGGACGGCCGTCAGGTGGCGGGTGTCGTGGTGGTGCCGGTGCGGCTCCCGCCAGCGAACCAGCAGGTCCGCGCCGATCTGGGTCAGCTCGGCGGTGTCGGCGGCCCCGGCTCCCCGGGCCGCGGCCCGCCACCGGTCGAGAAGGTCGGCCACCCGGTCGAGTCTGCCGTACCGCCGTCGGCGCCGAGGATTCACCCGGCGCGGCACGGGTAGTCCCCGCCATGGCCGTGGCCCGGGACCGTCGACCCTCAGTGGCGCGACGTGCCGCCCTGGGTGACCGGGGCAAGGATCTCGACACGGCCCGGGTCTCCCAGGCCCTGCGGACCCTGCGGCACCATGGCAAGGCCACGCTGCACGACCGCCTGCACCGGCTGCGGATGGCGATGGGCCTCGCCGTGCAGGCCGGCCTCGCCGCCGGGCTGTCCTGGCTGGCGGCGCACGAGCTGCTCGGCAACCCGCAGCCGGTCTTCGCGCCGATCTCCGCGGTCGGCACCCTCGCCGCCTCGGTCGGCCAGCGGTTCCGCCGCACGGTGGAGCTGATCGTCGGGGTGGCGATCGGGGTCGCCGTCGGCGACCTCATCATCTACTTCGTCGGCACCGGCCCGTGGCAGCTCGGCGTGGTGGTCACCCTGGCCATCATGCTGACCGTCTTCGCCGGCGCCAGCGTGGCCATCGTCATCCAGGCGGCGGCCACGGCGGTGCTGATCGTCACGCTCACCCCGTCGACCCAGGACCTGGAGATCCCCCGGTTCATCGACGCGTTCGTCGGCGGTGGGGTCGCGCTGCTGGTCACCGCGATCCTGCTGCCGCTCAACCCGCTGCGGGTCATCAACCGGGCCGCCCGGCCGGCCCTGGACCTGCTCGCCGCCCAGCTCGACGCCACCGCGGACGCCCTGCGGGACCGGGACCAGGCCAAGGCCCAGCGGGCCCTGGACCGGCTCCGCGACAACCAGGAGGAGCTGTCCGCCTTCACCGAGGCCATCGACGGGGCGAAGGAGACCGCCATGCTCTCGCCGGTCCGCTGGCACCGGCGCGACGAACTCACCCACTACGCCGAGGCGGCCGGCCCGGTCGACCGGGCGATGCGCAACGCCGGCACGCTGACCCGCCGCGCGGTCACCCTGATCGAGGACGAGGAGCCGATCCCGGAGACGATGCCGGACGCGGTGGCCCACCTCGCCGAGTCGGTACGCCTGCTCAAGCACGAGTTCGCCGTCGGCGAGGAGCCGGAGCAGGCGCGGGAGCGGGCGCTGCGCGCGGTCAGCGAGGCCGGCCGGGCGTACGCCGAGGGGGTCGGCTTCTCCGGCAGCGTGGTGGTCGCGCAGGTGCGCACCACCGCCAGCGACATCATGGTGGCCTCCGGCCTCACGCAGGAGGAGGCCAACCGTGGCGTCCGGCAGTCCTTCGGCGACCAGGACGGGCCACGCGGTCAGGGGAAGCCCGACGACGCCCCGAAGCCGCCCGCCGCCCCGCCGCTCGGCTGACCCGTACGCCCCGTGGGCCCGCTCAGGCCCGCAGGGCGCGGGCGAGGCGGCGGACGGCCTCGTCCATCAGCTCGGGTCCGGCGGCGGCGTAGGTGAGGCGCAGGTGCGCCGCCGGGGGCTCGGCGGCGTACCAGGGGCGGCCGGGAAAGACGATGACGCCCTCGGCGGCCGCGGCGGCGGCCAGCGCCACGTCGTCGGTGCCCTCGGGCAGGCGGACCCAGAGGTGCATGCCGCCGCGCGGGACCGGCTGCCGGGCGAGTTCCGGCAGGTGCCGGCGGAGCGCGGCCAGCAACGCCTCGCGGCGGGCCCGCAGGGCGGTGCGCAGGGCGCGGCGGTGCCGCGTCCAGGCCGGGGCGGTGACGAACTCGAGCGTGGCCTGTTGCAGCGGGCCGGCGACGAAGAAGTCGTCGAGCAGCCGGGCCGCCCGCAGCCGGGCGCCGGCCGGGCCCCGGGCGCCGATCGCCGCGACGCGCAACCCGGGGGCGGTCGACTTGGTCAGCGAGCGCAGGTAGACGACGTGCCCGTCGGGGTCGTCGGCGGCCAGCGGCGGCGGGGCCTGGCCGTCGATGGTGAGGTCGCGGGCGTAGTCGTCCTCGATCAGGAACGCCCCGGCGTCGCGTACGGCCTCGGCGACCCGGGCCCGGCGGTGCCCCGCCAGGGTCGCGCCGTGCGGGTTGGCGTGCAGCGGCTGGCAGTAGAACAGCCGGGCGCCCGTACGGGCGAACGCGGCGGCGAGCTGGTCGGGCCGTACGCCGTCGGCGTCGGCGGGCACGGGCACCACCCGCAGGCCGGCGGCCCGGGCGGCGGCGAGCGCGCCCAGGTAGGTCGGCGACTCGACGAGCAGGGTGTCGCCGGGCGCGGCGAGCGCCCGCAGCGCGGACGACAGCGCGGCCTGCCCGCCCGGGCAGATCACCATGTCCTCGGCGCGCAGCCCGGCCCCGGCCTCGCGGGCGAACCAGGCGCGCAGGTCCTCGCGTCCCTCGGCCGGCCCCCGCTGCCAGGACGCGGGCTGCCGGGCGGCGCGGGTGAGCGCGGCACCGAGCGCGGCGGCGGGTTGAAGTTCCGCGTCGAGGTAGCCGCCCGACAGCAGGATCGCTCCTGCGGGCGGTAACGCCAGTAGCGCCTGCATCTCGTCCTCGCCCGGCCGGCGGGGGCCGAGCGCCACGGTCTGCCACGACAGGTCGGGCACCCGCCACTCGCGCGGCGGGGCGGCCACGAAGGTTCCCCTGCCGGACCGGGTCTCGATCAATCCCTCGGCCACGAGCTGCCGGATGGCCTTGGCGACGGTGACCGGTGAGGCGTGGTGGCGGGCGGTCAGCTCGCGCACCGAGGGCAGCCGCGTGCCGGGCTCGGCGACGGCGACGAGCCCGCGCAGATCTTGGCTGACACGTCCGACTGCGTTACCGTCATTCATGAACGACAAGAGTAGCGCTACCGTCCGAAACGCGGTAACGGCGGACCGGACGGTCGGTCTCGCCCTGGGCGCGCTGGGCGTACTCGCCTTCAGCATGTCGCTGCCCGCCACCCGCGTCGCCGTGCAGCAGCTCGACCCGTGGTTCGTCGCCTTCGGCCGGGCCGTCGGCGCGGGGCTGCTGGCGGTGGCGTACCTGCGATTCACCGCCGCCCCGCGCCCCACCCGCGCCCAGTGGCGGCGGCTGACCGTCGTCGCCCTCGGCGTCGTCGTCGGCTTCCCGCTGTTCACCTCGCTGGCGCTCATCACCCAGACCTCCGCGCACGGCGCGGTCGTCATCACCGTGCTGCCCGCCATGACGGCCGTGTTCGCCGTGCTGCGGGCCGGTGAGCGACCGCCGGCACTGTTCTGGGTCGCGAGCGCCGGCGGGCTGCTGGCGGTGCTCGCCTTCCTCGGCGCCAGCGGTGCGGTGCGCGGTGCGGTCGCCCCGCCCGACCTGTTCCTGCTCGCGGCGGTCGTGCTGTGCGGCCTGGGATACGCCGAGGGCGGCGCGCTGGCCCGGGAACTGGGTGGCGCCCGGACGATCTGCTGGGCGTTGCTGCTCTCCCTGCCGGTCACCGTGCCGGTCACGGTCGTCGCCGCCGTGGCCGCCCCACCGCACGCCGACGCCGTCACCTGGTCCGCGTTCGGATACCTCACCGCGGTCTCCATGTTCCTGGGCTTCTTCGCCTGGTACGCGGGCCTGGCCCGGGGCGGCGTCGCGCAGGTCGGCCAGATCCAGCTCGCGCAGCCGGTGCTCACCCTGCTCTGGTCGGCGCTGCTGCTGGGCGAGGCCGTCACCCCCGCCTCGATCGCGGCGGCGCTGGCGGTGCTGGCGTGCGTCGTGCTGATCCAGCGCACCCGCGGCCGCACGCCGGCACCCGTGGCGAAGCAGGCCTGACAGCTCCGCGCCGCCCCGCCCGCCGACCTCGCGCGCCCGCCGGCCCGCCGCTGCGGGCACAGTGGGCTCCCGGGCCGGCAGGGTCGCCTCCCGGGCCCGTCAGGCCAGCGCGGCGAGGGCGGCGAGCAGCCGGTCCACGTGCCCGGTCGTGCTGCCCAGTCCGATGCTGGCCCGCAGGGCGGTCGGCGGCAGGTCCCGCCGGCCGCTGCGGGCGGCCGCCTCGTCGAGCAGCCGCCGGGCCAGCGGGTGGGCGCAGAAGAGGCCGTCGCGCACCCCGATGTCGTACGTCGCGGCCAGCTCCGTCGCCACCTGTGCCGAGTCCCGGCCGGCCACCACGAACGACACGATGCCCACCCGGGGCGCCGCCGGCCCGAACGTGCGCAGCTCCACCACGTGCGGCAGGGCCGCGACGCCCTCGCGCAGCCGGGCCAGCAGGGCCTGCTCGGCGTCGTGCAGGGCGACCCGGTCGGCGTCTCCCAGGGCGGCGCAGACCGCCGCCAGGGCGACCGCGCCGAGCAGGTTCGGGGTGCCCGCCTCGTGCCGGGCCGGGCCGGTCGCCCACCGCACGTCGTGGGTGGCGGCCCCGACGTGGCTGGTGGCGCCCCCGCCGGCCAGGTACGGCGGTGCGGCGTCCAGCCAGTCCGCCCGCCCGACGAGTACCCCCGCGCCGAAGGGCGCGTACAGCTTGTGGCCGGAGAGCGCGATGTAGTCGACGTCGAGGTCGGCGACGTCGACCGGCGCGTGCGGGGCGAGCTGCGCGGCGTCCACCGCGATCCGGGCCCCGTGTCGCCGCGCCACCCGGGCCAGCTCGGCCACCGGCCAGCGCTCGCCGGTCACGTTGCTGGCGGCGGTCACCGCCACCAGCACGGGCGGCCCGTGTTCGGCGCCGGGGCGGGCGGGCCGGTGGCCGGCGGCGGCCGGCCTGCGCAGCTCGCCGAGCGCGGCGTCGAGCGCGCGTACCGCCCCGGCGGGCTCCGCGGGCACCGGCAGCCGCACCGAGCCACGCGGCCAGGGCAGCAGGTTGGCGTGGTGCTCCCCGCCGAAGGTCACCACCGTCGTGCCGGCGGGCAGCGCCCGGGCCAGCAGGTTCAGCGCGTCCGTGGTGTTGCGGGTGAAGACCACGTGGTCGCCGGCGCGGGCGCCGAGGAAGTCGCCGACCGTCTGCCGGGCGCGCTCGTAGGCGAGGGTGCAGCGCCGCGACAGCGCCCCGGCGCCGCGGTGCACGCTGGCGTACCAGGGCAGCAGTTCGGCCACCGCGTCGGCCGCGGCCCGCGCGCACGGCGCGGTGGCCGCGTAGTCGAGGTTCACCTGCCCGGGTACGCCGAGCACGTCGAGCGGGCCGGCGACGGCGGGCGGCTGCGGCGCGGGCGGGGGTACGAGGGTGACGGTCACGGCCGACCTCCGGGGTCCAGGACCCCGGGTGGGCGCACACGGGCGGGGTCCGCGCTTGCCCGGCGCGCGGATCGGGCCGGGCCCGGTCATCACCCGGGGCACCCCACCGCGAACTCGACGAGGGTTGCCGGCCAGCAAGCCGGGGCTTGACGCTGGCGCTCGTGACCTGCCGGCAGCATAGCCGGGTCGATGCGACCGGACCAGCCGGCCCGGGATGGCTACGCTGACCGCATGGCCGACACCCCGCCCGGCGCGTCCCTGCCGTCGCCGACCGCGCCCGCCGTTCCGCCGCCCGGCGGGGCCGGGCCCCGGATGCCGCTGCGTCGGCTGGGGTGGCGTCGGGCCCTGGTGCTGGCCGGCACCGTCCTGTTCATCGCGGCGTGCGCGCTGTTCATGGTCTTCACGCTGGGGGAGAACCTCGGCGTCGAGGCGCTGTTGATCGGCGTGGTCGCCGCGATCCTCCCGGTGCCGGTGCTGGTGGGTTGTTTCCTCTGGCTGGACCGCTACGAGCCAGAACCCCTCAAGTACCTGATCTTCTGCTTCGCCTGGGGCGCGTTCGTCTCCACCGCGGCCTCGCTGACCGTCAACGAGTTCTCCGCCGGGCTGTTCGAGGACTGGGGGTTGCCCACCGCGCTGACCGCGGTGCTGGTGGCGCCGTTCATCGAGGAGCTGACCAAGGCCCTCGGGCCGATCCTGCTGCTGATCTTCCGCCGTCGCGAGATCTCCGGGATCACCGACGCCCTGGTCTACTGCGGGCTCTCCGCGGTCGGGTTCGCCATGGTGGAGAACATCCTCTACCTGGGCGGCTACGGCTACGCCAGCGGCGTGGAGCGGTACGGGCCGGCGACCGGCACCCAGCAGGTCATCGCCATCTTCATCGTCCGGATCCTGCTCTTCGGCTTCGCCCACCCGCTCTTCACCTCGATGACCGGGGTGGGGCTGGGCATCGCCGCGCGCGCCGCCGACCGGTGGGTGCGGGTGCTCGCCCCGCTCGCCGGCCTGCTCCTGGCGATGATGCTGCACGGGCTGTGGAACCTGCTGCCGACGCTCACCCAGGCCACCGGCGAGACGCTGATCATGCTGTACGGCTTCATCGGCGTGATGGTGCCGGTCTTCTTCGGCATGGTCGGGCTCGCCGTGTGGCTACGGGCCTGGGAGGGGCGGCTCACCGAGCGGACCCTGCCGGACTACGTCCGGGCGGGCTGGCTCACCCCGCCGGAGGTGGCGGCGCTGAGCAGCCTGGGACGGCGGCACGCGGCCCGGGTGTGGGCCAAGCGGGTGGCCGGCGACGGCGGGCTGAAGGCGATGCGCGGCTACCAGTTCGCGGCTACCCGGCTGGCGCTGCTGCGCGACGGCGCGCTACGCGGCCTGGACCGGCGCCCGGCTGACCGGGAGCGGACCGCGCGGGAGGAACGGGAGCTGCTGGAGGCGATCGGCGCGTACCGGTCGTTCTTCGTGGGCCGGGACCCGCAGGTGCCGGTGGGGATCTGGGACGGGCAGCGCTACCACCTGCGCTTCCCGGACGGCACGCAGCGTTCGGTCGAGGCGCCGGACGAGCCCGTCGTGCCGATCCCGGTGGTGCTCGTCGCGTCTCCCCCGCCGCCCCCGGCCGGCTGGTACGGCCCGCCCGGCCCGCCCGGCTGGTACGGCCAGCGCCCGCCGGCGCCGTGGCCCCCCGGCCGCCACTGACGCGGACGCCCGGGGCCCCCGGACCCGCTACCGGGGCCGCCCCGCTCGGGCCGGCCCCGGTCGTCAGGTCATCAGGCTGGTGAGGAAGTCACCGAGGCCCTGCGCCATCGCCATCAGTCCCGCTCCGATCGCCTTGAACATCTCCGCCGCGCCCTCCGGCCGGAAGGCCATGAAGTAGATCAGGAACGCGACGCTCCCCCAGAGCAGAATCTTCTTCACGAGTACCGGCATCGTCCCTCCCCAGGGCCGGTGGTGCGGCTGGCTTCCCGGCCGGGAGCGACGCAAACGGCACCGACGCCCTCATCCGGGCGGGTGGGGAGGGGACGGGATCAGAGGTAGAGGCCGGTGGAGTCGTTCTCCACCCGCTCGGCGGCCACGGCGTGCACGTCGCGCTCGCGCAGCAGTACGTACCCGCGGCCGTGCAACTCGACCTCGGAGCGGTCGTCGGGGTCGAAGAGGACCCGGTCGCCCGAGACGATGGCGCGTACGTTCGGCCCCACCCCCACGGCGGTGGCCCAGGCCAGGCGCTTGCCCACGGCGGCGGTCGCCGGGATCACGATGCCGGCGGTCGAGCGTCGCTCACCCTCGCTGCCCTCCATCCGCACCAGCACGCGGTCGTGCAGCAGGCGGATCGGCAGCCCGGAGTCGAGATTCTGGTCGGCGGTCACGCCGGAAACGCTACCGTGTCCCGGTCGGTCGGCCGTGGGCGGTTACGCGCCGGGGGCCGGGGGCAATGTGTGGCGGACCTGCCCTACGGTGGCGTCGTCGGACGTATCCTGTCCGCCCATCGGCATGGGCGGGCCGGTTCTCTTGCCAGGAGGTGCGCTTGAGCCGCTTCGAGCAGATACGCGGACGGCTCCGTCGCGCGTACGAGTCGGGCCGGGAGTCGGCGCGCGCCCGCCGCGCGGACCCGGCCGACGTCCCCGAACCGGCCGGCGTGGCCTCGCCGACGTCCCCCGGACCGGCGGCTGCGCCGTCCGCGACCGTGGTCGGCGCCCCGCCGCCCGGTGCCATGCACAACTCCACCTCCAGCCGCGACGACGCGGACGTGCCGCACGCGTTGCGGATCGCCGCCGCGTGGTCCTGGCGGCTGATCGTGATCGGCGTCGTCGCCTGGGCGCTGTTGAAGATCGTCGGCACCGTCCGGATCGTGGTCATCCCGCTGGCCGTCGCACTGCTGCTCTCGGCGCTGCTCGCGCCGGCGGTCGGCTGGCTGCTGCGGGCCCGCTTCCCGCGGTCCATGGCGACGGCGGTGGTGCTGGTGGGCGGCCTGGCCGGGGTGATCGGCACGCTGACCCTGGTGGTGAACGAGTTCATCCAGGGCGTGCCGGAGCTGAGCAAGAAGTCCTCCGAGGGCGTCCGGCAGATCCAGGACTGGCTGAAGACCGGGCCGCTGCACCTCTCCGACGGCCAGCTCGACAACTACATCGACGAGGGCCAGAAGTGGATCAACAACAACACCGAGAGGTTCACCAGCGGCGCCCTCTCCACGGCCGCCACGCTGGCTGAGGTGCTGACCGGCACGCTGCTGGTGCTCTTCGCCACCTTCTTCTTCCTGCGCGACGGCAACAAGATCTGGCGCTTCCTGGTCCGGCTGCTGCCGGTCGCCGCCCGCTGGAAGGTCGACGACGCCGGGCGGGCGTCCTGGGCGACGCTGGTCGCCTACGTCCGGGCGACCGTGCTGGTCGCCTTCATCGACGCGGTCGGCATCGGCATCTTCCTCGTCATCTTCGACATCCCGTTCGCCTTCCCGCTCGCCGCCCTGGTCTTCCTCGGGGCGTTCATCCCGATCGTCGGAGCGACCCTGTCGGGCGTGGTCGCGGTCCTGGTCGCGCTGGTCGACAGCGGCCCGGTGACGGCGCTGATCATCCTCGGCGCCGTGATCGGGGTGCAGCAGGTGGAGGGACACCTCCTCCAGCCGCTGATCATGGGCCGGGCGGTGGCCATCCACCCGCTCGCGGTCATCATCGGCATCGCGGCCGGCGTGGTCCTCGCCGGGATCACCGGCGCGCTGGTGTCGGTGCCGCTGATCGCCGTGCTCAACACGGCCGTGCGCCGGCTCGCCGCCCGTACCGTCCCGGACACCCCGCCCGACGCCGTCGTCGTCGCCTCCCAGGCGCCCTGACCCCGCGCCCCGGGCGCGATCCGCACAACCGCCGAGAGGGCGGTCTCCCGAGCCGGGAGGCCGCCCTCTCGCCGTCGCAGGCCCGGGCCGACGAGGCGGGGAGGCCGCCCGCTCGCCGTCGCAGGCCCCGGCCGACGGGGCGGGTCGAGGCCGACGGGACGGGTCGCGCGGGTCAGGACCTGGCGAGGCGTTCGAGTGCGCCGCGGGCGACCTCCGGCCGGGTGGTGTACCAGAACGGCGGCAGCGACCGGCGCAGGAACGCCCCGTAGCCCCGGGCGGTCTCCAGGCGCGAGTCGAGCACCGCCACCACGCCCTTGTCGCCCGTCGACCGGATCAACCGACCCACACCCTGGGCCAGCCGGATCGCGGCGATCGGCACGCTGACCGCCGCGAAACCCGACCCGCCGCCGGCGTCCACCGCGGCGGCCCGCGCCGCCGCCAGCGGCTCGTCCGGCCGGGGGAAGGGCAGCCGGTCGATGACCACCAGCTGGCAGGAGTCGCCCGGCACGTCGACCCCCTGCCAGAGCGACATCACCCCGAACAGGCAGCTGGACTTCTCCTCCCGGAACCGGCGTACCAGCAGCGGCAGGGCCTCCTCGCCCTGGAGCAGGACGGGCAGGTCGGTCCGCGCGCGCAGCAGCTCCGCCGCCTGCTGCGCGGCCCGCCGGGAGGAGAAGAGGCCGAGCGTACGCCCGCCGAGCGCGGTGACCAGCGTCAGCAGTTCCTCGCCGGCCGCGTCGGGCAGCCCGGAGACGCTGGGTCGGGGCAGGTGCGCGGCGACGTACAGGATGCCCTGCCGGCCGTAGTCGAACGGCGAGCCGACGTCGAGGGAGCGCCAGCCCGGCCCCGAGGTCGCCGGTGCCCCCGCCGCGCCACCCTGTGCGGTGCCGTCCTGCGCCGTGCCGCCTTCGGACGGTCCGGTGCCTCGTGCCGGTGCGGCGGCGCCGGTGCGGCCGGCGGAACGGGCGGCCAGGGCGGCGGCGGCCGGGGACGGCGGGTCGGCCGGGGGCGCCTCCAGGCCCAGCGCCCGGGCCACCGTGTCGAACCGGCCGCCCAGCGTCAGCGTCGCCGAGGTGGCGACCACCGTGCGCTCGTCGTACAGGTGGGTGGCGAGCGTGCCGGCGACCGAGAGCGGCGCGACCACCAGCGCCCGGCGACCGGTGTTGTCGTTCTTCTCCACCCAGGCGACGTCGTGGTCGGCCTCCTCCAGCAGCCGCTGCGCGGTGGCGGAGAGCTCGTCGAGCACCGCCTTGGCCTGCTGCTTGCGCACCGGGTCCGGGTCGTCGGACTTGACCTCGCCGATCGCGTCGAGCGCCGCCCGGGTGGCCGCGTCCAGCAGGGTGCACGCCTCGCGCAGCACGGACGGCAGCCCCGAGGTGATCCGCCCGGCCGGCGCCTCGGCCAGCCCGACCGCCAGGGCGTCGCCGGCTGCGGTCAGCGACTCGGCGACGTCCGGCCGCAGCAGCGGGCGGGCCCGCTTCGCTGAGCGGTCGATCAGCTCCGGCACCAGCTCGGCCTGCGCCGCCGAGGAGACCCGGTCGGCCAGCTCGTGTGCCTCGTCGACGATGAGCAGCTTGTGCGGGGGCACGATGTGCCGGCCGGCGAGCATGTCCACCGCGAGCAGGCTGTGGTTGGTGACCACGATGTCGGCCTCCCGCGCGCGGGCCCGCGACGCCTCGGCGAAGCACTCCGCGCCAAACGGGCAGCGGGACGCGCCGACGCACTCCCGGGCCGGCATGGAGACCAGCCGCCAGGCCTGGTCGTCGACGCCCGGGTCCAGCTCGTCCCGGTCGCCGGTGTCGGTCTTCTCCGCCCAGTCGCGCAGCCGCTGGACCTGCTTGCCGAGCCGTCCAGCCTCGCCGAGCCACTTGGTGCCGCCGCCGGGGCGCGTGGCCGGGGCGTCGAAGAGCGTGTCCTCCGGCTCGTCCTCGGTGGAGTTGTCCAGCCGGGCCAGGCAGAGGTAGTGGTGCCGCCCCTTGAGCACCGCGAACGTGGGCCGCCGGCCGAGCACCGGCTCCACGGCGTCGGCGAGCCGGGGCAGGTCGTGATCGACCAGTTGGGACTGCAACGCCAGGGTGGCCGTGGAGACCACCACCGGCCCGTCCACGGTCAGCGCGGGCGTCAGGTAGGCCAGTGACTTGCCGGTGCCCGTGCCGGCCTGCACCAGCAGGTGCTCCCGCGCCTGCACGCACTCCTCGATGGCCGTCGCCATCTGCTGCTGGCCGGGCCGCGCCGCCCCGCCGGGCACCGCGCCGACCGCGGCGGCGAGCAGTTCCACCCCGCTCGGCCGGGCGCCCCGCCGTCGGCCTCCGGTGCGGGGCGAGGGGGCGGCGGAACCGGTGGCGAGGCGCGGAGTCACCGTGCGACGGTACCCGCCGTCCCCGACACCGGCCGCGCCGATCCGGACGTGGCGTCGTCACGGTACGGTCTCCCGCCGACCGCGTCCGGTTACTTCCGTACGGCGACCGATGGGCGGTATCGGTTAGGGTGCGACTCATGCCGAGCGACGTGGTCCGCGTGATCTACCGCAAGTACGACGGCAGCGCCCACCGTGACTACCCGGCCCGCCGCCTCGCCGAGGACGACCTCGGCGTCTGGCTCGGAGTGACCCAGGGCACGAGGTCCGTCTACCATGGCCGGCCGTCGGTGGAGCAGATCCCGTTCGTCCTCCTGGTGCCGCATCACGCCTGGTGGACCGGCATGTTCAACCCCCCGCCGCGCACCAGTGAGGTCTACTGCGACATCGCCAGCCCGGCCCGCTGGGAGAACGACGACACCGTCCACCTCATCGACCTCGACCTCGACGTGGTGCGTCGCCGGACCACCGGCGTGGTGGAGTTGCGCGACGAGGACGAGTTCGCCGAGCACCGGGCCCGCTTCGGCTACCCCGACGACGTGGTGACGCAGGCCGAGGCGGCGGCCCGGTGGCTCCTCGACGCACTGGGCGACGGCACCGAGCCGTTCGCCACGTCGTACCGCAAGTGGCTGGCCCTGGTGCTCTGACCGTCGGCGCGGCCGGCCTACCGGCGCGACCGACATCGGCGGCGGAACCGCCGGTGTCACCGGATCTGGCGGCGCGCGGCCCGCCGTGGCGGGGAACCGCCGGGTGTCACCAGCGCGGCGGCCAGCCGTCCTCCTCCGTCAGCGGCGGCAGGTCGCCCAGCTTCTCCGGATTCAGCTGGTGGAAGACCCCGGTCACGTGGCCCTCGTCCACCGCGAGGGCGGCCACCACCCGCAGCGGCCGGCCGTCCGAGTGCCGGGTCTCCAGGTGCAGGCCCTCGACGCCGTCGACGAGCACCCGACGGGCGCGCAGCGTCCCGCCGTAGCGTCCGGCACGCCCGAACAGGCCCAGCAGGAAGCGGGCCACCGCGTCGGCACCGAGCACCGGCCGCCGGGCCGCCGGGAAGTGGCCGCCGCTGTCACCGATGGCGACCACGTCCGGGGCGAGCACCCGTACCAGCGCGGCAAGGTCGCCCGACTCGACGGCGGTCACGAAGGCGGCGAGCACGTGACGCTGCTCGACCGCGTCGGCGGTGTGCCGGGGCGCGTCGGGCGCGTGCACCGCCCGGCGGGCCCGGGAGGCGAGCTGACGGGCGGCGGCGTCGGTCGTGCCGAGCACCTCGGCGATCTGGGAGAACGGCACGGCGAAGACGTCGTGCAGCACGAAGGCCACCCGCTGCTCCGGTGCGAGGCGTTCCAGCACCACCAGCAGGGCGGTGCCGACCTGATCGGCGCGGACCGCCCGCTCCGCGGGGTCGGGCGCGAAGCCGTCGGGACGCGGGCCCTGGTCGAGCGGCGTCACCACCGGCTCCGGCAGCCACTGGCCGGGGTACGCCTCCCGCCGTACCCGCGCCGAGCGGAGCACGTCCAGGCAGATCCGGGCGCAGGTGGTGGTCAGCCAGGCGCCGAGGTGCCGGATCTCGGCGCGGGCCGCCGGGTCGGCGAGCGCGCTGGCGTACCGCAGCCACGTCTCCTGCACGGCGTCCTCGGCCTCGCTGCGGCTGCCCAACATCCGGTGCGCCACGCCCAGCAGCCGCCCCCGCTCGGCCTCGAACTCCGTCACCATCTCCCGCACGCTGCCCCCGCTCCACTGCCGGGGCACGTACCGCCCCGCCCGCCCGCGATTCTCCCGCCCCGGCCCCCACACCCCAAGACTGCGGTCGATCACGCAGTCGTGGTGCCCCGCGTAGCGGGCTGACTAGGGGATTTCGCCCGCCGCGGGTGCGTGATCGCCGGCCCCAGGATCGCGGGCCGGGGCCGGGGTGCGGGCGGGGTTGGCGGGCGGGTGGGGCGGATGTGGGTGATGATCCGGGGATGCGAGGGGTTGAGATGCCAGGGGTTGAGGGGAGCGGCGTGGGCCGCGATGCCGTGGGTCGGGCCGATGCTGTCGTGGGGCCGGTCGGAGGGACGATGCGGGAGTTGCTCCGGGTGGCGCCCGGCGGGGCGGTCGATCTCGGGGCGGTCGATCCCCGGTCGACGCCCGGGCTGCCCGGGCAGGAGGTGACCGGCCCGCAGCGCAAGGAGTGGGCCCGTGGCCAGGTCACGCTGATCGGCGCGGAACTGGGCGGGCAGCAGGAGATGCTCTTCGCCGACGCCAAGGCCCGGCAGTCGGCTCGACCCGTCGGCGCGGCTGCCGGCGTGGACGGGTCGGCTGGCGGCGCCGAGGGGGCGGCTGCGGCCGGCGGCGCCGACCGGGCCGGTGCGACCGGCGGGCGTCGGGTGCTGCTGGTGCTCCAGGCGATGGACTGCGGTGGCAAGGACGGCACCATCAAGCGGGTGGCCGGCGCGATGAATCCGCTCGGCCTGCACGTGCGCTCGTTCGGTCCGCCCACGGCCGAGGAGTTGCAGCACGACTTCCTGTGGCGGATCCGACGGGCGCTGCCGCCGCCCGGGTACGTCGGTGTCTTCAACCGGTCGCACTACGAGGACGTCCTGGTGGCGCGCGTCGAGTCGCTGGTGCCCGAGCCGATCTGGCAGGCCAGGTACGACGAGATCAACGCCTTCGAGCGGGAGCAGGCCGACGCCGGGGTGACCATGGTGAAGGTGCTGCTGCACATCTCGTACGCGGAGCAGGGCCGGCGGCTGCTGGAGCGGCTGGACGAGCCGCGCAAGCACTGGAAGTACGATCCGTCGGACGTCAACGCCCGGGCCCGCTGGGACGACTACCAGGCCGCGTACGCCGAAGCCCTGAGCCGGTGCGGCACGGACGCCGCGCCCTGGTACGTGGTGCCGGCGGACCGCAAGTGGTACCGCGACTGGGCCGTCGCGCACCTGCTCCGCGAGACGTTCGACACCCTCGATCTCGGGTATCCGCCTGCCGGTTTCGACGTCCGGCGCGAACGGGAGCGGCTGCTGGGATCGGAGAGAACGTCGTAGGTGAACGGCGGGTGAACGACTGGTGAATGCGGTCTGACCAGGGGGAGGCCGCCGAATTCCCGCTTTCGTCGTTTCCTAGCATTCCCAGGCGGGCACCCTCCGGGCGGCCGCCACCCTTCCACCGACACGACGAGGTCCGTGCTGTGAAGTTTTCCTTCCGCCCGAACGAGGGCGCCTTCTACGAGCTCTTCACCAGGGCCGCACAGAACCTGGTGAAGGGCACCGAGCTGCTCAACGAGCTGGCCCTGCCGGGGGTGGAGGTGCAGTCGGTCAGCGAGCGGCTCACCGAGGTGGAGCACGACAGCGACCAGATCACCCACGAGCTGTACAAGAAGATCAACTCGACCTTCATCACGCCGTTCGACCGGGAGGACATCTACCGGCTCGGGTCGCTGCTGGACGACGTGATGGACCACCTCGAAGCGGTGGGGAACCTGCTCTATCTCTACGGCCTGACCAAGCTTCCCTCGCTGCCCCGCGAGATGCACGAGATGGTCAACGTCCTGGACGCCCAGGCGAAGCTGACCGCCGACGCGATGCCGCGCCTGAAGTCGATGAAGGACCTCGAGGACTACTGGATCGAGTGCAACCGGCTGGAGAACGACGGCGACCAGGTGTACCGGATGCTGCTGGTCCGCCTCTTCTCCGGCGAGTACGACGCCCTGACCGTGCTGAAGATGAAGGAGGTCGCCGACGAGCTGGAGGCCGCCTGCGACGCCTTCGAGCACGTGGCGAACACCGTCGAGACCATCGCGGTCAAGGAGTCCTGATCCTGTGAGTCCCGAACTCATCGCCGTGCTGGCGGTGATCGCGGTGGCCCTGGCGTTCGACTACACCAACGGCTTCCACGACGCTGCCAACGCGATCGCGACCAGCATCTCCACACGGGCGCTCACACCCCGGGTGGCCCTGGCCATGGCGGCGGTCGGCAACTTCATCGGCGCCCACTTCGGCGCCGAGGTGGCCAAGACCGTCGGCAGCGGCCTGGTGAAGCTGCCCACCGGCACAGCGAGCCTCGGCATCGTCTTCGCGGGCGTCATCGGCGCCATCGTCTGGAACCTGGTGACCTGGTACTTCGGCCTGCCGTCGTCCTCGTCGCACGCGCTGATCGGCGGCCTGGTCGGCTCGACCGTCGCCGCGTCCGGCACCGTGCTCTGGACCGGCATCGGGGAGAGCGTGATCATCCCGATGGTCCTCTCCCCGATGGTCGGCTTCCTGCTCGGCTACATCGTCATGATCGCCGTGCAGTGGATCTTCCGGAAGGGGCACCCGGGCCGGCTCAACCGGGGCTTCCGCTGGGCGCAGACCGCGTCCGCCGCCGCCATGTCCGTCGGCCACGGCATGCAGGACGCCGCCAAGACCATCGGCATCGTGGTACTCGCCCTCTACGTCGGCGGCTACCAGGACGACCCCAGCTTCATCCCCGAGTGGGCGTTCTGGACGTCGGCGGCCGTGCTGGCCGCCGGCACGTACGCCGGTGGCTGGCGGATCATCCGGACCCTGGGCCGGAAGATCATCGACCTCCGGCCGCCGGAGGGCTTCGCCGCCGAGACCGTGGCCAGCGGCGTGCTCTACTTCAACGCGCTGGTCCTCGGCGCGCCGATCTCGACGACCCACACGATCACCTCGGCGATCATGGGCGTCGGCGCCACCAAGCGGCTCTCCGCCGTCCGGTGGGGCGTGGCCGGCAACATCGTCGGCGCGTGGATCCTGACCTTCCCGGCCGCCGGTTCGATCGGCGCCCTGATGTACTTCCTGGTCCGGCCCCTGTTCAGCTGAGGTGCGGGAGAAGGGGCACCTCGTCGGCGAGGTGCCCCTTCCGCGTCAGGAGTAGTCGACGCCGATCTGGGCGCGGATCCCGTCTAGCAGCGCCATCACCTCCAGCGTGGTGGCGTGGGGGACCAGCGGGCTCTCCGGCAGGCCCTCGGCGAGGCACCGCTGGACCTCAGCGGCCTCGTACTGGTAGCCGCCGCCGACCAGCTCGTCGGTGATCGTCTCCGGCTCGGCGCCGGCCCGGTGCAGGGTCGCGGAGCCGGGGCGGAAGAACGGCTCGGGCAGGTCGATCCGGCCGGTGGTGCCGGTGATCGAGGCGTCCAGCGCGGTGGCCCCGACCATGCCGCAGCTCAGCGTGGCGACGGCGCCCGAGTCGTAGCCCAGGACGATGCCGGTGTTCTCGTCCACCCCCTCCGGGCTGAGCTTCGCCCAGGACCGGACGTGGTCGGGCACGCCGAGCAGCAGGTGGGCCAGGCTGACCGGGTAGACGCCGAGGTCGAGCAGGGCGCCGCCGCCGAGCGTGCGGGCCCGCATCCGGTGCTCCGGCGGGAACGGCCCGGCCACCCCGAAGTCGGCCCGCACGCCGGTCACCGTGCCGATCGCGCCGTCCGCGACCAGGTCACAGAGCCGGCGTACGAGCGGGTTGGTCCGCATCCACATGGCCTCCATGAGGAAGACCCCGGCCGCGCGGGCGGTGTCGACCAGCTCGACGCTGGTCGCCAGGTCGAGGGTGAACGGCTTCTCCAGCAGCACGGCCCGGCCGGCCGAGAGGCAGGTCATGGCCGCCTCGTGGTGCGCGGCGTGCGGGGTGGCGACGTAGACGACGTCCAGCTCGTCGTCCGCGGCGAGTTCCGCCCAGGAGGCGTACGCCCGCGGCACGCCGTGCCGGGCCGCGAACCGTTGCGCGCTCTCGGCGGTACGCGAGCCGACCGCCGCGAGTTCGGCGCCCGGCACCAGCCGCAGGTCCTCGGCGAAACGGGCGGCGATGTGGCCGGTGGCCAGGATGCCCCAACGAGTCATGTCGGCCACGCTAGCGAAGATCACCCGACGGCGGCGGGGGCGATCCACCCGTCGGGAACTAGGCTCGGCGCATGACGATCGACGCCGACGGCTTCCCCGCACCCCCGGCGCTCGTGGAGCACGCCCGCCGGTTCCGCGCCGAGGGCGGCACCCCGGCGGCGCCCCGGGTCGCGGCCACCGTGCTGCTGCTCCGCCCCGCCGGCGACGGCTTCGAGGTCTACCTGATCCGGCGGGTCGCCGCGATGGCGTTCGGCGGGATGTACGCCTTCCCCGGCGGCGGGGTCGACCCTTCGGACTCGCAGGCGCACCTGGACTGGGCCGGGCCGACGCCGGCCGGCTGGGGCGAGCGCCTGGGGCTGACCCCCGAGGCCGCCCAGGCGGTCGTCTGCGCCGCCGCCCGGGAGGTCTTCGAGGAGGCGGGGGTCCTGCTCGCCGGCCCCGACGCGCGGACCGTGGTCGGCGACGTGAGCGGTGACGACTGGGAGGCCGACCGGGTGGCGCTGGAGCAGCGCCGGGGCGGCTTCGCCGACCTGCTCGCCCGGCGCGGGCTCACCCTCCGGTCCGACCTGCTGCTGCCGTGGAGCCGGTGGATCACGCCGGAGTTCGAGCCGCGCCGCTTCGACACGTACTTCTTCGTGGCCCTGCTGCCGGAGGGGCAGCGGACCCGGGACGTCTCCGGCGAGGCCGACCACACCCTGTGGGCCCGCCCGGCGGACGCCCTGTCCCGGGCGGAGGCCGGCGAGCTGACCATGCTCCCGCCCACCCTGGTGAGCCTGTCCCAGGTGGCGGCCGGCGGCGACCTGGCCGGCGTCGCCCGCGCCGCGGCCACCCGGGACGCGGCCACCCCGGTCACCCCCCGGCTCGACGAGCCCGACGACGGCGAGCCCCGCTTCGTGCTGGCCTGACCCGCACCGTTGCGGATCTTGGCGAAAGGCGGCCCCCGGAAGGGCTGTCTTCCGCCAAGATCTGCGCAGCGGCCGGGCGTCAGCCGAAGCGGCCGGTGATGTAGTCCTCGGTCTTCTTCACGCCGGGGTTGCTGAAGATCTTCTGCGTGTTGTCGTACTCGATGAGCCGGCCGGGGTCGCCGGTCTTCTCGATCGAGAAGAAGGCGGTCCGGTCCGAGACGCGGGCGGCCTGCTGCATGTTGTGCGTCACGATGATGATCGTGAACTTGTCCTTGAGCTGGAACATCAGGTCCTCGATGGCCAGCGTGGAGATCGGGTCGAGCGCCGAGCAGGGCTCGTCCATCAGCACCACCTGCGGCTCGACGGCGATGGTCCGGGCGATGCAGAGCCGCTGCTGCTGGCCGCCGGAGAGGCCGGCGCCGGGCTTGCCGAGCCGGTCCTTCACCTCGTCCCAGAGGTTGGCCGAGCGCAGCGCCTTCTCGGCCGCCTCGTCCAGGATCGACTTGCGGCGTACGCCGTTGAGCCGCAGCCCGGCCACCACGTTCTCGAAGATGCTCATGGTGGGGAACGGGTTCGGCCGCTGGAAGACCATGCCGATCATGCGCCGGACGGCGGTGACGTCCACGTCCCGGTCGTAGATGTCCTGGTCGTCGATGGTGAGGCTGCCCTCGACCCGGGCGCCGGGGAGCACCTCGTGCATCCGGTTGATCGACCGCAGGAAGGTCGACTTGCCGCAGCCGGACGGGCCGATCAGGGCGGTCACCGTCTTCGGCTCGACCGTCAGGTTGATGTTCTCGATCGCCTTGAAGGTGCCGTAGTAGGCGGTGACGTTCGAGGCTTCGATGCGCTTGGCCATGGTGGTGGTACCTCCGGGGTTCATCGGCCGAGCCGGTTGCGACGGGCCAGCAGCTTCGCCGCGACGGTCAGGATCAGCACGAGGGCGACCAGGGTGAGTGCCGCCGTCCACGCCCGCGCCGGCGCGTACCGGGACGCGTCACCGGCCTGCTGGTAGACGAAGAGGGCCAGCGACGACTGGTTGTTCTCGAACGGGTTGAAGTTGATCGCCGCGCCGCCGCCGGCGACGAGCAGCACCGGGGCGGTCTCGCCGGCCGCGCGGGCGATGGCGAGCATGACGCCGGTGACGATGCCCGGCAGCGCGGTCGGCAGCACGACCCGCAGGATGGTCTTCCACTTCGGCACGCCGAGGGCGTACGCCCCCTCGCGCAGCGGCGCCGGGACGAGACGCAGCATCTCCTCGGTGGAGCGGACCACGGTGGGCAGCATCAGCACGCTCAGGGCGAGCGCCGCGGCGAAGCCCGAGAAGCTGGGCCGCCCGTCGTTGAACCACGGCGAGACGATCAGCACCCAGAACGCCAGCACGAACAGGCCGGCGACGATCGACGGGACGCCCGTCATCACGTCCACGAAGAACCGGATGGTGAAGGCGAACCGGCCCCGGCCGTACTCGACGATGTAGATCGCGCAGAGGATGCCGAGCGGGACGGTGATCAGGGCGGCGATGCCGACCTGCTGGAGCGTGCCGACGATCGCGTGGTACGCGCCGCCGTTCGGGTCCCGCGCGCCGATGTTGTTCATGGAGGTGAGGAAGAAGTCGGCGTCCAGCCGCTCGGCGCCCTTGCTGACCAGGGTCCAGACCACCGAGGCCAGCGGCAGGACGGCCAGTACGAACGCCGAGTGGATCAGCGCGCTCCAGGTGCGGTTGCGGGCCGACCGCCGCCCCTCGACCTTGTTGGCGGCGGCGAACAGGCCGGCCAGGTAGAGCAGCGCGCCGAGCACCACGACCAGCACGGGACCGCCGGTGCCGGTGCCGTACACGAACGCGGCGGCGACCAGCAGGGCGGCTGCCGCGATGGCCGGCGCGGCGTACTTCGGCAGCCGCCGGGCCTTGAGGGTGGGCGGCTGCGCGGGCGGACGGGTCCGGTGCGACGGGACAGTAGTGGTCATGCGGCCGACTCCGTGAACTCCCGGCGGCGGTGGATGATCGCCCGTGCCGTGATGTTGACGATCAGCGTGATGGCGAAGAGCACGAGGCCCGAGGCGATCAGCGCGCCCCGACCCGTGTCGTTCGCCTCGCCGAACGTGTTGGCGATGTTGGCGGCGATGGTGTTGCCGCCGCTCTCGATCAGGTTGAACGAGATGTTGAAGGTGATGCCGAGGGTCATCGCCAGGGCGATGGTCTCGCCGAGCGCCCGGCCCAGGCCGAGCATCACCGCGGCGACGATGCCGGGCCGGCCGTACGGCAGCACGGCGGTGCGGATCATCTCCCAGCGGGTGGCGCCGAGGGCGAGGGCGGCCTCCTCGTTGGCGGTCGGGGTCTGCATGAACACCTCGCGGGAGAGCGAGGTGATGATCGGCAGCACCATGATCGCCAGGACCAGCGCGCCCAGCATGATGGACTTCCCGAAGGGGCCGTCGCCGCCGAAGATCGGGATCCAGCCGAAGTACGTGTTCAGCCAGGCGGAGAAGTCCCGCACCGGGTTGATGAAGACGTCGCGGCCCCAGAGGCCGAAGACGACGCTCGGCACCGCGGCCAGCAGGTCGATCAGGAAGCCCAGCGTGGTGCCGAGCCGGCGCGGCGCGTAGTGGGACAGGTAGAGCGCGATGCCCAGGGCCACCGGGACCGCGATGAGCAGGGCCAGCGCGGAACTGAGCACGGTGCCGAAGGCGAGCGCCCCGATGCCGAACTTCGGGTCCGCGTCGTTGGGGAACCAGCCCTCGAAGGTCCAGAAGCTCTCGGTGTTGGCCCGCAGCGCCGGTACCGCCTTGGCGACCAGGAAGACCGCGATCGCCGCGATGACGACGAGGACGGCGGTGCCGGCGCCCAGGGTGAGGGCGCGGAAGGCCCGTTCGGCGCCGAACGCGCGGGCCCGGGGCAGCGCGCCGCCGCCGCCCAACCCGGCTCCGCCCGGCGTACGGGTGCTGACTGGTGCCTCGGCCGAACGCGCCGAGGCACCGGCGGGCCGGTCGTGACCTTCGGTCACGCTGGTCCCGCCGGTGCCGGCGTGGGCCGAGCGGTGAGGGGTTTCACCCATCTGCTCGCTCGCTTCGAGTTGAGGTGGTGGTGGCGGTGTCGGGGCGGCCGGCTCAGGCGAGGTTCTTGACCGCGGCCTCGACCTTGGCGCGGACCGACTCGGGCAGCGGGGCGTAGCCGAGCTCGGTCAGGTCGGCCTGGCCCGCGGTGCTCGCGGCGTGGCCGAGGAAGCCCTTGACCAGCGGGAGCTTGTCGGCGGCGAGGCCCTTGGAGCAGACGATCTCGTAGGTCACCAGGACGATCGGGTAGGCCCCGGCCTCCTTGGTGTTGTAGTCGATCTTCATCTTCAGGTCGTCGCCCTGGCCGACCACCTCGGCGCCGGCGATGGTCTTGCCGGCGGACTCGGCGGTCAGCTCGGCGAACTCGCCCGCGCCGTTGCCGACCTTGGCGGTCTTCAGGCCGCCGTTCTCGGCGTACGACCACTCGACGTAGCCGATGGTGCCGTCCTGGTTCTTGATGGCGCTGGCCACGCCGTCGGACTTCGCCGCGCCGGTGCCGCCCGGGGCCTTCCACTCCTTGGCCTTGCCGAAGGTCCAGTCGGCCGCGGCGGTCTTGGTCAGGAAGTCGGTGAAGTTGTCGGTGGTGCCGGACGAGTCCGAGCGGTGCACCGCGTTGATGGCGGTCGACGGCAGCTTGGCGTCGGGGTTGTCCGCCTTGATCGCCGGGTCGTCCCACTTGGTCACCTTGCCGGCGAAGATCTTCGCCAGGGTGGCCGGCTTGAGCTGGAGGTTGTCCACGCCGTTGACGTTGTACGCGATGGCGACCGGGCCGATCACCATCGGCAGGTTGATGGCCGCGCCGCCGACGCACTTGGCGTTGGCCTGCGGCTGCTCCTCCTCCTTGAGGGCGGAGTCGGAGCCGGCGAAGTCGGCGGTGCCGGCGATGAAGGCCTGGATGCCGGCGCCCGAGCCGGACGGCTCATAGTTGATCTTGGCACCGGAGCACTTCTGCTGGTACGCCTTGATCCACTCGTCCATCGCGTTCTTCTGCGCCGACGAGCCCTGGGCGTTCAGCGTGCCGGTGGCGCAGTCGGCGGCGGCGGCCGACCCGGAGGCGGAGGCGCTGCTCGCGGGCTCGTTGTTGTCCGAGCCGCATGCGCTGAGAGCGAGCGTCGCGGTAAGAGCGAGGCAGGCGAGAGTGCCGTGCCGCTGGAGCTTCACCTGAGGGGTTTCCCTTCACGTCTGACTTCGCACCCGGATTGGGGCCCGGGGTGCCGGCGCTGACCGGCTGATCCAAAAGTTAGGAGCGCCAGGTAGCCGGTTCGCCGGTCGGAAGTGAACGGGGAGTGAACAGGTGCGGCAGTGCAGATGACCGCTCGCTGAGGGCGGGTTGTCCGTTAAGTGAACTCAGATGCCACTGTCGGAAGTATGCGGATTTTCCTGGTAGGACGCCATCTCGCGGGCACGCCGCCGTCACCGACGGTGACCCTACGGGCGGTGCGAGCCGTGGCCCGGGCTCGGGGTGGGCGTGCGCCGGGACAGGCGCGGCCTCCATCGCGGGGCGCAGGCGCCAGATCGCGGAGCGGTACGTGACGCGCTCCGAGGTGGCGCGCGAGGGCCCGGGCCGCCGCGGCCCGGGCCCTGTGGACGTCAGGCCGACTGGTAGTTCACGTGCGCCGACCAGCGGGCGAAGCCGAGCCGCTCGTAGAGCGCCACCGCCGCGGTGTTGGACTCGTCGACGTAGAGCATGACCCGGTCCAGGTTCCGCCGGTCCCGCAGGTACGCCAGGCCGGCCGCGGTCAGCGCCCGGCCCAGCCCGCCACGGTGCGCCGACGGGTCCACCCCGAGGACGTAGACCTCGCCGATGCGGGCCGAGCCGGGTCGCTCGTGGACCTTCGTCCAGTGGAAGCCGAGCAGCCGGCCGGTCGCCCCGTCGACGGCGAGCAGGAAGCCCTCCGGGTCGAACCACGGCTCGTCGAGGCGTACGCGCAGGTCGGCGGGGGACCAGCGACCCTGCTCGGGGTGCTCGGCGAAGGCCCGCGCGTTGAGCGCCAGCCATTCCTCGTCGTCGGCGCCGGGCCGGAACGCGCGCAGCGTCACCCCGTCCGGCAGTGGGTGCTCCGGGATCGGGGCGGTCAGCGGCCGGCGCAGCTGCCAGAGCACCCGGGCCCGGCGCAGGCCCAGGTCGACGGCGAGCGCGGCGGCCGAGGGGTGGTCGCCGTGCGCCCAGACCCGCAGCGGGCCGTCGGCCGCCGCCAGGACGCCCCGGGCCAGCGCCCGCCCCGTGCCGCGCCGCCGGTGGGCCGGGTGCACCACCAGTTCGACGCCGACCCCGGTGGCCGCGTCGGTGGTGTCCAGGTGCGCGTAGCCGGCCAGTGTGCCGTCGTCCGCCCGGGCGGTCAGGTGCACCGCCGGCGCGTCCGGGTCGCGGAGGCGCAGCAGGACGTGCTCGTCGAACGGGTCCGCCCCGTCCGCGTCGCCGGCGACCCGGGCGAGGGCCGTCACGTCGGCGATCTCCGTGGGGCTGAGGCGCTCGGCCCGGGTCACCCGGCCGCTGCTCGCTTCGGAAATGCTCATGGGATCACCGTAGTCGGGGCGGCCCGCGGCGCCGCCGGGCTCGGGCCGTTCGCGCGGTGCTTCCGGCGAGCGTCCCCGGCCCCGCCGCCGTACGAACGTCCGCCTGGCCGGCTCACGTCACCCCGTCGGGCAGCGCCTCCACCTCGAACCTGCTGGTCAGCTCCGGCAGGATGCGGTGCAACGCGTCCACGGTGCCCTGTCGGTCGCCGCCGGCGTCGTGCAGCAGCACGACCGATCCGGGTACGACGCCCGCGACGACCGTCGCCGCGATCCGTCCGGCGCCCGGCGCCGCCCAGTCCGAGGGGTCCACCGTCCAGTGCAGCGGCGTCATGCCGAGCTCCTGGGCCACCGACACCACCTGCCCCGTCCAGGCGCCGCCCGGCTGCCGGTAGTACGCGATCGGCGCGTCGGGCACGGCGGCCCGGATCGCGTCGCTGGTGCGCAGCAGGTCCGTCCGGATGGCGGCGGGCGATCGTCGGCCTAGGGTGACGTCGTGGTTCCAGCTGTGGTTGCACAGGGTGTGGCCATCGGCCGCGATGGCCCGGATCAGGT
Organism: Micromonospora sp. SD12; assembly: GCF_052068495.1. Lineage (NCBI taxonomy): Bacteria > Bacillati > Actinomycetota > Actinomycetes > Micromonosporales > Micromonosporaceae > Micromonospora > Micromonospora sp. SD12. Next base: position 174,369 of record NZ_JBQHDF010000007.1, on the reverse strand, counting down.
CCGGGTGGCGCTGCGCGTTCTCGCCGACCACGCAGAAGGTGGCCCGCACCTGGTGCTCGCGGAGCAGGGCGAGCACCTGCGGGGTGTACTGCGGGTCCGGCCCGTCGTCGAAGGTCAGCGCGACCAGCGCGGTGCCGCTGGTGGTCTGCGTGCCGAACGGTCCGTCCGTCGGGCCCGACGGCGGCGGCGCGTCGGGGCCGGTGCCGCCGTCCTGGCCGGCCTCCGCCGGGCTGGGGTCCGGCGTGCCCTGCGGCGTGCGGCGGGGGGCGTCGTCCGCCGGGGGCTGGTCGGCGTAGTGCGGGCCGGTGGCGCTGGTGGTCACGCTGGACCGGGTCGGCGGGTCGGGGACCAGGCTGCGCCCGAGGGCGTACGCGGAGCCGAGCAGCGCGGCGACCACCACCGCGACGAGACCGATGGTGCGCGCCGCCGGGGCGTCCCGGAAGAGTTGGCCCGTCCGTGCCGATCCGCCGCCGCCCCCGTGGTCGATGCGCACCCCGTCGCCCCCTTGTAAGTCGCAAACCCGGCAGTCAGAATAGAACCGACGAGCTGCACAAAAGGGGCATATGCGGAACAGCCCCCGAAGGAGCGGGAAGTCAGACCGGCAGGGGCGCGTGCTCGCTCTCCGGCAGCGACCGCGAGGGCGGTACGACGAACTTGTAACCCACCTGCCGCACCGTGCCGATCATCGACTCGTACTCGGAGCCGAGCTTGGCCCGCAGCCGCCGGACGTGCACGTCGACCGTGCGGGTGCCGCCGAAGTAGTCGTAGCCCCACACCTCGCGCAGGAGCTGGTCGCGGGTGAACACCCGGCCCGGGTGCTGGGCCAGGAACTTCAGCAGCTCGAACTCCTTGTAGGTGAGGTCGAGCGGGCGGCCCTTGAGCTTCGCGGCGTAGGTGTCCGGGTCGATCGTCAGCTCGCCGGCGCGGATCGAGCCGCCCGCCCCGGAGGTGGCGTTGCTCAGCCGCCCGACGGCGAGCCGCAGCCGGGCCTCCACCTCGGCCGGGCCGGCGGCGGCGAGGATGACGTCGTCGACGCCCCAGTCGGCGTTGAGCGCGATCAGGCCGGCCTCGGTGACCACCGCGACCAGCGGCACCCCGAGGCCGGTGGCGTGCAGCATCCGGCAGGTGGCCCGGGCCTCGCTCAGCTCGGAGCGGGCGTCGACCAGCACCGCGTCCGGACTGGGGCCGGCGACGAGGGTGCGGACGTCGCGGGGCGCGGTACGGACCGAGTGCGGCAGCAGGTCGAGCGCCGGCAACACTGCGGACGGTTCGCCTGCGCGTGCGGTCACCAGCAGCAGGATCTCCACGATCACCTCCGTCCCGGCGGCCGTCGGCCGCGCGCGACCAGCGCACTCCGTGGCGGGGTGTGACGCTGATGAACTTGCGTGGGTCCCGGCGTCGCTGACGGGCGGGTAGCGGCTTGAGCGTAACCGATCGCCTCGGCCGGACCTCCGCGTCATTTCCCGTTTGCCCGGCTTGCCCGTGATCGTGCCGCAGGTTTTAACGTTGCCGAAACCGTGGTCCCCGCGCGGGCCGGCCGGTCTGGCACGATCGGGGCGTGTTTCCCTCCAGCTCGCCCGAGACCGGCCGCGACCAGTGGCCCGACGGGCCCCGCCCCGGGCCGTCCGGCCCCTCCCGCGGCCAGCCGCCGGCGCCGCGCACCGGGCCGGCCCCCGACGACGACGGTGAGCGCCGGGAGCGCGGCGGACCGCGCCGCGCCCGGCGGCCCGGCGAGCCGGCCCGCCGGCCCGACGACGAGCCGGACGACGAACCGGACGAGGAGCCGATCGAGCCGGTCGAGGTGCGCCGCCCGCTCGCCCTGACCGTCGCCGGCTTCGCCGTCCTGCTCGGGGTGGGCCTGGTGCTCGGGGCACAGACCTCCGGCCCGGGGCACCGGCTGCCCTTCGCGTTCGTCATCTTCGGCGTGCAGTTGCTCTTCGTGCTCGCCTGGACGATGGCCATGCGGCCGCCCGCGCTGCTGCTGGTGGCCGCCGTCAGCGTCGGCGCCGCGGTCGCGGCCGACACCGCGGCCGTACAGACCGACGTCGCCGGCCTGGCGCCGCTGGGCTACGTCGCGGCGGGCGGCTTCGCCCTCGGGGTGCTCGGCCAGCTCGTGCGGCGGGTCGACCGGGTGCGGGTGACCGACTCGCTCGGCAGCACCCTGCTGATCGTGGTCGGCGTCGTCGCCTTCGCCACCCTGATCGTGCTCAGCCGGATCCCGGCGGGCACCCAGGCCATCACGGTGTGCCTCACCGCCAGCGCGGTCGCGCTGACCGTCGCCCGGCTGACCGACGCGGTGGCGCCGTGGCCACGGCTGGCCCCCCAGGTGCCCCGGGGCGCGGCCGGCGTGGTCGCCGGCGCCATGGTCGGCACGCTGGTCAGCGCCCTCCTCGGCAGCTACCTCGTGACGCCCTTCACCCCCACCCGGGCCGCCATCATCGGGCTGGTGGCGGCGGTCGCCGCCGTACTGGCAGACCTGGCCGTCGGCTACGCCGAGGCGGGCCGGCTGATGGCCGGGGAGCCGCCGACCATGTGGGTGGCCCGGCACATGCAGGGGCCGCTCGGCGGCTTCGCCCTGGCCGCGCCGGCCGCGTACGCCATGTGCAAGCTCGTTCTCTGACGCGGCGATTGAGGATTTCGCGGTTCGGGTACCACCGGTGGGCCGCTTCGCGGCACCCTCGACACTGACGACAGGAGGCGGCGTGGCGCACGACGACCCGTACGAGGAGCGGCCCCGGCGACGCGGGCGCAAGGTGCTCATCACCCTCGTCGTGCTGCTGCTGGTCCTGGGCGGCCTGATCGTGGTGGCCGACCGGGTCGCCGTCGGGGTGGCCGAGCGGGCCATCGCCGACCAGGTCCGCCAGGAGATCGCCAAGCAGGGCGCGCAGTCCTCGCCGCCGGAGGTGGAGGTCGGCGGCGTCCCGTTCCTCACCCAGGTGCTCGACGGCCGCTACGAGCGCATCTCCATCGCGCTGCGCGACGTGCAGGGCTCGGTGCGGGGGGACGCGGTCGCGCTGCCGAAGCTCGACGTGGACGCCCGCAACGTACGCGCCTCGCTCGATACCATCCGTTCCGGCCAGGGCGACGTGGTCGCCGAGACGGTCGACGGGACGGGCACCATCAGCTACGACAGCCTCGCCAAGCTGCTCGACCGGCCGGGGCTGACCCTCGGCGAGCAGAACGGCCGGCTGGCCGTCACCGCCCCGGTCGACATCCTCGGCCAGCGCCTCACCGTGACCGGCACGGCCGACATCACCGTCGGCAAGGAGGGGCAGGTGGCGCTGCGCTTCAACGACCTGAACGCCGACGGCCTGCCGAACCTGCCGCTGGCCCGGACGCTGCTGAACAACTACGCCCGCGGCATCTCCATCGACGTGCCCCTGCCCGAGCTGCCGTTCCAGCTCGCCGTCCGGGAGGTCCGGCCGCTGCCCGAGGGGCTGGCCGTCACCGCGGACGCCAGGAACGTACCGATCAACTCCGCCACCGGCTGATCACCGGCCGCGCCCGACGGTGGTCCCGGGCGGCGCCCCTGCCCGGGGCCCGGCGCGGCCGGGCGCGCGGGGCGGGTGCCCGCCCGGGTACGTCCCGGATGCTGGTCGGCCCCCTGGTGTCCACGCGCCCGGCTGGTAGGCTCCCTGCTCATGGGGACGCTCCTCACCAAACGGCGCGCGGTCGACCTGTGCCGCGTGGCCACCTGCCTGTGTCGCCCCGTCATCTGACGGCGGGGCTGTCCTCGGCCGCCTAGCGGCCACCGGCACGCAGGAGCCTTTCTTCTCCCGTGCTCTCTCTCAACGCCCGGCAGCGGCGCCGTCGCACGAACCCGTGATCCGTCCATACGGTGGATCCTGCGCGTGGTGCGATCGTCACGACTTTCGATGCCCCCGTGCTGGTCACCATTCATCCTCACCAGGGAGTGATCTGATGAGTCGCGACACCGCACTCGTCTCGGCCGAATGGGCCGAGAAGAACCTCGACGCCCCGGGCGTCGTCTTCGTCGAGGTCGACGAGGACACCTCGGCCTACGACACCGGCCACATCGCCGGCGCGATCAAGCTGGACTGGAAGACCGACCTCCAGGACCAGGTGCGCCGGGACTTCGTCAACAAGAGCCAGTTCGAGGCGCTGCTCTCCGAGCGGGGCATCAGCAACGACGACACCGTCATCCTCTACGGCGGCAACAACAACTGGTTCGCCGCGTACGCGTACTGGTACTTCAAGCTCTACGGCCACCGCGACGTGAAGCTGCTCGACGGCGGTCGCAAGAAGTGGGAGCTGGACGCCCGCCCGCTGGTCCGCGACGCGGTGAGCCGCCCCGCGACGCAGTACGTGGCGCAGGAGCCGGACACCTCGATCCGGGCCTTCCGCGACGAGGTCGTGGCCGCCATCGGCACCAAGAACCTGGTCGACGTGCGCAGCCCCGACGAGTTCGCCGGCCGGCTGCTCGCCCCCGCCCACCTGCCGCAGGAGCAGGCCCAGCGGGCCGGTCACATCCCCACGGCGATCAGCGTGCCGTGGTCCAAGGCGGCCAACGAGGACGGCACCTTCAAGTCGGACGACGAGCTGCGCAAGATCTACGCCGACGCGGGGCTGGACGACAGCCGCGAGACCATCGCGTACTGCCGGATCGGCGAGCGCTCCTCGCACTCGTGGTTCGTGCTCCAGGAGCTGCTCGGCCACCGCAACGTGAAGAACTACGACGGATCCTGGACCGAGTACGGCTCGCTGGTCGGCGTGCCGGTCGCGCTCGGCGACGAGCCCGGGGAGGCCTGAGCCATGACCGCACCCACCGCTGCCGGCTGCGCCGCTCCCGACCAGGCCGCCCCGCTGCCCGCGAGCCTGGACCTGGAGAAGGAGACCGTGATCACCGGCGTCGTCCGGTCCGACGCGGGCGAGGCCGTTCCGGGCGCGTACGTCCGGCTGCTCGACTCGACCGGCGAGTTCACCGCCGAGGTGGTGACCTCGCCGGCCGGCCAGTTCCGGTTCTTCGCCGCGCCGGGCTCCTGGACCCTGCGGGCGCTCTCCCGGCACGGCAACGGCGACACCGCCGTGACCGCCGCGCGCGGCATCAACGAGGTCACCGTCACGGTCGCCTCCTGACCCCCACGCCCCGCCTCGGTTCGTGGCCCGTCCCCTCAGCAGGTGGCGGGCCACGACCGTTTCCGGCCGCGACCGGGCGGCGTGACACGATGGCCCCCGTGAACGGCGTCGAAGCGGCGGGGCAGGCCCCGCCTACCGGTCCCGGGCGGCCGGCGTCCCCCCGACGGTGGCTGCCCTGGTTGGCCGCGGGCACGGTGGCCTGGGCGGTGCTGCTGGCGGCGCTGACCTGGACGTCGGTGCGCAACGATCCGCCGACGGTCCGGGAGCAGCGCGCCCTGACCGAGGCCGGTCCCGTCGTCGACCGCGCGGTCGGCGTACTCGTCGCGGCGGCCGGCGACACCGCCGTGCTGACCCCGCCCGAGGTCGACCGGGGCTGCCGCGTCACCCCGTTCGCCGACGGCGCGGAGCTGTCGCGCGGGGTGGACGTCTTCGTCGCGGCCGGCGGCGAGGCGACGCTGCTGGAACGGGTCGCCGACCGGCTGCCGACGGACTGGCGGGCCGGGGTCCGGGTCACCTCGGACGGCCCCCGGTTACGCGCCGACGCGGGCGAGTTCGTCACCGTCTCCGGCGGGGTCGCTGATGACGGCCGGGTCCGGCTGATGGTCGACACCGGCTGCCGGCCGGTGGGCGACGGCTACGACGTACCCGCGGCCGATGCCGCCGGTGCGGAGGCGGACGCCCTCGGGGAGGCGCTCCGGGCCCTCGGGGCTCCGGCCGGTCAAGCCCCCGAACGGGTGGTCACCGCGCCCTGCCCCGGCGGTGGCGCCGCCCGCTCCGTGCGCTCCGCCGGCGTTCCGGCCCCCGCGTCCCCGGCCGCCGCCCTGGCCCCCGTCACCCGCCTCCCGGTGCTGGACGACCCGCAGGCGTACGCCTACCGCCGTGGCCCGGTCACCGTCGTCGCCGACCTCTCGGGCGACCTGGTCGTCGTCTCGGTCACCACCGGCTGCCCCGCCTGACCCGGGCGGTCAGCCGCGCTGGTGGTCGTGCGGCGTGCGGCTGCGGCCCAGGGCGTCGACGTGGCCCCAGCGGCCCGGGATGTCGAGCAGCTCGACGCGCCCCATGCCCTCGGGCACGGCGGGATCGATGATCAGGTGCTCGCCCTGCGGCTCCAGCCCCAGCATCACACGGAGCAGCAGCAGCGGCGTGCCCGCCGACCAGGCCTGCGGGCTGCACGCCGTGGGGTACTCCACCGGGTAGTCGGTGAGGCTGCGATCGTAGCCGGCGAAGGCCTCCGGCAGCCGTCCGCCGAAGAACCGGGACGCGGCCAGCATCGCGTCGCAGATCTGCCCGGCCTCCCGGCGGAACCCGTACCGCCACAGCCCCCAGGCGATGATCGAGTTGTCGAACGGCCACACCGTCCCGACGTGGTAGCCGACGGGGTTGTACCGCCCCTGGTCGTCGGCGAGCGTACGGACGCCCCAGCCGGAGTAGAGCCGGGGACCCAACAGGTGCTCGGCGATCCGGCCGGCCCGCGACTCGTCCACGATGCCGCTCCACAGCAGGTGCCCGATGTTCGAGGTCAGGGCGTCCACCTGCCGGCCGTCGGCGTCCAGGGCGAGCGCGTAGTACTCCCGCTCCGGGATCCAGAAGTCCCGGTTGAACCGCATCTTCAGCTCGGCCGCCTCCCGCTCCAGCCGGTCGGCGTACGCGGGGTCGCCCCAGATCGTCCGGGCCATCCGGGCGCCGCGGATCTTCGCGTCGTACGCGTAGCCCTGAAGCTCGCAGGTGGCGCGCGGGAAGCCGGGAAGCCGGCCATCACGGTACGAGATGGCGTCCCAGGAGTCCTTCCAGCACTGGTTCTGCAAGCCGGTGTCCAGGTTGCGGGTCTGGTACCAGAGGTAGCCGGTGCCGAGCAGGTCCCCGTACGTGTCGATCCAGGCGAGGGCGGCCCGGGCCTGGGCCTCCAGGCCCCGCACCAGCCTGTCGTCGCCGGTCCACCGCTCGTACTCGTCGAGCAGGATGACGAACAGCGGCGTCGAGTCGGCCGAGCCGTAGTACGGCGAGTGGGGCTGCTCCTCGAAGCCCGCCGTCTCGCCGTAGCGCAGCTCGTGCAGGATCTTGCCCGGCTCCTCGTCGCGGAAGTCGTCGATCCGGTGCCCCTGGAGGCCGGCCAGCATCATGATGGTCGGCGGGATCAGCTCCGGCAGGAAGGGCACCAGCTGGAGCGAGGTGATGATGCTGTCCCGGCCGAACAGGGTCATGAACCACGGCAGGCCGGCGGCCACCAGACGTACGCCGAGGGTGATCGACTCGTAGCGCAGCGCCGCCAGGTCGTTCAGGCTCTGCCGGTACGCCCCGGCCAGCGGCTGGCAGTCGCAGCCGAGCTTCGGCGCCCGGGCGACCAGGTCGTCCTGCTCGGCGCGGATGGCGTGCGGGTCGCGGCTGCCCCTGTACTGCGGCAGGTTGGCCCGGATGTCCTCGCCGCGCGCGCCGTAGACGACGGTCGACACGTGCAGCCGGGTCGTCCACTCGCCGCGCGGCCCGACCCGGATCCGGTAGGTCATGCCGGAGACCTCGACGTGCGCGGGCGAGGTGCTGGTGATGACCGTCTCGCGGTGGAACCCCTCGCGGCGGTAGGCCAGCCGCAGCTCGTTGTCGCCGACGGTGGCGGTGGTGTGGCCCTGCTTGCTCCGGACGTGCTTGATCTCGAACAGGTCCGCGAAGTCGGCGGCCATGTCGAGGCGGACGACGAACTCCGCCTCCTCCCCGGAGTGGTTGAGCAGGGTCAGCTCCTCCTCGAAGCTGCCGCCGATGGCCCGGCTCCGGATCACCGAGACCTTCGCGTCCAGGTAGTGCGTCGGCTCGCCGGGAACGAGGAAGAACCGGGTGCGGAAGGACTCCGCGGTGTCCACCGAGAGGGCGTGCAGCCGCTCGCCGTCGAGGGTCAGCAGCCAGGTGGAGAGGTGCCGGGTGTCGAACGAGAAGAGCCCGGTCGGGAAGTCGAGGGACGGCTCGACGTCGCCGCGCTTGTCGCTGACCAGGAAGGTGTTGCCGTCAAGGATGCTGACCAGGTCCTTCACCGCAGCCGCCCGAGCTGTGCGCGGGCGGCCTCGCGGGGGTCGCGGGTGCCGGGCGGGTCGGGGAAGAACCGCCGGAACAGCAGGAAGAGCACGACGTCGCCGCTGAAGCTGCTCTCGTTGCGCAGCACCGACGAGATCGCCTGGGCCCGGCCGGTGACGAGCCTGTCGAACAGTTCCTCGCTGGTGTACCAGATCGCGTCGGCGGGCCCCCGGTTGCGGCTCACCTCGATCGCGCCCGGGCGCAGGTGGGCCAGCCAGTGCACCGTCCGGGTGCCGTGCGCGAGGTCGATCTGCATGGTCCCGCTGACCGGACTGACCAGCACATCCGGGGCGCGCGCCGGCAGTGATTCGAAGAACCGCTCCGTCGCCTCGGTCACACCCGAATCGTAGGCATTTGCCCGACGTGCCGGGTCGGTATCGGCGGGTGGCCCGTCAGTAGACCAGGGCCTGGGCGCCCTCGGCCATCGCCTCCTCGACGAAGACCGCGGCGCCGGCGATGCGGACGCCGGGCAGCACGTCGTCCGGCCCGATGTCCCGCCGGGCGGCGCACTGGGTGCAGGCCGTCACCGTGCCCGTGGTGAGGATCACGTGCAGCAGCTCGGCCAGCGGGGCCGAGTGCGGCAGCTCGAACTCCTGCGCCCGCCCGGGCAGCGCGAACCAGGTCGACTCCCCGGTCAGCCAGAGCGACACGTGCACCCCGGCGGCGGCCGCGGTGGCGGCGACGGTGAAGGCCTGGGCGCACCGTTCCGGGGCGTCCGCGCCGGCGGTGGCCTTGATCACGAGAGAGCGGGCCATGGGGCCCAGCATAGGATGGTCCCGATGGTCACCGAGATCGGGTTCGTCAGCCTGCTGGTCGCCGGCCTGGGCGCGCTCGCCGGCGGCCTGGTCTACCTGGCCGTACGCATATCGAGAGGACGCTGGTGAGCGACGAGAACCCCCTGCAGCCGCCGCCGTGGCTGAACGCGCCGCCGGTCGACCCGTACCCCTACGAGGAGAGCCACGACCTGCGCGTCGGCCCGAAGCTGCACCCCACGCTGGACGGTCTGCTGCCGTACGTCGGGGTGTGGCGCGGCCGGGGGCGCGGCGGCTTCCCCACCATCGAGGACTTCGACTTCGCGCAGGAGATCCGGATCAGCCACGACGGCCGGCCGTTCCTGTTCTACGAGTCCCGCGCCTGGCTGCTCGACGAGCAGAGCCGCCCGGTCCGCCCGGCGGGCCGCGAGGTCGGCTGGTGGCGGCCGGTGATGGACGGCGACCGCGCCACCGACGAGCTGGAAGCGCTGATGACCGTGCCCACCGGGGTGATGGAGCTGCACATCGGCAAGCGCAAGGGCACGCAGATCGAGTTCGTCACCGACGCGGTGGTCCGCACGTCGACCGCCAAGGAGGTCACCGCCGGTCACCGCCTCTTCGGCATCGTCGAGGGCGCCCTGCTCTACGCGCAGGAGATGGCCGCCGTCGGCCACCCGCTCTCCCCGCACCTCTCCGCGCGCCTCACCCGGGTCGCCGGCTGACCCTCCCCCGGTCACGGGCGGGGAAAGCCCAGAAACGCCTGGAGGGCGGGCGTACGCGCGCAGCGGCGCAGCGGGACGCCGTCCAGGGTGCGGATCTCCACCAGGCCGCGCACGGACGAGCTGAGCCAGACGCCGTCGGCGGTACCCAGCTCGGCGGGGGTGACCAGGCGCTCCTCGGCGCGCAGGCCCAGCTCGTGGGCGTGCCCGAGGAGCCAGGCGGCGGTCACGCCCGGCAGGATGCCGGTCTCGGCGGCGGGCACCGTGCGGAGGGTGTCACCGGTCAGCCAGATCAGGTTGGCCGTGGGCCCCTCCAGCGCGTACCCGTCGGAGGAGACCCACAGCGCGTCGTCCACGCCCGCGCGGGCGGCCCAGCGGCGGGCGGCGGTGCTCACCGCGTACGAGGTGGACTTGATCCCGGCCGGCAGCCAGTCGAGTTCGGCGCGGGCCCGCGCCGCGACGCCGAGCGGCAGGGTCGCCACGGTGATCCCGTCCCGGCGGGCCGCCCGGGCCGCCGCCGGCACCTCGGCCAGCGTGGCGTAGCCAGTCGGCGGGCCGCCGCCCTCCGGGCCCCGGGTGCAGACCAGCCGCAGCGCCCCCTCCACCTCGGCGGGCCAGCCGGCGCGTACGGCGTCCAGCAGCTCGACCAGCACCTCGGCGGCGGGCAGCGCCAGGTCGACGGCCGCCGCCGCCCGGGCGAGCCGGGCCAGGTGCGCGTCGCGCAGCCACGGGAGCCCGTCGCGCAGGTGCATCGTCTCGAAGAGCCCGTCGCCGTGCAGCACGCCCCGGTCGTCGCCGCGCAGCACCGGCTCCCCGGGCGGCACCAGCCCGCGCCCCGGCACCGCGATCCTCGACGCCACCATGACCGCCGAGCGTAGCGGCGGGTCGACCGGGCGGCGCGCGTGGCGGAGCGAACTATGATCGGACGGTGTCCGAATCCTCCCTCGCGGAAATGCTCCGGGCCCGTGGGCTCCGGCTGACGGCGCAACGGCAGTTGATCCTCCAGGCCGTGCTGGAGCTGGGGCACGCCACCCCGGAGCAGGTGCACACAGCCGTCCGGGAGGTCGCCGCAGGGGTCAACATCACCACCATCTACCGCACGCTGGAGCTGCTGGAACGGCTCGGCCTGGTCACCCACACCCACCTCTCGCACGGCTCGCCGACCTACCACGCGGCCGGCGAGGACCAGCACGTCCACCTCGTCTGCCGGGAGTGCGGGGCGATCGACGAGATCGATCCGGAGCTGCTGCGTCCGCTGGCCGACGAGTTGGCGAGCCAGCGCGGGTTCCGGGTCGACATCGGCCATGTCTCGTTCTTCGGCGTCTGCGTCCGCTGCGAGAACGGGGACCGGAAATGATCGACATCGCGGGTGCGGTGAGCGTCGAGAGCATCGACGAGGCCAGCCGGGACCAGCCCGAGCCGGCGCACGCGGCGGCCGGCGTGCGGGGGGTGGCGGCGCACTACGGCGACCCGATGCGCGAGCAGCGCACCCTCGACACGGCGGTCGGCCTGGTCGACCGGTCGCACCGGGGCGTCGTCGCGGTGCCGGGCGAGGAGCGGATCGGCTGGCTGCACACCCTCACCAGCCAGCACCTGGCGCAGCTCGGCGCCGGTCAGGGCACGGAGCTGCTGGTGCTCTCCCCGCACGGGCACGTCGAGCAGCACGCCATGGTCGCCGAGGACGGCGTCACCACCTGGCTCGACACCGAGCCGGGCGCCACCGCGGGCCTGCTGTCGTACCTGGAGCGGATGCGGTTCTTCAGCAAGGTCGAGCCGCGCGACGTGACCGCCGAGCACGCGCTGCTGTCGCTGGTCGGGCCCGAGGCGCCGGCCGCGGCGGAGACGCTCGGCGTGACCGGGCTGGTGGCACCCGACGTGGTCGCGGTGCCGGGTCCGAAGTTCCGCGCCGGCGAGCTGCCGCCGCGGCCCACCGCGCTGTACGACGTGCGCCCGCTGCCCGTGGGCGGCTGGGCGCGCCGGGGCCCGCTCGGCGTCGACCTGCTGGTGCCCCGGGCCGCGATGGAGCAGGTGGTCACCCAGTTGCGGGGCGACGGGGTGCCGGTCGCCGGGCTGTGGGCGTACGAGGCGGTGCGGGTGGCCGCCCGGCGGGCCCGGGTCGGGGTGGACACCGACCACCGGACGATCCCGGCCGAGGTGGATCTCGTCGCCCCGGCCGTGCACCTGGACAAGGGCTGCTACCGGGGCCAGGAGACCGTGGCCCGGGTGCACAACATGGGCCGGCCGCCGCGTCGGCTCGTACTGCTGCACCTGGACGGCGTGACCACCGACCAGCCGCCGGCCGCCGGCACGCCGGTGACCCTCGACGGCCGGGCGGTCGGCTTCGTCGGCACGGCCGTGCACCACCACGAGCTGGGCCAGGTCGCCCTGGCCGTGGTCAAGCGCAACGTGGCCGACGACGCCCGCCTGCTCATCGGCGAGACCGCCGCCGCGATCGATCCGGCCTGACCGCCCATCGGCGAAAGATTCTCTGCTCGGAGGGGCCGAGGCCGGAAAAGTTCCGGTCGACTGGCTCGTCGGCCTCGGTCTAGGATCCGGGCATGACGACAGGGACGTTGATCACGGTTGCCCCCACCGGCGCGGAGTCGGCCAAGGCCGAGGTGTCGGCGCTGCCGGTGACTCTCGACGAGCTGCTGCTCACCGCCAAGGAGTGCGAGGCGCTCGGCGCCGCCGTGATCCACGTCCACATCCGCGACGACGAGGCGAAGCCCACCCTCGACCAGGGGCGGCTGCGGGAGACGGTGGCGGCGCTGCGGGAGAGCACCGACCTGATCGTGCAGCTCTCCTCCGGCGGCGCGGTGACCGACCCGGAGGCCGACCGGCTCGCGGTGCTCGACGCCGGGCCGGACATGGCCTCCTGCACGATGGGCACGCTCAACTTCGGCGACGACGTCTTCCTCAACCGCTGGGAGTTCATCGTCGACCTGCACACCCGGATGCAGGAGCGGGGCATCGTGCCCGAGTACGAGATCTTCGACCTCGGCCACCTCACCGCCCTGCAACGGCTGCTCGGCAAGTACGGCCTGCCGGCCGGCGGGCACGTGCACGTCGACTTCGTGATGGGCGTGCCGGGCGGCATGCCGGGCACCACGGCCACGCTGGTCGCCGCCCACCAGGCGCTGCGCGACCTGCCCGAGGGCGCCACCTTCTCGGCCACCGGCATCGGCCGCAGCACCATCCCGGTCATGCTGGCCTCGCTCTCGGCCGGCGGGCACCTGCGGGTCGGCATGGAGGACACGGTGACCTACGCCAAGGGCCGCCCGGTGGAGTCCAACATGCAGCTCGTCGCCCGGGCGGTCGGCTTCGCCCAGCTCGCCCAGCGGCCGCCGCTGACCACCGCCGAGGCGCGCGGTCTGCTCGGCGTGCCCGCCGCCGGCCGGTAAGCGGCGGCCCGGGCCGCCGCTGCTGTACACCGGCTGCTCGACGGCCTGCTCACCCGCCTGCCGGGCGCGGTCCACGGTGCCGGTACCGTCCACCCTGTGGGAAAGACGTACGAGGGCGGCGCGCCGCTCGCCGAGGTGGTCCGGTCGGGGTTCGTGGAGGGCGTACACCGGGGCTCGGTGGTGGTGCTCGACGCCTCGGGGCAGACGGTGACCGGTGCCGGGGACGTGACCTCCCCGGTCTTCCCGCGCTCGTCGAACAAGCCGATGCAGGCGGTCGGGATGCTCCGCGCCGGGCTGACGCTGGCCGATCCCGCCGACGTCGCGCTGGTCTCGGCCAGCCACGCCGGGGAGGAGTTCCACCTGGCCCGGGTCGGCGCGCTGCTCGCCCGCGCCGGGCTGGACGAGTCGGCCCTGCACTGCCCGCCGGACCTGCCCGTGGGCGACGAGGCGCGGACGGCCGTGCTGCGGGCCGGCGGCGGCCCCACCCGTACGCAGATGAACTGCTCCGGCAAGCACAGCGGGATGCTGCTGACCTGCCTGGCCGCCGGCTGGCCGCTCGACGGCTACTGGCGCCCGGAGCACCCGTTGCAGCAGGCGCTGCGGGACGCGGTGGAGGAGTTCACCGGTGAGCGGGCCGCGGCGGTCGGGGTGGACGGCTGCGGCGCCCCGGTGCTCGCCGTCTCGCTGACCGGCCTGGCCGGCGCGTACCTCCGGCTCGTCTCGGCGGAGCCCGGCACCGTGTCGCGGACGGTGGCCGACGCGATGCGTGCGCACCCCGACCTGGTCGGCGGCACGCGGGCCGAGGACAGCCGGCTCATGCGCGGGGTGCCCGGGCTGCTCGCCAAGGTGGGCGCCGAGGGGGTCATCGCCACCGCGGTGCCCGGCGTCGGGGCGGTCGCCCTCAAGATCGACGACGGTGCGGGCCGCGCCCGGATGCCGGTGCTGGTCTCCGCCCTGCGCCGGCTCGGGCTGGACGCCCCGGTGCTGACCGAGTACGCCGAGCTGCCGCTCTTCGGCGGCGGGCTGCCGGTCGGCGCCGTCCGCTCCCTCTGGTAGCCCGAGCCGGAGCCGTCACTCGTATCCCATGGCCGGGATGACCTCGCGGAGCGCTTCTTCGATGAACTCGCGGGTCTCGTCGTCGAACTGGTCTTTGCGGTTCGTCAGCTTGTCCGACTGGAACGTCGAAGCGGTGGCGACGTCGTCGACGTCGAGCCGTTCGAACAGGGCGCGGCGCTGCCCGGGCCAGTCGGCTGCGAGATCTTCCGCTCTCACCTCGACGTATCGCCTGCCCGTCAGGTCGACCGTGTCCTTCCAGGTGAGCCATCGGTGGTAGACCGGCCTGAGGTAGGCGAGCGCGCCGTCGACGGTGGGCGGTGCCCACGGCTGGGCCAGGTGGGAGGCGAGCACTGAGACCGGGTGACGCTTGATGTGCACGATGGTCGCCTCGGGGACCAGTTCCCAGAGGAACTCCATGCACAGCAGGTTGAACGGTGTCTTCTCGCACCAGGTCGGCTTGCCCGCGTCGGCGGCTGCTCCCCCGAACAGGGTGTCGACCAGGCCCCGCAGGATTCCGAGCAGCTCGCCCCGGTCACTGAAGTGCCTGGGGAGCACCCGCCGGCGGCTCAGCGGCTCGAACGGCCCGGCGGGCCGGTCGGCGTCGCCGAAGCCATTCGCGGGCGCAGGCTCGTCGTAGGTGTACGCGATCAACTGCGGCCAGAGCTGTCGCACCGCGTCCCGGTAGCGTCGCTCGCCGACCAGTTCGGGCACGGTCCTGCCGCGATCGTCGCGTCGGCCGGGCACTCGTACGGTGAGGAAGTCGCTCAGCCGGTGCAGGGCGTCCTCGCCGACGGTGGGGTCGTATCGATCGGTGAGCGCGTCGGCCAGGTCCCGCAGGCCACCCGGGTCGATGAGGAACCTGGTCTCCATGGGAATCCGATGGATCAGCGGATGTTCGCCGATGATGTCGGCGATCCGTGACGTCCCCGAACGACCCGTACCCGTAACGAAGATCGGTGAGGGGGAAGAAGGCATGGCGGGCAGTCAAACTCTCAGCCCGGCGCCTGGGCAAACCATTTATCCCCTTCACCCGCTGCTGCGGAGGCGCGTCGCCCGGCGCTGGCTGGATTCTGTCGCGGCAAGGGCCGTTCCACCGCTCGCCACCACCCACATCCGCGCATCGGCGGAAGCGGACGCCGTGGCTGGCTTCACGCGCCCCTCCACTTCTGAAACGCGCCGTGGTTGGACCTCTGCCCCGGAACCCCGCACCGTCGTCGACGAGGGGGCGAGTGTCAGGGCAGGAAGTCGAGCAGGGCGGCGTTGACCGGGGCGGGTCGCTCCAGCGGCAACAGGTGACCGGCGTCCGGCACGTCGGGCAGGCGGACGGCGTGCGGCGCCTCGGCGGCGATCCGGTCGGCGAGGCGGCTGATGTCGGGCACGTCCGCCGCACCGGCGCCGACCAGGACGGGCATCCGCAGCTCGCCGAGGCGGCCGATCGCGGGCGGGTCGAGTTCGGCGACGTCGACCGCGCTGAGCGCCAGCTCGGCGGCGAGCGCCCGCTGGTCCATCTCGCGGGCGAAGGCCAGCAGCGCCGGGTCGACGTCGGCGGGCTCGCGGCCCGGGCCGACCACCCAGAACCGCACCTCGCCAGCGGCGCTCGCGGCGAAGTCCTCCGGGTCGACCTCGCCCACCAGGCTCTCCCAGAGGTCGTTCGCCTCCTCCGACCACTCGTGGCCCGAGGCGGCGGTGCCGAGGAGGGCGAGCGCGCTGACCCGCTCCGGGTGGGCCAGCGCGGTGTCGATCGCGACGGCGCCGCCGAACGAGCAGCCCACCAGGGCGGCCCGGGGGAGGTCGAGCGCGTCGAGCAGTCCGGCCACGTCGTCGTGGTGGGCGAACGGGGCCGGCGGCAGCTCGGAGTCCCCGTACCCGCGCAGGTCGAGGGCGATCACCCGGTGGCTCGCGGCCAGCGGGCCGACCTGCTCCCGCCACATCCGGCGGTCGGCGATGCCGGCGTGCAGCAGGACGACGGGCGTGCCGCTGCCGGTGTCGTCGTACGCGAGCAGGGCGCCGTTCACCTCGATCTTGGTCACTGCGGCAAGGTACGCATCGGGGAGACCGGGACGCAACCGCGAAGTGAGACGTCGCTAACTCTGGTTAGCACTTTGCTTGCAGGAGCTAGCGGTGCGCGTTAGCGTCGAGCCATGGCCACTGGTAAGGACCTTCCCGACGTCGGCGGGTTCATTCGCGATCTGCGCCGCAACGCGAAGATCTCGCTCCGGCAGCTCGCCGAGCAGGCGGGGGTCAGCAACCCGTACCTCAGTCAGATCGAGCGCGGCCTGCGCAAGCCGAGCGCGGAGGTGCTCCAGCAGCTCGCCAGCGCGCTGCGGGTCTCCACCCCGGCGATGTACCTGCGGGCCGGGCTGCTCGACGACAAGGAGGGCCAGGGCGTGCTCGCGGCCATCTCGGTCGACCCCGACCTGACGATGGCGCAGAAGCAGTCGCTGACCCAGATCTACGAGACGTTCCGCCGGGAGAACGCGCGGCTCGCCGAGGCGACCGCGGCGACCACCGGCCCAACGCCCGCCGCCGGGCCCGAGACCGCCCCCGGCGCGGGCACGCCGGATCCCGTCGAGGCGGCGCCCGACCTGGCCAACCTCGCGGCCACGGGCCCCACCACGGCGGAGGGCACCCCGACCGAGGCCGTTCTGGAGTCGGTCGCCGTCACCGAGGCCGGCCCCGCCCCCGCTCCGACCGACACCCCCGAGAAGAAGGCCGCCCGCAGCGCGGTCCGGAAGGCCGCCGACGCGGCCGAAGAGGAGAAGTGATGACCCAGCCGAAGACCAGCCGCATCCCGGCCCCGATCTACGCCGCCGCCGGCGCCGGCGAGCTGGCCCTCCAGCAGCTGCGCAAGCTCCCCGCCGTCGTGACCGACCTCGGCACCAAGGTCGTCGCCGACCTGGGTGGCAAGGCCGTCGTCACCGGCGTCGAGCTGCGGCAGAAGGCCAACGACACCCTGCGCACGGCGAACCTGACCGCCGAGGGCCTGCGCGAGAAGGCCGTCCCGACCGAGCTGGACCTGAAGCGCCTGCGTGAGGCCGCCGACCTGAACAAGCTGCGCGAGGTGGCCGACCTCGACAAGCTGCGCGAGGTCGCCGACCTGGACCGGCTGCGTGCGCTGGCCACCCGCAACGCCGCCGTGGTGGTCGCCGGTGCCCAGGCCGCACAGGAGCGGGCGCAGGCCGCGTACGTCGCGCTGATCGCCCGTGGTGAGCGGGTCGTCGGGGCCGGCGTGCTGGAGGCCGCCGAGACCGTGAACGCCGACATCGAGGCGACCGAGGCCGACACCGAGCCGGTCGAGACCGGCGCGAAGCCGGCCGCCGTCCGGCCCGCCGCCGAGACGCCGACCACGGCCGCGACCGCCGAGGTGGCGACCCCGGCCGTGACCGCCGAGACGTCGACCCCGGCCGCCGAGGTGCCGACCCCGGCCGACGTGGCCGAGGTGCTGGAGGCCAAGCCGGCCGCCGCGAAGAAGGCGACGACCCGGGCCACGAAGGCCACCAAGCCGGCCGTCACCCCGTCGGCGAAGCTGCCCCGGGCCACCAAGCGGACCCGCCCGGCCGCCGAGTAGTTCGCCCCGCCCGGTGAGCCCGGATGCGTCCTGTCGGACGTATCCGGGCTCACCGGCATAAGCTTGCCGGCATGGCCTACGCCGCGCCGCTCTTCGCCTTCGATGTTCGCTACGTGATCGAGCTGATCCTGCTCGTCTTCGCGTTGATCGTGCAGGGCATCGCCCTGGTGCACGCCATCACCCAGCGCTCCGACGCCTTCGCCGCCATCGGCACCCTGCCCAAGGGCGGCTGGATCGCGATCCTCGCCGTCTGCCTGGTGCTGACCCTGCTCGGCTTCGGCCCGATCAGCCTCTTCGGACTCGTCGGCATCGCCGCCGGCCTGATCTACCTGCTCGACGTCCGGGTGGGGCTGCGCGACCTCAGCGACGGCAAAGGGTTCTGGTGAGAGGTTTCCGCTGGCCGCCGCCGCCGGACGGCGGGCCCCGCACCTGGGGTCCCGGCCCGGGCGGCCCGCGCACCGGCAGGCCGGCCCTGCCGGAGCCGGAGACCGAGCTGATCGCCACGCCGCACGGCGTACGCCTGGAACAGCTCCTCACCGGCGCGGGTGACCCGGTCACGGTGTTCGCCCACGGCCTGGGCAACGGCATCGCCACCACCCGCCCGTTCGGCAGCGGGGTGACGGGCCGCAAGCTGTTCTTCCAGTTCCGGGGGCACGGCCGCTCCGACGCGCCGCCCGGTCCGTGGAGCTACCTGGACCTGGCCCGTGACCTGCGCTCCGTCGCCGACCTCGCGGGTGCCACCCGGGCGTTCGGCGCCAGCCTCGGCGCGGGCGCGCTCTGCCGGCTGCTCGCCGAGAGCCCCGAACGCTTCGAGCGGCTGGTCCTCTTCCTGCCCGCGGCGCTGGACCGGCCGCGCGGCGAGGTCGCCCGGGCCCGGCTGACCGCCCTGTTCGAGGCCGTGGAGAGCGGTGACGCCGCCGCCGTGGCCGACGTGGTCCAGGCCGAGCTGCCGCCCGCCGTACGCAACACCCCGGCCGGCTGGGCCTACCTGCGTCAGCGCCTCGACCAGCTCCTGCGCGACGGGCTCGCCCCGGGGCTGGCGAGCCTGCCCGAGCAGGCGCCCCTGCGCGACGCCGGTGCGTTGGCCGCGGTCACCGCGCCGGCCCTCGTCATCGGCTGCGCCGGCGACGACCTGCATCCGGTCGAGGTCGCCGAGCAGCTCGCCGCCGCGCTGCCCCGGGCCACCCTGCACGTGTACGACCGGCCCGGCGTCCTCTGGACGGAACGCGCCGACCTGCGAAGCCGGATATCCGCCTTCCTCAACGAGTAACGTGCCCTGTCATGGGCGTCACACACCACGGTCGTACGCACCGGCTGGACCTCGCCGATCCGACCCTGCGGGAGTGGGAGTGCACGGTGCTGCACGCCGATCCGGAGCAGGGCGTCGTGCTGGACCGGTCGGCGTTCTATCCGGGCGGCGGCGGGCAGCCGCCGGACCACGGCGTACTGCTCTGGCAGGGCGTGCAGACCCGGATCGTCGGCACCCGTAAGGGCGACGACCTGTGGCTGATCCCGGCCGAGGGCGACCCGCTGCCGCCGGCCGGGACGGCGGTGACCGGGGCGGTCGAGGACGACCGGCGTACCCGGCTGATGCGGACCCACTCCGGGCTGCACGTGCTCTGCGGCGTGGTGTTCCGCGACTTCGGCGCGCTCGTCACCGGCGGCAACATGGAGCCGGGCGAGGCCAGGATGGACTTCAACCTGCCCGAGGTGCCGGCCGACTTCAAGAGCCGCATCGAGGAGCTGGTCAACGCCGAGGTGGCCGCCGACCGGTCGGTGGCCGTGCGGGTGCTGCCCCGGGCGGAGGCGCTCGCCCTGCCCGACATCATCCGTACCCAGTCGAACCTGATCCCGCCGGACGAGCAGGAGGTGCGGATCGTCGACATCGTCGGGCTGGACGTCCAGGCCGACGGCGGCACGCACGTCGCCTCCACCGCGCAGATCGGCAAGGTGCAGGTGGTCAAGGTGGAGAGCAAGGGACGGGCCAACCGCCGGGTCCGCGTACGACTGGCGGACTGACCCGCGCGGGGTCAGTCCGCGGTGCGGCGGGCCCGCAGCGAGCGGACCTTGTGCCGGTTGCCGCAGCGCTCCATCGCGCACCAGCGGCGCCGGCCGGGCCGTGAGGTGTCGACGAAGACCAGGTAGCAGTCGTGCGTGGCGCACTCCCGGACGCGGTCTCGGTGCGGGCCGGCGAAGAGGTCGACGGCGTCCCGGGCGATCGTGGCGAGGGCCTGTCCGCCGCGTGCCGGCAGCGCCCAGCGGCGGGCCCCGTCGGCGGTGAGCTGTGGCGCCAGCGGAGCGCCGGCTGCCAGCCGGTTGAGGGTGGCGAGGTCGTGGGGGGTCGCGTCGAACTCGGTCGGGTCGACGGCCGGCGGCCGGGCCCCGGTGCGTACGCAGACGAGGCGCCACAGCGCGTCCCGCAGCCCCCGGGCGTCGGCCAGCTCGTCGGCGTCCACCTCCACCCGGGCCGGGTCGAGGCGTAGCCGGGACAGCGCCAGCCAGCCGGTGAGGTCGTCGGGTCGGTGCAGCACGTCGTAGCGGGCCAGCGCGCCCGGGCCGCCGGTGGTCAGGAACTCCAGGCAGAGTGCGCCGGGGTCGAAGAGGTAGCGGGTGCCCTCCGGGGAGGTCAGGGTGAGTCCGCTTGCGGCGTCGGTCACGTAACCACTATAACTGGTTACGGCGGCGGGCCGTGCCGGCGGTCGCCGGACACCGAGGAGGACGCCATGGCCGTGGAATGGAAGCTCGTCGTCGACTGCGCCGACCCGAACGCGCAGGCCCGGTTCTGGGCCGCCGCCCTCGACTACGCGATCGAGGACAACGCGGTGCTGATCGAGCGCCTGCTCGCCGGCGGCGCGATCGGACCGGAGGCGTACCTCGAGATCGACGGCCGCAAGGCGTGGCGGCAGCTCGCCGCCGTCCGCCACCCCGACGACCCGGTCGACCCGGCCAGCGGCACCGGGCTGGGCCGCAGGCTGCTGTTCCACCAGGTCCCCGAGGGCAAGCAGGTCAAGAACCGGCTGCACGTCGACCTGCACGTCGGCCCCGCCGAACGGGCGGCGACGGTCAAGCGGCTGGAGGGGCTCGGCGCCACGGTGCTGCGCGAGGTCGCCGACTTCGGCAGCGTGCACACCACCATGGCGGACCCGGAGGGCAACGAGTTCGACGTGCAGTGACCGGCCCCGACGCCGGCTCAGCGGTCGGTGGGGTGACCCCGCCCCGGCGGCAGGTGGGCGGCGCGTACGTCGAGCAGCCAGCTCTCCACGGTCGCCTCGTCCGGGCGGTCCGGCAGCGGGGTGCGGATCCGGTCGAAGTCGCGCTCCGCCTCGGCGATCAGGGTCCGTGCCTCGTCCAACGCGCCGCCCGCCACCCGCTCGCCGAAGCCGCGGAACCACTCCGGGTCGGCGAGCCGGATCTCCAGCACGCCGGTGGCGTAGAGTAGCCGGCCCTGGTGCACCAGCCGCGCCAGGTGCCGGGCGTGCTTGGCGGTGCGCCGCCGGCTGTCGGCCGAGAACGTGCCGTCGCCCCGGGACTCCAACTTGCGGAACTGCTGGCCGGCGTAGCCCAGGTAGGCGTCGCGTACGCGGGGCGCGCTGAGGAACGCCGAGCGGATGGCGACCAGCCGGTCGCCGAACTCCGTCCGGGTCTCGTAGCAGTCCTGCGGCAACCAGGCCAGTTCGGTGGCGGTCGGGTTGCCGCTCAGCGCCAGGCGGCACCACTTCGCGGCCTCGTGCAGGGTGATGTCGGGATCGGTGGTCACCACCGACTCGCGGGGCGGGCGCAGCCCGTGGAAGGCGACGGTGGGCGCGGCGAAGACGCCGATCCGGTCGACGTCGGAGCCCGGCCCGGCCAGCCCGTACGCGACCGAGCCGACGATCCCGGAGAGCAGCAGGTGCATGCCGGCGAGCATGACGGACGACACGGCTTCGCGAAACCGGACTTCGGTTGTCAGGTATCGCTGACAGGCTCGCCGCATGACGAAACCGCTGACAGGAAAGATCGCGCTCGTCGCCGGGGCGACACGGGGCGCCGGCCGGCAGATCGCGGTCCAGCTCGGCGCCGCCGGTGCCACCGTCTACGCCACCGGCCGCAGCAGCCGGGCCGGCCGCTCCGAGATGGACCGCCCGGAGACCATCGAGGAGACCGCCGAGCTGGTCACCGCCGCCGGCGGCACCGGCATCGCGGCACGGGTCGACCACCTCGTCCCCGAGCAGGTCCGCGACCTCGTCGCCCGGATCGACGCCGAGCAGGGTCGCCTCGACGTGCTGGTCAACGACATCTGGGGCGGCGACCCCCTGACCACCTGGGAGAAGCCGGTCTGGGAACAGCCGCTGGAGGCCGGCTTCCGCAGCCTGCGCCTGGCGATCGACACGCACGTCGTCACCGCCCACTTCGCGCTGCCGCTGATGATCCGCCGCCCCGGCGGGCTGGTCGTCGAGGTCGGCGACGGCACGAAGGCGTACAACGACACCCACTACCGGCTGTCGGTCTTCTACGACCTGGCGAAGACGTCGGTCAACCGGCTGGCGTACGTCTGGGGGCACGAGCTGAAGCCGCACGGCGGCACCGCCGTGGCGCTGACACCGGGCTGGATCCGGTCCGAGGCGATGCTGGAGCACTTCGGGGTCACCGAGGAGACCTGGCGGGACGGCGCCGCCAAGGATCCGCACTTCCTCATCTCGGAGACCCCGGCCTTCGTCGGGCGCGCGGTCGCCGCGCTCGCCGCCGACGAGGACCGGGCCCGCTGGAACCAGGCATCCGTCTCGGCCGGCGAACTGGCCCAGGTGTACGGGTTCACCGACGTCGACGGCAGCCGGCCGGACGGGTTCCGCTACATCACCGAGGTGGTGGAGACAGGCAGACCGGCCGACGTGACCGGCTACCGCTGAACGGGCGCGACCCGGTAGACGGCGGCGGACCGCCTGGCGGCGTCGACCATCAGCTCCCGCAGTTCCGGCGGGCCGAGCACCTCCACCTCCGGCCCCAGGGACAGCAACTGGGCGTACGCGACGTCGACGGACTCGACGGGCAGGCGGGTCACCACCCAGCCTCGCCCGTCGGGCTCGCCGGCCGCGGCGAGCGCCTCGTCGTACGCGAAGGGCCCGTCGGCGACGAAGCGGAGCCGGCGCAGGCCGACGGGGCTCAGCCGCACCGTGACCTCGGCCCGGAGCATGCCGCGCAGGAACTCCTCGGCCTGCTCCCGCCAGTATCCGGCCAGGTCGAAGCCGGCGTCCCGGTCGAAGGTCGTGGTCTGGACCTCGACGTGGGTGACCCGGTCCACCCGGTACGTGCGGTACGCGCCGCCGACCCGGCCGACGAGATACCAGACCCCGTTCTTGAGGACCAGCCCGTACGGGTGCGCCTCCCGTTCGACCTCGCGGTCGCCGCGCCGGTAGCGCAGCTCGACGATCCGGTCCCGCCACACCGCGCCGGCCAGCTCGGTCAGCCACGGCGGTGGCCCGGACTCCCGGAACCAGCCCGGCACGTCCAGGTGGAACCGCTGTCCGGTGCGCACCGGCGCGTCGCGCAGGCTCGGTGGGAGCGCGGCGAGCACCTTCAGCTCGGCCGAGGCCACCGCGTCGGCGAGCCCCATGTCGCCCGCCGGTCCGGGCAGCCCGGCCAGGAAGAGCGCCTCCGCCTCGTCCCGGGTCAGCCCGGTCAGCCGGGTCCGGTAGCCGCCGAGCAGCCGGTAGCCACCGGCGCGGCCCCGGTCGGCGTAGACCGGCACCCCGGCGGCGGAGAGCGCCAGCACGTCCCGGTAGACCGTCCGCTCGGAGACCTCCAGCTCCCGCGCCAGCTCCGCCGCGGTCATCGTCTCCCGCGCCTGGAGCAGCAGGACCAACGAGATCAACCGGGCCGCCCGCACGTATCCATCCTGCCGTGCCCGCTCGACGTCCCCAGCCGGCGGTCCGCCTCCTGGGTGGACCGCGGCCACGACGTTGGTCGCGGCCAGCGGTGGGACCGGCACCGATGCGGCTTGACCCTCACGCTGCGTAAGGCCCCAGGGTGGGGTGCATGAGTGACTACTACGACGCTTTCGAGATGAGTCCCGTGCCCGATCCCGGCCCGGACGCGGTGGCGCCGGAGCCGTTCCGGGGCATCTATGCGATGCCGGCGTTCGTGACGATCCCCACGAGCGACCTGGCGGCGTCGGTGGACTTCTGGACTCGTGGGCTCGGGTTCTTCGAGCTGTTCAGCATCCCCGGCACGCTCGTGCACCTGCGCCGGTGGGCGTTCCAGGACGTACTCCTCCGCTCGGCGGCGAGCGTCCCGGCGCAGGCACCCGCGGTCAGCTTCAGTTTCTCGTGCGTGCTCTATCAGATCGATCCCCTTGTCGAGGCGTGTCGTGCGGTGAGCCCGAACTCGGTCGATGGCCCCCGGGACACCCCCTGGAACACCCGCGACGTGGAGGTGATCACCCCCGAGAACGCACGGATCGTCTTCACTGCGGCGAAGCCCTTTGATCCGGCCAGCCAGGAGGCGCGGAACCTTGAAGCCATCGGGATCACTCCACCGGGCGGCGGTCGCGGCGACAATGAGGAGCATGCCTGATGCCACCGACGCCGATGGCCTGACCGTCGGCCAGGTTTCGACGCGTCTGGGCGTGACGGTCCGCGCGCTGCACCACTGGGATGACATCGGTCTGGCGCGACCGTCGCTGCGCACGACTGCCGGCTACCGGCTCTACACCGCCGGCGATCTGGAACGCCTGCACCGCATCCTCGTCTACCGGGAGATTGGCCTCGGCCTGGACAGCATCCGGGCCATCCTGGACGACTCGACCGCAGACGTGCCCGGCGCACTGCGCGCGCAGCGCATCCAGGTTGCCCAGCGGATCGACCGTCTCCAGCAGCTCAGCGCCGGCCTGGATCGCATGATCGACGCCCACGAGCGCGGCCTGCTGCTGACCGTCGAGCAGCAGGCCGCGATCTTCGGCCCCCAGTGGGACCCGGACCGGCACGCCCAGGCCCGCGACCGCTACGGAGACACGACGCAATGGCAGCAGTACGCCGAACGCGCAGCCTCTCGCAGCCCGGAGGAATGGCAGGCCGTCGCCGACACCGTTGCCGACCTCGACCGTGCCCTCGGCGACGCGATGGACGCCGGGGTCACCCCTGGCAGCCCGGAGGCGAATCGACTCGTCGAGCGGCACCGCGAGGTCTTTTCCTCGTACTTTCCCCTCACCAGGCAGATGCAGGTCTGTCTCGGCCGCAGGTACGAGGCCGATCCGGCATTCGCCGCCCACTACGACGGCATCCGTGCCGGCCTCACCACGTGGTTCCGGCAGAGCATCGACGCCAGCGCACGCGCCCACGACATCGACCCCGACACCGCCACCTGGCAGTAGAGCGCGGGTCCGGAGGCCCGCCCTCAGTCGGCCGGCTGCGATCACCCTCATGACCGGGTACAACTAGGCTCTGCGGTCGTGAACGCACCCCGCATCGCCGCGCCCGTGACCGGCGCCGCCGGCCGGTTCTTCACCGGCGTGGGCCTGCTCCTGCGCGGCCTCGGTCTCTACGTCCGCAGCCCCGGGCTGATGCTGCTCGGCGTCATCCCGGCGTTGATCTCGGGCGCGCTCTTCGCGACCGCGTTCGCCACCCTGGCGTACTTCGTCGAGGACCTGGCCGCACTGGTCACCCCGTTCGCCGACGACTGGTCGACCACCTCGCGCAGCCTCGTCCGCGTGGTCGCCGGGCTGGCCTTCCTCGGCATCGGCGGCCTGCTCGCGGTGGTCACCTTCACCGCCGTCACCCTGGTCATCGGCGACCCGTTCTACGAGAAGATCTCCGAACGGGTCGAGGAGCGTCTCGGTGGCACGCCCGGCGCGGTCGACGTGCCGTTCTGGCCGTCGCTGCGGCGCAGCCTCGCCGACTCGGTACGGCTGGTGGGCCTGTCGATCCTCTTCGGCATCCCGCTCTTCGCCGCCGGATTCATCCCGGTGGTCGGCCAGACCGTGGTGCCGGTGATCGGGGCGGCAGTCGGGGGCTGGCTGCTCGCCGTGGAGCTGGTCGGGGCCCCCTTCTACCGGCGCGGAATGCGGCTGCCGGAGCGGCGGGCACACCTCAAGGCGGACCGGCCGACCACGCTCGGCTTCGGCGTGGCGGTCTTCGTCTGCTTCCTGATCCCGCTCGGCGCGGTGCTCGTCATGCCGGCCGCCGTCGCCGGGGCGACCCTGCTGGCCCGCCGCTCACTCGGCCAGTCCGTCACGGAGGGCTGACGTGGAGATCACCCTGGTCGGGGGCGACATCACGACGCAGCGGGTGGACGTGATCGTCAACGCCGCCAATTCGTCGCTGCTCGGCGGCGGGGGAGTGGACGGCGCCATCCACCGGCGGGGCGGGCCGGCCATCCTCGACGAGTGCCGGGCGCTGCGCGCCTCCCGGTACGGGCGCGGCCTGCCGACCAGCCAGGCGGTGGCCACCACCGCGGGCGACCTGCCGGCGCGCTGGGTGGTGCACACGGTCGGGCCGGTCTGGTCGACCGACGAGGACCGCTCGCCGCTGCTGCGCGACTGCCACGCGAACAGCCTGCGGGTCGCCGACGAGTTGGGTGCGGGCACCGTGGCGTTCCCGCTGATCTCGGCCGGCGTCTACGGCTGGCCGGTCGAGGACGCCGTCCGGCAGGCCCTGTCGGTGCTCGGCTCGGCCACCCCGGCGCACGTCACCGAGGCCCGGCTGGTGCTCTTCGGCGCCGAGACCCTGGCGGTCGCCCAGCGGGTGCGGGCCGCCGGATGACCCGGACCTCGGGGCGGGCCGCCGGCTGGCCCTGGCCCTCGGGCCGAACTCCTCCCCGACGGCAGCAGCATCGCCTCCGGGCCGCCGGCTGGCCTTGTACCTCGGGCGGGCAGCCGGATGACCCGGACCGTCAGGCGAGCTCACGCAGGCACGACCAGCTCGAACCGACCGGGCGGTAGCCGAGCCCGACGTTGACCGCCAGCATCGGCGCGTTCGCCTCGTCGTTCGAGGTGTAGGCGACGCGTACCCCGCCGGCGGCGGCGCGGTGCAGCGCCGCCGTCTTGACCAGGCGGGCCAGCCCGCGCCCCCCGGTGCGTCGGCAGCGTGCCGGTGTAGTCCGACCACATCCGGTCGCCGTCGCGCTTGACGAGGCTGAACGCCACGATCTCGTCACCGGCCTCGGCCACGGTGCTGGCCGCGCGGTCCAGGCCAAGGTTGTCCCAGACCTCGGAGTACCAGTTCTCGTAGCTGATCGCGTCGGCGGGAACGTCGCCCGGTTCGTCCGCCGCCGCCGCCACCTCGGCCCGGTGGACCCGGCGCGGGTCGAGGTCGGTCAGCGGGAGCAGGCGTACGCCCGGCGGCGGTTGCGGCATCGGCGGGGCCGGCCGCAGGTCCAGCGCCGAGTAGCGCAGCTCCCGGCTCGGCGTGAAGCCGTGCCGGCGGGCGAACGGCAGCGACTCCGGCAGCGCCCAGGTGCGCACCGTACGCGCCCCGATGTCGCGGAGGTGCCCCAGCGCGGCGGTCAGCAGCGCGGTGCCGGCGCCCCGACCCCGGTGCTCCGGGTGCACGTGCAGGGTGGCGACCTCCCCGACGTCCGCCTGCGAGGTCTGGGCGTTGCGGTACGCCGACACCCAGCCGACCACCGTGCCGTCCACCTCGACGACGTACGCGGCCCAGTCCTCGTCGGGCGGGGGCTGGGCGATCATGCGTCGGGTCGACTCGACGCCGCGTACCAGGTAGGGGTGCACGAGCGCGCGCAGCGCCACCACGGCGGGCGCGTCGTCGGGGTGGGCGGCGCGGATCCGCACGTCAGCCCTCCCCGCGTACGGCGGCCACGGCCTCGACCTCGACGAGCTGGTCGGAGTAGCCCAGCACGGCCACCCCGAGCAGGGTGCTGGGCGGCTCGTGGTCGCCGAACGCGTCCCGGACCACCTCCCACACGGCCACCAGGTCGGCCTGGCGGGACGACGCCACGTACACGGTGGTCTTGACGACGTCGGTGAGCCGGGCCCCGGCCGCCGCGAGGGCGGTCTCCAGGTTCGTCATCACCTGCCGTGCCTGGCCGACGGGGTCGCCGGGCGCGACGGTCCGGCCTTCGGCGTCGAGCGGGCAGGCGCCGGCGGTGAACACCAGCCGGGCGGGCGGCTCGACCGTGGCCGCGTACGCGTACTCGGCGACGTCGGAGAGGGCGGGTACGCGGATCAGCCGGGTCGGTGGGGTCACGGCGGCGACGCTACCGCCGGACCCCCGCGCGGCTCGACCGGTTATCCGCCGGCCGGTCAGGCGGACTCGCGGACGATCAGCTCGGTGGGGAGCACCACGGGCTCGATGGCCTCGCCGGCGGCCAGCCGCAGCAGCAGCCGGGTCATCTGCCGGCCCAGCTGCACGATCGGCTGGCGGACGGTGGTCAGCGGGGGCTCGGTGTACGCGGCCGTCTCGATGTCGTCGAAGCCGATCACCGCCACGTCGTCGGGCACCCGCCGTCCCGCCTCGCGCAGCGTCCGCAGGGCGGCGTGCGCCATCAGGTCGGAGGCGGCGAAGACCGCGTCCAGGTCGGGGTGCTCGGCGAGGAGCTGCCGCATCGCCGTCGCCCCCGACTCGCGGGTGAAGTCGCCGGTCGCCACCAGTTGCGGCAGCCCGGCCTCGGCGACGGTGTTCCGGTAGCCCGCGAGCCGTTCGATGCCGGCCACCATGTCCTGCGGGCCGGCGATGGTGGCGATGCGGCGGCGCCCGCCGTCCAGCAGGTGCCGCACCGCCGTGGCCACCCCGCCGACGTGGTCGACGTCGACGTAGGGCACGTCCGCGCCGTCGAGCGGCCGGCCGCTGCACACGACGGGGATGCCCAGCCGGGCGAGCCGGCCGGGCAACGGGTCCTCGCCGTGCAGCGAGGCGAAGAGCACCCCGTCGACGTGCCGGCCGGTCGTGTAGCGCTCGACCCGGTCGTGCCCGGCGGGGGAGCCGGCCAGCATCAGCACGAGCTGCTTGTCGGCCGCCTCCAGCTCCTGCGCCGCGCCCCGGATGATCCCGGGGAAGACCTGGTCGTCGGAGAAGACCCGGGTGGCGGCTTCCGGCAGCACCAGGGCGATCGAGTCGGTCCGCTGGGTGACCAGGCTGCGGGCGGCCAGGTTCGGCACGTACCCCAGCTCGGCCACCGCCCGGCGGACCGCCTCCCGGATCGGCTCGGCGACCGTCATGGAGCCGTTCACCACCCGGGACACGGTCGCCCGCGAGACCCCCGCCCGTCGGGCCACCGCCTCCAGTGTCGGCCGCTGCGCCGTCGTCATCCCCGTTACCACCGCCTCGTCACAGCCCGTTCCGGGAGATCACCTCCTGGTACCACCGGGCGCTGGACTTCGGTGTGCGTCGTTGCGTCAGGTAGTCGACGTGGATGATCCCGAACCGTCGACGGTAGCCCTCTGCCCACTCGAAGTTGTCCAACAACGACCATACGAGATAGCCCCGCAGGTCCACTCCCCGGGAGATCGCTTCGTGCACGGCGCGCAGGTGCCCGTCGAGGTAGGCGATCCGGTCCGCGTCCAGCACCTGCCCGGCGCCGTTGCTGTCGTCCGCGCCGGCCTTGTCGGGGAACGCCGCGCCGTTCTCGGTGACCATCAGCGGCACACCGGGGTAGTCGGTGGCGATCCGTTCCAGCAGCCGGGTCAGCCCGGCCGGTTCGATCATCCAGCCCATGTCGGTCAGCGGCCCGGCCGGCGGCAGGAACTCCACCGCGCCCTCGGTGCCCGGGTAGGCGCTGCCGCCCGCGCCGTCCGGCCGGCCGGCGACGTAGGTGGGGGCGTAGTAGTTGATGCCGAGCAGGTCGATCGGGGCGGCGATCAGCTTCTCGTCGCCGTCGCGGATGAACGTCGGCTCGACGATCCGGGCCACGTGTTCCAGCACGTCGTCGGGGTACGCGGCGCGCAGCAGGGGATCGAGGAAGATCCGGTTGTGTAGGCCGTCGACCAGGCGGACCGCCGCCGCGTCCGCGGCGCTGTCCGCGTCGGCCGCGCGCACGTCGGCCGGGTTGACCGTGATCCCGACGGTCCTGGCGCCGGCGGCGCGCAGCGCGCGGGCCGCCAGGCCGTGCCCGAGCAGCAGATGGTGTACGGCGGCGAAGGCCGCCCCCGCGTCCTGCTCGCCGGGGGCGTGCACCCCGTTGCCGTAGCCGAGGTAGGACGAGCACCACGGCTCGTTGAGCGTGGTCCAGGTGGGGATCCGGTCGCCGAGGCGGGTGTGCACCGCCGTGGCGTACGTGGCGAAGTGCTCGGCGGTCTCCCGGTTGGTCCAGCCGCCCCGGTCCTGGAGGGCCTGCGGCAGGTCCCAGTGGTAGAGCGTGACGATGGGGTCGATGCCCCGGGCCAGCAGCGCGTCGGTCAGCCGGTCGTAGAAGTCCAGGCCGCGCGGGTTGACCGGGCCGGTGCCGTCCGGCTGGATCCGGGGCCAGGCCACCGAGAAGCGGTACGCCCCGAGCCCCAGCTCCGCCATCAGCGCCACGTCGTCGGCGTACCGGTGGTAGTGGTCGCAGGCCACGTCGCCGGTGTGCCCGTGGTGGACCTTGCCCGGCGTACGGCTGAAGGTGTCCCAGATCGACGGCCCGCGGCCGTCGTCGGTGGCCGCGCCCTCGATCTGGTACGCGGCGGTGGCCGCCCCCCAGACGAAGTTGTCGGGGAATCGCAGAGTGCTCACGCCTTGACCGCACCTTCCATGATGCCGCCGATGATCTGGCGGCCGAACAGGACGAAGACCAGCAACAACGGGAGGGTGGCGATGGCTGTCCCCGTGAACACCTGCGACATGTCCGTGTAGTACCCGTCGGACAGGGTGCGCAGGGCCAGCTGCACGGTCGGGTTCTCCGGGTCGTTGAGGACAGCGTACGGCCAGAGGAAGTCGTTCCAGGTCGTCATGAACGTGAGCAGCCCGAGTACGGCGGCGGCCGGGCGCAGCGCCGGCAGCACCACGTTCCAGTAGATCCGCGCCGTGTTGCAGCCGTCCACCCGGGCCGCCTCGATCAGCTCGTTGCTGACCGCCTGGCCGGCGTACTGCCGCATCATGAACACCCCGAAGCCGGTGACCAGCGCCGGCACGATCACCGCCGGCAGCCGGTCGTTCCAGTTCAGCTTCGTCATCAGCAGGTAGAGCGGGATGACGCCGAGCTGGGTGGGCACCATCATCGTCGCGATGATCACCATGAGCAGCGCGTTGCGCCCCCGGAACCGCAGCTTGGCGAAGGCGAACCCGGCCAGGGTGGAGAAGAAGACCACCGAGACCGTGACCGTGGTCGCCACGATCGCCGAGTTGACCAGGCCGGCGACGAAGTACGCGTCGGTGTTGTTGAGCAGCCGGGACACGTTCGCGCCGAAGTTGCCGCCGGGGGTGACCGGGGGCGGTAGCTGGCCCATCGCGTCGTTGGAGCGGCTCGCCACCACGAACATCCAGTAGATCGGGAAGATCGACAGGACCCCGGCGGCGATCAGCGCGGCGTAGGTGAGCCGGCTGGCGGCCCAGAGGCGGGTCATCGCGCTACCTCCTTGGACTTCGCGTCCTCCTTCGGGGGCTTCGCGCCGCCGAGCCGGCGCAGGAGCAGCACGTTGATCGCCGCGACGACCGCGATCAGCGCGAAGAGCAGCCACGCCACCGCCGAGCCGTACCCGAAGTTGTAGTGGGGTGCGAAGGCGTTCTCGAACATGTACATGGTCACGGTCTGCGACTCCCGTAGCGTCCCGCCCCGGATCGGGTTGGTCCCGGAGTGGAACAGCCGGGGCTCGGTGAAGAGCTGGAGCCCGCCGATGGTGGAGATGATGACGGTGAAGATGATCGTCGGCTTGAGCAGCGGCACGGTGATCGACCAGAACTGCCGCGCCCGGCCGGCCCCGTCGATCGCGGCCGACTCGTACAGGTCGCGCGGGATGGCCTGCATCGCCGCCAGGAAGATCAGCGCGTTGTAGCCGGTCCACCGCCAGTCGACCATGGTGGAGATGGCCACCCAGGACGCGAACCGGTTCGACTTCCACGCGATCGCGTCGATGCCGACCAGGTCGAGCAGCCAGTTGACCATGCCGAACTCGCGACCGAAGAGCACCCCGAAGACGATCGCGACCGCGGCGGTCGAGGTGATGTTCGGGATCAGCACCGCCATCCGGAACGTCGTGCGGGCCCGCAGCTGCCGGTTGAGCAGGTTGGCCAGCCAGAGCGCGGCCAGCAGCTGCGGGATGGTGGAGATGACGAAGATGCCGAGGGTGTTGACGACGGCGTGCCAGAAGTCGGCGTCGGCCAGCAGCCGGCTGTAGTTCTCCAGCCCGACGAACGGGTGGTTGCTGCCGAGCAGGTCCCAGTCGTGCAGGGAGACCCAGAAGGTGTAGATCAGCGGATACGCCCCGAACACCCCGAAGAGCACGAAGAACGGGGCGATGAACAGGTAGGGCGAGTACTTCGTGTCGAGGCGGCTGAACCGCATCGCCGGCGGGCGCCGGCCGGTGCGGGGCGCCGGTGCGACCGGCGGACGCGCGTCGAGCTGGACGGTCATGCCCGGACCACTCCTTTCCCGGGTGCGGGCGGGACCGGCGCCCCCGGCGCCCGCCCGCCCGCATCCCCGGCTCGGGCTACTTGGCGGCGGCCTTCTTGGCGTTGTTGACCGCGTCCGTCCAGCCCTGGTCGGGCTTGCGCTGACCCAGCTCCACCGTCCGGACGGCGTTCTCGACCTCCGTGCGTACGGCCTGGTTCTTCGGTCCCATGTAGACGGGCTTCAGGGTCTTGGCGCCCTCGCCGAAGATCTGCCCGACAGGGGCGTCGGAGAAGTACGCGTTCTTGGCCTCGACGATCGCGGGGTCGGCCAGCGCCTGCGGCGAGGAGGGCAGCGGGCCCTTGGCCTTGAACGCCCCGATCTGGCCCTTGGCGCTGGTCAGGAACTTCGCCAGCTCGATCGCCTCGGCGCGGTGCTTGCTCTGGGTCGGTACGGCGAGCCACGACCCGCCCCAGTTGCCGCCGTTGCCGGGCACCCGGGCGATGTCCCACTTGCCCTTGGCCTCGGCGCCGGCGTTGCCCTCGATGACGCCGGTCATCCAGGCCGGGCAGGCGATGGTGGCGAACTTGGCCTGCTTGAAGGCCGACACCCACTCCTCCGACCAGGAGCCGTACTTGCCGGAGAGGCCGGAGTCGACGATGTCCATCGTGGTGTCCCAGGCCTGGCGCACCGCCGGGTTGCTGTCCACCACCAGGTTGTCGCTGGTGTCGTAGTAGTGGTAGCCCTGCGCGTTGCCCGCCGTCTGGAGCACGATCGTGTTGAAGATGTTGGTCGCGGCGTCCAGGAACGCCGCGCCGGTGTTCTTCGCCTTGAACTGCTCGCCGACCTTGATGTAGTCCTGCCAGGTCGGCCAGAGCTTCGAGACCGCCTCGCGGTCGGTGGGCAGGCCGGCCTTGGCGAACAGGTCCTTGCGGTAGCACATGGCCATGCCGCCGACGTCGGTGCCCAGGCCGATCAGCTTGCCGTCCTTGGTCTTGCCGCCCTCCCACTTCCACTCCAGGAAGTTGCCCTGGAGTTCGGCGCCGCCGTGGTCGAGCAGGTTGACGAAGTTGTCGGGGTTGGCCTTGTACTCGACCATCAACCCCTCTTCGATGGCGACGACGTCGCCCGCGCCCTTGCCGGCGGCGAGCCACTGGGTCAGCTTCGGCGAGTAGTCGTCGAGGTTGGTGCCCGTGCCACGCTCGACGATCTTCACGTTCGGGTGGCTGGCCATGTATTCCTTGTAGAGCTCTTCGTAGCCGAACTGGCTGAACACGTCGACGGTCAACGTGATCTTGCCGTCCTCGGCAGGTTCGTCGCCGGCGCAGCCGGCGGTGGCGAGCAGCGCGCTGGCGGCGACGAGGGCCACCGCCGCGAGGCGGCGGCGCGGAAAGACACCCATTTCGGTCGGACCCCTCTCAGGTCGTCTGAGGTGGTGAGGCAGGTGGTGGAGCAGAGCTGAGAGAGCGCTCTCACGACAGGGTGGTGGTTGGGTCCCGCCGGTGTCAAGAGAGCGCTCTCCGCAGTTCTGAGGGGTCGGACGCGAAGAGAGTGGCCGCCTGTGCCGGGCGGCCACTCTCTCAGGACGTGCGGTGGGACTACGCGGAGCCCTCGGGGCCCGGCTCCGCGCGGCGGGGCTCAGCCGACGCGGAGGCCCTCCAGCAGGCTGCGGTCGCCGGCCACGTCGAGCGTGTCGAGGCCGAGCCGGCCCCAGAGCGCCAGCAGCAGGTCGCTCGCGGTGCCGCTCACCTGCGCCCGCGCGTGGTGGTCGTCGTGGTCGAAGATGGTGGCCGTGTCGAGCAGGGCCACACCCTCGCCGCGCAGCCGCAGGAACCACTCCTGGCCGGCGTCGACGGCCGAGAGCTGCACGACCCCGCGCCACTGGCCCGCCGTGCGGCGCCGGCCGGCCGGCAGCCAGGTGTCCAGGATCTCGCTCACCCCGTCGGCGGCGAGCTTCGCCTCGACCGGCTCGCCCGCCGCGATGGCGAGCTGGGCGTCCCAGCGGTGCACCGCGGTCTCGTGCGCCATCCGGCGCGGCCAGAAGCCCGCCCTCTTCGGCTGCGGCGCCCAGTTCCACGCCGGGGCCTCCGGGTCGAGGCCGTCGAAGAGGGTCATCAGCTGGTCGTACGCCTGCTGCCAGAGCTGGAGCGGGGCGACGCCGGGCTCCGGCTCGACCGGCTCGGACCTCCCCGGCGACGGGGTGGTGGCGCCGGAGCCGGCGAACGAGTGCACCCAGCGGTAGATGGAGGTCAGGTGCAGCGTCAGGTCGGCGACGGTCCAGCCGGGACAGGACAGCACCGGTGTCTCCGGCGGCGCCTCCGCCACGGCTGCGGCGAACGCCGGGCCCTCCGCCCGGAGCGCTCCCATCCAGAAGTCCTTCGTGCCATGCAGTCTGCTCATCGCCATCCTCCCGGGGGTGACCGGGCCACCAGTGGGCGCCGCGGCTACCCCTCAGCCTAGGGTGAAAGGCGTGTCAGACGTCTACGCCCAGCCGACAACCGGAACCGAACCCGCCACGACGTGCGACCTGGCGCGATACACGACGCTACGCCTGGGCGGTCCGGCCGGCCGCGTCGTCGCCGGCACCGACGCCGACGGGATCGTCCGGGAGGTGCGGCAGGCGGCCGAACGCGACGAGCAGGTCCTGCTCCTCGCCGGCGGCAGCAACGTCGTTATCGGCGACGCCGGTTTCCCCGGCACCGTGGTCCTGGTGCGCTCCCGGGGCCTGCGGGTCGTCGCCGAGGACGCCGACAGCGTCACCGTACGCGTCGAGGCGGGCGAGCCCTGGGACGAGCTGGTCGCCGCCACCGTGGCCAACGGCTGGTCCGGCCTGGAGTGCCTCTCCGGCATCCCCGGCTCCACCGGCGCCACCCCCATCCAGAACGTCGGCGCGTACGGGCAGGAGGTCGCCGAGACCATCACCGGCGTGCAGGTCCACGACCGGGTCGACGGGACGGTCGGGCGGATCGCCGCCGCCGACTGCGGCTTCGCGTACCGCTCCAGCATCTTCAAGTACAGCGACCGCTGGGTGGTGCTCTCCGTCGACTTCCGGCTCGCCCGCTCGCCGTTGTCGGGCCCGGTGCGCTACGCGGAACTGGCCCGGGCGCTCGGCGTGCAGGTGGGGGAGCGCGTGCCGCTGGCCGACGCCCGGGCCACGGTCCTGCGGCTGCGCGCCGGCAAGGGCATGGTGCTCGACCCCGCCGACCCGGACACCCGCTCGGTCGGCTCGTTCTTCACCAACCCCGTGCTGGACGTCGCCGCGTACGAGCTGCTGCGCGAGCGCGCCGCCGACATCGGCGAGCCGCCCGCCTGGCCGGGCGCGGGTGACGTGGTGAAGGTCAGCGCGGCCTGGCTGATCGACAAGGCCGGCTTCGGCAAGGGCCACCCGGGGCCGGAGGGCGTCGCCATCTCCAGCAAGCACACCCTCGCCCTGACCAACCGCAGCGGCACCGCCAGCACCGCGTCCCTGGTCGAGCTCGCCCGGGAGATCCGCGACGGCGTGCACCACCGCTTCGGCGTCACCCTCCACCCCGAACCGATCCTCATCAACTGCACCATCTGACCCCGCCCTCCCGCCCTCCCGCCCGCGCCGCCGGTCCCGTGCCGGGCGGGGTCAGGGTGCGGTGGTGGGGGCGATCCGGGGCCAGGGGAGGGTCAGTTCGCCGTGGCGCCAGCGGCGGGGGCCGTCGAGGATCGGCCAGCCCGCCTCGCGGACGGCGGAGACCGCGCGCAGCCAGCGTTGGCGGGGGCCGTACGGGGCGTAGCCGGCGGCGGCCTGCCAGGCGTCGTCGAGGGCACGGATCAGGTCGTGGATCCGCTCGCCGGGGACGTTGCGGTGGATCAGCGCCTTGGGCAGCCGTTCCGCCAGCTCCGCCGGGGTGTCCAGGGTGGTGAGCTTCGCGGCCAGGGTGAGCGTACGGGGGCCGTCGGCGTCGATCAGCAGCCAGCCGCCGAGCCGCCCCAACTCGTCGCAGGTGCCCTCGACCAGCAGCCCGCCCGGAGCCAGCCCCGCGGTCATGGTGCGCCAGGCGTCGGCGACCTCGTGCTCGTCGTACTGGCGCAGCACGTTGAACGCGCGGACCAGGGCGGGGCGCAGCCCGGCCAGCTCGAACCCGCCCCGGGCGAAGGTGAGCCCGGGCGGGTCGGCGGACGGCTGGGCGGCGGCGACGCGCACCGGATCGATCTCCAGCCCGACGACCCGTACGTCGGGGCGGACGGCGGTCGCGAGCCGGGTACGCAGTTCGACGGCGGTCACCGGGCTGGCGCCGTAGCCGAGGTCCACCACCAGCGGGTCGGCCGCCCCGCGCAGCGCCTCGCCGCAGGTCTCGACGATCCAGTTGTCCACCCGGCGCAGCCGGTTGGGGTTTGTGGTACCCCGGGTGACCACGCCCAGCGGACGGTGCCGCGCCGTGCCCGCCATCGTCGGTGACCGTCCGGGCCGGCTCAGCCGACCCGGTGCACCTTGTGCTGGGCGGCCTGGGCCAGCGGGCGTACGACGAGTCGGTCCACGTTGACGTGCTGCGGGCGGGTCGCGCACCAGGCGACGCAGTCGGCGACGTCCTCGGCGACCAGCGGTTCGGCGACCCCGGTGTAGACCGCAGCGGCCCGCTCGGCGTCCCCGGCGAAGCGGACCAGCCCGAACTCGTCGGTGCGGACCATGCCGGGGTCGATCTCGATGACCCGCACCGGTCGGCCGCAGAGTTCCAGCCGCAGCGTGCCGGCGATCGCCGTCTGCGCGTGCTTCGCGGCGGCGTAGCCGCCCCCGCCCTCGTACACGGTGAAGCCGGCGGTCGAGGAGACGACCACGATGGTGCCGGCCCCGGACGCCTCCAGCGCGGGCAGCAGCGCCTGGGTGACGCGCAGCGTGCCGAGCACGTTGACGTCGTACATCCACTGCCAGTCGCCCACGGACCCGGACTCGACCGGATCCAGGCCGCGCGCGCCGCCGGCGTTGTTGACCAGCAGCGTCACCGGGCCCAGGGCCGCCGCCGCGTCGGCCAGGCCGGCCACCGACTCGTCGGAGGTGACGTCGCAGGCCACGGCGGTGGCCGCGCCGCCGGCGCCCTCGATCTCGGCCACCAGGGCGGCCAACCGGTCGGTACGCCGCGCGGCGGCGAGCACGTGGAAGCCCTCGGCGGCGAGGCGGCGGGCGGTGGCCGCCCCGATCCCGCTGGACGCTCCGGTGACGACGGCGACAGAGGTCATCCGGTCATTCTCCCCGCGGTACCGGGACGAATGCCGGCGGCGCGGTGATGAGGTCCGTCACGCCCGGGGGTCGTCCCGGCGCATTAGGTATGCCCGATGGGGAAGATGACATCGGCCGAGGACGTTGTCCGTTAAGCGCCGGGCGTGCCGACGGCATAAACCGTGACAAAGGGAGCGGACGTGGCGGAGTTGCACACCGGTGTGGGTCGTCAGCGCGGTGCGCGACCGTGGCCCCGCCCCCGGCGGATCGCGACGCTCTCGGTACACACCTCCCCTCTGCACCAGCCGGGCACCGGCGACGCGGGGGGGATGAACGTATACATCCTGGAAATCGCCCGCCGGCTGGCGGAGGCTGACGTCGAGGTGGAGATCTTCACCCGGGCCACCTCCGGCGACCTCCCCCCGGTGGTCGAGACGGCCCCGGGCGTGCACGTCCGGCACGTCCCGGCGGGGCCCCTGGAGGGGCTCACCAAGGAGGAGTTGCCGGGGCAGCTCTGCGCGTTCACCGCGGGCGTGCTCCGCGCCGAGGCGGCCCGTCCGCCGGGCCACTACGACCTGATCCACTCCCACTACTGGCTCTCCGGGCAGGTCGGCTGGCTGGCCAAGGAGCGCTGGGGGGTGCCGTTGGTGCACACCGCGCACACCCTGGCGAAGGTCAAGAACGCCCAGCTCGCCGCCGGTGACCGGCCCGAGCCGAAGGCGCGCGTCATCGGCGAGGAGCAGGTGGTCGCCGAGGCCGACCGGCTGGTCGCGAACACGACGGTCGAGGCCCGTGACCTGATCGACCGGTACGACGCCGACCCGGCCCGGGTCGCGGTGGTCGAGCCCGGTGTGGACCTGGACCGGTTCCGCCCGGCCCCCGGCGACCGCGACCGCGTCGTCGCCGACGCCCGTCGGCGCCTCGGGCTGCCCGCCACCGGGTACGTGGTGGCCTTCGTCGGCCGCATCCAGCCGCTGAAGGCCCCGGACGTGCTCATCCGCGCGGTGGCCGCGTTGCGCGAGCGCGACCCGGGGCTCGCCGACGAGGTGACCGTGGTGATCTGCGGGGGCCCCAGCGGCAGCGGGCTGGACCGCCCGACCGCCCTGATGGAGCTGGCCGCGACGCTCGGCGTCGCCGACCGGGTGCGTTTCCTGCCCCCGCGCACCGGCGACGACCTGCCCGCCCTGTACCGGGCCGCCGACCTGGTCGCGGTGCCGTCGTACAACGAATCCTTCGGCCTGGTCGCGCTGGAGGCACAGGCCTGCGGTACGCCGGTGGTGGCCGCCGCCGTCGGCGGCCTCGTGACCGCCGTCCGGGACCAGGTCAGCGGCGTGCTCATCGACGGCCACGACCCGGCCGACTGGGCCCGTACGCTCGCCCGCCTGCTGCCGGCCCGGCTCCGCCGCGCCGAGCTGGCCCGGGGCGCCGCGCGGCACGCCCGCAACTTCTCCTGGCACCGCACCGCCTCCGGGCTGCTCACCGTCTACGGCGAGGCGATCGCCGCGCACCGGTCCCGGCTCGCCTCCGAGCTGGCCTGCGGGCCGGCGATGTCCTGCTCCTGGTGACCGACCGGGCCGGGCCGCCGTCGCCCGGTGCCACGGCGGTGGCGGCCGTAGAGTGGATCCGATGAGCGGGAAGAGCGATCTTGCGGCCCTGATCGAGTCGGTCTGCGACGAGCGGGAACTGGCCTGGGAGTCGACCGGCCCGGGCTCGTACGCGGTCACGCTGCCGGGCACCCACAAGCTGAAGACGATCTGCAACCTGATCGTCGGCGAGCACGCGCTGCGGATCGAGGCGTTCGTGATGCGCCAGCCGGACGAGCGCCGCGAGGAGCTGTGGGCCTGGCTCCTCCAGCGCAACGCCCGCATGTACGGCGTGTCGTTCTCCGTCGACGCGGTCGGCGACGTCTACCTGACCGGCCGCGTCAACCCCGCCGGGATCGACGCCGACGAGCTGGACCGGCTGCTGGGCGCGGTGCTGACGTACGCCGACGAGTCCTTCGACACGATGCTGGAGATCGGCTTCGGCAGCTCGATCCGGCGGGAGTGGGAGTGGCGGGTCAAGCGGGGCGAGTCCACCGCGAACCTCGCGGCGTTCGCGCACCTCTTCGAGCCGTCCCCGGCCGCCGCCGATTCCGGCCAGCCGGCCGCCGCCGGGCAGTCCGGCGACGCCTCGGGCACAGGTGCCCGGGTCGGAGGTTCGGACCGGTCCTGACGGGTATGCCGCACCGCGCGGTGCGGCACTGGGACCCGCCGCGCGCCGAGGACCAACTGTCGAGGAGCGTGAGCGTCCCATGGCTCAGCGGAACAGCTCAGGTCGCGGCGGGACTGCGACCAGGACGAAACGGCAGGCGGGCAACCAGACCCCGAACACCCCGACGATCTCCGAATCCGAGATCTCCCGGATGAAGGTGGACGAGATCCGGGGGCAGCTCCGCAAGCGCGGGGTCTCCGGCATCTCCGCCCTGCGCAAGCCGGAACTGGTGAAGACGCTGGCGAAGACCCTGCGGGCGGAGCGTCCGGCGGGCGGCGCCGCGCGTCGCAGCACCGGGCCGGCCGGTCGGGCGACGGGCACCCGGGCGTCCGCCGGGCGGGCCGCCGCCACCAAGAAGGCCGCGTCGGGCCGGGCGGCGGGCAAGGCCGCACCGGGCCGGGCGCAGGCGGCGAACAAGGCCGCCCCGGCGAAGAAGGCGGCGGCGAAGAAGGCCCCGGCCAGGAAGGCCGCCGCGAAGGCGGCCCCGGCCAGGAAGACCACGTCGGCGGCCCGGAAGGCCGCGCCGGCCCCGGCGCGGGCGGGCACGCCTCGCGGGGGCACGACGACCGGCGTACGGACCGGGCGGAGCACCTCGCGGTCGGTGCGTTCCTCGCAGCTCATCTCGTCCACCGCTGATCGGCCGGAGCGTCCGGGCCGCAGCCTGGTGACCACCAACCACGAGGTGATCCAGCGCTGGGCGCGGGAGCGTGGCGCCAAACCGGCGACGATCGCGGGCACCGAGCGGGCGGGGCGGGCCGGCGTGCTCACCTTCAACATGCCCGGTTACCGGGAGAGCAGCCGGATCCGCGAGATCACCTGGGGCGAGTGGTTCCGCACCTTCGACGAGCGGAAGCTGAACCTGATCTACCAGGAGCAGCTGCGTGACGGCCGGCCGAGCAACTTCTTCCGTACGGAATCGCCCGATCGTGAGGACGGCTGACGTGTTTCGGGGAATGGCGGGCGGGTAAGCGCTGTTCGGCTGACCGAGACCGGAACAGCGGTCACCTCCGGTGGGACACCGGAGCTGTGACCGGCGAGACAGCCCATTCAGGTTGTCTTCGTAATACCGGGCGAACTAACTTTATTGCACCGCGCCACGCTTGGAACCGTTCGGGGGAGCGGTGGATCGATCAGATCCGTGCACCGAGTGAGGCGCAGGGGACGGGTGGAACAACACCGTTGGGGGACGGTGGCCACCTGTTTGGACCGGCGGCGCGAGCGGGCGACGCCTACGGGGGTGGGCTTCGCCCGCCGCCGCCGGTCATACGGTGCGAGCGCCCATCGCGATCACGAGTCGCGGTGGGCGTTCTGCTGTCCGGCCCTCTCTCGCGGGCCCCTCGGCGCGATGCCGGCGGCAAGCCTCGACCCCCGGGTCACCGCACGGCGGTGGGGGCCGGGGACGGGAGGGGGGCGGAGCGGCGGCGGAGGGCGGCGACGCGCCGTTCGCGGGGCGGGCCGGCCAGCAGGTGGCAGCCGGCGGCCAGCAGTCCCAGCCCGCCGACGATCAGCCAGTGCCGGTCCCCGAGGTACTGAAGGCTGACCCCGCCGAGGGTGGGCGCCACGAACGACGCCGCCGGGAACGCCAGGTAGAACACCGACTGGTAGCGGGCCCGCAGCTCCAGCGGGGCGAGGTCGGCGTTGATCTGCGCGTTGGGCGGTGCGGCGAGCATCTGGCCGACGGTCCAGACCACCGCCGCCGCCAGGTAGACCACCACGTCGTCGGCGAACGCGAGGGTGGCGAAGCCGATCGCCAGCAGCGCGGTGGAGACGGCCAGGACGCGATCCTTGCGGTGCCGTTCGATCAGCCGTGGCACGAAGAGCTGCCCGAGCACGATCAGGACCCCGCCGAGCGCCACCACCGCGCCGTACGCCGACGGGCGCAGGCCGTCCGACCGCATCGCCAGGGGCATGATCGTCGACGTCTGCATGGTCAACACGGCCAGGACGAAGGTCAGGCCGACGAAGGTGAGGAACGTGCGGTCGGTCAGCGCGGTGTGCAGCCCCGGCTGCCGTTGCCGCCCCGCCCGCCCCAGCCACCGGGCCCGCCGCTGCCGCCCCACTGCCCCGCCGCCGACCGCCGCCGACCGAAGGTCTTGGACGCCATCCGTCCGGTCGGAACGGGAACTGTCCAAGATCGGCGGAAGGCCGGCGGGGCGGCGGGGGAGCGTCTCCGGGACCTTCCACGCGATGACCGCCGCCGCCAGCACGGTGGCGGCGGCATCGACCAGGAAGAGCGCCACGAAGCTCGCCTCGGCGAGCAGGCCGGCCAGCAGCGAGGCCACGGCCATGCCCAGGTTGAACGCCCAGAACTGGAGGTTGAAGGCCCGGGAGCGGCGCCGCTCGGGCACCACGTCGACGATCGCCGCCACGAAGGCGGGACTGGGCATCGAGTGCGCCACCCCGACCAGGGCGGCGAGCGCGGCGATCATCGCCAGGTGCCGGCTGAAGGCCAGCCCGACCATCAGCCCGGCGGTGGCGAGGTGGGCGGCGAGCAGGGTGGACCGCCGCCCCCACCGGTCGGCCAGCACCCCGCCGAGCAGCACGCCCGCCGCCCCGCCCAGCCCGTACGCCCCGACGACCGTCCCGGTGAGCGCCTCGCTCGCGCCCCGCGCGTCGGTCAGGTAGAGCGACAGGAAGAGCATCGCGAAGGCGCCGGCCCGGTTGATCAGCAGCCCGGCCCAGAGGTACCAGAAGGTGGCGGGGAGCCCACCCGCGGTGTCGTCCAGCCAGCGGCGCAACCCCCGCACCGGTCCTCCCGACAGTTTTGTTTCCTAACCGAACCGCCCTAGACCGTAGGAAGCCGTCGGCCGGCGCGCCAGGGTGTCGCTGGTCACCGCCCTGCCGGCTGCTCCGCGCCCGTTACGCCCGGGCGTCGACCGTCGCCGGCTCGGCGGGTGCCGTCGCTGCCGCCTCGGCCGCCTGCGGGGCGGGCGACTGGATCGCCACCACCGGTACGGCGGGACCGGTGGCCGCCCGCAGCGTCGTGGCCCGCCGCTCCCGGGTCGGGCCGGAGACCAGGTGGGCGACCGCCATCAGCGCGCCGATGGCGGCGCAGCCGAGCCAGAGCTGGGCGTTGCCGGCCTGCTCCCGGACGAGGCCGCCGAGGACCGGCGCGATCGCGGCGGCCCCCTGCCAGGAGAGCGAGAAGACCCCCTGGTAGCGGCCGCGCAGCTCGGCGGGGGAGAGTTCGGCGATCAGGGTGGCGTTGGACGGCGAGTTGAGCATCTCGCCGACCGTCCAGATCAGCACGGTCAGGCCGTAGAACCAGGCGGTGTCGGCGAAGGCGGTGAGCCCGAACCCGACGCCCATCACCACCGACGCGAGGGCGAGCACGTGCGACCGGCTCCGGCCCCTGATCAGCCGGGGTACGAAGAGCTGCCCGACCACGATCAGCACCCCGTTGAGCGCGATCACCGAGCCGTAGGTGGTGGGGCTGAGACCGGAGTCGCCCATGGCGATCGGCAGCATCGAGATGTGCTGGAGGAAGATCAGCGCCGCGAACAGGTTGAGCGTCACGAAGCCGAGGAAGACCCGGTCGCGCAGGATGGTGCGCAGCGCCCCGGCCGGCGCGCCGGCGCCCTTGTGGCCGTTGCCGACGACGGGGGCCCGCCGGGTCTCGCCGACCTTGACGAAGATGATCAGCGCGGTGATCACGGTGGTGGTCGCGTCGACCACGAAGAGCAGCAGGAAGCCGGCCTCGGCGGCGAGGCCGGCGAGGATGGCCGCGCTGGCGAAGCCGAGGTTGATCGCCCAGTAGTTCAGCGAGAAGGCCCGCAGCCGGTCCTTCTCGGGCACCACGTCGATCACCATCGCGCCGAAGGCGGGCCGGGCCGCCTCGGCGAACATGCCGAGCAGCAGGGCGCCGAGCGCGACGGCCCACAGTTCCCGCGCGAAGCCGAGGGCGAGCATCATGGCGGCCGCGCCGAGATGCGAGGTGAGCAGGGTGGGCCGTCGGCCCCAGCGGTCGCTCAGGGTGCCGCCGGCGGTGGTACCGACCGCGCCGCCGACGCCCCACAGGCCGAGCACCAGCCCCGCCTGGGCCGGGGAGAAGCCGCGCTCCTGCGTCAGGTAGATGGCCAGGAAGACCAGGACGAACGAGCCGAGCCGGTTGATCAGGGTGCCGGCCCACAGGTACCAGAAGGTGACCGGCAGGCCGCCGGTGGTCTCCCGGAACCAGCCCTGCATCGTCCGCACGTCGGCGCCCCCGCCCGTAATGACCGTCTTGATTGTTGCGCCTTACAACCTAGTGCCAGGCCGGATCTCCGGGCAGCGCATTTTCCACGTGGTGGTCGTCACGACCACTGCCCGCGCGTCGTCCGACGGCGTGCGGCAGGATGATCGGCATGACTGCTAGCGAGGGGCCCACCGTCGGGACGCTGGTCCTGCTGCGGCACGGCGAGAGCGACTGGAACGCCAAGAACCTCTTCACCGGCTGGGTCGACGTCGACCTGACGGAGAAGGGCGAGACCGAGGCGCGCCGCGGCGGCGAACTGCTGCGCGAGCACGACCTGCTGCCGGACGTGGTGCACACCAGCGTGATGCGCCGCGCGATCCGCACCGCCGAGTTGGCGCTGAACGCCGCCGACCGGCACTGGATCGCGGTGCGGCGGTCGTGGCGGCTCAACGAGCGGCACTACGGCGCCCTCCAGGGCAAGAACAAGAAGCAGACCCTGGAGGAGTACGGCGAGGAGCAGTTCATGCTCTGGCGCCGCTCGTACGACACCCCGCCGCCGCCGATCGCCGACGACGACGAGTTCTCGCAGGTCGGCGACCCGCGCTACGCGCTGCTGCCGGGCGAGCTGATGCCCCGCACCGAGTGCCTCAAGGACGTCGTCGAGCGGATGCTGCCGTACTGGTACGACTCGATCGTGCCGGACATCCTGGCCGGCCGCACGGTGCTGGTGGCCGCGCA
Organism: Micromonospora sp. SD12; assembly: GCF_052068495.1. Classification (NCBI taxonomy): domain Bacteria; kingdom Bacillati; phylum Actinomycetota; class Actinomycetes; order Micromonosporales; family Micromonosporaceae; genus Micromonospora; species Micromonospora sp. SD12. Next base: position 129,918 of record NZ_JBQHDF010000007.1, on the reverse strand, counting down.
CGGCAACTCGCTGCGCGCCCTGGTCAAGCACCTGGACCAGATCTCCGACTCCGCGATCGCCAAGCTGAACATCCCCACGGGCATCCCGCTGCGCTACGACCTGGACCCGCAGTTGCGCCCGCTCACCATGGGTGGCACCTACCTGGACCCGGCCGCCGCGAAGGCGGCCGCTGCCGCCGTGGCCAACCAGGGCCGCTGACCCAGGCACGCAAGGGGCCCCTTCCCGGCGCGGTTGCGCGGGGGAGGGGCCCTTCGCGTACGGCTCAGTTCGCCGTGGGGGTGGTCTGCCCGGTGATCAGGTAGACCACGTGTTCGCCGGCGTTGACGGCGTGGTCGGCGAAGCGCTCGTAGAAGCGGCCGAGCAGGGTGGCGTCGATGGCGGTCTCCACCCCGTACGGCCAGTCCTCGCCGAGCAGCAGCCCGAACAGGCTGCGGTGCAGGTCGTCCATGGCGTCGTCGTCGCCGTCGAGTTCGGCGGCGAGGTCGGCGTCGGGCTTGGCGAGCACCGAGCCGATCTTGATGGCCATCCGGTCGGCGATGGCTGCCATGTCGGTGAAGGTCGGTCGCAGCTCCGCCGGAACGGCCGGCGAGGGGTGCCGGCGCAGGGCGGTCTTGGCGACGTGGTCGGCCAGGTCGCCCATCCGCTCCAGGTCGGCCGCGACGTGCAGCGCGGTGATCATCGCGCGCAGGTCGGAGGCGACGGGGGCCTGCCGGGCGAGCAGGTCGCAGACCCGCTCCTCGACGTGCCGGTAGAGCTCGTCGATCTCGGCGTCCCGCTCGATCACCGTCTCGGCCGCCCGGCGGTCCGCGGTGAGCAGGGCGCGGGTGGCCTGCCGCATCGCGGCCCGGACCCCCTCCGCCATGTCCACCAGCAGCTGGCTGACGATCTGCAGGTCAGCCCGGAACTCGTCGCGCATTGTCACGTCCTGTGGTCGGTGGTCGCCGGCCCGGGAGGCCGGCGGGGAGCAGGTGCGCCGCCCACGGTAGGTCGGACGGGGGGACCCGAGGTGAACCCCGGTGAACGACGCTCGGCGCGGGAGTGAACTTTCCCGGAAGTGAAGGTGATTCATCCCATTTGTGGTGGTTGCCAGGTTAACAATGACCCTACGATCGCCGGGTGGAATGGGCGGTGACGGTCGCGGTGGCCGTGGGACTGGCGGTCGGGCTGATCGCCGGGGTGCTGCTGCCCCGGTTCGTCCCGGCGCTGGGCGAGCGCGCCACGCGGGCGGGGAGCCGGTCCGGCTTCCCCAACACCTCCGGGAGGCTCCCGATAGCCGAGGATCCGCAGTCCGGGATCGGTCGCCGGACCATCGATTCGCTGCGGGCCGGCGTGGTCGTACTCGACCCCGACGACCTGCCCGTCCTGGTCAACCCGGCCGCCCGCGCGATGGGGCTGCTCCGCACCGGCCCCACCCAGGGCTCGATCGCCGCCCACCCCCTGATCGGTACGCTCGCCGGGCAGGTGCGGCGCACCGGCGTGCGGCGCGAGATCGAGCTGGACCTGCCCCGGGGCCGCGACAACGCCGGGGTGAACCCGCTCGGCGTGCACCTGCGGGCGATGGGGATCGGGGCCGGCTTCATCGCCGTCGAGGCGTCCGACGTGACCGAGTCGCACCGGCTGGCGCGCGTCCGGCGCGACTTCGTCGCGAACGTCAGCCACGAGCTCAAGACGCCGATCGGGGCCCTCCAGCTCCTCGCCGAGGCGCTGCTGGACGCCACCGAACCGGCCGGCGCGGGCGCGCCCGACCTCTCCGAGGACCTGGTCGCCGCCCGCCGGTTCGCCGAGCGCATCCAGCACGAGTCGACCCGGCTGGGCCGCCTCGTGCAGGAGTTGCTGGAGCTGACCCGGCTCCAGGGCGCCGAGCCGCAGCCGCCGCCGGAGCCCGTCGCGGTCGAGTGGGTCATCGCCGAGGTGATCGACCGGACCCGCACCTCCGCCGCCGCCCGCCGGATCGAGGTGACCGTCGACGCCGAGCGGGGCCTGACCGTCCACGGCAGCGACACCCAGCTCGCCACGGCCGTGTCCAACCTGGTGGAGAACGCCGTCAACTACTCGGGCGAGGACACCACCGTCCGGATCACCGCACGCGCCACCGACGAACACGTGGAGATCTCCGTCGCCGACCAGGGCATCGGGATCGCCCCGACCGACGTCGACCGGATCTTCGAGCGGTTCTACCGGGCCGACCAGGCCCGGTCCCGTTCCACCGGCGGCACCGGCCTGGGGCTGGCCATCGTGAAACACATCGCCGGCAACCATGGCGGAAGGGTGGAGGTGTCGAGCACTCTTGGTGGTGGATCGACGTTCACCCTCCGGCTGCCCACCCGTCCCCCCGACGAGGTCCCGGCGACACCACCCTCCGCTGGGATCGAGGCCGCTCCGGCCGAACTCCGGCAGGCCTGACAGCACATGGAAAGGAAGTCCCGTTGAGCCGCGTTCTGGTGGTCGAGGACGAGGAGTCGTTCTCCGACGCCCTGTCGTACATGCTCCGCAAGGAGGGTTTCGAGGTCTCCGTCGCCGCGACGGGCACCTCCGCCCTCACCGAGTTCGACCGGACCGGCGCCGACATCGTGCTGCTCGACCTGATGTTGCCCGAGATGTCCGGTACCGAGGTGTGCCGGCAGCTCCGGCAGCGCTCGCACGTGCCGATCATCATGGTCACCGCCCGGGACAGTGAGATCGACAAGGTGGTCGGCCTGGAGATCGGCGCCGACGACTACGTGACCAAGCCGTACTCGCCCCGGGAACTGGTCGCCCGGATCCGGGCGGTGCTGCGGCGGCAGAGCGCCGAGGCCGCCGAGTCGGGCGGCCCGACGCTGGCCGCCGGCCCGGTGCGGATGGACATCGAGCGGCACGTCGTGACCGTCGACGGCGCCCCCGTGCAGCTTCCGCTCAAGGAGTTCGAGCTGCTGGAGCTGCTGCTGCGCAACGCCGGCCGGGTGCTCACCCGGGGCCAGCTCATCGACCGGGTCTGGGGGGCCGACTACGTCGGCGACACCAAGACCCTCGACGTGCACGTCAAGCGGCTGCGCTCCAAGGTCGAGCCGGAGCCGTCCGCCCCGCGCTTCATCGTCACCGTGCGGGGTCTGGGCTACAAGTTCGAGCCCTGACCGGCGTACGCACGAAGGGGCCCGCGCCGCATGCGGGCCCCTTCGTCGTCGGTCGGTGTCAGGCGCCGTCGGCGGGGTGCGGGGCGATGAGGCCCTGCCGCCCGCGTGCCCCGCAGACCTCGGCCAGCTTCGCGTACGCGGGGGCGCCGACCAGCGCGGTCAGCTCCGGGCCGTAGGAGACGTACATCGGCTCGGTGCCGACGTGCGCGTCGGTGGAGGAGGTGCACCACCAGTCCAGGTCGTGCCCGCCGGCGCCCCAGCCCCGCCGGTCGAACTCGGAGAGCGTGGAGACCAGCACCTTCGTGTTGTCCGGCCGCTTCACCCACTCCTGGTCGCGGCGGATCGGCAGCTGCCAGCAGACGTCCGGCTTGTATTCCAGCGGATGCACCCCGTCGCGCAGCGCCTGCGCGTGCAGGGCGCACCCGGCGCCGGCCGGGAAGCCGGCGTCGTTGAGGAAGACGCACGGCCCGTCCGCGCCCTGCGTGGCAGTGCGGCGGGCGGAGTTCTTGCCGTCGATGGTGTCGTTCTCGGTCCAGTTCTTGAACCCGCGCCGGAAGTGCTGCCACGTCGCCGGGGTCAGCCGCTTGACCGCGGCCCGGACCCGCTGCTCGTCCTCGGAGTCGGTGAAGAACGCGCCGTGCGAGCAGCAGCCGTCGGCGGCCCGGCCGGCGACGATGCCGTGGCAGCCCCGGCCGTAGACGCACGTCCAGCGGGAGAGCAGCCACGTCAGGTCGGCCCGGATGAGGTGGTTGTCGTCCGCCGGGTCGGTGAACTCGATCCACTCCCGGGGGAAGTCCAGGGGCACCTCGCGGCTGCGCGGGTCGTCCGGGTCGTCCACCAGCACGCGGAGTTCGATCTGGCCTGTCACCCGGCCCAGCGTACGCCCGGCGCCCCCACCGGTCCGCCGAGCCGCGCAATCCGGTTGGCCCTAGTGTCTTCAGCATGCGACTGGGTGTCCTCGACGTCGGTTCCAACACGGTGCACCTGCTGGTGGTCGACGCCCATCCCGGGGCGCACCCCTGGCCGGCGCACTCGGAGAAGGTCGTGCTGCGGCTGGCCGAGCAGATCAGCCCGGACGGTGCGCTCACCGAGGCCGGCGCGGACGGCCTGGTCAAGGCGGTCGGCATGGCCAAGGCGGCGGCCGTCGGGCTCGGCGCCGACGACCTGATCGCGTTCGCCACCTCCGCCGTCCGCGACGCCACCAACGCCGCCGAGGTGCTGGCCCGGGTGCGCGACGAGGCCGGCGTACGCCTGGAGGTGCTGCCGGGCGCGGACGAGGCGCGGCTGACCTTCCTCGCGGTGCGGCGCTGGTTCGGCTGGTCGGCGGGCCGGCTGCTGGTGCTGGACATCGGCGGTGGCTCGCTGGAGATCGCCGCCGGCATCGACGAGGACCCGGCCGTCGCGGTCTCCCTGCCGCTCGGTGCCGGCCGGCTCACCCGTGACCGGCTCCGGGTGGCCCCCGACAGCGCGGCGCCGCCGCCGGCCGAGGCGGTCGACGAGCTGCGGGCGTACGTCGACGGGCTGCTCGAACCGGTCGTCGCGCAGATGACCGAGGTGGGCTGGGAGCGGCCGGTGGCCACCTCGAAGACGTTCCGGACCCTGGCCCGGCTGGCCGGTGCGGCCCCCTCCGGCGCCGGCCTGTGGGCGCCGCGCCGGCTGACCCGCGCCGGGCTGCGGCAGGTGCTCGCGTTCATCCGGCACATCCCGCCGGCCCAGCTCGTCGAGCTGGAGGGGGTCAGTGCCGGCCGGGCGCACCAGCTGCTCGCCGGGGCGGTCGTCGCCGAGGCCGTGCTGCGCCAACTGGACGTGGACGCGCTGGACATCTGCCCCTGGGCGCTGCGCGAGGGCGTCATCCTGCGCCGCCTGGACCAGCTCGGTCCGGTGTGAGTCGGCGGGCCCCGCAGTCGCGAACGGAAGCCGGTCCCGAGTGGGCGCGGGAAGTGTGATCTGGGCGGTTTGCAATCTCTCGTCACGAGGTGTCGATCGATCCCGGCTACCCTCGATGGTGTGACTTCCCGCGTCCCGGTGCTCCTGTCCACGTCCTCGGTCTTCCCTGAGCGGACCGCGGCGGCGTTCCAGCTCGCCGCCGCCCTCGGCTACGACGGCGTCGAGGTGATGGTCTGGACGGACGCCGTCAGCCAGGACGTCGGCGCGCTGCGAGGGCTCGCCGAGCACTACGGCGTCCCGGTGCTCTCCGTCCACGCGCCCTGCCTGCTGGTCACCCAGCGGGTGTGGAGCCCCGACCCGTGGGAGCGGCTGCGCCGCTCGGCGGAGATGGCGGCGACGCTCGGGGCGCCCACCGTGGTGGTGCACCCGCCGTTCACCTGGCAGCGGGACTACGCGCGCGGCTTCGCCGACGGGCTCGCCGCGATCGCCGCCGACTACCCGGACCTGCGCTTCCCGGTGGAGAACATGTACCCGGTCCGGATGGCGGGCCGGCAGTTCGTGCCGTACGTGCCGGGTTGGGACCCGACCGAGACCGGCTACGCCTCCTACACGCTCGACCTGTCGCACTGCGCCGCCTCGCACACCGACTCGCTGGCGATGGCCGACCGGATGGGCGCCGGCCTGGCCCACGTGCACCTCGGCGACGGCACCGGCGAGGGCCGCGACGAGCACCTGGTGCCGGGCCGCGGCACCCAGCCGTGCGGGGAGCTGCTCTCCTCGCTGGCCGGGCGCGGGTTCACCGGCTCGGTCGCCGTGGAGGTCACCACCCGGGGCGCGAAGAGCCGCGCGGTGCGGGAGGCCGACCTGCGGGAGGCGCTGGCGTTCGCCCGCCAGCACCTCGGCACGCCGTCCCCGGTCGACGCCTGAGCCTCGGTCGAGGCGCCGGTCGGGGCCGTCTCCCGGCCGACGCGTGGGGGCCGGCCGGGGACGGGGCGTCAGACGGCCGTGGTGAGCGATTCCTTGGTGCCCGCGCCGGCCTGCTCGCCGATCGCCGCGCGCTTGCGGGCGCGGTGGGCGGCGACGTGCGAGCGGGTGGCGCAGCGTTCCGAGCAGAACCGCCGGCAGCAGTTGGACGAGGTGTCCAGGTAGACGTTGCCGCAGCGCTCGTCGGCGCACACCCCGAACCGGGCGCTGCCGTACTCGCAGAGCCAGACCGACAGCCCCCAGGCCGCGCCGGCCAGGTATTCGGCGCTCACGGAGGCGCCCCGGCTGGTCACGTGCATGTGCCAGTCGCTGGAGTCGTGCCCGGAGATGCGGGGCTGCACCGGGAACGCCTCCAGCATGGCGTTGAGCTCGGTCACCGCCTGGGCGTCCCGCCCGGAGGTGCCGTACTCGAAGACGTCGCGCAACCGCTTCTGCGCCCGCCGGAATGTCGCCAGGTCCCGCTCCGCCACCTCGTCGCGCATCCACGCGTTGTCGTCGGGGAAGAGGGCCCGCAGGTCGTCGAGGTCGTCCAGGCGGGCGTTGACGAGGTCAACGCCGGTCCGGGCGTACGCGTCGAAGTTCACGCCCACAACGGTAGACGACTCAGGGGGCCCGTGGCGCGTCGATGTAGTGCGGCAGGAACCGCGCGTAGCCGTCGGTGATGAGGCTCGCGCTCTCCCGCACCCCCACCCCGGCCGACTCGCCGTCGACGATCCAGCTGCCCAGCACCATCCGGTTGCCGGCGAACTCCGGCAGCGCCCGGAACTCCTGGTAGCACCAGCCCTCGTCGCCGTATATCCCCGGATTGGTGATCTCGGTGCCGCCGGTGACGATCCGCACCGAGCCGCCCTCCCGGCCGAGCAGCGGCTTGGCCACGTACTCCGTCATGCCGCGCGGCGAGTCGAGGTACGCCGGCAGCAGCAGCTCGTGGCCGGGGTACAGCTCCCAGAGCACGGCGAGCAGCGCCTTGTTGGACAGCAGCAGCTTCCACGCCGGCTCGATCCAGGTCGTCGGGGTGCCCGGCTCCAGCGCCAGCGGCCCGTACGGCTCGGCGAGCATCCACTCCCACGGATAGAGCTTGAAGCAGGTGGTGACCGGCTGGTCGGCCGCGTCGACGAAGCGCCGGCCGTCCCAGCCGATGTGCTGGATCGGCTGGAGCGTGACCTCCAGCCCGGCCTGGCGGGCGGTCTCGGCGAGGTAGCCGGCCGTCATGTGGTCCTCGCCGGACTCCTCCTCGTTCGACCAGAGCACGTGCACCCGGCGGTCGTGCAGGCCCGCGCCGATCTTCGCCCAGGCGCCGACGAGGCGTTCGTGCAGGCTGTTCCACTGGTCCAGCTCCGGCCGGGTGTGCTCCAGCCAGTACCACTGGACGATGCTCGCCTCGACCAGCGCGGTGGGGGTGTCGGCGTTGTATTCCAGCATCTTCGGCGGCCAGCTGCCGTCGTAGGCCAGATCGAAGCGCCCGTAGAGGGTGGGGGGCGCCTCGCGCAGCGACCGGGCCACGGCCTCGGCCGCCCAGTCCGGGATGCCGAACTCGGCGTGCCGGCGGCGGGCGACGACGTGTTCGGCGGCGGCGACCGACATGTGGTGCAGCTCCTCGGTCGCCTCCTCCAGCCGCAGCACCTCGTCCAGCTCGAACGCGTACGCGGCGGTCTCGTCCCAGTACGACATGATGCCGCCGTCGGGCAGCTCGGTGTCGACGTACACCAGGCCCTGGGAACGGATCGTGGCGTCCCAGTCCGGGCGGGGGGTGACCGACTCCCGGCGCACGTCAGCCGCCGCAGGAGGCGAGGTGCGTGCCGAAGCCGCCCCGGTCGGGCACCGCCGCGGCGGTCGGCTCCGGCGCGGCGCGACCGGTGGTCACCACGGGCGCCCGCAGCGCCAGGGCCACCGTGTCGCCGCCGCCCACCGGGCCGAGGGCGCAGTCGTCATCGTCGTCGTCCGAGGTCATGTTGCAGCCGGAGAGGGTGAGCGCGAGGACGGTGAGCGCGCCGAGCTGCACGGAGGCCGACCGGAGCCGGCGGCGGGGGCGTTGTTCCACGTCATCGTTGTAACCGATGGGGGCCACCGCCGTCCCCCCGCGGCTGGTGCCTGTGATGCGGTTGGGACCTGACCTCCGGGGCTGCGCCGCTGCCCCGCGCGGGCCCACCGGCGGGCGTTAGGCTCGATCCATGCTCCGTACCGTCATCCTCGCCGCCTCCCGGTCACCCCAGGTCGAGCGGCTCGTCGCGACGGCCCCGTTCACCCGGGACCTCGTCCGCCGGTTCGTCGCCGGCGCCAAGACCGACGACGCGTTGCGCGCGACCCGCGAACTCGTCGACGACGGTCTCGCGGTCACCCTCGACAACCTCGGCGAGGACACCGTCACCCCCGAGCAGGCCACCGCCACCCGCGACGAGTACGTCGGGCTGCTCCGGCGGCTCGCCGGGGCGGGGCTCACCCCCGCCGCCGAGGTGAGCGTCAAGCTGTCGGCGCTGGGCCAGATGTTCGACGAGCAGCTCGCCTACGACAACGCGCGGGCGATCTGCGCCGCCGCCGAGGAGGCGGGCACCACGGTCACCCTGGACATGGAGGACCACACCACCACGGACTCGACCCTCGACATCCTCGCCAAGCTGCGCAAGGACCACCCGTCGACCGGCGCGGTGCTCCAGGCGTACCTGCGCCGCACCGAGTCGGACTGCCGCGAGCTGGCGACGGCCGGTTCCCGGGTGCGGCTGTGCAAGGGCGCCTACAAGGAGCCGGAGTCGGTGGCCTACCAGTCCGCGCGCGAGGTGGACAAGTCCTACGTACGCTGCATGAACATCCTGATGTCCGGCGACGGCTACCCGATGCTGGCCACCCACGACCCCCGCCTGATCGCCATCGGCGAGGACCGGGCCCGCTGGTTCGACCGCGGCCCGGAGCGGTTCGAGTTCCAGATGTTGTACGGCATCCGCCCGGAGGAGCAGGCCCGGCTGGCCGGCGAGGGCTACACGGTGCGGACCTACCTGCCCTACGGCGAGGACTGGTACGGCTACCTGATGCGCCGGCTCGCCGAGCGCCCGGCCAACCTCATGTTCTTCGGCCGGGCCGTGCTGTCGAAGAAGTGAGTCAGCCGTTCGACCAGCCCCGGGTGCTCAGCACCAGGCGGTAGCCGTCCGGATCGGCCACCGTCACCCCCCAGCGGTCCCAGTACGGGCCGGCGGAGACCTTCGTCCCGCCGGCCCGTACCAGTTGCCGGACGAGTTCGTCGTCGACCGGGCCGTCGAGGTAGAGCACCAGCAGGTCCTCAGAAGTGGGCGTCGGCGCGACGGTGAGCTGCTCGCCGCCCACGAGTTCCAGGTGCCAGTGCTCGCCCGGCCGGCCGACCATGAGCAGGTCGTGCTCGCCCGGCGACTCGGCGGCGGAGCGCCAGAGCACGTCGAGGCCGAGCCCGTCGACCCAGAAGCGTTCGGCGGCTGCCAGGTCGCGGCTCGGTCGGGCGATGCGCAGGTGCGTGGGGGCGAGCGACATGACCCGATCGTGTGACCTGAACCCGGCGTGAGGTCAAGCCCTTGACGGCGTTGGCTAAGAGCATTAGCTTTCAGGTTATGACAGTTAGCTACGTGGAGCGGGGCGGCGGACGGATCGCCTACGAGGCGCACGGGCGGGGGCCGCTCGTCGTCCTCTCGCACGGCATGGGGGAGAGCCGCGGCTCGTTCCGCCACCTGGTCCCGCTGCTCGTCGCGGCCGGGCACCGGGTGGCCTCGGTGGACGTACGGGGGCACGGCGCGTCCAGCGTCGGCTGGCCGACGTACGCCCCGGCGCAGGTCGGCGCCGACCTGCTCGCGGTGGTCCGCGACCTCGGTGGGGGGCCGGCCACCCTGGTCGGCAGCTCGTCCAGCGCGGCGGCCGTGGTCTTCGCCGCTGCCGAGGCCCCCGCCCTGGTCAACGGCATCGTCCAGGTCGCCCCGTTTGTCGAGGAGCCGAAGCTCAACCCGTTCATGCGGATGGGGCTGGCCGCCGTGCTGCGCAACCCACGGCTGTTCGGGCTGTTCCACCGCACGCTCTTCCCGTGCGACCGGCCGGCCGACGACGCGGCGTACCGCAGGGCCATGGTCGCCACGCTGCGCGAGCCCGGCCGGATGGCGGCGATGCGCGGCCTGATCGCGCCCGCCGAGCCGCACTGGACCGCCCGCGCCCCCGAGGTCCGGCAGCCGGTGCTGGTGCTGATGGGCACGAAGGACCCGGACTTCCGCGACCCGGGCGCGGCGGCGCGGGCGGCGCGCCGGCTCTTCGCCACCGCGGAGGCGCGGATGATCGACGACTCCGGCCACTACCCGCACGCTGACCAGCCGGCCCGCACGACCGACCAGCTCACCGAGTTCCTGGCGGTCACCGGTGCCTAGGGTCGGGCTCAACCAGCACGCCGTGGTGCGCGAGGCGGCCCGCCTCGCCGACGAGGTCGGCGCCGACCAGCTCACCCTCGCCGCGCTGGCCAACCGGCTCGGCGTCGCGCTGCCCAGCCTCTACAAGCACGTCCGGGGCGCCGACGCGCTCGCCCAGAAGCTCTCCGCGCTGGCCACGGCCGAGCTCGCCGACGAACTGACCGCCGCCGTCGCGGGCCGGGCCGGCGGGGACGCGCTGCGGGCCGTCGCCACGGCCTACCGGGCGTACGCCCACCGGCACCCCGGTCGCTACCCGGCCACCCAGCGGGTGCCGGACCCGACCGACCCGGAGCACGTCGCCGCCGGTGAGCGGGCCGTCGGGGCGATCCGGGCCACCCTGCGGGGCTACGGGCTCGACGGCGACGACGCCCTCGACGCGACCCGGATGCTGCGCAGCACCCTGCACGGGTTCGTCTCGCTGGAGGCGGCCGGCGGGTTCGGGCTGCCCCGCGCCGTCGACGCCTCCTTCGACAGCCTGGTCGCCGCGCTGGACGGCGCGTTGGGGTCCTGGCCCCGGCGGGAGGACCGGTGAGGGCTTGCCCGGTGGGCCCTGGTCGCCCGGCCGCCCGGATGGTCGTACCCTTCGGCGGGTGAGTGACGGGCAGCCCGGGACGGACGGCCGACCGGCGGCGGACGACGCGCCGACCACCGCGACCGGAGACGCCGAGTCCGCCGCCCACACCGAGCCCACTGCCGGCGCTGAGCCCGCCAACTGCGCCGAGCCCACTGACGGTGCCGAGCCGGCTGACGGTGCTGAGCCCACTGACGGCGCCGAGCCGGCTGACGGTGCTGAGCTCACCGTGCCGGCCGAGTCGACCGCGCCGGTCGCGACGGTCGCCGGCAACGTGCCGGCGGCTTCCGGCGCGCCGGAAGCCGCGGCGGCCCCCGTCGCGCCTCTCCCGTCGGCGGTGGGTGGCGGGCCGGCGGCGCGGCGGATCCGGCCGCTGGGGGTGGTACTGGCGGCGGTGGCCCTGCTGCTGGCCTGCGGCCTGCCCGCGGCGCTGGTGGCCGGCCTGGTACGTGCCGGTGACGCGCCGGCCCCGCAGGCGTCCACCGCCGCGTCCGACGACCCCGCCACCGCGGCCGTCCGCCGCCTCGGGGAGCGGATGACGGCGGAACTGGCCCGGCAGTCCGCCGCCCTGCTCGGCGGGGACCGCGCCGGTTTCCTGGCCGTCGCGGAGCCGGTCGCGCATCCGGACCTGCGCCGCCGGTACGCCGCGCTGCGCGCGCTGCGGGTGACCACCTGGGAGGCCGACGCCACCGGCCTGCCCACCCCCGTCGAGGGCCGCCCCGGCGAGTGGCGGCTGCTGGTCGAGTTCCGCTACTGCTTCGTCGCCCCGGGCTGCCGCACCAGCCGCGTGCTGACCGGCACCCGCTGGCGGGAGGGGGAACGACCCCGGCTGCTCGCCGTGGAGCCGTCCCGATCGGCCGAGACCGGCACCCGGCCCTGGGAGGTCAGCGAGCTGGCCGTGGCGGTGGGTGCGCGTACGCTCGTGGCCACCACGCCCGCCCTGCGCAAGGAACTGCCCGGCCTGCTCGCCCAGGCGGAGGCCGCCGCCAGGATCGCCGACACGTACGCCGTCGACGGCCGCAGGCCGGACCGGTACCGCATCTTCCACGCCGGCCGGGGCGAGTGGCAGCGCTGGTACGGCGGCGGCCGGCCGAAGTGGACCGGCGGGTACGCGGTCACGGTCGGCGGCGGCCACCACGAGGTGGTGCTCAACGCCGAGGGACTCGTCGCCGGCGGGGTGGACGACCTGCTGCGCCACGAGCTGACCCACGCCGCGTCCCTGCCCGAGCGCGGCTACCCCGGCAGGGACACCTGGTGGCTGGTGGAGGGGCTGGCCGAGTACGCGGGCGCCGACGGCGAGCCGATCGACCGGTACGCCGGGCTCGACGAGGTCGGGGGCCTGCTCGGCGGCGGCTGGGACGGCCGGCTCGACAGCCTCAGCCCGGCCGACGACGCCCCGGCCGACCGGGTCGGCGGCAGCTACGGCATCTCCTACCTGGCGGTCCGGCATCTGGTCGACCGGTTCGGCCCGGAGCGGCTGCGCGCCTTCTTCGCGGCGGTGGTGCACGAGCTCACGCCGGTGGCGGAGGCGGCCGAGCGGGTCCTCGGCGAACCCTGGCCCGCCCTGCACGCCGAGTGCGTCGCCTACGTGCGGGCCGTGGTCGGCTGACGGAACCCGGACGGGCGGCAGTGGCGGGAGAAGGCGGCCGGGCGCACGGCCCGGGGCGGGTCGGCTCCGTTCATGATCGACCGCTGTCGGGCGGCGCCGGACGACCTGACACACTGGTGCCCGCTCCCAGCGCGGAGCCCCGGTCCGCGTCCGGAAGCGGCCCGGGGCACCCGCCCGGTGGCTCCGGTGGCGCCGCCGGAGCCACCGGGCGCCTTCCGCGCGGCGGTGACCCCCGCTCCGAGGGTCGCGACCTTCGGCGTCCACGGCCCGCACGCGGCACTCCGACCGCCCCCGGAAGGGACGGCGGCTTCCCGGCGAGGACCGATCGGACGCCGGGCGCAACGGGTTCGCCGACGAACCGACCGGACGGGTGGTCGCCAGGCGAGGAACCATGATCAGTTGTACGAAGGGATCGCGCCGGTCACAGCCGTCCCGCTACCGTACTGGTAACACGCGCGTCGCCGGTCCGGGCGGGACGAACCCGTCCGGCCGCACGCGCCGGGCATGGGATGGGTCGGTGAGCCATGGCCGGGTCGCAGTCCGACGGACGGCTGTCGGAGGTCAAGTTCCTCACCGTCGCCGAGGTGGCGACGGTCATGCGGGTGTCGAAGATGACGGTCTACCGCCTGGTGCACAGCGGTGAACTCACCGCGGTCCGGGTCGGCCGGTCGTTCCGGGTACCCGAACACGCGGTGCACGAATACCTGCGGGGCGCCTTCCAGGAAACCGCCTGACCCCTGCGCGGGCCGCCCGTCGAGGGCGACGTGACGGGCATCGACGGGGGCGCGTTGGTCCTGCTGACGCTCTCCGGCTACCCTGGAGCCCGACCGTGACCGCAGGCGCGCCCTGCCGCAAACCCCGCTGGTCCGGTCCGTTGTCCGCAAGCGGTCGCCGACGTCACACCGTGGCGTCATCCGGTCGCCCCGCACGTTGCATCGAAAGGCTTTCGTATGGGCTCGGTGGTCAAGAAGCGCCGCAAGCGCATGGCTAAGAAGAAGCACCGCAAGCTGCTGCGCAAGACCCGCGTCCAGCGTCGCCGTCTCGGCAAGTGACCGGGGCCGGGTCCCGACCCGGCTCCCGTCGTCACTTGCCAACTGTCGACCCTCGGAGGCTCTGGTGATCACGCCGCGGATGTCCCGGCTCGATCCCGCCTGCCGGGGGAGGTGCACGACATGACCCCCGGTGGCACCCCAGGTGCCCCGGGGGTAGTCGTCGTCACCGGGGTCAGCCGCTACCTCGGCGCACACGTCGCCGCCCGGCTCGCCGCCGATCCCCGCATCGAACGGGTCATCGGCGTCGACCAGCCCGAGCCCGGCGCCGAGATCACCGACCTGCTCGACCGGGTCGAGCGCGTCCGCGTCGACGCCGGCTCGCTCGGCGGCCTCCTCGCCGACCTCGACGTCGACGCGGTGGTCCACCTCGCCCTGATCACCTCGCCGGATCCGCAGCACGGCGGGCGCGCGGCGATGAAGGACCAGAACGTCATCGGCACGATGCAGCTCCTGGCCGCCTGCCAGCGCGCCCCCCGGCTGCGCAAGCTCGTAGTGCGCTCCTCGACGGCGGCCTACGGGGCGTCGTTCCGCGACCCGGCCGTCTTCACCGAGGAGACCGAGCCGCGCGAGGTGCCGCGCGGGGGGTTCGGCCGCGACATCCTCGACATCGAGGGGTACGTCCGCGGCTTCCGCCGCCGGCGCCCCGACGTCACCGCGACCGTGCTGCGCTTCGCGCCGTTCATCGGTTCGACCGCCGACACCACCCTCACCCGCTACTTCTCCCGGCCGGTGGTGCCCACCGTGTTCGGGCGTGACCCCCGCCTGCAGTTCCTGCACTTCGACGACGCGCTGGAGGTGCTGCACCGGTCGATCGTCGAGGACCACCCGGGGACGTACAACGTGGCGGGCCCCGGCGTGCTCTCCCTGTCGCAGGCGATCCGCCGCGCGGGCCGGATCGCCGTGCCGGTGCTGGAGCCCGGCCTCTCCAGCGCCGCCGCGATCGCCCGCAACCTCGGCTTCGGCCGCTACGGCCTCGACCAGGTCGACCTCTTCGTGCACGGCCGGGTCGTCGACACCAGCCGGCTGGAGCAGGAGTACGGCTTCACGCCCCGCTCCACCGCCGCCGCCTTCGACGACTTCATCCGCGCCCACCACGGCGGGGTCGTGGTGCACCGGGACCAGTTGGCCGTCGCGGAGCAACTCGTGCTGGACGGGATCCGCCAGGTCCGCTCGGCCGTACGGGAGGGCTCGTGAACGCGCCGGACGAGCGGCGCGACGGCCGCTACGACGTACCGCTGAAGGTGGCCGCGCCGGGCGCGGAGCCCGCGCGGGCGAACGGACACCACCCCGCCACGCCCGACCCGGCCGCCACGGACGAGGCGGTCGCCGCGGCCCCCGGCGACGAGCCGGCCGCCACCGTGGCGGACGGGGCGGCCGATGCGGGTCGCAACGGGGCGGCGCCGGCACCGGCGGGCGGGCCGGCGGTAGCGGACCGGCCCGGCGACCACTGGGACCGCAAGGTCGCCAAGGGGCTGGCGTTCCTGCGTCGCCGGCTCTCCGGCGACTACGAGGTCGACGAGTTCGGCTTCGATCCCGACATCACGGAGGCGGTCTTCCACCCGCTGCTGCGGATGCTCTACCGGGACTGGTTCCGCACCGAGGTCACCGGCCTGGAGCACGTGCCCGCCGAGGGCGCCGGCCTGGTGGTCGGCAACCACTCCGGCACCGTGGCGCTGGACGCGCTGATCCTCTCGGCCGCGCTGCACGACCAGCACCCGGCCCGCCGCTACCTGCGGCTGCTCGGCGCCGACCTGGTCTTCCGGATGCCGGTGGTATCCGAGCTCGCCCGCAAGACCGGCGGGACGGTCGCCTGCAACCCGGACGCCGAGCGGCTGCTCGGCAACGGCGAACTGGTCGGCGTCTTCCCCGAGGGCTTCAAGGGCATCGGCAAGCTCTATTCCGACCGCTACAAGCTGCAACGCTTCGGTCGGGGCGGGTTCGTCTCGGCGGCGCTGCGCACCGGCACCCCGATCGTGCCGGTCGCCATCGTCGGCGGCGAGGAGATCTATCCGATGCTCGCCGACATCAAGCCCCTGGCGCGGCTGCTCAAGCTGCCCTACTTCCCGGTCACGCCGACGTTCCCCCTGCTGGGGCCCCTCGGCGTGGTGCCGCTGCCGAGCAAGTGGCTGATCGAGTTCTGCCCGCCGATCCCCACCGCCCACCTGACGGACTCCGCCGACGACCCGCTGGTCGTGTTCAACCTCGCCGACCAGGTGCGCGAGACCATCCAGCAGACCCTGCACCAGCTCCTGGAACGGCGCCCGGACCCGTTCGGCCCCTGAGGGGCGCCCGCCCGCTGGGCCGGACCTCGACGGCCGGCGGTGTAGTCCCCTCGCCTCGATACCACACAGGCATATTTATGCCGCACAGGTATCAGCGTTCCGGCGGCAGTGGTCCGGCAGCTTCGCGCGCCTGTCTACGCCGTCAGCCGTCGCGGCGGCGACGGTGCAGCGCCAGCCCGGCGGTGACCGCCCCGGCGACCAGGCCGGCCGCCGCGGTGGACGGTACGGCGATCTTGACGGCGCGGCGGCCGGTGCGGAAGTCGCGGACGTCCCAGCCGCGCTGCCGGGCCTCCCTGAACAGGGCGGCGTCCGGGTTGACCGCCACGCCCCGGCCCACCATCGAGAGCATCGGCAGGTCGTTGCACGAGTCGCTGTAGGCGGTGCAGCGGCCCAGGTCGAGCCCCTCGACAGCGGCGAGCTGGGAGACCGCCTCCGCCTTGGCCGGGCCGTGCATCAGGTCGCCGACCAGCCGACCGGTGTACGCGCCGTCGACGATCTCGGCGACGGTGCCGACCGCGCCGGTCAGGCCCAGCCGCGCGGCGATCACCCGGCCGATCTCGACCGGCGCCGCGCTGACCAGCCAGACCCGCTCGCCGGCGTCGAGGTGGCGTTGGGCGAGCTGGCGGGTGCCCGCCCAGATCCGGGGCGCCATCAACTCGTCGAAGATCTCCTCCGCGAGGCGTTCCACGTCGTCCACCCGCCAGCCCTCGACGAAGGCGAGGGCGGCCTCCTTGGCCTGCGACATGTCACCGGCGTGCTCGGTGGCGAGCAGGCGGAACCGGAGCTGCTGCCAGGCGAACCGGGCGAGGTCGGTGGTGGTGAAGTAGTTGCGCGCGGCGAGCCCCCGGGCGAACCAGTAGATCGACGCGCCCCGCATCATCGTGTTGTCGACGTCGAAGAAGGCCGCCGCGCTCGGATCCGGTTCCGGGGGAGCCAGGGGCGCCAGGTCGGTCTCCGCCCAGCCGGCGGTGTGACCATGGGCGTCGGTGCTGACCGTCACCTTGCGGCTGCGGGCCACGCGACCTCCCTCCGCTCGACGTGTGCCTCCCGCGAGGGTAGCCGGGCCCGGGTGACGGACGTCCGCCCCACGGGTGAACTGTGGCGCGGACGTCTCGGCCGGTCCGGGGCGGCGGGACGGGTCAGCGGTCGCCGGGGCAGCTCGCCGGTGCCGGGCCGAGGGCGTCGCTGCCGGCCGGCGCGGGCAGGCCGCAGGCGATCGCCGCGCGCAGCGCGTCGGAGCGCTTGCGGGCCGCGTCGAGCAGGGCGAGGGAGCGGCGGGTCCGGTCGCGGTCGGCCCGGCCGGCGTCGTCGAGGAGCCCGCCGACCGCCCGGCGCTGGCCGGTGAGGAAGGAGTTGATCGCGTCCAGGGCCGCCGGGTCCGAGCGCTGCGCCGCGGCGGTGGTCAGCAGGCGTACGCCCTGGCGGGTGTCGGCGTCCATGTCGTCCAGCACGGCGCTGAAGCCGTCCTCGTCCCCGCGTAGTGCGGCCGCCTCGGCGAGCCGGGTGCGGGCGAAGTCCAGGAACAGCTGGCCCCGGCTGACGTCCGAGCTGGCCAGCGCGAGCTGGGCGCGTTCGGTGGAGCGCTTCATGCCGTACAGCGCGTCGCCGGGGACGGCGTTCTCGCTGGCGGCGGAGATGCCCGAGAGGGCGACGGCGCCGGCGGCGACGCCGACGAGGATGGCGCCGCGGGCGCGGGCCCGGCGAGCGGTCACCGCCGGTAGCAGCCGGTTGCGGCCGGCGTCGGCGGAGCGCCGGGACGACGGCTCGGCCGGGGCGCCGATGCCCTCGCGCTCGGCCGTGGCCAGCAGCATGGCCCGCAGTCCCGTACGGAACTCCGGGTCCACCTGCACGGCGGGCGGGGCCACGGCCAACCGGCGACCCACCGCGACGAGCGCGGTCAACTGGTCGTCGGCCCGGGAACGGACGTGGTGTCGCCGGCCCCCGTTGGCCTCGTCGAGAAGCTGCGCGAAGCGCTCCGCGCGCCGACGGGAGAAGAGGTTGCTGTCCACCGCGGGCACCTCCTCTCGCTGGTCGCGGCCGGTCGGCCGCTGTCGTCGACAGCGACCGGTGACGGCGGGACACCACTGACGAGGCTCGTGGCCGGCCGCACTGCCGGACCTCGGGGGCCCGGGGATGCCGGGGCCACCACCGGTCGCACCCGGAGAAACGGTCCGCACCGGACATGGGTTACGGGGCCGGCGGCGGCGAAATCACGGAAAGTGATCGGCGACACGGGGTCGCGACGGCGCTGACCTGCGCGTACATCCATCGATGCACGGCGGTCTCCTGCACGGGACTACGGTTGGAAGCCGTCCGGCAGCAGCCGGGCCAGCGCCCGCACCGCGCGGTACTGGAGAGCCTTGATCGCGCCCTCGTTCTTGCCCATCGCGCGGGCCGTCTCGGCCACGGAGAAGCCCTGGAGGAAGCGGAGCACGATGCACTCCTGCTGCTCAGGGTTGAGCTGCTTGACGGCGCTGAGCAGGGCCACGTTGGTGATGTGCTCGACGACCGCCGCCTCCGGGCTGCCCTCGGGGCCGCGGTCCTCGCGGTCGGCGTCCAACACGTCCCCGGTGGTGACCTCCAGCCGGTAGCGGCCCGACTTGAAGTGGTCCGCCACCAGGTTGCGGGCGATCGTGACCAGCCAGGCGCCCAGGTCGCGTCCCTGCCAGGTGAAGCTGCCGATCCGCTTGAGGGCACGCAGGAAGGTGTCGGAGGTGAGGTCCTCGGCGAGCTGGCGGTTGCCCACCCGGAAGTAGACGAACCGGAAGACCGTGTCGACGTACCTGTCGTAGATCAGCCCGAACGCCTCGGACTCGCCTGCCTGGGCCCGCTCGACCAGCCCCCACACCTCGGTGGCGGGGTCGGACGGGTCGGGACGGCTGGGGAAGCCCGTCGAGGCGTTGACCGGCGCGGGGGCGGCCGGCACCGCCGGGAGCACCGCCGTCTCCGGGCCCGACTCGTCGGGCGCCTTGGCCGGCTCGGTGGTGCGGCGGCCCTGCGCCGGCATGGTGGGCCGGGCGGGGACCACGACCCGGCCGCCGGCCGGCTTCGCGTTGCCGCCCGGTGTCGCGGAGCGTGGCGGTGGCTCGTTCTGGTGCGGCCGGTTGCGGGTCCGGCTCGACGTGCCGTCCCCCCGTGCGACGAGGTTGCCCGTGTCGTCCAGCGGGCCCCGCGCGGCGGGCCGCTCGTTGACCGCGCCGCGGATCGCCGGGTTGGTCAGGCCGGCCGGCCGTTCCGCGTATCCGAAGGTGGTCACCGCGCCGCCTCCGTCCCGCCGACCGGCCTTGCCGGCCGGCGCGTGGCCGTCGTGGCCCGGCCGGCAGGGCCGGGCAGGGCTGGCTCGGGGTGTGCCGACGGGCGGCAGATCCCCTTGAGGTGCTGGTCCAATGCGCTCACAGGCACGGGGGCCTCCTCGGGCTGAGGGGTGTCGACTCACGGCAAATGGGGTGAGCCGACCCGAGTGATGATAGGGCCAACGTCACCCACGCGTGGCAAGTCCGTTACACAGGGCGGAAGTATTTCCCGCCGCGTCGCACAGCTGGCGGACCGGTTGTCCGTCGTGTGCGGTTGACTTTCGGATTGCGGCGTGATTGCGAAGGAAATTCCAGGTCAGTGCCCCATTCCGCCGCGTCGGGCGGGGCGCCGGCGCGACTGTCGCCCCAGGACCGTCGGACGCGCCCGGCGGGCCCGGGCGCGTCCCGTGCGCGGGACCGGTGCCGTCCCGTCCGCGCGCCTCGCCCGTCCCGTGGGCGGGACTTGCCCGGGTGGGCGGTCCCGCCCGCCGCGACGCTGCACCGGCTCTCGCCGGGCATGGCCCACAGGCCCCGCGCTGTGCCAGACTCAGCCACCGTGCAGGACGCAACCGACAGCTCCGCCTCGACCCTCGTCGAGCGGCTCCACCGGGCGGCCACCGCCGACGGCGACCGACCCGCGCTGCACTGGCGCGACCGGACCGTCACCTGGTCCGAGTTGGACGCCTCGGTGACGGCAACCGCCCACGCCCTGGTGACCCTGACCGGGGCGCCGCCGGCCGCGCCGGGCCCCGCCGCCGACCGGCACCCGCCCCGGGTCGCCGTGGCGTTCGGCAACTCGCCCGACTTCGTGGTGACCTTCCTGGCCGCGCTGCGCGCCGGGCTGGTCGCGGTGCCGGTCAACCCCGGCCTCACCGCTCCCGAGCTGCGGCACGTGCTGGCCGACTCCGGCGCCTCGGTGCTGATCGGCACCGAGCGGGTGCGCGACCTGGTCGCCGGCGTCGCCGGGGACCTGCCCGCGCTCGTCGCCGTGCACACCGCGCCGCCGGTGGCGCCGGCCGGCCCGCCGTTCCCCGACCGGGGCGGCGACGACCTGGCGCTGCTGCTCTACACGTCCGGCACCGAGGGGCGGCCGAAGGGCGCGATGCTCACGCACCGGGCGCTGGCGGCCAACCACGAGCAGGTCGGGCGCATCGACCCGCCCGTCGTCGGTGCCGACGACACCGTGCTGCTGGCGCTGCCGCTGTTCCACGCGTACGGGCTGAACACGGGGCTCGGCGCCGTCGTCCACCATGGCGCGACCGGGGTGCTCGTCGACGACCCGGGCCCCGACGCGGGGCTGGCCGAGATCGCCCGGCACCGGGTCACCGTGCTGGTCGGCGTACCGTCGATGGTGGCCGCCTGGTCCACGGCGGACGCCGCCGCCCTGGCCGCGGCGACGGCGTCGGTCCGGGCCGTGGTCTGCGGCGCGGCGCCGCTGGAGCCGGCCGTCGCGGCCCGCTTCGCCGAGGTCGCCGGTCGCCCGGTGCACGTCGGGTACGGCCTCACCGAGACCGCGCCGGTGCTGACCTCCACCCTGGTCGGCGGGGAGCCGAAGCCGGGCTCGATCGGCCGGCCGCTGCCCGGCGTCGAGCTGCGTCTGGTCGGGTCCGACGGTTCCGACCTGTGGCGCGACGGCGTGGCCGAGCCGGAGGACGACGCCGACGAGCTGGACCTCTCCGACGTCATGCCCGGCACCGACCCGGGGCAGGTCGTGGTGCGCGGGGCCAACGTCTTCGCCGGCTACTGGCCGGACGGCCGGGGTGGCCCGGACGCCGACGGCTGGTGGCCCACCGGCGACGTGGCGTACGCCGACTCCGACGGCGACCTCTTCCTGGTGGACCGGATCGGCGAGCTGATCCTGGTCAACGGCTTCAACGTGTACCCGCACGAGGTCGAGCTGGTGCTCAGCGCGCACCCGGGGGTGGGCGAGTCGGCGGTACTGGGTGTGCCGCACCCGCGCACCGGCGAGACTGTCCGGGCGTACGTGGTGGCGGCGCCGGGGGCTGCGGTGACCGAGGCCGAACTGCTCGCCCACTGCGCCCGCAACCTGGCCCGGTTCAAGTGCCCGACCGCCGTCGAGTTCGTCGACGAGTTGCCGCACTCGGTGATCGGCAAGGTACGCAAGACCCTGCTCCGGCCGGCGCCGTCCCCGGCCCCGGTGCCGTCCCCGGCGGCGTCGCCGGAGACCCGTACGTCGGCCCCGGCCGGCACCAGCACGACGGAGGAGACCGATGCGTGAGCCCCGACTCGCCCTGATCACCCGCCCCGGATGCCACCTCTGCGACGAGGCGAAGGTGGCGCTGGACCGGGTGGTGGCGGTCACCGGGGACCGGTGGATCGAGAAGGACGTCAC
Source organism: Micromonospora sp. SD12 (assembly GCF_052068495.1). Taxonomy (NCBI): domain Bacteria; kingdom Bacillati; phylum Actinomycetota; class Actinomycetes; order Micromonosporales; family Micromonosporaceae; genus Micromonospora; species Micromonospora sp. SD12. The sequence continues at coordinate 108,367 of NZ_JBQHDF010000007.1, read as the reverse complement.
CGACGACATCGAGCTGGAACGTGAGTACGGCGACCGGCTGCCCGTGGTGCTGCTCGACGGCAAGGAGCACGGCTACTGGCGGGTGGAGGAGGAGCGGCTGCTGCGCGACCTGACCACCCCGCAGCTCTGACGAGCCATGTCCGGCCCGGGCGCTAGGGTGCTCGGATGACCCCTACGCGCAACCACCTGGTGTGGGACTGGAACGGCACCCTGCTCAACGACCTGAGCCTGGTGGTCGCCTCCACCAACGTCGCCTTCGCCAGCGTCGGCGGGCCCGCCGTGACCGCCGACGAGCACCGGGTGCGGTTCCGCCGGCCGATCGCCGACTACTACGCCGAGGTGCTCGGCCGGGCGGTCGACGACGACGCGTTCGGTCGGCTGGACCGGATCTTCCACGACGCGTACCGCACGGGGTTGACGACCTGCGAGCTGGCGCACGACGCAGGCGTCGCGATGGCGGCCTGGCCGGGCAGCCAGTCCCTGCTGTCCATGTGGTTCCACGAGGAGCTGGTGCCGACCGTGCACACGTACGGGCTCACCGGGCACTTCGTCCGGGTGGACGGGCTGCGGGCGAGCGTCGGCGGGGACCGCAAGGCCGAGTCCCTCCGGCGGCACCTGACGGAGCTCGGCGTGGACGGCCGGGACGTGGTGCTGATCGGGGACTCGGTCGACGACGCCGACGCCGCCGTGTCGGTGGGGGGCCGCGCCGTCCTCTACACCGGCGGGTTCACCGACGCGGCCCGGCTGCGCGCCTCCGGGCACCCGGTCGCCGACACCCTCAGCGAGGCCGTCGGCCTGGCGGCCACGCTGCCCTGACCGGCCCGGGCGGGTCCGCGCGCCGCCGACGGCGGGTGCGCCCGCTGCCCGGCCCACGGCGAGTGCCCCGGCCGCCCACCGCTCCGTCGACGGTGCCGCACCGGGTGCCGGGTCAGTTGCGCAGGTAGGCCAGCACGGCCAGGACCCGGCGGTGCTGCTCGGTGTCGGGCGGGAGCTGGAGCTTGGTGAAGATGTTCCGCACGTGCTTCTCGACGGCCCCGTCGGTGACCACCAGGGTCTTCGCGATCGCCGTGTTGGAGCGGCCCTCGGCCATCAGCGCGAGCACCTCGCGTTCGCGCGGGGTGAGTTCGCGCAGCGGGTCGTCGCGCCGGCGCCGGGCGAAGAGCTGCCCGACCACCTCGGGGTCGAGCACCGTCCCGCCGCCGGCCACCCGGTCCAGCGCGTCGAGGAACTCGTCGATCGCGGCCACCCGGTCCTTGAGCAGGTAGCCGATCCCGCCCCCGCCGCCGCCGGTGGTGGCGAGCAGGTCGTCGGCGTACGACACCTCGACGTACTGGGAGAGGACCAGGATCGGGGTGCGGGGCACCAGCCGGCGGGCCTCCACCGCCGCGCGCAGCCCCTCGTCGGTGTGCGACGGCGGCATCCGGACGTCGACGATCGACACGTCCGGCCGGTGGGCCACCACCGCCGCCACCAGCGCCTCGCCGTCGGCCACGGCGGCCACCACCTCGTGCCCACGCTCGGTGAGCAGCCGTACCAGCCCCTCCCGGAGCAGCACCGCGTCGTCCGCGATCACGATCCGCATGCGCCTGTCTACCACGTACGGCTCACAGCGGGAGCTCCGCGCGGATCTTGGTGGGGCCGCCGGTCGGGCTGACCACGGAGAGCCGGCCGCCGGCGGCGCGGACCCGGTCGGCGATGCCGACCAGCCCGTGCCCCTTGGCCAGGTGGGCGCCGCCCTGCCCGTCGTCGTCGACGTCGACCTCCAGCCGCCCCTCGTGCCGGGCCACGGTGACCTGGCACTCGGTCGCCCGGCTGTGCTTGGCGACGTTGGTCAGCGCCTCGGACACCACGAAGTAGGCGGTGCTCTCCACCGCCGGGTCGAGCCGGCCGGCCGGGCTGCCCAGCTCCGGGTCGAGCCGCAGCTCGATCGGGATCAGGCCGCGCCCGGCCAGGGCGGCCAGGGCGCTGGGCAGTCCCCGGTCGACCAGGATCGGTGGCGCGATGCCCCGGGACAGGGCGCGCAGCTCGGCGAGCGTCTCCCGGGTCTGGGTGACCGCCTCGTCCAGGGTGCGTCCGGCGGCCTCCGGGTCGACGGCGAGTTGCTGGCGGGCCCGGCTGAGGTCCATCGCCAGCCGGACCAGGCGCTGCTGCGGGCCGTCGTGGATGTCGCGCTCCAGCCGGCGCAGCGCGCTCGCCTCGGCGGAGACGGCGGCCCGTTTCTGCTCCTCCAGCACGGTGATCCGGTTGCGCATCTCGGCCACGCCGGTGAGCAGGGCGCGGCCGAAGCTGGCCTGGAGCAGCGCGCAGCCGCGCGCCACGATCGGCAGGGTGATCAGGAAGAACAGCCCGATCGCGGTGTGCAGGCCGATCCGCGCGATGGTCGAGTCGCCCAGGCCGAGGAGTTGGGGGAGGCCCACGTCCTCCGGGTCGCCGTGCGGCAGCGCCCAGTCGTACGCCCAGTAGAGGGTGCCGGCGACGGCGCCGGCCCACCAGACCAGCGTGACCACGAAGGTGACGATGGCCACGATCAGCTTGAGGATGCCGTGCGCCAGGTCGAGCCAGGACTGCGCGTCCCCCATCGGCACGAAGATGCGCCGCCAGGCGCTCGCCCCGGGCTCGGCGAGCCGGTACTGGGGGCGGATGCGGGACTGGTGCAGCACGGCGGGGAGGCGCAGCCGCTCGATGTCGGCGAGGCCCCGGGCGGCGTAGAGGGTGCCGCTGAGGATCGGCAGGCCGATCACCGTCACCACCAGTCCGAGCCCGGCCGCCAGGCCGACCAGCAGGACGACGAAGCTGGCCAGGGCCAGCGGGAGGCCCAGCAGCACGTAGCCGGAGTCCAGCAGGAGCTGGCGGGAGATGGTCGGCGCCGGCACGGGCTGGTCGGCGGTGACGGGTACGGCGGTCATGCCACGAGGCTAGGCAGCGCGGGGTGGCCGACCCATCCCGTCGGCCCGCCTCTGCGGCGTAGGGCTGGCCCTACCGTGACCGGATCGTGGGCGAGCCGTGGGTCGCGCGATTGGTCAGAGAAGTCTTAATTGAGCAATAATCGGCGCGGCCAGCGCCAACGGCGCCGCCCGGAGGTCGGGCGGCGGCCGGCGGAGGCCGCCGGATCGATCTTGCGGAATGGAGGGGCTGGTGAAGCCGCGTCGCGAGCTTTCAAGATCGCGATTTGTGCACGCCTTCACAAGCGCCTACTCTGTAGTTCCGACGCGCCCTGCTAGCACAGCCGGCAATCTCGGTCGCCAGCGGGAGTCCCGAAACGGCCGGCCGGTGGAGTTGGCCGAGGATCGCACCGCACGGAGTCTCATGAGTCAGCACCGTCACCCTGGCGCGCCCGGCCGCGCCGGTGCCGTACCGGCGCTCCCGGATCTGCCGGAGGCGACCGTCGCGCGGCTCCCGGAATACCTCCGTGCCCTGCACAATCTCGCCGAAACCGGCCACGAGACCGTGTCCAGCGAGGGTCTGGCCAGCGCCGCCGGCGTGAACTCCGCGAAGCTCCGCAAGGACCTCTCGCACCTCGGCTCGTACGGCACCCGTGGCGTCGGCTACGACGTGGCGCTGCTGATCGACCAGATCGAGTACGTGCTCGGGCTCACCCAGCGGCGGGCCGTCGCCTTGGTCGGGGTGGGTAATCTCGGTCACGCCCTCGCCGGCTACGACGGCTTTGCCAGCCGCGGCTTCCGGATCGCCGCGCTCTTCGACGCCGACACCGCGCGGGTCGGCGAGGAGATCAACGGGCTGGTCGTGCGGCACATCGACGAGCTGCCCCGGGTCGCCGTCGAGGAGGCCATCGCCATCGGCGTGATCGCCACCCCCGCCTCGGCCGCCCAGGCGGTGGCCGACCAGCTCGTGGCCGTCGGTGTGACGAGCATCCTGAACTTCGCCCCGTGCGTACTCTCGGTCCCGGAGGGGGTCGACCTGCGCAAGGTCGATCTCGCCATCGAGCTGCAGATCCTGTCCTTCCACGAGCACCGCAAGGCATCGCTGACCGCGCTCCCCGCCACCGGTGGGTCCGCCCTCACCGCCCTGCCCGGGGGGCTCGCCGTCACCGACCCGCAGGAGGCGATCGGCACGTGAAACTGCTCGTCGTCGGCGCGTCCTACCGCACCGCTCCCGTCGCCACGCTGGAGCAGCTCGCGGTCGGCCCCGCGGACCTCACCCGCACCCTGGACCGGCTGGTCGCCCAGCCGTACGTGACCGAGGCCGTGATCGTCTCCACCTGCAACCGGGTGGAGGTCTACGCCGCCGTGTCCGGCTTCCACGGCGGCCTCGGCGACATCTGCGCGGTGCTGGCCGAGCAGGCCGGCTGCCAGCCCGCCGCGCTCGCCAACCACCTCTACGTGCACTTCGACGCCGCCGCCGTGGACCACGTCTTCCGGGTCGCCGCCGGGCTCGACTCGATGGTGGTCGGCGAGGCGCAGATCCTCGGCCAGCTCCGGGACGCCTACCATTCCGCGACCGGGGCCGACACCGCCGGGCGGCTGCTGCACGAGCTGATGCAGCAGGCGCTGCGGGTCGGCAAGCGGGCGCACGCGGAGACCGGGATCGACCGGGCCGGCCAGAGCGTGGTGACCGCCGCGCTGGAGCTGGCCGCCGGGCACCTCGACGGCGACCTCGCCGGCCGTCCCGCGCTCGTGGTCGGTGCGGGCGCGATGGGGTCGCTGGGCGTCGCCACGCTGTCCCGGCTGGGCGCCGGGCCGCTCACCGTCACCAACCGGGGCACCGACCGCGCCGTCCGGCTGGCCGAGGCGTACGGGGCCGGCGCGACGCCGATGGCGGAGCTGACCACCGTGCTCTCCACAGTGGACATCGTAGTGGCCGCCACCGCGGCCGCCGAAGCGGTCCTCACCCGTGAGGTGGTGACCCGGGCGCTCGCCCGGCGCGACCCCGACCGGGGGCCCCTGGTCCTGCTCGACCTGGCCGTGCCGCGCGACGTGGAGGCCGGCGTCGCCGAGCTGCCCGGCGTCGAGGTCATCGACATCGACCGGATGGCGGCGCTGCTCGCCGACGGGCCCGCCGCCACCGACGCCGCTGCCGTCGAGCGGATCGTGGTCGGCGAGGTCGACGCCTTCCTCACCTGGCTGCGCGGCGCCGACGTGGCGCCGACGGTGGCGGCCCTGCGCGGCCGTGCCGACGACGTGGTGGGCGCCGAGCTGCGCCGTCTCGCCCAGCGCCGCCCGGACCTCACCGACGACCAGCGCGCCGAGGTGGCCCGTACGGTGCACCGGGTCGTGCAGCGGCTGCTGCACCAGCCGACCGTGCGGGTCCGCCAGTTGGCGGCCGAGCCCGGCGGCGACCAGTACGCGGCCCTGCTGCGCGAGCTGTTCGACCTCCAGGTGCCGCAGACCTCGCCCGTCGACAACGTCCCCGACATCGGGGCCGGCGACGCCGCGCCGCCGTTCGGGCTCGCCGACGCCACGCTGCCGTTCGGGCTCGCCGACGTTCCGCCGCCCGTCGGCCTCGCCGACATTCCGCCGTCGACGCGCTCCGCCGACGTCCCGCCCATCGGAGGTGAGCGATGAGCACGCCCCTGCGCCTCGGTACCCGTGGCAGCAAACTGGCCATGGCCCAGTCCGGCCACGTCGCCGAGGCCCTGACCGCCGCGACCGGCCGGCCCGTCGAGCTGGTCGAGGTGGTCACCGCCGGCGACCGCTCGGCCGCGCCGGTGCACCGGCTCGGCGTCGGCGTCTTCGTCTCCGCCCTGCGTGACGCGCTGACCGCCGGCACGATCGACTTCGCGGTGCACTCCTACAAGGACCTGCCCACCGCGGCGGCGGCCGGACTGCACGTCGCGGCGGTGCCGACCCGGCAGGACCCGCGGGACGCGCTGGTCGCCCGGGACGGCCGTACCCTCACCGAGCTGCCCTCCGGCGCGACCGTGGGTACGGGCGCGCTGCGCCGCATCGCCCAGCTGCACGCCCTCGGGATGCAGTTGGAGGTCACCCCGATCCGCGGCAACGTCGACAGCCGCCTCGCGCGGGTGCTCGGCCCGGAGGCCGACCTCGACGCGGTCGTGCTGGCCCGGGCCGGGCTGGCCCGGCTCGGGCGGACCGATGTGATCACCGAGACGCTCGACCCGATGCTGATGCTGCCCGCGCCCGCCCAGGGTGCCCTGGCGGTGGAGTGCCGGGCCGACGACACCGACCTGGTCGAGCTGCTCGCCGTGCTCGACCACGCACCGTCCCACGCCGCGGTCGTCGCGGAGCGGGCGCTGCTGGCCACCCTGGAGGCCGGGTGCTCCGCCCCGGTCGCCGCCTACGCCGAACTCGCCGAGGGCGACGCCGGCGAGGAGATCTATCTGCGCGGGGCGGTGATCAGTCCGGACGGTACGAGAGACCTCCGGCTGTCCCGCACCGGAACGCCCGCCGACGCGGCGGAGATCGGCAAGGCACTCGCCGCCGAACTCCTCGACCTCGGCGCCGACTCGATCCTCGGCCACGATGGACACGCCGGCCCGGGGACCCAGCAATTTGGGAGCACAGAATGACCCGCACCCGTAAGCCCGTAGGCCGCATCGCCTTCGTCGGGGCCGGTCCCGGCGACCCAGGCCTGCTGACCCGCCGGGCGCACGACGCCCTGGTCGACGCCGACCAGGTGGTGTACGACCGGGGAGTCCCCGAGTCGCTGCTCGACGCCGTGCGCGCCCAGGCCAGGTCCGACGCCGAGTTCACGCCGGCGGAGGGCGCGCCGGGTGACGTGGCGAAGGTGCTGATCTCGGCGGCCCGCTCCGGGCTGAACGCGGTGCACCTGGTCGCCGGCGACCCGTTCGGCCACGACTCGGTCGTCAAGGAGGTGCAGGCGGTCGCGCGGACCGCCGCGCACTTCGAGGTGGTGCCCGGCGTCGGCCAGGCCGAGGGGGTGGCGACCTACGCGGGCGTGCCGCTGCCGGGCGTACGGACGGCCGCCGACGTCGAGGACGTCGGCACGCTGGACTTCGACGCGCTGGCCGCCGCCGTACGCCGGGGCTCGCTGGCCCTGGCCGTGGACGCCGGTGACCTCGCCGCGATCCGCGACGGGCTGCTCGCCGCCGGCGTGGAGGGCACCACCGGCGTGGGGGTGACCGGGGACGGCACCGGCGAGACGCAGTACACCACCACCTCGACCGTCGACTCGTTCGTCGCGGCGGCGCTCGGCTTCACCGGCCGGGTGGTGCTCACCGTCGGCGAGGGCGTGGGCCAGCGCGACAAGCTGAGCTGGTGGGAGAACCGGCCGCTGTACGGCTGGAAGGTCCTCGTGCCCCGCACCAAGGAGCAGGCCGGCGTGATGAGCGCGCGGCTGCGCGCGTACGGGGCCATCCCCTGCGAGGTGCCGACGATCGCGGTCGAGCCGCCGCGTACCCCCGCCCAGATGGAGCGGGCGGTTAAGGGCCTGGTCGACGGCCGGTACGCCTGGGTGATCTTCACCTCCGTCAACGCGGTCCGCGCGGTCTGGGAGAAGTTCGCCGAGCACGGCCTGGACGCCCGGCACTTCGGCGGCGTCAAGATCGCCTGTATCGGTGAGGCGACCGCCGACGCCGTCCGCGCGTTCGGCATCCAGCCCGAGCTGATCCCGTCGGGCGAGCAGTCCTCCGACGGGCTGCTGGCCGAGTTCTCGCCGCACGACGAGATCCTCGACCCGGTCGGTCGGGTGCTGCTGCCGCGCGCCGACATCGCCACCGAGACCCTCGCCGCCGGGCTCACCGAGCGCGGCTGGGAGGTCGACGACGTGACCGCGTACCGGACGGTCCGGGCCGCCCCGCCGCCCGCCGAGATCCGGGACGCGATCAAGTCGGGTGGCTTCGACGCGGTGCTCTTCACGTCCAGCTCCACGGTGCGCAATCTCGTGGGTATCGCGGGGAAGCCGCACGCCCGTACCGTCGTTGCAGTGATCGGGCCCAAGACGGCGGAGACCGCGACGGAGTTCGGCCTGCGGGTCGACGTCCAGCCGCCGCACGCCTCGGTCCCCGATCTGGTCGAGGCGCTCGCCGCCTACGCCGTCGAGTTGCGCGAGAAGCTCGCCGCCATGCCGGCGAAGCAGCGCCGCGGCTCGAAGGTGCAGGGGCCGACCGCCCTGCGGTTCCGTTAGTCGTAGCAGGAGGTCCGTGATGCCGTACCCCGAGATCCGGCCCCGCCGGCTGCGCCGCAACGCGGCCATCCGGCGGCTGGTCTCCGAGACCCGCGTCGACCCGGCCGAACTGGTCGTGCCGATGTTCGTCAAGGAGGGGCTGACGGAACCGCGGGCGATCGCGTCGCTCCCGGGGGTGCTCCAGCACTCCCGGGACTCGCTCCGCAAGGCCGCGGCCGAGGCGGTCCAGGCGGGCGTCGGCGGCATCATGCTCTTCGGCGTGCCGGAGCGGCGGGACCCCACCGGGTCCGGCGGGATCGACCCGAACGGCATCCTCAACGTCGCGATCCGCGACGTCGTCGCCGAGGTGGGCGACGCCACGGTGGTGATGAGCGACCTCTGCCTGGACGAGTTCACCTCGCACGGGCACTGCGGCCTGCTCACCCCCGGCGGCGACGTGGACAACGACGCCACGCTGGAGGCGTACGCCGAGATGGCGGTCGCCCAGGCCGCCGCCGGGGTCGGGGTGGTCGGGCCGTCCGGGATGATGGACGGCCAGATCGCGGTGGTACGCCGGGCGCTCGACGCCGCGGGCCACCAGGACGTGGCCGTCCTGGCGTACGCCGTCAAGTACGCCTCGGCCTTCTACGGCCCGTTCCGCGACGCGGTGGAGTCGGCGCTGGAGGGCGACCGGCGCACCTACCAGCAGGACCCGGCGAACCTGCGGGAGTCGCTGCGCGAGGTCGAGCTGGACGTCGCCGAGGGCGCCGACATGGTGATGGTCAAGCCGGCCCTGCCGTACCTCGACGTGGTGGCGGCCGTGCGTGCGGCGGTGGACGTGCCCGTCGCCGCTTACCAGGTCTCCGGCGAGTACGCGATGGTCGAGGCGGCCGCCGCGAACGGCTGGATCGACCGGGAGCGGGTCATGCTGGAGACGCTCACCTCGATCCGCCGGGCAGGCGCCCAGATCATCCTCTCCTACTGGGCGGTCGAGGCCGCCCAACTCCTCCGCCAGCGCTACTGACCGCCGCCCCTGCCCGACCCGCAACTCCGTCCGCCCGGCACCCCTGCCCGGGCTCGTCAACTCGTCGCTGCCGGCCTGAACGGACGCCCCGAGCCGCCCGAGCCGCCCGAGCCGTTCCGGGCCGGGCCGAGCCGGCGGGCTCTGCGCTGGTGCTTGCTGCTGCCGGCGGGGCGCTTTCGATGCCTCGCCAGCAGGCTCGGGTGTTGGTGGTCCACCTCATCGTCGCTGCCCGGCACTTGGTGCGAGTGGAGGCTCGCGACCTTGCTCGCCGGAAACGGTCGAACGTTCGTCACTTTAAGTGATACCGCTGCGCGCGAAGGTCAGTGTCCCTCGGACGCTTTGCTCTGCATCCATTTACGCACCGGCAACCCACGGTGACTGTTGCGTATATGGCTGCAGAGCAAAGGGCGCGCGGAGTTGGGCGGCTCCTCAGCGAGCCGGAAGATAAAACTGCTGGCCAGGCCGTTTTGCTCATTGGTGGGGTCGCTGAGAGCCGCTTCGAGGTGAAGGATGCAATTACGCAGAGTAGAAATTGGGCGGGATATCACTTCTGTTGCTGTGAGTCACCATTCAGCGGGCGAGGCCGGCCTGCTGCGGTGTGGCGTCGGGTAGTGGTTTTTCCACAGGCGGCTGGGTTATCCACAGGTGGCGCGGATGGGATTGCGGGAGGGCGCGGCAGCGGGGGAGCGTGGCCGGATGACCGCCCTACCCGCAGAACCGGCGAGAGGCCGGCCCCTTAGTCCCGACGCCGTGCCGGGCTCTGCCTCCAAGCCGGGCTCTGCCGCCGGGCCGGACTCCGCCATCGCGCCCGGCTCCGCCGCCACGTCGGGCTCCGCCGTGCCGGGCTCTGAAGCCGCCGTGCCGGGTGCTGGGGCCGCCGCGTTGGGCTCGCGTGAGCCGTCGGTGGTGTTGACCGAACCGTTCGACACGCCGTGGCCAGCTGCGGGCATCGTCCGGGCGGTGCGGCGGTACGCCAGCCTCAGCCAGCGGGAGCTGGCCCGGTGGGCCGGGGTGAACCACTCCACCGTCGGGCGGATCGAGGCGGGCCGGCTGGTGCCGAGCATCCTGCTCCTGCGCCGCATCATCGGGGTCGCCGGATTCCGGCTGGCCGTCGTCGACGAGTTCGGGCGGGTGTTGAAGCCGATGCGGGACTGGCAGGACACCCGGGACGGGGCGGGGCGTCGCTATCCCTCGCACCTGGACACCATTCTCGACCCCGAGCCGGGCGAGTGGTGGGCGGACGTCTACGGGCTGGCCCGCCCGCCGGAGACGTTCTACCGCGACCGCAGGGTCCGCGACGCCATGCGACGGCGCAGTCAGTGGGAGGTGCGGGTGGCGAAGTACCGCAGCGTGCCCCCGCCACCGCGCGTACCCCCACCGCCGCGCGTTTCCCCACCGCCGGGGCTGCCCGACCCACGCTCTCCGTGGTGAGCGAACGGCCCGCCACCCGGGGAACTCCTGGGCGGCGGGCCGTCGGGGCGTGCTCCGGTGCGACGTCAGTCGTCGTCGGTGATGGTGCCCACGGCGAGGGGGTCCGCCAGGCGCAGGCCCGGCACGCCGGCCACCACCAGGTTCACCTTCTCGTCCGCCTCCCGCTTCCGGTCACCGCGCACGGTCACCGGGAAGTCCAGCGACGTCTGCCCCGCCGCCAGGACCTTGCATCCGACGTACGGGTCGTAGTCGGCGCCGGCCTGGGCCGTGGTGCCGTACGTGGCGGCGCAGAGCAGCACCGGCTGCGACAGCGGGCGCGAGACGGTGGCCGTGAAGGTCAGCGGCCGGGTGCCCCGGTCACCCTCGACCACCGACGCGTCGCCGACGCTCAGCGACGCCCGGGAGCGGAAGCGGGCCACCTGCGGGTCGTGGTCGCTGGAACCCCGGCTGCCGTCGGCCGCGTGGTCGGCCGGCCAGTCGGCGTTGATGTGCGCCGCCCGCATCTGCACCAGGTCCCGGTGCAGCGCGCCGTTCACGAACAGGTGGTCCAGCGTCTGCGCCTGCCCCTCGAAGCTGTACGAGTAGGCCGACGACGGCGCGTCAGCGAGCAGGTCGTCCCAGAGGTTGCGCATGCCCGCCTCGTACAGCGGCCCGAGCTGGTCCGACGGGGTGGGGTCGGCCGCCGTGGCGATGGGGTCGTCGGGGCGGGGGAAGACGTTCAGGTCCCCGCCATAGACCACCCGCGCGTGCGGGTCCGACGCCTCGATCGCGGTGACGATCGCGGCGCCGTACGCGGCCTGCTCCCGGCGCTGCCCGACCCGGCTGTCCGGCCCGGACGAGTAGTGGTTGCTCGCGGCCCACAGCGTGTACCGCTCGGCGGAGCCGGGCGCGGCGGCGACCGTGAACTTGCCGAGCTGCGGGGCGCGGGTGAAGACGTTGTTTCCGTCCTTGCCGGTGGAGGTGTCCACGTCGGCGGGGAGCACCGCGTTGAGCGCCTTCGGGTTCTGCACGTCCGCGTTGCCCGGCAGCCCCGCCCCCCGGTACTCGACGGTCGGCGCCGAGCCCAGCAGCGGGTCGGCGGCGGTGGGCGCCGCCAGCGACACCCGGTCGGTGCGGAACAGGAACGCCGCGGTGATGCCCCGGGCGTCCGCGCCGGTCCGGTCGTACGCGGCCTGGTAGGCCGGGCCACCGGCGGCGGCGATGGCCAGCGCCAGGTCCTGGAGGCTGTCCGGCGCGCCGTCGGCGTTGTCCGTGCTGCCACAGACCAGCTCGGTGCCGGAGACCGAGCAGATGTCCTGGTCCTCGGCCTCCTGCACCAGGATCAGGTCGGGGGAGTGCAGGTCGGTGGTGATCTGGTCGGCCAGCGCGACGAGCTGCTCGCGGTACTCCTGCTCGCTGCCCGGGACGTAGTCGAACGGCGGGCGCACCCCGGTGCAGCCGGCGTTGCCGGCGAAGTCGCAGCCGTCGAACGGGTCGTCGCGGTAGTCGTACAGGTTCTCGACGTTGTAGGTCGCGACCGCGACCTCCTCCGAGCGGTTGGCCGGCTTCGGCGGGTTGTTCGTCGACGGGTCGGCCCCGCCGGTGAACGCGGCCGCCTCGACCTGCACGCCGTACTTCTCGAACGAGTAGTAGAGCCCGCCGACCGCGTCGGCGGTCAGCGTGTCGAAGGTGCGCGCGGGCGGGAGCAGCGCGGCGCTGTCACCCGTGCTGCCCTTGACGCCCATGCTGCCGAGCAGGACGCGCTGCCCGTTGCCGTCGTCGAAGCGGCGGGTCGGGTCGTTGTCCAGCGGGTGCGCGTCCCGGAACACCCGGCGGGCGTACGCGTCGGCGCGGTCGAGCAGCGGGTCGTCCCGGTCGATCACGAAGATCTCGGCGTCGGCGGTGGAGGCGAAGACGTTGCGCCCGCTCACCGCGCCGCTGCCGGCGCGTACGCGCAGCCGGGCGCCCTCGTGCCGCTCGAAGAAGCGCTGGGCCGCCGCCAGGTCGACCGGCGGCACCGCGTCGGTCACCTCGACCTCGGCGTTCACGTCCACGCCGGAGGCGATCCGGCCCACCAGCGACGCCCCGGAGAGCTGGGTGAAGTTGAAGTACTCGGAGACCCGGGCGCGCAGCACCACCTCGTCGCCGACCGTCGGCACGTAGCCGCCGATCAGCGAGGTGAACGAGCCCATGAAGACGAAGATGCCGTCCGAGCTGGTCGGGTCGCCGTCGGTGGCGTCGGAACGGCTCTGCAGGAAGAAGCCGTGCTGGTCGCGGCCCGACGAGTCGCGGGCCAGGGTGCGCTGGGTGATCACGCCGCGTACGTCGTACAGCGTGCTGCTGGTCCCGTTGCCCGTGGCCGGCGCGAGCGGCGACCGGTCGGCGGGACCGGACTCGGCGTCGGTGGTCGGGCCCTGCACCTCGCCGACGGTCAGCTCCCGGGTCACCTGCACGGCCAGCGTGCAGGTGGCGGTGCCGCCGTCCGCGTCGGTGGAGGTCAGCACCACGGTGTACGCCCCGGCGGCCAGGTCGGCGCTCGTGGCGACCGTGGCCCGGGCGGTGCCGCCCACCGCGTCGGCGGGGGTGACCGCCGAGCGGCTGACGGAGCCGGTGGCCGGGGTCGGGCTGACCGAGGTGACCGCCAGGTCGACGATGCGGTCGTCGGTGTCGGTGGCGGTGACCTCCCGGGTGGCCGCCGTGCCGGCCGGGGTCACCAGGGCCGGGCCGCAGGCGAGCGTGGCGGGCGCGTCGACCGGCCCGCCGCCGTCGACGGCGTGCGTGCCGAGGCCGTCGAACGTGTCGACGGGGAAGCCGGCCCACTGTGCGGCCGGGTCGAACGCGTCGGAGGGGTCGGTGTCGCCGGACGTCACGGCGGCCGACCGGCGCAGCGTGTTGTCGGCGGTGCTGGTGACGCCCGTGCCCCACTCGGTGCCCGGGTCGACGCCGACCTGACCGATCGAGTCGAGCACGGTGCCGCCGCGACGCAGCACGATGGCGTCGTCGCCGTTGAACAGGCTGGCGCCGGTGGTCTGGTCGGCCCGGTCGAGGATGGCCGGTGCGGCCGAGGCGGCGGCGAGGACGAAGACGTCCCCGGCCGCGACGGTGCCGGTGAGGGCCAGGTTCGTCGGCGTGGTGGAGCCGTTGAAGTGCAACTGGAGCTGGTAGCCGCCGGCGGCCAGGTCGACGGCGGCGCCCGTGCCGTTGAACAGCTCGATCGCCTTGTTGTTCGACGAGCCTTCGACGTACTCGGAGATGAAGAGGTCGGTGGGCGCGGCGCTGGCCGCGGTGGGTGCGACGCCGACGGCCGTGACGGTCACGGCGGCGGTGGCGGTCGCGAGCGCGGCAAGAGTGCGGCGCGGGCGCATAAGGCCTCCACGATGGGTGGACGGGGAACTAACGCACGTTAAGGGTCGCTGCTGACCGCCGTCCATCCCCCAGCGGACGGATTCGTGAACGTTCCGGTCAGCGTCCGGCGTCGAGGCGGTGCACCAGCTCAGCCACGTCGATGCTGTATTCGCACCATTCGCGGTCCGGACGGTAGCCCAGCTCGGCGTTGACCTTGAGCATGGCCTCGTTGGCCTGCGCGTTCCACGTCTGCACCTCGGTCAGCTCCGCCTCGGCCGAGCGCAGTTCCATCAGCATCCGGGCCTTGATCGCCCGGTCGATGCCGTAGCCCCGGTGGTCCTGCACGACGATCGTGTCGTACTGGTCGGCGCGGGTGGGATGTTGGACCGGCACGACCACCTCGGTCAGCCCGGCCACCTCGCCGGTCTGCTCGTGCAGGGCGAGCACGATGTAGGGCTTCATGCCCCGCCGGTGCAGGCAGTCCAGGCTGTCGCGCAGCCGCTCCGGGTCGTAGGAGCTGGGGCGCAGCTCGCCGTCCTCGACGTCGCGCACCTCCGCCTTGGCCCGGGCGTACGCCTCGATCAGCTCGTTTGGCGGACCGCCCGGGTGGAACTGGAGGTGGTAGCCCGCGCCGATGCCGGTGGCCATCTCGGCCAGCTCGGCCCAGTCCACCCCGGACAGGTCCAGCACGCTGCGGGTCTCGACGTATTCCTTGGAGAAGCCGAGCGACTCGTAGAAGGCGACGGCCGGCGTGTCGCCGACCACCTCCACCCCGATCGACTGGAAGCCCTCCTGGTAGACCCGCCGGGCGGCGGTCAGGACGAGGTCCCGGCCGAGGCCCGTACGCCGCGCCGACGGGTGGACCAGCACCTCCAGCACGCCGATGTCGCCGAGCAGCAGCACGTGCACGTGGCCCAGGATCGCCCCCGGGCTGCCGTCGGCCGCCGGTTCCGTCTGGGCGACCCAGGAGATCCGCCGTTCGCCGGGCATGACCTCGGCGAGGTATTCCCGCATGGAGCTCTCCCGCCACGGCGGATCCTGCGGCAGATCGGCCGCCAGGACCGCGTTCAGCGTGTCCAGCAGCGACGCGATCTCGGCGGACGACGCGGTCCTGGGGTCCCACTCGCGCACCATCACCCGTCTAGCTTGCCGCTAACCGCTGCCCGGGGGAAGTGTCCAGTTCTCCAATGTACGCGGACGATCACTTCACGTGCGGCTGGCCTGTCCGTACCGGTTGGCGGTGTCGTAGACGTCCTGGGCGTAGCGGCGGACGTCGTTGTAGGACAGGATCGCGTTCCACCAGTCGGCCGGGATGGTGAGGTTCCGGCCGCCCTTGCAGAGGTAGTTGCCGGCGGCGAGGGCGGCGTCGTCCAGGTCGTGCGGGTCCTTGACGCCGTCGTTGTCGGCGTCCGCCCCGATCTCCTGCCAGGTCGTGGGGATGAACTGCATCGGCCCGACCGCCCGGTCGAGGACCGGGTCCTTGTCCATCACGCCGCGGTCGGTGTCGGGGATGCGCATCCGGCCGCCCTGCCCGTCGAGCGGCAGGCCGATGATCTCGGGCAGCGCCTTGCCGTCCTGGCGGAGCGTCGCGCCGTTGGCCTGACCGTGCCCCGACTCGACGAACCCGATGGCCGCCAGCGTGGTCCAGCTCAGCCCGCAGCTGCGGTTGGTCTGGGCGAGCACCACCTCGGCGTAGCCGTACGCCTGCATGGCCACCGGCGAGATGCCGACCTTGGGCCCGACCTGGGCGGCCCAGCCGGCCAGCGCGTCCGACGGCCGACCGGTGGAACCGCCGACGACCGGGCCGGTCGGCGCCGTGCCGGGCGGCAGCGCCGTCTGGGTGGGCAGTGGCATCCCGCCGGGCGGTGGCGTCCCGCCGGGCAGCGGCGCCTGCGGGTCGGTGGTCGGGGCGGGGGAGGTGGCGTCGACCGCGACCGGCCGGGTTCCCCGGGCCGTCGCGGGCACCAGCAGCGCGCCCGCCGCAGCCGTCGCCGCGACCAGGGCGAGCAGGAACACCCCGGGCAGGGTGAGTCGCCCGCTGGGTCGCCGCGACCAGTCCCGCGTGGCGCGGGCGGCGGCGATCGCGACGCGGTGCGGAGGCCGGCGTACGGCGTGCGCGAACTGCACCCGGCGGCGGCGGGGCCCGGCGGCCGGTTTCGTGGCGGGCACGTCGACCTTCGTCTGCGCGAGGTCGCCCGCGCCCGACTCGGCGCCGTCACCGTCACCGTCCTTCGCCCCGCTCCCGGTGGCCGCCGCTCCCGTGGCCGAGGTCGCGGTGGCCGGCTTCCCGGCCGCGCCGCAGGCTTTCGTGTCGGGGGCGCTCCTGTCGTCCGGCTGCGCGGCCGTGGTGGCGGCAGGCTCGTCCGGCTTCGCGGCCGTGGCCGGCTTCGTCTCGGTGGCGGGCCCTGCGGCCGGCTTCGCCTTCTCAACCGGCTTCGCCTTCTCAACCGGCTTCGCCTTCTCAACTGGCTTCGCCTTCTCGGCTGGCTTCGCCTTCTCGGCTGGCTTCGCCTTCTCGGCTGGCTTCGCCTTCTCGGCTGGCTTCGCCTCGGCGGTGGGCTCTTCCGCCGGCTTCGTGGCGACTGGCTTGTCGGCCGGCCTCGCTTCGGCTGGCTTCGCTTCGGCGGCCGGCTTCGTGTCCTCCGTGGAGGTGGATCTCAGCCAGGGGCGGCGGGGACGCGGCAACCGCGTCGCGGGCCCGGGCACGGCGCCGGACTCGGCGAGCGGCCCGTCGATGGGTGCCGCCGGCCGCAGGGGCCGAAGGGTCTTCCTGTCCTCGCCGTCCACCACAAGTTGAGTATCACCCATGTACCCCCGTACGTCAGGACCGGTCGTACCCTGGGTGCCATGCCCCGGTACGAGTTTCGTTGCCGCGCCTGCGGCGACACCTTCGAGGTCAACCGTCCGATGGCGCGGGCCGCTGAGCCGGCGTCCTGCCCGCAGGGGCACGCCGACACGGTCAAGCTCCTCTCCACCGTCGCGGTCACCGGCCGGGGCGGCGGTGCGGCCGGTGGCGCGCCGGCGCCGGCCGGCGGAGGGTGCTGCGGCGGCGGCTGCGGCTGCTGACCGGCGGTCCGCCCCGCCCGTCCGGGCCGGTTCCTCGTCCGCCGCGACGTCCGCCGGCCCAACCCCTCCGGCCAGCCGGGGCGGACGGCTCCCCGGGGGCCGGAGCCGCCCGACCGTTCTCACGATGCGTGATGGTCCGGTATCAGGCAGCATGAGTCCGACGTCACGGGCGGAGGTTCCACCATGTCGCCACGGATCCATCTCCCGAGCGGGTTGGTGACCTTCGTCTTCACCGACATCGAGGGCTCCACCCGGCTGGCCCAGCTGCTCGGGCCGGACTACCCGCCGGTGCTGCGGGAGCACCGCCGCCTGCTGCGCCGTACGATCGCCGCGACCGAGGGCGCGGAGCTGCTGACCGAGGGGGACTCGTTCTTCCTCGCCTTCGGCGACGCGACCGCCGCACTGACCGCCTGCCTGACCGCCCAGCGGGCGCTGGCCAGCCACGAGTGGCCCACCGCCGACGCCGTGCCCCGGGTCCGGATGGGGTTGCACACCGGCTGGGCGGAGCCGCGCGACGGCGAGTACGTCAGCCCGGAGGTGCACCGCGCGGCCCGGGTCGCCGCCGCCGCCCACGGTGGGCAGGTGCTCTGCTCGGCGTCTACGGCGCGGCAGGTGGAGCCGTTGCCGCCCGGCGTGTCCCTGGTCGACCTCGGCCTGCACCGGCTGCGCGGCTTCGACGACCGGGAACGGCTCTTCCAGCTCGTCGCCCCCGGCCTGGAGCGGCAGTTCCCGCGGCCCCGCACCGCCGACGCGAGCGCGCACAACCTGCCCACCCCGGTCACCTCGTTCGTCGGCCGGGACGCCGAGCTCGCCGAGCTGCGGCGGCTGGTGGAGGCGCACCGGCTGGTCACCGTCCTCGGCGCGGGTGGCGCGGGCAAGACGCGGCTGGCCGTGGAGCTCGCCGTCGACCTGGTGGAGTCCCATCCGGACGGGGTCTGGTTCGTCGACATCGCCGCGGTCACCGACCCGGGCCTGGTGGCGTTCGAGGTCGCCGCCGTGCTCGGTCTGCGTCCTGAGCCGGGCCGCCCGATGGTGGACACACTGGTGGAGTACGCGGCCGCGCGCCGCATGCTCATCCTCCTGGACACCTGCGACGCCCAGCCGGCGGCCTCGGCCGCCGTGATCTCCCGGCTGCTCGCCGGCGGGGTGGGCGTCCGGGTGCTCGCCACCAGCCGGGAGTCGTTCGGCCTGCCGGGCGAGGTGGTCTGGCGGATCCCGTCGTTGTCGGTCGACCCGCCGGTCGAGGGGGCGGAGAGCGACGCCGTCGCGCTGCTGCTGGACCGGACGGCGGCGGCGCGGGGCGGCCGGCCCCCGGACCCGGCGGAGTCGGCCGACCTGCGGCGGGTGGTGCGCCGGCTGGACGGGTTGCCGCTCGCCATCGAGCTGGCCGCCGCCCGGCTGCGGGTGCTCTCCGTCGGTCAGCTCGCCGCGCGTCTCGACGACGTGCTGGGCACCCTCGACGCAGGGCGGGAGGACCCGCCTCCGGCGGAGCCGGACCCGTCGGGCGACCGGCAGGACGGCGTGGATCCGGTGGCGGCGGCCGAGGGGACGGCGTCGCCCAGCCCGGCCGTCCGGGCGGTGCAGCGCTCCGCCACCGAACGGCACCTGACCATGCAGGCCACGGTCACCTGGTCGTACCGGACGCTGGGGCCACGGGCCGCCCGGCTGCTGCGCTGGCTGGCGGTCTTCGCCGGGCCGGTGGACCTGGCGGCGGTGGAGTGGCTGCTCGGCGACGATCCGCTCGATCCGCTCGCGGTGCTGGTCGACAAGTCGATGGTGCTGGCCGACCCGCACGCCGCGGGCAGCACCTACCGGATGCTCGACCCGATCCGGGCGTACGCGGCGCGGCGGCTGGTGGAGGCGGGGGAGGAGCGGTCGGCCCGCAACCGGCACGTGGCGTGGTCGATGCACGCGCTGGAACGGGCGCACCTGGGCCCGGACGGGCGGCCGGTGACCCTGTCGCTCTACGCCCTCGACCCGCTCGCCGGCGAGCTGCGGGCCGCGCTGCGCTGGTGCGCCACCGGCGGCAGTGCCCGCGCCGGCCTGCGGCTGGCCGGGGGCCTCGACCAGTGGTGGCGGGAGCGGGGCCTGGCCCGGGAGGGGCGGCTCTGGCTGTTCCGGCTGTACGGGCGCATCGCCGAGACGGGGGAGCGGATCCCGGAGGCCGAGCTGGCGGCGGCGTACCACATGCACTCGCTGCACGCCGGCGCGGACGGCGAGTTCGCCGAGGAGCTGCGCTACTCCCAGCGGGCGGAGGCGGCGGCCCGGCAGGCGGGCGACGCGGGCCTGCTCGCCCGGGTGCTCGCCGGGCGGGCCGCCCCGCTGGTCGACATGGGACAGTTCGCGGAGGCCGAGCGGATCTGCCGCGAGGTGATCGACTGGGCGTCCGGCCAGGAGGTGCTCGGCGACGCGCTCTTCGGGGTGTTCAGCCTGGCCGAGCTGCTGTGGCGGCGGGGCGCCCTGGACGAGGCGGCAGAGCTGCTGGGCGCGGCGCGACCGGTGGAGGCGGCCCGGCCGGTGGAGCGGGGGCGGCGCTCCGTCGACATGCTGCTCGGGATGGTCGCCCTGGCGCGTGGGGACCTCGTCGCCGCGCACGAGCACCTCCAGGTGGCGCTCCGCTCGCGGATGAGCCACGGCTTCCACGGCCGGGCCTGCGACACGTTGAACGCGATGGCGGTGCGCTGCGCGACCGGCGGCGACGGCCTGACGGCGGCCCGCCTGTTCGGCGCGGCGGGGGCGACCCGGGCGAGCATGCGCTGCGCCCCGGGCATCTACGACGGGTACTGGGCGCAGCGGCAGGGGGAGCTGCGCCGGGAGTTGGGCGACGCGGCCTTCGACGGCGCGTACGGCGAGGGGACCGAGCTGGGGCTGGAGGAGGCGGCGGCGCTGGCCCTCGCCGTCGAGCACCCGGACCTGGCGGCCGGCTCGGCGCGGTTCGGCGCGGGGCACGCCCACGTGGCGCCCCGCCAGACCGTCACTCCCGACCGGTGCCGCCACCACACGGGGCACGCCTGACGGCGGGGTCCGTCGTCGTGCCGGTCGGGGCCCGCGTCGACCCGGTGGGCGGGGACGCGGACCCCTGGGCGGTACGGGTGGGTCAGCGGCTCAGGGCGGCGCGGCGCTCGGCGTCGGCCTTCATCCGGGCGGCGCGGTCGATGTCGGCCTGCTGCACGGCGGCGACCGAGCCGAAGGCGCTGACGGCCTGGTAGTACGTCCAGGCGAGGCTGGTGCAGGCGGGCCGCACGACGCTGTTGTACGTGGCGCAGACCCGCTTCAGGTCGGCGTAGAAGGCGCTGTCCAGTCGGGCCTTGTTCGCCGAGAACCGGCTCATCGCCTTGTAGTTGCGGTAGCCGAAGTCGTGCCGGTAGCAGGAGAGCGTGAAGTTGAAGCCGAGCGGGTTGTCCGGGCTCGACGAGCAGTAGTCGGTCGACCAGTTGAACTCGTACGCCGCCCAGGCGCCCTTGTTCAGCCGGCCCGAGTTCCAGGAGTTGTAGCTGGTGGCGCTGGTCTGGGTCCAGCTGGACAGGACGGAGAGCTTCTGCGAGGTCGTGACGGCGGCGGCGGGGGAGGAGACCCCGAAGACGAAGAGCATCGCGAGCGCGGCCGAGGCGAGCAGGGTGGTGAGGCGTCTGGGCACGGGTTACCTCCGCGGGGGATGGCGGGCGGGACGGGGGTTACCGGCGGGTCACCGGAATGCCGACCAGTGTGGATCATGGAGGGATCCGGGGGATGTGGTGCCCGCCGACAATTAGTGACAGGCGTTGAAACAGACGAATGCCCCGGGTGCCAGGGGCACCCGGGGCATTCGGTCGGACGTCAGCGGACGAACGCCGGCGGGCTTGCCGGGCTCTCGTTCGCCAGTCGGTCGAGCGCGGTCACGTAGTAGGTGTAGCGCTTGCCGGCCTCGGCCGTCGTGTCCACCCAGGACTGGGTCCGGGTGCCCGCGTCGGCGCGGACCGTGTCGACCAGGTGCGCGGCGTCGGCGAAGTCGCACCGGCCGGCCAGGCCGGTCCCGTCGAAGCGGTAGATCGCGTACGAGGTGGCGGTGCCGAGCGGGCCCACGCCGTCGGCCGGCTGGAGCCAGCTCAGGCGGACCCCGTCGTCCTGCCGCGCGGCCTTGGTGACCACCGGCATGAGCAGCGGCTTCTTCGGCAGGTGCGACATGGTCGGGACCAGCGCCGGGCGGGAGTAGTGCTCGGCGGCGTAGATGTCGGTCGCGCCGAGGCGGTTGGCCCGCACCTGAACGGCCGAGAAGTGGATGTTGCCCAGGACCTCCGGGTACTGCCGGTTGAGCGTCAGGTGGTTCGACAGCTCCCGCGGGTTCATCCAGAACGAGCCGTAGACCGGGTCACCGCTCTTGTAGTCGGCCTGCCCGATGTAGAGCTGCACCCGGGTGCCCTTGACCACGTCCGCCCACCACGGCACCAGCCGGGTGTAGTCGGCGGCCGGGTACTGGCCCATGTACCAGTAGAGCTGCGGCACGATGTAGTCGATCCACTCCTCCTTGACCCACTTGCGGGTGTCGGCGGAGATGATGTCGTACGACTGGCTGCCGGTGGTGTCCGAGCCCAGCGGGTCGGCCGACTGGTTGCGCCAGATGCCGAACGGGCTGACGCCGAACTTCACCCACGGCTTCTCGGCCTTGATCTTGGCGTTCATCTCCTGGATCAGCAGGTTGATGTTGTCCCGCCGCCAGTCGGCCTTGTCGGTGAAGCCCCGGTTGTGCGCCGCGAAGGTGGCGTCGTCGGGCACCTGGTGGGTGCCGCTCGGGTAGGGGTAGAAGTAGTCGTCGAAGTGCACGCCGTCGACGTCGTACCGCTTGACCGCGTCCATCATCGCGGTCTGCACGAACTCGCGGACCTCCGGGATGCCGGGGTTGTAGTACAGCCGGCTGCCGGCGACCCCGGCCGGCGGGTAGGCGAAGGTCCACTCCGGGTGCTCGCGCACCGGGTGGTTCGGCGCGAGCTGGTTGATGTCGGCGCCGGCGCCGCCCGGGGCGGGCATGGAGATGCGGTACGGGTTGAACCAGGCGTGGAACTCGAGGTTGCGCTTGTGCGCCTCGGAGACCACGAACTTCAGCGGGTCCCAGCCCGGGTTCTCGCCACGCACCCCGGTCAGGTACTCCGACCAGGGCTCGTGGGGCGACGGCCAGAGCGCGTCGGCGGTCGGCCGGACCTGGACGACCACGGCGTTGTGGTTGAGCCGCTCGGCGAGGTCGAGCAGCTGGCGGTACTCCGCCTGCTGCGCGGCGATGCGGTCGGGCGCGGTCTGGGACGCCTTGCTCGGCCAGTCGATGTTGACGACCGAGGAGATCCACATGGCCCGGAACTGCCGCTTCGGGGTGGCCGGGTCGGTGACGCAGGTGGTGGTGGAGGCGGCGGTGGTCGCCGCGTCGGGCGCCGCGCTCGCCGGGGTGGCGGCGACGAGCGCGCCGAGCAGTGCGGCGGCCAGCCCGGCGGCTCCGAGCCGAGTTGCCTTCATGCGGTGTGTCCCTTCGTTGGGGCTCCCGTGTCAGGGGTTCATCGCGGCACAGACGGCAAGATTCGCCGTTGACAATCTGCCGCTGGTAGGAAATTTTCACACCTCACGGCTCTGCGCAAGAGTCTGGACGGGATCGATCCGTCCGTCCACGTCCGCTCGTCCCTGTGGCCGGGGCCACGGCGCGCAGGGTGCTGGACCGCGCACGCCGGGTGTCGGCCCGATTGGCCCGAGATCGTCAGGATTGAGGAGGGCTCACGCTGGGTAGCATCGCCGGTCACCGGCCGCCACAGGGGTGGTCCGGACGGTGGGAGGGGTGACGGCGGTGTCCGTGCTGCGTACCAAACCGATCGGGGACGTGATCGCGCAGAGCGAAGCCGACGGCGAGGACGGCGGACCCGGCCTGAAACGACGGCTCGGCGCCCGCGACCTCACCGGCTTCGGCATCGGCATCGTGATCGGCACCGGCATCTTCACGCTCACCGGCATCGAGGCCCGCGACAGCGCGGGACCCGGCGTGGTGATCTCGTTCGCCATCGCCGGCCTGGTCGCCCTGCTCGCCGCCCTCTGCTACGCCGAGCTGGCCTCCAGCGTGCCGGCCGCCGGCAGCGCCTACACCTACGCGTACGCGACCATGGGCGAGATCGTCGCCTGGATCATCGGCTGGGACCTGCTGCTGGAGTTCGCCCTCGGCGCGGCGGTGGTGGCGCGCGGCTGGTCCGGCTACCTGGCCGAACTCGTCGGCCTGCCCACCGCCTGGTTCGGCGAGGAGGGCAGCGTCGTCAACGTCGGCGCGATCGGCATCGTGCTGCTGCTCGGCGTCGTGGCGATCGTCGGCATCCGCGAGTCCGCCCGGGTGACCAACCTGCTGGTGCTGGTCAAGGTCGCCATCTGCGTCTTCATCGTGGTCGCCGGCCTGTTCTTCGTGAAGGCCGCCAACCTCACCCCGTTCATCCCGCCGGCGGAGCCCGCCGACGGCAGCGAGGACGGCATCAAGCAGCCCGTCACCCAGGCGCTCTTCGGCCTGGAGCCCTCGGTGTTCGGCTTCGTGGGCGTACTCAGTGCCGCCGCCGTGGTCTTCTTCGCGTACACCGGCTTCGAGGCTGTGGCCAACCTCGGCGAGGAGACGAAGCGCCCCCGCCGGGACCTCACCCTCGGCCTGCTCGGCACGCTGCTGATCTCGACCGTGCTGTACATCGGCGTCTCGCTGGTCGTGGTGGGCATGGTCCCGTACGACCAGATCGACCGGGGCGCCCCGATCGCGGCGGCCTTCAACGCGGTCGGCGCCGAGTGGGCCGGCATCCTCGTCTCGATCGCCGCCGTCGCCGGCCTGACCAGCGTGATCCTGGTCGACCTGGTGGCCATGGGCCGGATCGGCTTCGCCATCAGCCGCGACGGGCTGATCCCGCCGTCGATCGCGAGGGTGCACCCGCGCTGGGGCACCCCGTACCGGATCTCGGCCGTCATGACGGTGGCGGTCGCGCTGCTCGCCGGCTTCCTGCCGCTGTCGGCCCTGGCTGACCTGGTCAGCATCGGCGCGCTCGCGGCGTTCGTGCTGGTCTCCGTCGCGGTGCCGATCCTGCGCCGCAAGCGCCCGGACCTCGACCGGCCGTTCCGGGTGCCGTTCTCCCCGGTGCTGCCGGTCTTCTCGGCGCTGGCCTGCTTCTACCTGATGCTGAACCTGTCGGTGGAGACCTGGCTGCGGTTCGCCGCGTGGATGCTGCTCGGCGTCCTGATCTACTTCGGCTACGGCTACCGCCGCAACCGCCTCGCCCGGCGTTCCTCGTCCGCCGACTCCCGGGAACCGGCTTCCGTCTGATCCGGCTGGTCGCGGGGTGGGGTTTCCGGGAGCCCGGCCCGCTCCGGGCGGTCAGGCTTGATCCCTGCGCAGGCCGGGCTCCCCGGAAACCCCTCCGGGGTCGCCCGCCGCGGTTCGGTCGCGCTTTCCCCGGTGTACGAGGACAGCGCGGCACCCGATCTGTCGGGTGCCGCGCTGTCGCTGTCTCCGGGTCGTGCGTGCGGTCCTCCGGGCTGGCCGCCTTCCGGAAGGTCCCGGTCAGGGCCTCTGCTGCGGCCCCGCCGTCGGGCCCTTGACGACGGGCTTGCCGTCGGTCCAGACGACCTCGTCGAGCCAGACCTGGCGGCCCGGGTCGACCGTGCCCTCCTGGCCCGGCGGCCAGGCGTGGTAGAGCAGCCAGGTGCGCCCGTCGTTGACCACCATCGAGGCGTGCCCCGGCCCGGAGGCGACCTCGTTGGTCTTCAGGATCGGGTTCTCCGGGGCCTTCACGCACGGCCCGGCGGGCGACTCGCAGATCGCGTAGCCCTCCGCGTACTCGGCGCGGTCGTAGGCGTTGGCGGCGAAGAACAGGAACAGCCTGCCGTCGTGGCGGTGCAGGAACGGGCCCTCGATCAGGGTGCCCTCCCACGGCTCGGTCTGCTTCAGCAGCTTCGTCGGCTCGCCGACCAGGCGCAGCCCGTCGTCCGAGAGGCGCTGCGACCAGATCCAGGTGTCCACCCCGATGGCGTTGCCGTCGTTCTTCCACAGCAGCCAGAGGCTGCCGTCGGCGTCCCGGAACGGGCTGGCGTCGATCGCGCCGCCCAGCTCCGCCTGGCAGATCAGCGGGCCGGTCGAGTCGTCCCGGTACGGCCCCTGCGGCGCGCTCGCCACGGCCCGCCCGACGCACTGCCGCCCCGACTCGCGCCCGGCGACGGTGTAGTAGAGCGCGAACCGGCCCGGGGCCAGTTCGATCACCTTGGGCGCCCAGGTCTTCCCGGCGTCCGCCCAGGCCGGCAGTTCCGGCAGCGCGTCCCCGGCCGGGGTCCAGTCGACCAGGTCCCGGGAGGTGAGCACCGGGACGTTGCGGCCACCGGCGTTGGTGTGGAACAGGTACCAGGTGTCGCCCACCCGGATCGCCTGCGGGTCGGGCGCGTCGGTGCGTACGACCGGGTTGGTGAACATGCGCGCGTCGTCTCCCGTGTTCGAAGGTTCTTCTCCACCACCGCACCCGGCGGCGAACAGCGCGGCGGCGAACACCGCCGCCGCGCCGCGCCGCCGGGTCGTTCCGACCGTCATCCCTTCAGCCCGCTGCGGGAGACGCCCTGGATGATGTGCCGCTGGGCGAGCACGAAGAGGACCAGCACCGGCACGCTGGCCAGCACCGCCCCCGCCATGATCACCGGGTAGTCGGTGACGTAGGCGCCCTGGAGCAGGCCCAGGCCCGGCGGCAGGGTGAGCGTCTCCGGGCTGAACAGCACGAAGATCGGCCAGAGGAAATCGTTCCAGTTGGTGAGGAACGACAGCACCGCCAGCGTGGCCAGCGCCGGCCGGGACAGCGGCAGCACCACCCGCCAGAAGATCTGCCACTGGTTGGCCCCGTCCAGCACCGCGGCCTCCTCCAGCTCCCGGGGGAGGGAGAGGAAGAACTGCCGCAGGAAGAACACCCCGAACGCGCTCGCCGCCCCGGGGACGATCACCACGGTCAGGGTGTCGATCCAGTTCAGCTCGTCGACGATCAGGAAGTTCGGGATGATCAGCGAGGTGGGCGGGATGAACAGCGTCCCGACGATCAGCGCGAAGAACACCCCACGGCCGCGGAAGCGCATCCGGGCCAGGGCGTACGCGGCCATCGAGGCCGTCGCCAGCACCAGCAGCGCGTGCGCGGTGGCGGCCAGCATGCTGTTGGCGAACCAGCGCAGCACGGGGTTGGCCGAGTTGTTCAGGATCTGCTCGTAGCCGTACCCGGAGATCGGCTCCGGCAGCCAGGTCGGCGGGATCTGCTGGGCCCCGGTGTAGGTCTTCAGCGAGGTGATGACCATCCACACCAGCGGCAGCAGGAAGACCAGGGCGAGCGCGACCAGGGTGGCGTAGAGCGCGGTCCGGCGCAGCGCGGTACCCGGCGCGCGCCCGGCCGCCGGGACACCGACCCGGCCCGGCTCGGGGGCGCGCGTGGTGCGCGTGGGCGTCGTCATGGCGGTCCCCTCAGTCTTCCCGGTAGCGGAAGAGGCGGAAGTTGGCGATGCTCACGACCGCCAGCATCAGGGCGAACACGATGCTCATCGCGGCGGCGCGGCCCGCGTCGTTGTCCCGCAGCCCCTCCTCGACGATGAACCAGACCACCGTGCGGGTCTCCGTGCCCGGCGCACCCTGGGTGATCAGGAACGACTGACCGAACACGTTCGCCGAGGCGAGCACGGTCGTGGTGATCACGAAGAGCAGCACGGGACGCAGCCCGGGGAGCGTGACGTGCCGGAACCGTTCCCAGGCGCTCGCGCCGTCCACCTTCGCCGCCTCGTACAGCTCCTGCGGGATGTCCTGGAGCCCGGCCAGGTAGATCACGGCGTTGAAGCCGGAGGTCCACCAGACGGTCACCCCCACCAACGAGACCCACGCCCACGGCACGTCCGTCACCCACGGGGTGTCGGCGGGCAGCCCGACCATGCCGGCGAGCCGGTTCACCAGGCCCAGGTTCGCGTCGAGCAGGAAACGCCAGAGCAGGCCGATCACCGCCACGCCCAGCACGTACGGCGCGAAGTAGACCGCCCGGAAGAAGGTCCGGCCGGGGAACGAGCGGTTCAGCAGCAGCGCCAGCCCGAGGGGTACGACCACCAGCAGCGGCACCGCGAAGACGGTGAAGACCGCCGTCGCCCGTACGCTCTGCCACCAGTCGCCGTAGACGGCCGATTCGCTGGAGAACAGCTCGGCGTAGTTGTCCAGCCCGACGAAAGGCCGGTTGGGCAGCTGGAAGTCCCACTGGTGCACGCTGAGCCAGAGACCGAGCAGGATCGGCAGCAGGCCGAAGACCCCGAACAGCAGCAGGTACGGCGCGAGGAACAGGTACGGCGTGGCCCGTCCGGCCCGGCCCGGCCGGGTGCCCCGGCGGGCGGCGCCAGCCGCCGGGGGCGGCGCGTCACCACGCGCCGCCCCGACCTCGATCACGTCCGCCACGGGAACTCAGCTCCCGTACTTCTTGCGGTTGTCCTCCAGCTGCTTGTTCGCCTTGGCCACCCCGTCGTCCAGCGCCTGCTTCGGCGACTTCTTGCCCAGCGCCGCCTCGTTGAACGAGTTGTAGAAGGTCGTCATGACCTCGCCCAGGCCCGGGGCCGCCGGCGGGAAGGCCGCGTACTCCAGCTCGGGGGCGAGGGCGTTGACCTCGGTCAGCGCCTTGAAGTCGGCGCTGTCGCGGACGGCCTTGCGGGCCGGGACCTGGCCGCCCTTGGCCCAGTCCAGGGAGTGCTGGCTGAGCCAGTTGATGAACACCTTGGCCGCCGAGACCTTGTTGGCGTCGTTGGCCCGCTGCTTGACGATCGTGAAGTTGTGCGAGTTGGCCCAGGCTGCCGGCTGCGAGCCGATCTGCGGCAGGGGCGCGACGCCCCACTGGATCTCCGGGC
The DNA here is from genome assembly GCF_052068495.1 of Micromonospora sp. SD12. Lineage (NCBI taxonomy): Bacteria > Bacillati > Actinomycetota > Actinomycetes > Micromonosporales > Micromonosporaceae > Micromonospora > Micromonospora sp. SD12. The sequence continues at coordinate 80,613 of NZ_JBQHDF010000007.1, read as the reverse complement.
TCTTCTTCAGGTCGTTGATCTGCCAGATGCCGTTCCAGTTGAAGGCGTTCTTGCCGCTCTTGAAGGCCAGGTAGTCGGCGTCCTGCCCGACGTTGGCGGGGGAGTGGCCCTGCTTGATCAGGTCGGTCAGCCAGGTGCACGCCTCGACGGCCTGGTCGGAGTTGAAGGTGGCCTTGGTGGCCTCGGCGTCGAAGACGCTGCCGCCCCACTGGTGCAGCAGCGAGTAGAAGGTCATGCCGCCGGTGAACTGGAACGGGCTGACCCAGAAGCCCTGCACCCCGGACTTCTTCAGCTCGGTCAGCGCGGCGGTGTAGTCGTCCTTCGTCGCCGGCGGCTTGTTCGGGTCGAGTCCGGCCTTCTGCATGACCCCCTTGTTGTAGTAGAAGCCGAGGGGGTGCATGTCCAGCGGGATGCCGTACCGCTTGGAGTTGTAGAGCCCGCCCTTCCAGACGGTGGGGGCGAAGTCGCCCTCGGAGAGCTCCAGGGTCTTGGCGACGTCGTCCAGTTCGGTGATCACGCCGCGCGCGGCGAACGTGGCGAGCTGGTCCATGTGCATGACCGCGATGTCCGGGCCGGCGCCGCTGGAGGCCGCGCCGGGGAGCTTGTTGTAGTAGTCCTCCCACTGGTACGTGGCGATCGCGACGGCGATGTTCTGGTGCTCGGTGTTGAACTGGTTCACCAGCGCCTTGAAGATGTCGCCGTCGCCGCCGGTGAAGCCGTTCCACAGCTTCAGGTCCACCTTCGGGCCGGTGTAGTCCTTGCCGCCGTTGCCGGCCGCCGGGCCCGAGCTGTCGTCGCCGCCGCCGCACCCGGCCAGGGTCAGCGAGGCCGCGGCGCCGAGCCCGAGGCCGAGGCCGAGCAGCCGCCGCCGGCTCATTTCGTTCTGCATCATGGGATTTTGCTCCTTGGGGGACGGGATGAATTGTGCCTGCTCAGGACAGGTGCGGTGTCAGCCGCCGACGGGGGAGAAACGCAGCATGTTCCAGGAGACGGCCGGCAGGCGCACGGAGCACCGGCCGCCGTCGGTGGTGGTGGTGGGTAGCTGCCGAGGCGTCACCCGGTCGGGCTCGGCCTCGGTGTTCGTCGCCGTCGGGTCGTCCCCGGCGGCGAGGCTCACGTGCGATGAAGCGGATAGTCCTGCGAGGCCGCGCAGGTCGAGGTGCAACTCCAGGTCCGTGTCGCCCCGGTTGACCGCGAACACGGTGAGTTCGCCGGTCTCCTCGTCGTGCACGGCGACCGTGTCGAGCACCGGCACCTCGCCGTACCGCTTCGTCTCGTAGGTCGGGCCGACCGGCTCCGTACGCAGCACCGTGCCGCGGGCGTGCCGGGCGGTGAGCGCGAACGGGTGGAAGATGCTCTGCCGCCAGGCGGGGCCGCCGGTGCGGGTGCGGATCGGGGCGATCACGTTGGCGAGCTGGGCCTGGCAGGCCACCCCGACCCGGTCGGCGTGCCGGAGCAGGGTGATCAGCAGGTCGCCGACCACCACCGCGTCGACGGCGGTGAAGTCGTCCTCGATCAGCGCCGGGGCCTCGACCCAGCCGCGCCGGTCCAGGTCGGCCTGGAGACGCGACTGGTACCAGACGTTCCACTCGTCGAAGGAGATCTTCAGTTTCCGCCGGTGCCGCTGCTTCGCGGCCACGTGGTCGGCGGTGGCGACGACCTCGCGGATGAAGTTGTCCATGTCCACGGCGGAGGCGAGGATGCTGGCCCGGTCGCCGTCGGACGGGTCGTAGTAGGTGTGCGCGGAGATGTAGTCGACGTGCTCGTAGGTGTGCTCCAGCACCGTCGCCTCCCAGGAGGCGAAGGTGGACATCGTGCGGTTGGAGCTGCCGCAGGCGACCAGGCTGATCGACGGGTCGATCATCTTCATGGCGCGGGCGGTCTCGGCGGCGAGCCGGCCGTACTCGTCGGCGGTCTTGTGGCCGACCTGCCACGGGCCGTCCAGCTCGTTGCCCAGGCACCAGAGCCGCACCCCGTACGGCTCCTCGGCGCCGTGCTTGCGGCGCAGGTCGGACAGGTGGGTCCCGCCGGGATGGTTCGTGTACTCCAGCAGGTCGCAGGCCTCCTGCACGCCCCGGGTGCCGAGGTTGACGGCCATCATCGGCTCGACCTCGGCCGCGGCGGCCCAGGTCATGAACTCGTCGAGCCCGAAGGCGTTCGTCTCGATCGTCTTCCAGGCCAGGTCGAGGCGGCGGGGGCGGTCGCCGACCGGGCCGACGCCGTCCTCCCAGCGGTAGCCGGAGACGAAGTTGCCCCCGGGGTAGCGGACCACCGACACGCCCAGCTCACGGGTCAGCTCCAGCACGTCGCCGCGCAGCCCCCGCGAGTCCGCGGCGGGGTGCCCGGGCTCGTAGACCCCGCCGTAGACGCAGCGACCCATGTGCTCGACGAAGGAGCCGAAGAGCCGCCGGTCGGCCGGTCCGACGGCGAAGGCCGGGTCGATGGTGAGCTGCGCGGTCCGCAAGGGTGCCACCTTTCCTGGTTGCCGGGTACCGGGTGACCACGGTCACCCGGTGCCCATGGTTTCTACAACGTTGTAAGCAACGTTGTAAAGAGCGGCCCACGAGGTAAAGTGCGCACCCATGGGGGGAGGCGGCGTGGTGCGGCACAGGCTCAAGGACGTGGCGGAGCGGGCCGGCGTGTCGGTGAAGACCGTCTCCAACGTGGTCAACGGCTACGTGCACGTCCGCCCCGACACCCGCGCCCGGGTCGAGGAGGCCATCGCCGAGCTGAACTACCGGCCCAACCTCTCCGCCCGCAACCTCCGCAAGGGGCGCACCGGCGTCATCGCGTTCGCGGTTCCCGAGCTGGACATCCCCTACTTCGCCGAGCTGGCCCGGCACGTCGTCACGGCCGCGGCCGAGCTGGGCTGGACGGTGCTGATCGACCAGACCGGCGGCGGTCACGAGCAGGAGCGGGTGGCCGCCTCGGGCATCACCGAGCACCTCATCGACGGGCTGATCTTCAGCCCGCTGGCGCTCACCGCCGAGGACCTCACCGGCCTGGCCGGCACCCCGATGGTGCTGCTCGGCGAGCGCGTCGACCACGGTCCCGCCGACCACGTCGGGATCGACAACGTGGGCGCCGCCCGGGCGATCACCGCCCACCTGGCCGGTCTCGGCCGGCGCCGGATCGCCGCCATCGGCTCGCAACGCACCCCGGAGGGGGTCAGCGCCCGGCTCCGGCTCGCCGGCTACACCGCCGCGCTCGCCGACGCCGGGCTCGCCTACGACGAACGGCTGGTGGCGCCCGCGACGGCCTGGCACCGCGCGGACGGCGCCGCCGCGATGCGCGGCCTGCTGGCCTACGGCGTACGCCCCGACGCCGTCTTCTGCTTCAACGACACCCTCGCCCTGGGCGCCCTGCGCGCGCTGCACGAGGCGGGCCTGCGGGTGCCCGAGGACGTGGCGGTGGCCGGCTTCGACGACATCGAGGACGGCCGCTTCTCCGTGCCCACCCTGAGCACCATCGCCCCCGACAAGGAGCGCATCGCCCGGCTGGCGGTGGAGCTGCTGGCCGGCCGCATCGACGGCGACCGCACCGCCCCACCCCGCGAACTCTCCGCCCCCTGGACCCTGACCCCCCGCGAAAGCACCCAGGGCCCCTGACCCACTCTCCCCCTCGGGGCGGGTGGGAGGCGGGTCAGTCGAAGAAGCGGGCCAGGTGGGCGGGGGTGGGGCCGTCCGCGTCGGGGGGCAGCGGGGTGAGGTCGGCGAAGATCGACGAGCCGTCGCAGCCGACGTGCAGCGGGTACCAGCGCGGGGTGCCCGGCGGGCGCTGGAGGCAGATGCCCTTGACCGTCTGCACGTCGAGCAGCCGTACGTGGGTCGGGTCGGCGACGGCGTTCACGTGCCGCCACCACGGGCTCATCACGTGCAGCACCCCGCCCGGCCGGAGCGCCCGGTGGCACTCGTCGACCAGCGGCAGGAAGTCGATCAGGTGCTCCAGGATGTGCACCGCGAAGAAGACGTCCACCGAGTCGTCGGCCAGCGGCAACGAGCCGGAGAGGTCCGCCACCGCGTCCACCCCCGGGGCCGGGAAGATGTCCAGCCCCAGGTTGCCCGGCCACTGCTTGGTGGCGCCGCAGCCCAGGTCGACCACCACCGGGTCGCGCCCGCCGACGCGTACCCGGCACCAGACGCCGAGCACCCCGGCGAGCCGGCCGACCCGGTCCCGGACCAGCCGCAGTTCGGCCTCCTCGGCGACCTCCCCGCCGAGGTGGGCCACCCCCCGGTCGAAGCGCACCTCGACCGCGAGGTCGCGCAGCCGGTCGTCGTGCCGGGCCTGGTCGGCCCACGCCTCGGCGAGGAATCCGTCGATCGCCCGCAGCCGCTCGGCCGAGGGCGGATGCTGCGCCAGCGCGACCATCCGGGCCACCTCCCGCCGGCCGATACCCGGATCCCCGCCCGTTATGCCCGCGGCACCCCGCCCGCCGCCGCGTCAGCCGGTGATCGTGCGGCGGGGTGGCCTGTCGCCGGGTCAGCCGGTGATCGTGCGGCGGGGGCGGGCGCCGCCGCGCATCCGCTGCCGGGGCTGCGGTGCGGCCGGCTTGGGCCGCTTGAGGTGGTAGCGGTGCAACTCGCTGTTGCCGGGCAGGGACGGGTCCTCGCTCATCGCCACCAACTCCCAGCCCTGGTCGCCGGCCCGGTTCAGGTGCGCCAGCGCGGTGTCGCCGTAGGGCGTCACGTCGACCATGGAGCCGTCGGGGCCGTACCAGACGAAGACGATCTCCCAGCCGATGTCGGTGGTGGCCGCCTGGCGGCGGCGGACCAGCAGCGCGTACTCCCACTTGAGCATGGAGTCATTCTCACCCGCCACCGGCGGGTCGGCACGGATCAATCCTCGGCGATCCGTCCGGCGGCCACCCGCAGCCGCCGGTTGGTCGTCACGGCGTCCAGCATCCGCCGGTCGTGGGTGACGAGCAGCAGCGTGCCCGGGTAGCTGGCCAGCGCCGACTCCAGCTGCTCGATGGCGGGCAGGTCCAGGTGGTTCGTCGGCTCGTCCAGCACCAGCAGGTTCACCCCGCGCCCCTGGAGCAGCGCCAGCGCCGCCCGGGTCCGCTCGCCCGGCGACAGGGTCGCCGCCGGCCGCAGCACGTGCCCCGCGCGCAGGCCGAACTTGGCCAGCAGCGTCCGCGCGTCCGCCGGCGACAGCTGCGGTACGGCGGCACCGAACGCGTCGATCAGGGGCGCGTCGCCGAGGAAGAGCCCCCGGGCCTGGTCCACCTCGCCGACGACCACGCCCGGGCCGAGCGCGGCGTGCCCGGAGTCCAGGGGCAGCCGGCCCAGCAGGGCGGCGAGCAGGGTGGACTTGCCGGAGCCGTTCGCCCCGGTCACCGCCACCTTGTCGGCCCAGTCGATCTGGAGGGTCACCGGGCCGAGGGTGAAGTCGCCCCGGCGTACGACGGCGTCGCGCAGCGAGGCCACGACGGCGCCGGCGCGGGGTGCGGCGGCGATCTCCATCCGCAGCTCCCACTCCTTGCGCGGCTCCTCGACCACATCCAGCCGCTCGATCAGCCGCTCGGTCTGCTTCGCCTTGGCCGCCTGCTTCTCGGTCGCCTCCGCGCGGAACTTGCGGCCGATCTTGTCGTTGTCGGTGGCCTTGCGGCGGGCGTTCTTCACGCCCTTCTCCATCCAGGCCCGCTGGGTGCGGGCGCGCGCCTCCAGCCCGGCCCGGGTGTCGGCGTACTCCTCGTAGTCCTCGCGGGCGTGCCGGCGGGCGACCTCGCGCTCCTCCAGGTAGCCCGCGTAGCCGCCGCCGTAGTGCCGGACCTGCTGCTGGTGCAGGTCCAGCTCCAGCACCCGGGTCACCGTGCGGGCGAGGAACTCCCGGTCGTGGCTGACCAGCACCGTGCCGGCGCGCAGCCCGGTGACGAACTCCTCCAGCCGCTCCAGGCCGGCCAGGTCCAGGTCGTTGGTCGGCTCGTCGAGCAGGAAGACGTCGTAGCGGCTGAGCAGCAGCGAGGCCAGGCCGGCCCGGGCCGCCTGGCCGCCGGAGAGTCCCGTCATCGGGTGGTCGAGGTCGACCGTGAGGCCCAGCTCGGCGGCCACCTGCTCGGCCCGCTCCTCCAGGTCCGCGCCGCCGAGGGCGAGCCAGCGCTCCAGCGCCTCGGCGTAGGCGTCGTCGGCGCCGGGCGCGCCGTCGGTGAGCGCCGTCGTCGCCGCGTCCAGGGCGGCCTGCGCGGCGGTCACCCCGGTGCGCCGGGCCAGGAACTCCCCTACGCCCTCGTCGGGCCGCCGCTCCGGTTCCTGCGGCAGGTGCCCGACGCTCGCGGTGGGCGGGCTGAGCGTCACGCTGCCGGCCTCCACGGGCAGCAGTCCGGCGAGGGTACGCAGCAGCGTCGACTTGCCGGCCCCGTTCGGCCCGACCAGCCCCACCACGTCCCCCGGTGCGACCACCAGGTCCAGCCCGGCGAACAGCGCCCGGTCCCCGTGCCCCGCGGCCAGCCCCTTGACGATCATCGTCGCGCTCATCAGTGTCCGACCCTATCCGCCCCGATCGCCCACCCTTGCTCCGCGCCCCGGCAGGCGCGCGGCACACTGCTCGGGTGGTGACCACTCTCGCGATCGACTGTGGCGGCGGCGGGATCAAGGCATCGGTGCTGGACGAGGCGGGCACGATGCGCGCCCGGCCGCTGCGGGTGCCCACCCCGTACCCCCTGCCGCCGGCGCTCTTCGTCAAGACGCTGCTGGACCTGGCGGGTCGGCTGCCCACGGCGGACCGGCTCACCGTCGGCCTGCCGGGCATGATCCGGCACGGGGTGGTGGTGGCCACCCCGCACTACGTGACCCGCTCCGGGCCCCGCTCGAAGGTCGACCCGGCTCTGGTGACCCAGTGGTCCGGGTACGACGCGCGGACCGCGCTCGCCGAGGCGTTCGGGGTGCCCGCGCTGGTGCTCAACGACGCCGAGGTGCACGGCGCCGGGGTGGTCGCCGGGACCGGCTGCGAGCTGGTGCTGACCCTCGGCACCGGGCTGGGCAGCGCGCTCTTCGACGGCGGGGTGCTCGCCCCGCACCTGGAGCTGTCCCACGCCCCGGTGCGCTGGAACACCACCTACGACACGTACGTGGGGGAGCCGGAGCGGCGCCGCCTCGGGGACGCGTTCTGGTCCCGCCGGATCCGGCAGGTCGTCGAAGGGCTGCGGCCGGTGTTCCGCTGGGACCGGCTCTACCTGGGCGGCGGCAACTCCCGGCTGATCCGCCCCGAGCAGCTCGCCCGGATGGGCGACGACGTGGTGGTGGTGCCCAACACCGCCGGCATCGTCGGCGGCGTACGCGCCTGGGAGCTGGCCGCCAACCGGCACGGCGCCGCCACCTGACGCCGCCTCCGCCCCGTCCGCCTCCGTCCTTCCTCCGCCTCCGTCCCGTCCCGCCGGCTCCGGCGGCGTCGTGGTCGCCGGCCGGGCCCACGCGGTTCCCGGTCGGGAACAGTCGCGGTACGGCGGATGTTGTGCCAGCGTCGGGACAGTGGCGCGACACGAGGGGGTGGGTCGGATGGACCTTCTGGCCGAGTACCGGCGGGCGACCATGTTCTTCGAGGCCGGTGACCCGACCGGGGCGGCCCGGCTGCTCGAACCGATCGTCGAGGCCGAGCCCGGCAACGCCTCGGTACGCCAGCTGCTGGCCCGGGCGTACTTCCAGTCGGCCCAGCTCAACCGGGCCGAGGCGCAGCTGCGGGAGCTGGTCGACCGGGACCCCGCCGACCACTACGCCCACCACGTGCTGGGCCGCACCCTGGAGCGCCTCAACCGGCACGCCGACGCGCTGCGGCACCTGCGCATCGCGGCGGCCATGCACAGCGGCAACGACGACTACCGCGTCGCCCTGGACCGGGTGCAGACCCGGGTCGAGGGCAACCGCTGACAGCGCGGGCACGGGGCGGGGCAGCTCTGCTTAGCTGCCCCGCCCCGTGCGCTCGTCACCGCGATGCGCGCCGCCGCCACGCCGGGGTGATCAGGACGCCATGGACCGTGAAACGGCCGGGTGACGTCCATGCCGTCCTGATCACCGGGCATCGCGGTGGGCGCCGCGGGGCGCCTACCATCGGCGTCATGGGACGTGAGCTGCCGGCGGGTGCGCGATGAAGCTGAAGCTGGACCTGCACGACATCTTCAACAAGGGCCAGGACATCGACCGGGCCCTGCGCGGGATCATGGACGAGGCGGTGGCGAAGAAAGCCACCCTCGTCGAGATCATCCCCGGCAAGGGCTCCGGCCAGCTCAAGAAGCGGGTGCTGCGCTTCCTCGACCAGAAGGACGTCAAGCAGCTCTACCACCGCGTCGAGAAGGACTCGAAGAACTTCGGCCGCCTCTTCGTGCACTTCCGCTGGAAGTGACCCACGGCATGGCCGATGACGCGCGGCTGTCGGCGGGTGAGCTGCTGGACGTGGTGGACGAGCACGACCGGGTGGTGGGCCAGGCCCGGCGCGGCGACGTGTACGCCCGCAGGCTCCGGCACCGCTGCACGTTCGTGCTGGTGCGCAACGCGGCGGGCGAGATCTTCGTGCACCGCCGCACCGCACGGAAGCTGGTCTTCCCCTCGCTGTACGACATGTTCGTCGGCGGGGTGGTCGGGGCGGGCGAGTCGTACGACGAGGCGGCGCGGCGCGAGGCGGAGGAGGAACTGGGCGTACGCGGCCTGCCCGATCCGACGCCGCTGTTCACCTTCCTCTACGACACGCCGGAGCACACGTGGTGGTCGGCGGTCTACGAGGTTCGCTGCGACGTGCCAGTCGACCCGCAGGCCACCGAGGTCGCGTGGCACGCCTTCCTCAGCGAGGAGGAGCTGGACCGGCGGCTCACCGAATGGGACTGGGTGCCCGACGGCGTGGCGGCGTACCGCCGACTGCTGGCGTGGCGGCGCGAGGAACCCCGCCCGGACCGCTAGCGCCGCCGAGGGAGGCGGCGCGGGTCCGGGCCCCGCGCCGCCGTGCCGGCTACAGCGGATAGGTGCGGGCCACGGCCAGCATCTCCGAGCTGTGCGAGCCCACGATGCCCACGCCGGGCGGGCGCGGCCGGAAGCCGGGCAGGGCGTCCAGGCCGTCGCTGGCGTCCATCGCGCGCAGCGCCACCTGTCCCGCCTTCGGCGTGACGGTCAGCGTCACCTCGATGCCCTCCGACGGCGGGGCGTGGAAGACCAGGCCGAAACCCCAGCGTCCCTCCCGGGCCTCCACCGGCACCGCGCGGCCGGCCACCTCCGCCCGCAGCACCGTCGCCGTAGCCGCGTCCACGTGCAGGGTGGTGAGGCGGACCTGGCGCTGCGGGACCAGCCGCAGGCGCAGGGTGCGCTCGGCGCCGGCGGTGGTGTCGGCGAGCACCTCCAGCTTCGGGGCGGGCAGGTTCGCCGCCTGCGCCGGGCCGGCGCGCAGTTCCGCGTCGCCCAGGCCGGGGAAGTCGGCGACCTCGGTCACCCCGTCGACGTAGCCGTCGGTCCAGGGCTGGGGGTCCTCCTCGTGGCTGAGCCAGCGGGCCTGCCCGGTGTCGGCGTCGAGGGCGTACATCAGGTGGGTGGGCGCGGGGTGCGCGGCGTCGAAGCGGTCGACGGCGAGCCCGACCCCGGCGAGCACCACGGCCGCCAGGGCGGTGGCGGCGGCCGGCAGCGCGCCGAGGCGGCGCGCGCGCAGGGCGGCCATCGCCCGCTGCCCGCCGGCCTGCGGGTGCAGCAGGTCGACCACCGGCAGCGCGGCCAGGCCGAGCAGCACCGCCACCAGCGCCGCGACCCCGCCCATCGCCATGCCGAGCGCCGGGAAGAGCAGCACCACGGTGGGCAGCAGGACCACCACGGCCACCGCCGCGGCCAGCGTCGCCGCGACCACCGGCCACGGGCCGTCGATCCGCACGCTCAGCGCGACCAGCCCGGCCAGCGCGCCGGCCAGGGCCGGCAGGGTGACCAGGTACGCCCCGCCGGGCACCAGCACGGCGAGCAGCACCCCGAGCACGGCCAGCCAGCCCAGCCCGCCGACGGCGAGCGCGGCCGGGCCGACCCTGCGGCGGGTGAGTGCGTACCAGGTGCACAGGACGGCGGCGGCGAGCGCCACCACGGCCAGCCGGTACCAGGTGGGCCGGTACGGGTCGAGCAGCTCGGCGTAGCCGGGCCGCAGCGCGGTGATCGCCGCCCAGAGCAGCTGCGCGCCGAGCGGGGCGAGTACGAGCGGCAGCAGCGCCAACCCGAAGCCGGCGGCGAGCCGGCCCCCGGTGGTGCGGCCCCGCCGCAGGGCGAGCCAGCCGAGGGCGGCCACGGCGGCGAGCGCCAGCAGCGCCAGGGGCAGCACCAGCCAGCCGGGGTAGCGGACCAGCCCGCCCGGGACCGGGAAGTAGGTGGCGTCGTGCCCGGCGTCCAGGGCGGTCAGGTCGACCCGGCCGAACTCGCGGGCGAGGCCGAGGGCGTTGTCGCCGTGGTGCTGGAGGCTGGCCCGGTCCATGGCGGCGGGGGTGTCCAACGGGGTGTGGTAGATCGCCCCGCCGTCGATGTACGCCGAGTTCAGCCCGACGAAGTCCTCGTCGAGGAACGCGGTGAAGTCGGTGTCGTTGGGCAGCGCGCGGTAGATCTCCACGGCGAACGAGGTGCCCACGGGGTGCGGGGCGGCCCGGCCGAAGGCGTCCACCAGGGCGGCGTTGTCCCGCGACGTCTCGAACATGATCACGGGGCCGGTGGAGCCGCGCGCCTCCAGGTTGAGCACCACGCCGCCGTCGGCGGCCAGCGGGTGGCTGGACGCGAACGCGGCCGCCCCGCACAGGCACGCCTCCTCGGCGTCGGTGAGCACGAAGACGATGTCGTTGCGCGGCCGGGGGCCGGCGGCCAGCGCGCGGGCCACCTCCAGGATGGTCGAGGTGCCGGCGGCGTCGTCGTTGCCGCCCGGGCCGGACTGCACCGAGTCGTAGTGCGAGACGAGGAAGACCTTCCCGGTGGGGTCGGTGCCGGGCAGCCGGGCCACCACGTTGCGTACCCGGGCCAGGGTGGCCCCGCCGGCCGCCCCGCTGAGCTGGCCGGCCTCGGGCGCGACGGTGTCCTGCACCTCGGTCTCCAGGCCGAGGCCGCGCAGCACCCCCTCGACGTGGGCGCGGACCTGGTCGTTCGCCGGGCTGCCCGCCACGTGCGTGCGTGCGGCGACGACCTCGACGTGCTCGTACGCCCGGGTGGCGCTGAACTCGCCCGGCGGCGCGTCGGCCGGGCGCGGCGCGGGGGTGCGCAGGTCGAGCAGGGTGCCGGCGCCCACGGCGGCGAGCGCGGCGAGCGCCGCCACGGCGGCGGCCAGCCGGCGACGGGGCCGGGCCAGCGCGCGGTCGGCGGGGCGGATGGGGGGTGCGCCCACGGGGTCTCCTCGGGAGGGGTCTCAGGTGGGCACCATCCTGCACCCCGGCGGCCGTCAGCGGGACTCCCGGTGCGGACCAGGGGCTCTCCCGTCCGTTTCGCCCCCCGCCGCGCAGTGATCCGACCCATCCCCGCGCATGCGGAGCCCGTCGTGTTGTGTGCGAACGTTGTCTAATACAGGATCAGCAGGGCACTCGGAAGGAGCCCGACATCACCAGCGATCTCCCGCGTCTCGCGGCGGTGACCCGGCCGTACCGGGGGACCGGCCTGGCCGGTTCCTCCGTCGCGCCGTACCCGCACGGCGGGATGGGACGTCATCCCAACCTGCCTCCCGGCGAGCGGCTGCGGGTGCTGCTGGTCGAGGACGACGAGGGCGACGCCTTCCTGGTCGGTGAGCTGCTCGCCGAGACCAATTCGATGATCGACCTGCTCGTGGCGACCAGCCTCAGCGAGGCCCGGCAGCGCGTGATGGGCGTCGACTGCGTCCTGCTCGACCTGGGTCTGCCCGACGCGCAGGGCCTCGACGGGCTGCGCCAGGTGCTGGAGATGGCCAGCGGCGCCGCCGTCTGCGTGCTGACCGGCCGCTCCGACGAGCACCTCGGCATCGTCGCGGTCGCCGAGGGTGCCCAGGACTACCTGGTCAAGGGCCAGGTCGACGGGGTGCTGCTGACCCGGGCGCTGCGGTACGCGGTGGAGCGCAAGCGCGCCGACGAGAACGCCCGGCGGCTGCGCGAGGTCGAGCTGCGCCAGGCCGAGTCCGCCCGCCTCGAACGGGGCCTGCTGCCCCAGCCGCTGATGACCACCGACGTGGTCGCGGTGCACACCTTCTACCGGCCCGGCCGGCACGCCGCCCTGATCGGCGGCGACTTCTACGACGTGGTGCAGACCCGGCCCGACCGGCTCGACCTGATCGTCGGCGACGTCTGCGGGCACGGCGTGGACGAGGCGGCCCTGGGCGTCGAGCTGCGGGTCGCCTGGCGGGCGCTGATCCTCGCGGGCGTGCCCGACGACGAGGTGCTTCCGGCGCTGGAGCAGGTGCTGATGAGCGAGCGCCGGCTCCAGGAGATCTTCGCGACCGTCGCCACCGTGCGGCTGGACCTCGACGCCAATCGGGCCACCGTCCGGCTGGCCGGGCATCCACCGCCGCTGCTGCTCGCCGGGGGCAAGGTGGTGCCGGTTCCGGCGCGCGGCGGTCTGCTGCTCGGCGTACGACCCCGCCGGCCCGTGGCCTACGACCTGGAGTTCGACACCGATGACTGGTCCCTGTTGATGTACACCGACGGCCTGATCGAGGGGCGGACCGGCGAGGGCGACGAGCGCCTCGACGTGCCCGGCCTCAGCGGCCTGCTCGCCGACCCGGCGACCCTCGCCGTGCCGCTGGCCGAGCTGCCGGCCTGGCTGGTCGGGCGGGCCGAACAGCTCAACGGCGGCCCGTTCGCCGACGACGTCGCCATGCTGCTGGTCAGCCGGGGCGGTGGCCGGTGACGGGCATCCGCGAGTGGACCCTGCGCCAGCGGGTCGTCATGCTGCTCACCGTCGTCGCCGTCCTCCTGATCGGGCTGGCGGGCGGCGCGGTGGCGGTGGCGACGAAGAACCGCATGCACATCGACGCGATCCTCAACAAGACCGGGCCGCTGCGGGTGCAGGCGCAGGAGGTGCAGAACGCGCTGCTGGACCAGGAGACCGCGGTGCGCGGCTACGCGGTCAGCGGCAACCCGGCCGACCTGACGCCGTACGACGCGGGGCGCAAGCGGGAGCAGGACCTGGTCGCCTCGATGGAGCGGCTGCTCGGCGACTACCCGGAGATCCGGCAGGAGCTCCTGAAGGTGGAGCAGCGGGCCGAGGAGTGGCGCCAGGCGGTGGCGGTGCCGGTGGTCACCGCGACGCAGCAGAGCGGCACCGCCGCGGGGCAGGCGTTGATCACCGACCAGGCCCGGGAGCAGTTCGACGCGGTCCGCAGCGCGCTGGACGACCTCCAGCTCGAGATCTTCGAGGCCCGGCAGCGGAGCGCCGAGGACGTCCGGCGGACCAGCAACCTGCTGGTCGTCCTGCTGATCGTCGCGGTCGCGGTGGTGATCATCGCCGGCAGCATGCTGCTGGTCTCCCTGGACAAGATGGTGATCCGCCCGCTGACCGGCCTCGCCGACCAGGTCCGCGAGGTGGCCGAGGGCGACTACCAGCACGGCATCTCCGGCACCGGCCCACCCGAGTTCCTCCGGCTCGGCGAGGACGTGGACGCGATGCGGCGCAAGATCGCCAAGGACCTGGCCGAGGTACGGGAGGCCCGCGAGCGCATCGAGTGGGTCAACAGCCAGCTCCAGAAGCAGGCCGAGGAACTCACCCGCTCCAACCGTGACCTGGAGCAGTTCGCGTACGTCGCCTCGCACGACCTCCAGGAGCCGCTGCGCAAGGTGGCCAGCTTCTGCCAGCTCCTCCAGCGCCGCTACGCGGGGCAGTTGGACGAGCGGGCCGACCAGTACATCGCGTTCGCGGTCGACGGCGCGCAGCGGATGCAGCGCCTGATCAACGACCTGCTCGCCTTCTCCCGGATCGGCCGGCTCACCACGGGCTTCACCGAGGTCGACCTGAACAAGGTCATGGGCGACGTGGCCGGCCAGACCGAGGCGGCCCGGCAGTACGCCGACGCGGAGCTGACCTGGGGCGAGCTGCCGGTCATCCGCGGCGAGGAGCCGTTGCTGACCAACCTGCTGGCCAACCTGGTCAGCAACTCGGTGAAGTTCCGCCGCCCCGACGTACCCCCGAAGGTGCACGTCTCGGCCCGCCTCGTGGGCGACGAGTGGGAGATCAGCTGCCAGGACAACGGCATCGGGATCGAGCCGGAGTTCGCCGACAAGATCTTCGTCATCTTCCAGCGGCTGCACGCCAAGGACGCGTACCCGGGGACCGGGATCGGGCTGGCGATCGTCAAGAAGATCGTGGAATACCACGGCGGCCGGGTCTGGGTGGACACCGGCACCGAGGAGGGCACGGCGATCCGCTTCACCCTCCCGGCGCTGCCCGAGGATGTCGAGGCGGCGGCCGCCGCGTCCGCCGCGACCGACGAGGCGCCGACCGACGAGCCCACGACCGGGGACGGCGACGAGCCCGGCGCCGAGGCGGGTGCGGGCACCCCGGCGCAGGCCGACCGACGCGCCGACGAGACGGAGACCACGGACGGGCCCGACCGGGCACCGGAAGGCGGTAGAACGGGTGACATGAGGGAGACGGTGGGATGACCGCGCCGGCGGACGGCAAGAGCCCGATCGAGGTCCTGCTGGTGGAGGACGATCCGGGTGACGTGTTGATGACCCAGGAGGCGTTCGAGGAGCACAAGCTCCGCAACCGGCTGACCGTCGTCTCCGACGGCGCCGAGGCGCTCGCCTACCTGCGGCGGGAGGGCCGGTACGCCGACGTCGTGCAGCCGGACCTGATCCTGCTCGACCTGAACCTGCCCCGCCGCGACGGGCGGGAGGTGCTGGAAGAGATCAAGTCCGACGAGCAGCTCTGCCGGATCCCGGTGGTGGTGCTGACGACCTCCCAGGCCGACGAGGACATCCTGCGCAGCTACCAGCTGCACGCCAACGCGTACGTGACGAAGCCGGTGGACTTCGAGCGCTTCATCTCGGTGGTCCGGCAGATCGACGAGTTCTTCGTCAGCGTGGTGAAGCTGCCGCCGCGTGGCTGACACCCTGCTCGACGACGTCGGTGGTCTGCTGCGCGAGACCGCCGACCAGGTCGTGCTTCCCCTGTTCCGCAAGCTCGACGCCGCCGACATCAGCGAGAAGGCGCCGGGTGACCTCGTCACCGTCGCCGACCGCCGCGCCGAGGAGATCATCTCGGCGGCCCTGCGCCGGCTGCGCCCCGGCTCGGTCGTCGTGGGCGAGGAGGCGGTCGCCGACGACCCGGCCCTGCTGGAGCACCTGCGTGGCTCCGGCGACGTGTGGCTCGTCGACCCGGTCGACGGCACCTCGAACTTCGCGGCCGGCCGGCAGCCGTTCGCGCTGATGGTGGCGCTGCTGACCGACGGGGATCCCGTCGCCGCCTGGGTGCTCGACCCGCTCGCCGGGACGCTGGCCGTCGCGCGCGCCGGCGAGGAGACCCGGCTCGACGGCCGGCCGGTGCGGACCGGCGACCGCGCGCCCGCGCTCGACGCGGTGCGCGGCGCCGCGATGTCGCACGCCCTGCCGGCCGCGCCGCGCGCTCTGGTCGAGGCGGGCGGCGCGCGGCTGGGTGAACTGCTGCCCGGCCTGCACTGCGCCGGCCGGGAATACCTGGACGTGCTGACCGGGGACCAGGACTTCGTGCTCTTCTGGAGCACCCTGCCGTGGGACCACGCCCCGGGTTCCCTGCTGGTGCGCGCGGCGGGCGGGGTCGCCCGGCGCTTCGACGGCACCGACTACCGCCCGGGCGACGACGGCCACGGCCTCCTGGTGGCCGCGAGCGAGCACATCTGGGCGGAGGTACGCGAGGCGCTGCTCGGCGGTGCGTGACGTCGACGCGACACTGCGTCGACGTTCGGTGCTCCGGGCGTTCGTGGGCCTGGTCGGGACGGCTCCGTCCGGTATCCTGACCGCCGGTCTCCGCCAGCAGGCCGCCGTCCGGCGCCCGGCGGGGGCCGCCGCCGCGCCACGCCGTCGTCCGGGGCCGGCGGCCGACGGAAGGATGCTTTCGTGCGCAGGACCATGCCCGCCGGGCCTGACGGCCGCCGCCCGCTGACCGCCGTGCGGCGTGCCCGCCGCCCGCTGGCCGCGCTGCTCGTCGCCGTGGCGCTGCTCCTCGGCGTCGGTGCCGTGCCGGCGTACGCGGAGCCCAACGAGGGCGGCACCAAGAAGCTGCGGGACGCCCTGGAGGCGACCGCCAAGGCGCACATCGAGGCCAAGGGGCGGCTGGACAACTCCAAGGCCCGGCAGAAGCGGCTGGTGGGGCAGCTGGGGGCCCTGGAGGTGCGCCTGGTCGAGCTGACCGCGCAGGTCGGCGAGGTGGCCGCCCAGTCCTACCGGCTGGGCCGGCTGACGCCCACGTCGATGCTGCTCAACAGCACCTCGCCGGAGACGTTCCTGGAGCGGGCGGCCAGCCTCGACCTGATGGCGCAGCGCGACGGCAGGCGGCTGCGCAGCCTGACCGAGGCGCGCGAGCAGGCGCGGCAGGCCAAGATCGCCATCGACACCGAGGTCCGGGAGCAGCAGAAGCAGCTCGCGGTGATGGCGAAGAAGAAGAAGGAGGCCGAGGCGGCGCTCGCGGCGGTCAGCTCGGGTGGCAGCGGCGGCTTCAGCGGCGGCAACTCCGCCTCGGCGAGGCCGGCCCCCCGCAACTCGGACGGCTCGTGGCCGTCGGAGTCCTGCTCGGTGAACGACCCCACCACCTCCGGCTGCATCACGCCCCGCACGCTCAACGCCCTCAAGCAGACCCAGGCCGCCGGCTACAAGCGGCACGTCTCCTGCTACCGCAGCGGCGGCTCCGGCGAGCACCCCAAGGGCCGCGCCTGTGACTTCTCGGCCGCCACCAACGGGTTCGAGGACAGGACCGCCACCGGCGGGGACAAGGCGTACGGGGACAGCCTGGCCGCCTGGCACGTGCGCAACGCGAGCCGGCTCGGCGTGCTCTACGTGATCTGGTACCGGCAGATCTGGCACCCCGGCACCGGCTGGCGGGCGTACGGCGGCAGCGGCAGCCCCGCCGCCGACCACACGAACCATGTTCATCTCTCGATGTACTGACCCGCGGGCCCAGTTTTCCTGCGTACCATCGCGCGGGTGAGCTCCGCATCCTCCGACGTCACGGTCCCGCCCGCCACACCGGCGGCCTCGACCACCCGGGCCCTGCCCAACGGCCTCGCCGCGTTCCTGGTCTTCTTCTCCAGCGGCGCCGTCCTGGTGCTGGAGACCGTCGCGCTGCGGCTGGTCGGGCCGTACGTCGGGGTGACCCTCCAGGTGACCAGCTCGGTCATCGGCATCGCCCTGGCCGCCATCGCCTACGGCGCGTGGACGGGCGGCTGGCTGGCCGACCGGCGCAACCCGCGGGTCCTGCTGGCGCCGGCGCTGGTGCTGGCCGGCATCGCCACGGCGGTCACCCTGCCGGTCGTCCGGTACGCCGGTGAGGTGCTGCGCGGCGGGGCGGCCTCGGCCATCCTGCTGCTCGTCGCGCTCGCCGTCTTCGTGCCGGCGGCCCTGCTCGCCGCCGTCACCCCGCTGGTGGTCAAGCTCCAGCTGGCCGACCTGCGGCGCACCGGTCAGGTGGTCGGCCGGCTCTCCGGCATCGGCACGCTGGGCGGGATCACGGCCACCCTGGGCACCGGGTTCGTGCTGGTGGCCGCGCTGCCCAGCACGGTCATCCTGTTCGCCCTGGCGGCCTCGCTCGGGCTCACCGGGCTCGGCCTCGGGGTGTGGCTGCGCCGCCAGGACCGCGCGGAGCTGCCCGGCCCCGCCCGTGCCAAGGCCGCCCTGGCGGTGCTCGGTCTCGTCGGCGCCGGGCTGACCACGGTCGCTCCGAACCCGTGCGACATCGAGACCGCCTACCACTGCGCCAGCGTGGAGTCCGACCCCGGCCGGGACTCCGGCCGCACCCTGCTGCTCAACTCGGCGCAGCACTCGTACGTGGACCTCGCCGACCCGACCCACCTGGAGTACGCGTACACGCGGTGGATCGGGGCGGTGGCCGACGTGGTCGCCCCGAAGG
Source organism: Micromonospora sp. SD12 (assembly GCF_052068495.1). NCBI lineage: Bacteria > Bacillati > Actinomycetota > Actinomycetes > Micromonosporales > Micromonosporaceae > Micromonospora > Micromonospora sp. SD12. The sequence continues at coordinate 62,629 of NZ_JBQHDF010000007.1, read as the reverse complement.
GGCAGCGGCTCGACGCGCTGCACCTGGGCGGGGGCGGGTTCACCGTGCCCCGCTACCTGACCGCCACCCGTCCGGGCACCGACAACGTCGTGTTCGAGATCGACGGCGGGCTGGTGGAGCTGGGCGAGCGGCAGCTCGGCGTACGCCAGGGGCCGGACCTGCGGGCGGTCGTGGGTGACGCCCGGCTGCTGGTCGCCGCGGAGGCCACCGACAGCCGCGACCTCGTGGTCGGCGACGCGTTCGGGCACCTCGTGGTGCCCTGGCACCTCGCCACCCGGGAGATGGCCGCCGAGGTCCGCCGGGTGACCCGCCCCGGCGGCGTCTACGTGCAGAACGTCATCGACTACCCGCCGCTGCGCTTCATCCGCAGCGAGCTGGCCACGGTCGCCGCCGAGTTCCGGCACGTCGCGTTGATCGCCCCGGCGGCGGCGCTCGCCGGGCGGGAGGGCTCGAACTTCCTGATCGTCGCCTCCGACGCCCCGCTGCCGCTGGAGGCGGTCCGCGCCCGGCTGGCCGAGCTGCGGGAGGACGCCAGCCTGCTGGCGGGCGCGGACCTCACCGCGTTCGTCGGTGAGGCGCTGGTGCTGACCGACGACTACGCGCCGGTGGACCAGCTCCTCGCCACCGCCTGAACGGGTGAATCGCTGACCGATTCCGACCCTTGAGGTGTAGCCGGGTCGGTCCGGGGCAACAACGAACCTCATGGGTGGAGCGAACCGGGACGGCGCACAACTGCTGGGTGAGCGGTACCGGCTGATCGAGCAGCTGGGGGCGGGCGGCATGTCCGTGGTCTGGCGCGGCTACGACGAGGTGCTCGGCCGGCAGGTGGCGGTCAAGGTGCTCGCGTCGCGGCTGGCCAGCGACCGCGCGTTCCGGCACCGCATCCGGATCGAGGCGCAGGCGGCGGCCCGGCTGTGCCACCCCAACATCACCAACGTCTACGACTACGGCGAGTCCGAGCAGGTCGGCCTGACCGTGCCGTACGTCGTCATGGAGCTGGTCGACGGCGAGTCGCTGACCGGCCGGTTGCGCCGGGGCAGCCTGCCCTGGCGGGAGGCGGTGACGATCGGCGCGGAGGTCACCTCGGCGCTGGCCACCGCGCACGCCCGCGGCGTGGTGCACCGCGACGTCACCCCCGGCAACGTCATGCTGACCGCCACCGGCGTGAAGGTGGTCGACTTCGGCATCTCCGCGCTGGTGGGCGAGAAGGAGAAGGGGCCGGACGGCGCCCTGCTCGGCACGCCCGCGTACCTGGCCCCGGAGCGCCTCGACAACGGTCAGGTCTCCCCGGCCACCGACGTGTACGCGGTCGGTCTGCTGCTCTACCGGATGCTCACCGGCCGGCTGCCCTGGCAGGCGAGCACCACCACCCAGATGCTGCGCGCGCACATGTACAACGATCCGGAACCGATGCCGCCCGTGGCGGGGCTCCCCGACGAGGTGCGCGACCTGGTGGGTCGCTGCCTGGCCAAGCGCCCCATGGACCGGCCCGCCACCACCGAGGTCGCGCGGACGCTCGCCGAGGCCGCCGGCATGGTGGCCGCGGTGCCGGTCTCCCCGGCGGCGGGGCCCGTGGACGAGGCCGCGCTGGCCGCCGCCGGCACCACGATCCTGCCCTGGTCCGCCGCGACCGACGCGCTGCCGTTCTCCCGTACGCGCAACCGGCGCGCGGCGATCCGACGCCGGCGGATCGAGGCGGGGGTGGCCGCCGCCGGCCTGGTGGCGGTGACGGCGGGAATGTGGGGTTTCACCTCCCGCAGCCCGGCCAGCGGGGGCATCGACCAGCCCACCCAGGCACGGATGGGCGCGCAGGCGCCGACCACCCCGCCCTGCCGGGTCGTGTACGCGCTGCGTACGGACTCCGGCAAGGACTTCGCCGCCGAGCTGACCCTGACCAACACGGGCGGGCGGGAGCTGCGGGACTGGCGGCTGAGCTTCACCTTCCCCGGCCAGCAGACGGTGACGAAGGCGACGCCCGCCCCGGTACGCCAGCAGGGGAGCACGGTGGTCGTGCAGCCCGCTCCGCAGCGCGCCGCGCTGGCCCCCGGCGCGTCGGAGAAGCTCACCCTGACCGGGCGGCACACGGGCCTCAACCCGCTGCCGCTGGAGTTCCGCCTCGGCGACGAGGCCTGCGGGGCGCAGGTCTCCGGGGTGGCCGGCGCGGCGCCATCCGTCGCGCCCACGAAGGCCCCCACGAAGGCCCCCACCACGAAGGCGCCGACGAAGAAGGCCGGCACGTCCGCCGGAAGTTCGGGCGGCAGCTCTGCCGGGTCGAAGGCCAAGTCCGACAACTCCGGCAAGGGCAAGGGGTCGGGTGGTGGAAAAAAAGTAAGTCAGGAAACGGAAAGGGAAAGGGACACGGAAAGGGACGATGACGACGACGATGACTGAGCCCGCCGGGGTCAGCTGAGTTCCGCGAACCGTTGCACCTGCCCGATGTCCCCCTCGACGATCAGCATGCTGCCCGGGGCGACCACGGTGGCGTCCGTGGCGTACCGAAAACGTTCACCGGGCAGCTTCACGCCCACCACCCGCACCCCGTAGCGCTCGGTGGGGGTCAGCTCCCCGAGCGGTCGGCCGACCATCGTCTCCGGGGTGCACACCTTGGCGATGGCGAAGTCGTCGCCGAACTCGATGAAGTCGAGCATCCTGCTGACGATGAGGTGGGCCAACCGCTCGCCGGTCTCCGCCTCGGGAAAGATCACGTGGTGCGCGCCGACCGAGTCCAGGATCTTGGCGTGCTTCGTCGAGGTGGCCCGGGCCCAGATCTGCGGCACGCCCAGCTCGGCCAGCGCCAGGACCGTCAGCACGCTCGCCTCCAACGAGGCGCCGATGGCGACCACCACCCGGCCGAAGTCCGCCACGCCGAGTTGGCGCAGCGACCCCTCCTCGGTGGCGTCGGCCTGCACGACGCGGTCGAGCTGCGCCGACCACCGTTGCACCTGGTCCGGGTTGCGGTCGATGGCCAGCACCTCGTGATTCAGCGCGGTCAGCGCCCCGGACAGGTGGCATCCGAACCGGCCCAGTCCGATCACCACGACGCTGCCTTCGGCCGCCGTCTTCCTAGCCGACAATGGGTTGCTCCTCCGGGTAGCGGTACAGCCGCCGCCGGGTGTTCAGGGCGAGCGCCGACCCGAGGGTCAGCGGCCCGATCCGGCCGACGAACATGAGAATGATCAGGGCGATCTGGCCGTTCTCCGGCAGCGACGCGGCGACTCCGACGCTGAGGCCGGTGGTGGTGAGCGCCGAGGTCACCTCGAACAGCGCGGCGTAGAGGGGGACCCCCTCGGTGAGGAAGATCAGCACCACCGTGCCGCAGGCCACCAACGCGAGGCTGAGCAGCGCGACCGTCATGGCCTGCCGCTGGCTGGCGGTGGCCACCCGGCGGTGCCCGACCGTCACGTCCGGCTCCCCCCGCAGCTCCGCCCACATGACGAAGGCGAGCAGGAAGAAGGTGGTCACCTTGATCCCGCCGGCCGTGCTGGCGCTGCCGCCGCCGATGAACATCAGCGCGATGATCAGGGGATAGCTCTCCTCCTCCAGGCTGTCCACGTCGACGACGTTGAAGCCCCCGGTGCGGATGAACGCGTTCTGGGCGAACGTCACCAGGAACCTGTCCGACCAGGCGTAGATGCCGAGGGTGCGCGGGTTGGACCACTCGATGGCGAGCAGGCCGAGGAAGCCCACCACCAGCAGCGTCACGCTGCCCCAGACGGTCAGCTTGGTGGCGACCGCCCAGCGGGTCGGCTGCCGCCACTCGCGTACGGCCTCGAACAGCGCCGGGAAGCCGAGCCCGCCGACGATGGTGCCGATCGAGAGCGGCACCGTGACCCAGGCGTCGGTCGAGAAGGCGACCAGGCTGTCGGTGTAGAGGGCGAAACCTCCGTTGTTGAAGGCCTGCACGGCGTGGAAGAGGCTGCCCCAGAGGGCCCGGCCGAACGGGTAGTCGTAGGTGAGCCACAGCCGGGCGGTCAGGATCGCGGTGATGATCGCCTCGCAGACCAGCGCGAGGCCGGCGATGCGCAGCAGCAGCCGGCGTACGTCGCCGATGCCGAACTCGGCCGTCTCGGCCTGCACCAGCAGCCGGCTGCGCAGCCCCAGCCGCCGGGCCACCACGAGGATCACGAGGGTCGCCCCGGTCACGATGCCGAGGCCGCCGACCTGGGTGAGGACGGTGATCATCGCTAGGCCGAACTCGTTCCAGTAGTTCGGGGTGTCCACGACCGCCATCCCGGTCACCGAGACCGCCGAGGTGGCGGTGAACAGGGCGGTCACGAAGGGGGTGTGCCGGTACTCGCTGGTGGCCCAGGGCAGCATCAGCAGACCGGTGCCGACCAGGATCGTCACCAGGAAGCCGAACGGCACCAGCCGTACGGGATGACGAAGAAGCCGGCGCACCAGACAATCTTCCTTTTCTGTCGCGAGTCGGGTGTGGAAACCGGCATCCCGAGGGTTCACCCGCCGGCCAGGCACCGACCAACTCGCCGTCAACCCGGGCCTGTCTGCTGAGGCGGATTCCTCGACGACAAGGAGACGGCGTTGCGACGTACCCTTTCCGCCCTCGGCCTGGCCGGCGCCCTGCTCGCGGCGGCCGTGGCCGTGCCGGCGCTGACGGCCTCGGCCGCCCCGGCACCCGCCGCCGAGCGCGCCCGGCCGACGGACCGGCCCCTCGTGATCGGTCACCGGGGCGCCAGCGGCTACCGACCCGAGCACACCCTGGAGGCCTACCGGTTGGCCATCCGGCAGGGCGCGGACTACATCGAGCCGGACCTGGTCGCCACCCGCGACGGCGCGTTGGTCGCGCGGCACGAGAACGAGATCAGCGGTACGACCGACGTGGCCGTCCGCCCCGAGTTCGCCGCGCGACGGGCCACGAAGACCATCGACGGCGTCGCGGTCACCGGCTGGTTCACCGAGGACTTCACCCTCGCGGAGCTGCGGACCCTGCGTGCCAAGGAGCGACTGCCCAAGGTGCGCGTCGCCAACACCGCCTTCGACGGCCGCTACCAGGTGCCCACGCTCCAGGAGGTCATCGACCTGGCCCGGAGTGAGGGGCGGGCGCGGGGCCGCACGATCGGCGTCTACCCGGAGACCAAGCACCCGAGCTACTTCGCGTCCATCGGGCTGCCGCTGGAGGAGCCGCTGGTGGAGGTGCTACGGCGCAACGGGCTGACCCGCCGCAACTCCCCGGTGATCATCCAGTCGTTCGAGACGGCGAACCTCCGCAAGCTGGACCGGATGACCGACGTCCGGCTCGCGCAGCTCCTCGACGCCACCGGCCGCCCGTACGACTTCACCGTTGCCGGCGACGCCCGCACCTACCAGGACCTGGCGAAGCCGGCCGGCCTGAAGTGGATCGCCTCGTACGCCGACGGCGTCGGCGCGAACAAGAACCTGATCGTGCCGCGGGACGCCGCCGGCAGGCTGCTCGCCCCGACCACCCTGGTGCGGGACGCGCACCGCGAGCGGCTGATCGTGCACGCCTGGACGTTCCGGGCCGAAAACCAGTTCCTCCCGGCCGACCTGCGCATCGGTACCGACCCGAACGCCCGCGGCGACATCCAGGCCGAGTACGAGCTGTTCCTCGCCCTCGGCCTCGACGGCGTCTTCACCGACCACCCGGACACCGCCGTCGCCGCCCGCGAGGGCCTCGCCCGGCGCTGACCGACTCCGCCGACGCCCGCCGGCCCGCCACCCCACTCCTCGGGTGGCGGGCCGGCCCCGTTCCCGAGGCCCACCAGTCCACGCCGCGGCCACCGGCCTGCCGTCACCGGCCTGCCGTCACCGGCCCGCCGTCACCCGCCCTCGCCGCCACCCGCCCTCGCCGTCACCTAGGCCTGCCGGCACCCGGCCCCGCCACCTGGCCTGCCGGCGTCCGGCCCGCTGGCATCCGGCATCCTGCCGGCAACCGGCCTTCCCACCGGCCGGACCGTGCTGCGCCGTGTCGCAGTCCACGGCTGGCACCTGAGCCAGCACCCTGGGCCCGCGCGACCGCGATCGCGGCATCGCGTACTGGAGAAGAACTACCGCACCTCCATCGCTGTCGAGCTGATGTCGCAGACGATTCAGGCGCACCGGGGTGGCTGCCCGCGACGCTGTCGAGCTGCCCCATGGTCGAGGGCAAGCCCGCGCGGACCGTGGTTCTCCACCGACCGATGATCCACTCGGGGTATCAGGCGGTGTGCCCCGAGATCTTGGTACGGAACCGCCCCTCAAGGGGCGTCAACGCACCAAGATCTCGCGGGAGCGGGAGCGGGAGCGGGAGGCGGGTCGGCGCGGCGGGTCGGGGCGGCCTGACCGGCGGCTGGCTGCGGAAGGGTGTCCCGGCGGCGACCCGCTGGCGAGGCGAGGGCGAGGCGCGGGCGGCCTAAGGGTGGGCTGCAGGCGGCCTGAGGGTGGGGCGCGGGCGGCCTGAGGGCGAGGCGCGGGCGGGGTGAGGGCGGGGGCGCGGGCGGCCTGAGGGCGAGGCGGGGCGGGGTGAGGGCGGGGGTGGCGGGGGCGGGAGGAATACGGCATTCGGTGGGTATCGGTGGCGTGCGGCGACACAGCATCACTTGCGTCGATGGTCGGGGCGCCCATGGCGGATGCGTGGGTTCGTTGCCGCGCCGTGATCCTTGTAACCTCCGGCCACCCCACCCCTGTTACTTGTGTGTTTCAGCCACATAGCCCGTGGGTGACGTCACTTCTAGCGTGAGCCGTCATATGAGTTCCCTACCTCCGAGTCCTCACGTGGAGTCGCAATGACGGTCCGGACGACGCGGCGGGTGTTCCTCTCCGCCGCCACGATGATGGCCGCGGCGCTCGCCGCCACGGCCTGTGGCAGCCCGCAGGACACCGCCTCCGGTGGCGGCGACGGCGCCGCCCCGGTGAAGGTTGGCCTGGTCTACTCCCAGTCGGGAGCCCTGGCCAGCTACGGCAAGCAGTACATCGAGGGATTCAGGGCCGGCCTCGACTTCGCCACCAAGGGCACCAACAAGGTGGGCGACCGGGCCATCGAGGTCACCGAGGTCGACGACGCGGGTGACCCGGCGAAGGCGGTCTCCGCGGCCAAGGACCTGATCGGCAAGGGCAGCAAGATCATCGCGGGCTCGACGGCGTCCGGCGTGGCACTCCAGGTCGCCCCGATCGCCGCGCAGAACAAGGTCCTCTTCATCTCCGGCCCGGCCGCCACCGACGCGGTGACCGGTGCGAACAAGTACACGTTCCGCTCCGGCCGGCAGTCGTACCAGGACGTGGTCACCGCCAAGTCGTTCATCGGCGACCCGGCCGGCAAGAAGGTCGTGGTCTTCGCCCAGGACGGCGCGTTCGGCGACGCCAACGAGGCGGCCGTGAAGGCCGTCATCGGCGGTGCGGGCGCGGCCGTCAGCAGCGTACGGGCGCCGGCCAGCGCCACCGAGTTCACCCCGTTCGCCAGCCAGATCAAGTCCGCCAAGCCGGACCTGCTCTTCGTCGCCTGGGCCGGCACCACCGCCCCCGCGATGTGGCAGACGCTCGACCAGCAGGGCGTGCTCTCCTCCACCACGGTCGTCACCGGCCTGGACATCCGGGCCTCGTGGCCGACGTTCGGCGCCGCCGGCAGCAAGATCTCGTTCCTGTCGCACTACTTCGACGGGGCCTCCGACAACGAGGCCGTGAAGGCGCTGAAGGCCAAGGTCGGCACCGTCGACCTGTTCCACCCGGACGGCTTCGCGGCCGCGCAGATGGTCGTCCGCGCCATCGAAGAGGGCGGCGACGACGTCGAGAAGATGGTCAAGGCCCTGGAGGGGTGGAGCTTCGACGGGGTCAAGGGCAAGATGACCATCCGCGCCGAGGACCACGCGCTGCTCCAGCCGATGTTCCAGGCCAAGCTGACCGGCAGCGGCACCGCGTTCACGGCCACCGCCCAGAAGGCGCTGACCGGGGACGAGTCCGCGCCGCCGGCCGTGGCGATGAAGGGCTGACAAAGATGCTCGCCACCCGCGGTCTGACCTGGCGGATCGGTGAGGTCGCCATCGTCGACGGCGTCTACCTCGACCTGGCGCCCGGGGAGTTCCTCGGCGTCATCGGGCCCAACGGCGCCGGCAAGACCTCACTGTTCAACCTGATCACCGGCGTACGCCGGGCCACGGAAGGTCGGATCACCCTCGACGGGCAGGACATCGGCTCCCTGCCGCCGCACAAGCGGGCCCGTCTCGGCCTCGGCCGTACCTTCCAGGCATCCTCGGTCTTCGGTTCGCTCAGCGTCCGGGAGAACGTCCGGCTCGCCGTGCAGGCGCACCGCGGGGGCTCGATGAAGCTGTGGCGGCGGGCGGCGGCCGACCGGGAGGTCGCCGCCGCCGCCGACGCGGCGCTCGACCGCGTCGGCCTCGCCCACCGGGGTACGGCGCTGGCCGGCACCCTCGCCCACGGCGAGAAGCGGAAGCTGGAGATCGCCCTGCTGCTCGCCGGGGAGCCCCGGGTCATGCTGCTCGACGAGCCGATGGCCGGGGTCAGCGCCGAGGACGTGCCCGAGCTGGTCTCGGTGATCCGCTCGCTCACCGGTGACAGCGGCCGGTCGGTGCTGATGGTCGAGCACCACATGGACGTCATCCTGGAGCTGGCCGACCGGATCGCCGTGATGCACCACGGCGCGCTGCTGGCCTGCGACACCCCGGAGACGGTGATGGCCAACCCCACCGTGCAAGAGGCCTACCTGGGGGAGTCGCTCTAGTGGAACCCATTCTCAGCGTGGAGAACCTGTCGGTCCGCATCGCCGGGCTGCACATCCTCCAGGGGGTGTCCTTCACGGTCGCCCCGACCGGCGTCACCGTCCTGCTCGGGCGCAACGGCGTCGGCAAGACGACCACCCTGCGCGCGATCGTCGGCCTCACCCCGCCCGCCGGCGAGGTGCGCGGCGCCGTCCGGATGGGCGCCCAGAGCCTGCTGGCCCGGCCCACCCACCGGCTGGTCCGCGGCGGGCTGGGCTACGTGCCGGAGGACCGCTGCGTCTTCGCCGGGCTCACCGTCGCGGAGAACCTCCGGCTCGCCGAGCGGCGGGGCAGCACCCCGGCGTACGACAAGGTCTTCGCGCTCTTCCCGGAGCTGGACCGGCGCGGCCGGCAACGGGCCGGCTCGCTCTCCGGCGGGCAGCAGCAGATGCTCGCGATCGGCCGGGTGCTGCTCAACGACAACCGGCTGCTGCTGGTCGACGAGCCCACCAAGGGGCTCGCGCCGAAGGTGGTGACCGAGGTGGCCGAGGTGCTGGAACGGGTCGCCGAGTCCGTGCCGGTGCTGCTGGTCGAGCAGAACCTGGCCGTGGTGCGGCGGCTCGCCCGCGACGCGGTCGTGCTGGCCGCCGGTCGGGTCGCCTGGACCGGCGACGCGCAGGAACTGCTGCTGGAGACCGCCCTGACGAAGTCGCTGCTGGGCGTCGGCTCGGCGGAGGGACACCACCCCGCCGGTACGCCGGCCGGCGCGCGGAAGGACCAGCACTGATGGACACCGTCATCCTGTTGACGCTCACCGGGCTCGGCCTGGCGGCGCTCTACTTCCTGGTCGCCAGCGGGCTCTCCCTGGTCTTCGGCCTGGCCGACGTGCTCAACTTCGCGCACGGCGTCTTCCTCGGCGTCGGCGCGTACGGGACCTGGTGGGCGGCGCACAACCTGCCCGGCGCCGGGTCGGACGGCTTCGGCTTCGTGCTCGCGGTCGCCTTCGGGGTGGCCGCCGGCACGCTGGTCGCGGTGCTCGTCGAGCTGGTGCTGATCCGGCCGCTCTACTCCCGCACCATCGAGCAGGTGCTGGTCACCGTCGGCCTCTCGCTGGCCGGCGTGGCGCTGCTCCAGGCCACCTGGGGCGCGGACGCCCGGCCGTTCCCGCGCCCCGAGTGGACCCGGCAGGTCACCTCGATCCTCGGCGCCAACGTGCCCAACGGCGGCCTGCTGCTGATCATCGCCGCGGTGCTGGTGCTCGGCGCGATCCTGGCCTTCCTCCGCTGGACCCGCTACGGCCTGATCATCCGGGCCGGCGTGGAGAACCGGGAGATGGTCACCGCGCTCGGCATCGACGTGCGCAAGGCGTTCACCCTGGTCTTCGCCATCGGCGGGGCGGCGGCGGCGCTGGCCGGCGCGCTCGGCGGCGTCTACTTCGGCACCGTCTCGCCCGGCCAGGGCGGCTCACTGCTGATCTTCGCGTTCATCGTGGTGGTCATCGGCGGGATGGGCTCGGTCATCGGGTCCGCGTACGCGGCGGTCGCCGTCGGCCTGACCCAACAGTTCGTCAACTACTACGGCACCTCCGGGCTGGGCGACATCTGCGTGGTCGCGCTGCTGGCCGTGGTGCTGCTGCTGCGCCCGCAGGGCATCGCCGGAAAGGTGGCAACGGCATGACCGAGGTCAAGAGCCCCGAGGTTCCGGCGCCGCCCGCGGCGGTGCCCGACGAGCTGACGCCGGGGCACCGGCGGTGGCACGGGCTGCGCCCGTACCTGCCGCTGGTCGCGCTGGTGGTGGCGCTGATCCTGCCGTACTCCACGCTGCACCTGCCGGGCGTCTTCGAGGGGGCGCTGAACTCGCCGGGCACCCTGCAACTGCTCGCCGTCTGTCTGGTCTTCGGGGGCCTGGCCGCCGGGTACGACCTGCTGTTCGGGCGCACCGGGATGCTCTCCTTCGGGCACGCCCTCTACTTCGCCGCCGGCGTCTACGGCACCGACATCCTCGTCACCAAGGCGGGACTGCCGCTGTGGCAGGCCGGGCTGCTCGCCGTCACCGGCGGCACGATCCTCGCCGCGCTGCTCGGCGCGGTGGCGCTGCGTACCGTCGGCATCGCGTTCGCCATGGTGACGCTCGCCTTCGCCCAGGTCGGGGCGATCCTGGTGGCCCGCGACTTCGGCGGGCTCACCGGCGGCGAGGAGGGGCTGCCGCTGGACGTGTCCGGGCTGCCGCAGGGGCTGGTCGGGGTCACCAACACCGTCAACCTCTACTGGCTGGCGCTGGCGTACCTGGTCGTGGTGGTCTTCGTGGTGCACCGGGTGTCGGGCTCACCGACCGGGCGGGTGCTCGCCGGCCTGCGCGACGACGAGCGGCGGATCGGGGTGCTCGGGCTCGACCCGTACCGGTTCAAGCTGGTGGCGTTCACCCTGGCGGGTGGGCTGGCGGCGGCCGGGGGCGTGGTCTACGTCCTGATCGTCGGCGGTGCCTCGCCGCACATCACCTCCTCCGAGTGGACCCTGGCGCTGCTGGTCATGGTGGTGCTCGGCGGGCCGGGCACGCGGTGGGGCCCGGTGATCGGCGGCATCCTCTACATGTACCTGGACCACCGGCTGGTCGCGTTCGGCACGTCCGACGCGGTGGAGGCCCTGCCGGCGTTCCTGAGTAACCCGCTGTCGCAGCCGCTCTTCGTGCTCGGCACGGTCTTCATCCTGGCCGTCTACTTCTTCCCCGGCGGCCTGGCCAGCCTCGCCCCGCGCGTGGCGCTCCTGCGGCACTCCCTGCGCGCCCCGTCCCGCCGCCCCTGACGGTCGCGGGCCCCGGCCCCGCCGACGTGGAGTTGCCGCCGCCCGGCGACGGCTCCCCATCGGCGGGGCTTCCGCGTGGGGTCGCGGTCCCCTCGTGCGACCGCGACCCCGTCTCCCCGTGTCCTCGTACGTCAGCCGTTCAGCAGCTCGTACGCCGAGGCCGGCGCCTTCTGCGCCTGGCTGCCCGTCGGCTCGGTGACCTTCGGGGCCTTGCCGAAGTCGAAGTACTTGACGACGTACTTCGTGGCCTTCCGCTTGCCGGCCGCCGGGATCTCCAGGGTGAGCGAGGTGAGGTTCCCGTCCGCCCCGACGACGGCCGTGAACGGGACCGTCTTCGCCGCCTCGCCGAGCGCGTCGACGTCCACGGCGTCCGCCATGGCCTGGCGTACGTGCTCGCCGTGGGTCAGGTCCACGGTGCCGGTGTAGGTCCCGCCGCCCTGGTCCGTCACGGTGTCTCCCGCCGCCCGGAGGATCGCGCCGGTGTTGCCCGGGTCGGCGCCCTCGTAGTACGGCACGCTGGCCGGGTCGGTCAGCTTCGCGTGGTCGAGTTCCATCCACTTCTTTGGCAGCTTCAGCATGCTGCTGAGCTGGTCGGCGCCGTCGAAGCTCACCTTCATCCAGGAGCGCTGTTCGATCAGGCGGAAGGACAGCTTCATCGTGAAGTCGAGTTCCTCGTCCTTTTCGGTGACGGTGAGGTCCATGCCCTTGCCCGCCGGGTCCACCACGCCGGTGACGGCGCCGCTCGGGTCGCTGCCGCTGAACCGGAAGGTCGGGTCCTCCTCGGTGGGTACCGCTGCCAGGAGCGTGCTCTTCGGGTTGGCAGACGGGGAAGCCGACGGGGTCGGGGAGGAGGCGGCCGGGGCGTCCTGGGCGTCGTCGTCCCCGCACCCGGCGACCAGCGAGGTCGCGGCCACCAGGGAGACGGCGGCCGCCGCGACCCGCCGGACCCTTCCGGCGGGGCCGGCCTGCTGCGTGATTCGCATGATTCTCTTTTCTGGCTGGACTGTTGCCGCCGCAGATCTTGGCACGCCACCCTGCCGCCGCGTGGCCCCCGAGGTGCCGTCCGGACCGGTCCGCCGTGCTCACGGAAACGGGACGTCCGTCGTAGCTGGTAGAAATGCCGGATGAGCCAGGATCGGACGGCGGTACGGGAGCGGGCCGAGGCGGTGCTGCGGCGGTTGGCCGGCGAGCACGCCCGACTCCGGGAGGACCAGTGGCGGGCGATCGAGGCGCTGGTGGTCGACCGCCGTCGGGTGCTCTGCGTGCAGCGCACCGGGTGGGGCAAGTCGGCGGTCTACTTCGTGGCCACCGCCCTGCTGCGGGACCGGGAGGCTACCGGCGCAGAAGAGGTCGCTGGCCCCACCGTGATCGTCTCGCCGCTGCTGGCGCTCATGCGCAACCAGGTCGAGTCGGCGGCCCGCGCCGGCATCCGGGCCCGCACCATCAACTCCGCCAACCTCGACGAGTGGGACGAGATCACCGCCGAGATCCACGCCGGTGCGGTGGACGTGCTGCTGATCAGCCCGGAACGGCTCAACAACCCGGACTTCCGGGACACCGTGCTGCCGAAGCTGGCCGCCACCACCGGCCTGCTGGTGGTCGACGAGGCGCACTGCGTCTCCGACTGGGGGCACGACTTCCGGCCGGACTACCGCCGGCTGCGTACGTTCCTGGGCAACCTGCCCGAGCGCACCCCGGTGCTGGCCACCACGGCCACCGCCAACGCCCGGGTCACCGCCGACGTGGCGGAGCAGTTGGGCGACGCCCTCGTGCTGCGCGGCAGCCTCGACCGGGAGTCGCTTCGCCTCGGCGTGGTCGAGCTGCCGAGCCCGGCGCACCGGCTGGGCTGGCTCGCCGACCACCTGGACCGGCTGCCCGGCTCGGGCATCGTCTACACGCTGACCGTCGCCGCGGCGGGGGAGACCGCCGAGTTCCTGCGTTCCCGGGGCTACGCCGTCGCCTCCTACACGGGCCAGGCCGAGGACGCCGACCGGCGGGCCGCCGAGCAGGACCTGCTGGACAACAAGATCAAGGCGCTGGTCGCCACCAGCGCGTTGGGCATGGGCTTCGACAAGCCCGACCTCGGCTTCGTGGTGCACCTCGGCGCGCCGCCGTCCCCGATCGCGTACTACCAGCAGGTCGGCCGCGCCGGCCGGGCCGTCGCGCACGCGGAGGTGCTGCTGCTGCCCGGGGCCGAGGACGCGGCCATCTGGCGCTACTTCGCCTCGCTCGCCTTCCCGCCCGAGGAGCAGGTCCGTGCCGTCCTGGCCGCCCTGCACACCGACCGGCCGCTCTCCACCCAGGCGCTCGAACCGATCGTCGACCTGCGGCGGGCCCGGCTGGAGCTGATGCTCAAGGTGCTCGACGTCGACGGCGCGGTCCGCCGGGTGCGCGGCGGCTGGCTCGCCACCGGGGAGCCCTGGGTCTACGACGAGGCCCGGTTGCGCCGCGTCGCCGAGGCACGCACCGCCGAGCAGCAGGCCATGCGGGAGTACGCGGCCACCGCCGACTGCCGGCTGCGCTACCTGCGCGAGTGCCTGGACGACGCCGACGCCGCCGACTGCGGCCGGTGCGACCGCTGCGCCGGCCCGCTCTTCACGGCCGACGTGTCGGACGCCGCGCTGAGCGCCGCGCAGACCTTCCTCGGCCGGCCCGGGGTGGAGATCGCGCCCAAGAAGCTCTGGCCGACCGGGCTGGAGGCGGTGGGCGTACCCCTGAAGGGGCGGATCGCCCCGGCGGAGCAGGCGTTGCCGGGGCGCGCGGTGGGGCGGCTGTCCGACCTGGGGTGGGGCGGCCGGCTGCGCGACCTGGTCGGGCCGGAGGCGGCGGACGTCGCCGTCCCCGACGACGTGGCCGCCGCCGTGGTCGAGGTGCTGAAGGCGTGGGCGCACGGCGACGAGCGGTGGCCGCGCCGCCCGGTCGGCGTGGTCGCGGTCGGTTCGCGCCGCCGGCCCCGCCTGGTCGGCTCGCTCGCCGAGCGGATCGCCGCCGTGGGCCGGCTGCCGCTGCTCGGGCAGGTGACGCCGGCCGGCGCGCCCGCCGGGGGCCCGCGCGGCAACAGCGCCCAGCGGGTACGCGCCCTGCACGGCGCCTTCGCCGTGCCGGACGAGCTGGCCGACGCCCTCGCCGGGCTCGACGGGCCGGTGCTCCTCGTCGACGACCTGGTCGACTCGGGCTGGACGATGACGATGGCCGCCCGGGAGCTGCGCCGGGCCGGCGCCCCCGACGTGCTCCCCCTCGCGCTGGCCGTGGCCGGCTGAGCCGCCCGCGCCGCCGATGCTTCCCGGCAGGGCCCGAGCTGCGGCGACGTCGGTCATGCAGCGATCGGGAAAGTTCCCGGCGGGAGCGGACTGCGACCGTCGCCACGCCGCACCGCCGGCGGGCCGGCGTCGTGCCGACGGGCGGTAGCGTGGGCGGCATGACCCATGAGCAGCACGGCCGTGACCGGGACGGCGGCGGTGCCTGACCAGGTGTCGGCGGCGCCCGACCACGCACCGGACGTGCCGGACAGCGTGACCACCGCCCCGGAGCAGGTGTCGGCCGTGCCGGACCGGAGCACCCTCCGGCTGGCGCTGGTCGTCGGCGGGCTGGTGCTCGCCGTCCTGCTCGGTTTCGGCCTCGGCCGGCTCGACGGCGGCGGCCCCTCCGCGGCGGTGGGACCCGACAGCGCCCTCACCGGGCACAGCCACGCGCCGGGCACCGGCGCCCACGAGCACGGCGCCGACCAGGCCGCGGCGGCGCAGGCGGGCGGCCTCTCGGTCAGCTCGGCGGGCTACACCCTCACCCCGGTGGCCGCCGCGTTCACCGCCGGCCGTCCGGGCGAGCTGCGCTTCCAGGTGCGGGACGCGCAACGTCGGCCGGTGACCCGGTTCGCGGTCGTGCACGACAAGCCGATGCACCTGATCGTGGTGCGGCGCGACCTGACCGGCTACCAGCACCTGCATCCGACGATGGCGGCCGACGGCACCTGGTCGGTGCCGCTGACCCTGCCGCAGGCCGGGGTCTGGCGGGCGTACGCCGACTTCACCGCGCTCGCCGACGACGGCCGGCAGACCGCCGTGACCCTCGGGGTCGACCTGACCGCGCCGGGCGGCTACCAGCCGAGGCCGCTGCCGGCGGCGGCGTCCTCGGCCACCGTCGACGGGTTCACCGTCAGCTACCAGGGCACACCGCAGGCCGGCGTGACCGTGCCGCTGACGTTCCGCGTCGACTCGGCGGGCGGGCGCCCGGCGCTGGAGCGCTACCTCGGCGCGTACGGGCACCTGGTCGCCCTGCGCGAGGGGGATCTCGGCTACCTGCACGTCCACCCCGAACCGCAGCCGGTCGACGGGGCGGTGACGTTCTGGGTGACCGCGCCCGACCCGGGCCGCTACCGGCTCTACCTGGACTTCCAGGTCGCCGGCGTGGTGCGGACCGCCGAGTTCACGCTCATCGTGGCCTGACCTCGCGACTGCCGCCCGAAGCTGCGTCCTCCAACGGTGATCAGGACACCGTGGACCTCAAGAGCGCCCGACAGCGTCCACGCGTCCTGATCACCGGCGCGCACCGGGTGGCGGGTGGGGTGCTCAGCCGGCGCGGCGGATGGGGCGGCGGGCCAGGTAGCGCAGCAGGTCGCGGATGTGGTGCTTCTCCTCGGCCGGCACGGTGGGGTCGGCCAGCCGTTGCAGGATCACCCGGACGTCGGCCTCGACCGGGCCGTCGTCGACGCGGCGGCGGGGTGCGGCACCGGCGTCGGGCAGACCGAGCGCGCGGAACGCCGCCGCGACCGGCAGGTCCAGCGCTGCGCAGAAGCCGCGCACCTTCGCCAGCTCGGGGTAGTCCTGCCAGTCCCCGGCGAGCCAACGGAACACGGTCGACCGACCGACGCCCGTGTGGGACGCCAGGTCGGTGACGGTCCAGCCGCGTTCCTCGCGGGCGTCGTCGATGGCGCGCCGCACGAAACGTGCGAAGGCCATCTGCGGCGAAACCTCTACGGAACCCATCCCTGCGGGTCTTCCCTCCCGGCCGGCACCCGGCGGTGCGCCCTTGAGGGTAGTACGGAAAGGTAAGGAAACGATTGACTGACCGACCAGACCGTCTCGTGTACGGGATGTTCCGCCCTCCGGAATGGCGCGGATCACACCCCACGGCCGCCGCTCAGGCGGGCGGGCGGCACGGGCGACGTCCCGTCAGCGGGCGGCCGCGACGTCGTCGGGCACCGGGGCGTCGGGCACCGGGGCGTCGGGGGCGGCGTCCGGCGCGGGCAGCGGTGGCAGCAGCGCCGCCAGCCGTGGGGTCACCGCCCACTGGTCGATGAGTTCCCGGTACTCCGCCCGCTGGGCGACGGTGGGCGCGGTGCCCGTGCGTCGCGCGCGGATGAGCAGGTTGCGCGGGGTGTGCCGGGAGTCGACGAACTCCACCACCTCGGCCCGGTAGCCGTGCAGCCGGAGCAGCCCGGCCCGCAGCGCGTCGGTGAGGACGTCCGCGAAGCGCTCGCGGAGGATGCCCTGCCGGGTCAGCAGCTCGTACGGCGCCGGGGTCGGCCGCGTACGCAGCTGGGCCGCGACGTCGTGGTGGCAGCAGGGCGCGGCGAGCACCCAGCGGGCCCTCCAGCGCACCGCCCGGGCCAGCGCCTCGTCGGTGGCGGTGTCGCAGGCGTGCAGGGCCAGCACCAGGTCGGGGGCCGGCTCCACGACGGCGTCGGCGATCGTGCCGGCCACGAAGCTGACCCGGTCCGCCCAGCCCAGCCGCTCGGCCAGCTCGGTGTTGCGTCGCCGCTGGTCCTCCCGGACGTCCACGCCGACCAGCTCGACGTCGAGCCCGCGCTGCGCGAGCCACCGGTACGCGGCGAAGGTCAGGTAGGCGTTGCCGCAGCCCAGGTCGACCACCCGCAGCGGCCCGGTCAGGTCGTCCGGCAGGGTCGCCGCCAGCGCCCGCAGGAACGCGTCGACCTGGCGGCGCTTCGCCGCCGAGCCACCGATCTCGGCGAAGATCGGGTCGCCGGGATCGAGCAGGTACTCCTTCGCCCGGTCGTGCCCACCCGGCTCGGCGGCCGGCCGGCTCGCGGCGGCCCGGTGCACCTGCGCCTCGCCGGACTTGGTGACCCGCAACTGGAGCGTGGCGTCGGCCGTCTCCACGTGCCAGTTGCCGAACGGCTCGGCGAGCAGCGCGTCCACCGCCGCGTCCGCCTCCGGGCCCGGGGCCACGTTGCGGGTGTACGGGCGGGAGCCGTCGGAGGTGGAGATCTGCAACCGGGCGCCGGCCTTGAGCGCGACCGGCCGCAGTTCGGCGCGGACCATCGAGGGGCGGTGACCACGGCGTCGGCCGGCGGCGACCGCGCGGGTGAGTGCCGGGTCGAGCAGCAGTGCCCGGACCTCGGTCAGGGCGGCGTCCAGCGGTTCGGGCATTGCTCCATCTTCCTCGTCGACCGGCGGCCTCCCCGGCACACGGGGTGTCCGCCGGGGGCTCTTCCCCGTGGGGCAGCCGCCCGGGGCCGGTGCCCCACGGGGCCAGCGTGTCCGCCCGGGGTGAGTGTCTTTGGCCGGGGTCAGCGTCCGCCCAGGGCCGGTGCCCGTCGGGGTCAGCGTCAGCCCAGGGCCGGTGCCCGCCCGGGGTCAGTGTCCGCCGGGGCAGGTGTCCGCCCGGACGAGGAGATCCCCCGGACACCGGTCCGGGGGATCTCGGGTGACGTTCGTCGGTCAGTCGGCGGTCGCCTCGGCCGGCGTACCGGCGGCGGAGCCACCACGACGGCGCCGGCGGCGGCGGGGCTTCGCGGCCTCGCCCTCGGCGGCGGCCGGGGCCTCGCCCGCCTCGGCGGCGATCACCGTGGTCGGCTCGCCCGCGACGGTCTCGCCGGCACGGCGACGACGACGGCGACGCGGGATGCGCGGGCCCTCCTCGGCGGCGTCGGCGGGCGCGTCGGTCACCGGTGCGTCGGTCGCACCACCGGCGCGGCCCGGACGGCGGTCACCGCGACCGCGACCCTCGCCGCGTCGGGCGCCCCGGCCGCCCTCGCCCCGGCGGGACCGTCCGCCGCCGAGGTCCTCCTCGACCTCGGCCGACAGCCCGGCGCGGGTGCGCTCGGCGGTCGGCAGGGTGCCGCTGACGTCGGTGGGGATGTGCAGCTCGGTGTAGAGGTGCGGGGACGTGTGGTACGTCTCCTGGGGCTCCGGCATGTCCAGGCCCAGCGTCTTGTCGATGATCCGCCAGCGGGGCATGTCGTCCCAGTCGACGAAGGTCACCGCGACGCCCGTCGCCCCGGCCCGGCCGGTACGACCGATCCGGTGGGTGTAGGTGTCCTGGTCCTCGGGGCAGTCGTAGTTGATGACGTGGGTGACGCCGCTGACGTCGATGCCGCGCGCGGCCACGTCGGTGGCGACCAGGGTGTCGATCTTGCCGGCCCGGAACGCCCGCAGTGCCCGCTCCCGCGCGCCCTGCCCGAGGTCACCGTGCACGGCGGCGACCGCGAAGCCCCGGAAGTCGAGGTCTTCGGCGACCCGGTCGGCGGCCCGCTTGGTGCGGGTGAAGATCATGGTCAGCCCGCGCCCCTCGGCCTGGAGGATCCGGGCCACGATCTCGATCTTGTTCATCGAGTGGGTGCGGTAGGCCAGCTGCTCGGTCTGCGGCGACGGGCCGGTCTCGGCGGTGTGCCCGGCGTGGATCGTCATCGGCTGGCGCAGGAAGCGCCGGGACAGGGTGACGATCGGGTCCGGCATCGTGGCCGAGAAGAGCATGGTCTGCCGGTCCTCCGGCAGCATCGCCAGGATCTTCTCGACGTCGTCGAGGAAGCCCAGGTCGAGCATCCGGTCGGCCTCGTCCAGCACCAGCGCGCGGACCCGGTCCAGCCGCAGGTGCTTCTGCTTCTGCAGGTCCATCAGGCGGCCGGGGGTGCCGACCAGGATCTCGACGCCCTTGCGCAGCGCGTCGATCTGCGGCTCGTACGCCACGCCACCGTAGATCGGCAGCACCCGGACGCCCCGGGTCCGGCCCGCGGCGGCGAGGTCCTTGGCCACCTGGATGCCCAGCTCACGGGTGGGTACGACGACCAGCGCCTGCGGCACGCCGTCGCTGCCCTCGCCCGGCGCGAAGACCCGCTCCAGCAGCGGTACGCCGAAGCCGAGGGTCTTGCCGGTGCCGGTGGGCGCCTGGCCGATCATGTCGATGCCGCGCATCGCGATCGGGATCGCGTACTCCTGGATGGCGAAGGCGCGGGTGATGCCGGCCGCGGCCAGCGCGTCGACGGTCTCCTGACGCGCGCCCAGCTCGGCGAAGGTGGGTGCCTCCGGGCGTACCGGAGCGGTGGCGGCCAGTTCCTGGCCGTCCATGAGGTCTTGAGTCAGCTCGCTCATGTGGATTTGGGGGTGCCCTCTCGTGGGTGCGCCCCGTCATGTCCTCAGGGCGCGTTCGGTGTGGCGCGGGCCACACGGTCGGCGGCAGACTGCCTTGCCGGACCGGGCCGCACGCGCGCCGCGGGCCTCACACTCGACCGAACCGGCTGATCGCTCGGATCAGGCTGGCCAGGTCGGCACCCGCGGCAACTGCTCCATGCTACCTGAACCGGCCCGGAGCCGTCCTGATTCCGTACGCACGCGCCACGCCGGGGGCCATGGGTGTGACTTGCGTCACTCCTGGCCGGGTTGTCGGCGGGCGGTAGCCTGCGCTCGTGTCCGAGACCGATCTGCCCGACCGTGCCGTCGTCGATCTGCTCGGCCTGGTGGCCCTCGGTGAGCTGCTCGCCTTCGAACGGATGGCCGTCGACGCCCGGCTCGCCCCGGACCTGCGCCGGCGGGCGGCGCTGGGCGAGATGGCCGCCGCCGAGATCGGCAACTACCGGCGGCTGGCCGACCGGATCGCCGCGCTCGGCGTACTGCCCGACGACGCCATGGCGCCCTACGTGGCGCCGCTCCAGGCGTACCACGACTCGACCGAGCCGCGGGACTGGGCCGAGGCGGTGACGAAGGCGTACGTGGGCGACGCCATCACCGACGACTTCCTCCGGGAGGTCGCCGCGACGCTGGCCGAGCCGGACCGTCAGCTCGTCCTCGACGTGCTGCACGACTCGTCGTACGCCGACTTCGCCGTCGCCGAGATCCGGGCGGCCGTCGAGGCGGACCCCAGGGTGGCCGGCCGGCTCTCGATGTGGGCGCGGCGACTGCTCGGCGAGGCGCTGTCGCAGGCCGGTCGGGTGGCCGCCGCCGAGGGCGGGGCGTTCGCCGCGCTCGTCACGCGCGGCGGGCGGGTGGACGTGCCGGAACTGTTCCGGCGGCTGACCGCGGCACACACCACGCGGATGGCCGCCGCCGGGCTGAACAACTGAGCGCGACCGGCGGTCCGCGACGGGCGATCGTCCGGCCACCCGTCGCGGCCGACCGGACCACTCAGCGGACGGTGAACCCGACCGCGCGCGGCGACGCCTCGGCGATCTCGACGTAGGCGACCTTGTTGACCGGCACGATGACCCGCCGGCCCTTCTCGTCGGTCAGGGAGAGGGTGCCCTCGTCCCTACCGAAGGCGTCGGTCACGATCTGCTCGATCTCGGCCGGCGACTGCGCGCTCTCCAGGACCAGCTCACGGGGCGCGTACTGCACGCCGATCTTGACCTCCACTGTGCCTCCTCATTCGGGCGAAAGAGCCGCCGATGGGAAGGCTATCCGATCTCGGGGCCGGATGTTCAGGCTGACTCACCTTGCAGCGGGAAGCTGGCGATGCCCCGCCAGGAGAGCGCCGCGACCAGTGCCTCCGCCTCGGCCTTGGGTAGTTGCCGGCCCCGGGCCAGCCAGAACTGCGCGGCGGTCTCGGCCGCGCCGACCAGGCCGGAGGCGAGCAGCTCGGCGTGCGCCCGGCTGATCCCCGTGTCGGAGATGATGGTGTCGGTGATCGCCGCGATGCAGCCCTGCTCCACCCGCTCGACGCGCTGGCGCACCGCCGGGTCGTTGCGCAGGTCCGACTCGAAGACGAGACGGAACGCCTCGCTCTCGTGGTCGACGAAGTCGAAGTACGCGCGCACCGACGCGCCGACGCGCTCCTTGTTGTCGTTGGTGCCGCGCATCGCGTCGTCCACCTTCGCGAGGATCGCGTCGCAGTGCGTGTCCAGCAGGGCGAGGTAGAGCTCCATCTTGCCGGGGAAGTGCTGGTAGAGCACCGGCTTGGAGACCCCCGCCCGCTCGGCGATGTCGTCCATCGCGGCCGCGTGGTAGCCCTGGGCGACGAACACCTCCTGGGCTGCGGCGAGCAACTGCTTGCGGCGCGCGGAACGGGGCAGGCGGGTGGGCCGGCCGGCGGTCTGGGCACCGTTCCCCACAGCGGTCATGGGAACCTCCGAGTTCTTCGTACGAGCCGGCATTTCACCCGAACCGGTCGGGGCCCGGGACCCGTCGCGGAATTGGCCCGCCGCCGTAACTTATCGCCACTGTCACCACACGGTAGCCTCAGCGGGGGCGACCAAGGAGCGCGCGGTGAGTGAAACAGGGCAACCCGGTGCCGCCACCCCGGGAGAGCACGGCGACGGCACGGGTCCGCAGGACGACCTGGCCCGTTCCGGCAGCGGATGGGCGCCCCCGGCGGCCGGTTGGACCCGGGGCGGGGAGATCTCCGGCACCCGCGAGCCGGCTTCGCCGTGGGGTCCGCCCGAGCAGAGCCCCGGCTGGGCCGCCTCGTCGCCGCGCCACGGCGACCTGCCGCCACCGCTGCCCGGCCTGCCGACCGAGCCGCCGGCCCGGGTCAACGGCCGCCGCGCCAACGGCGTCGACCACGCCGCCGACGACGCGCCGGTCGACCGCCAGGCCCCGGTGAGCGCCCCGCCCGGCATCCACGGCGAGCAGCGCCGCGATCCGGGCAACGACCGGCTGGTGGTGCCCGCGCAGCGCCCGGCGCCGGCGGCCGAGCAGCCGCCGGGACCGCAGCACGGGTTCACCGACCCCGAGCCCGGCCCGGTCCGGCGCTCCTCCGACGACCCGTCGACCGGCCGCCAGACCCGCTGGTCCGAGCCCGGGCTGCCGACGTCGGCGCCCCCGGCCGTCCAGGTCCCGCCCGTCGGCACCGCCGCCAGCGGCTTCGAGGTGCCGCCCGGCTTCCACGCGCCGATGGCCGACCGCGCCGCCGAGGGGCCCCCGTCTGCCGCTGGCCCGGCGCGCGGTTGGAGCGACCGCTTTCCGCCGGAGCCGCCGGCCCACGACCCGCGCCCCTTCCCGCCGCCAGCCGAGCCTTCGTCCAGCGAGCGGGTCGACGCCGCACCCGCCGCAGCCGACCACGGGGGCGACCGGGTCGCCGGCGTCGACCGCGCGCTGGGCGCGGACCGCGCCTTCCGCGAGGACCAGGGCCCCTACCCGGTCACCGCCGGCTCGGACGGCGCGTCCGGGGAACCCGGCCAGGACCGCGCCCCCGGCGGGCCGGGCCAGGGCGGCCGCCGCGCCGAGCGGGCGCCAGGCGCCCCCGGCCAGGACCGGGCGCCGGACGCGTACGACCAGGACCGCGCGGCGGGTGGGGCCGGGCAGGAGCGCGCGTCGCGCGCCGCCGGGCACGATCGCGCCGGCCGTGGCGTCGGCGTGGAGCCGAGCCAGTCGCCGGCCGCTGATCCGGCCGCCGCTGCCGAGCACGCCGACCGGGCAGCGTCGTCCGACCCGGAGACGGGCGCCCCGCGGCAGTCGGCCGCCGAGTGGCCGCCGACGACCGAGCCGGACTGGACCGGCCCGAACTGGAACCGCCCGAGCTGGGGCGCCGCGTGGGCGCCGCCCTGGTCCCGGGAGGAGCCCGAGTCGACAGGGCGGCGCTCCCGCGAGGAGGCCGCGCCCGTCGGCCGCCGTTCCCGGGAGGAGCCCGAGTCCGTCGGCCGGCGGTCCCGTGAGGAGCCCGAGCCGGCGGGGCGCCGCTCCCGCGAGGAACAGCCCCCGGCCTGGGCCGGCGAGCCGCACCGGCCGTACGAGCCGCTGCGCGCCGAGCCCGCCCGGCCGTACGAGCCGCCCCGCGAGCCCGGCCGCCCCTACGAAGCCGCCCCGACCGCGTCGGTGCCCCGACCGTCGTACGAGCGGCCGGCCGGGCCCGACGCCGAGCCGGCGGTTCCGACCGAGCGGCCGGCCTGGGCCGCCGGCGGTTCCGTCCCCGCGCCGGCGGGCGCGCCCCCGCTCGCGTACGCCCCGGAGGCGGCGCCCCGCGCGGAGGACGCCCCGGAGCGGGTGACCCGGCCGTTCCGGCTCCGGCCGGAGAGCGTCGAGCCGCCCGCCGCTGCTCCGGTCGGCCCCCAGGCCCCCGGCGCCGAGGCCGCCACCGGCGGGTTCGGGCGGCGTGACCGCGACCCGTCCGCGCCCGCCCCGACGGGCGCACCCTCCTACGCGGCCCGTCGATCCGCCTCCGAGCCGGCCCCGCCGGCCGCCGCCGACCAGGCGCCGGAGCCGGCGTCGGCGGTGTTGCCGCAGCGCGTCCCCGCTGAGCCGGACGTGCCCGTCGTGCCGGAGCCGCCAGCTGTGGAGCCACCCGCCGAAACCCCCGAACTCGCCCGCATCGCCACCCATCTGCGCCGCGACGACGAGCCCGCCCCGCTGCGGGAGCGCCCGGAGGGCTTCGACGTCAACGCCATCCTCGACGCCGTCCGCGGCGTGGCCGGCGTCCGCGACGCGGCGCTGCGCCGCACCCCGGCCGGCGCGCACAGCCTGCGGCTCGACCTCGCCGACGGGGCCGACCCGGCCGAGGTGAGCCGGCAGGTCGCCCGACTGCTCCAGGACCGGATGGGGCTGGCCGCCGCGCCGCAGAACCTGCCCGGCATGCCGGCCGCGCCCGCCCCGCCGGTACGCCGCCGCTCGGCCGAGCCGCGTGGCGCCGACCCCAGGTCAGCGGGCCCGGCGACGCGCACCGGCGAGCCGTCCTCCGCCGAGCCCCGGGTGCCCGGCGGCAGGGTGGCCGGCAGCCCGCCGGAGGCCCCGCCGACCCGCACCGAACCGCGCCCCGAAACCGAGGGCCCGCGTCGACGCCGGCAGCCCGCGGCCCCGCACCGGGGCCGGGCCACCGTGGAGGAGCCGGGCTCGGTCTCGGCCGCCCCGGCCGGGGCGGCGTCCGGTGTTCCGGCGACCGTCGGCACGTCGTACTCCGGTGGGCAGGTGACGACGACGGAGACCGCGCCGTCGCGGCCGCTGGACACCGGCGGCGTGGTGGGTCCCCGGGTGGTGATCGACCACGTCCAGGTGAGCACCTTCGGGCTCGACGCCACGGTGGAGGTACGCCTGCTCGCGGGCGGGGAGAACGCCGCCGGCTACTCGACCGGGCCGGCCGTCGACGGCTACGTGCTGCGGCTGTGCGCGGTGGCCGCTGCGGCGGCGGTCGACGAGCTGCTGCGCGGCGGCGAGCGCGCCCCCGACGCCGGCCCCGACCGGGGCCGCTGCTTCGTCGAGCACGCCGCCGTGGTGCCCTTCGGCAACTGCGACGTGGCGACGGTCGTGGTGCTGCTGGTCTGCGACGGCTGGGTGGAGCAGCTGGTCGGCTCCGCGCTGGTCGCCGGGGATCCCCGGCAGGCGGTCGTCCGGGCCACCCTGGCCGCGGTCAACCGCCGGATCGAGGCGCTGCTGGCCTGAGCGCCCCGGGCAGCACCTCGGGCAGACTGGAGTCATGAAGCGCGCCACCCTCCGGCCGGACCACCTGCTCCCCGGGCATTCCGTGCCACCGCCCTGGCCGGGGCGGGAGGTACGCCTCGACGGCACGGTGACGTACGTGCGGGACACCCCGGCCACCGCGCCCGGTGCGGAGCCCGCGCTCTACGTGCACGGGCTCGGCGGATCGTCGCAGAACTGGACCGATCTGGCGTACCTGCTCGCCGACCGCCTCGACGGGCAGGCCATCGACCTGCCCGGGTTCGGCCGCAGCGAGCCGGGCCGCCGGTACACCGTCCCGGCCTTCGCCGACCGGGTGATCCGCTGGATCGAGCACTCGGGTCGCGGGCCGGTGCACCTCTTCGGCAACTCGCTGGGCGGGGCGATCTCGGTGCAGGTGGCGGGGGTGCGGCCGGACCTGGTCCGGAGCCTGACGCTGATCTCGCCGGCCCTGCCGTTCCTGGACTTCCGGCGCTCGTTGCAGGGCCGGATGCTGCCGCTGCTGGCGATCCCCCGGGGCGAGCGCCTGGCCGCCTGGCGGCTGGCCCAGATCGCGCCCGAGGTGATGGCCCAGCAGGTGATGGAGTCGTGCGTCGCCGACCTCAGCCGGATCTGCGACCAGCGCCGGGAGGAGGCGCTGGAGGAGATCCGGGTGCGCCACGAGGTCCCGCACTACGCCGCCGCGTACGTGCGGACGTTCCGTGGGCTGGTCTCCAGCTTCCTGCGGTCGTACCTGCCGGGGTCCGGGTCGCTGTGGCGGCTCGCCGCGACGGTCGCGGCGCCCACCCTGGTCGTCGGGGGCCGGGCCGACCGGCTGGTGGACGTGCGGGTGGCGCCGCAGACGGCGCGGGTCGTCCCGGACAGCCGGCTGCTGATGCTCGACGGTGTCGGTCACGTGGCCCAGCTGGAGGTGCCGCGCCTGGTGGCCCGGGCCGTGCTGGGCCTGCTCACCGAAACGGGGGACACCGCCGAGCGGTCCGACATGGCAGGCTGACCGGGATGCCCCCTGCCCGTCGCCCCACCCCGACCCGCCGTGCCCCGGCTTCCGCCGACGGCCGCCGTCGTGCCCCGGCCGGCGCACCCCCGCGCGACGCCGGCGTGGACCTGACCCGCGCGCGGCACCGTCGGCCGGCGCGCCGGCGACGGCTCGTGGAGCTGGTCGCGCTGGTGCTCGCGGTCGGCGCGGCGGTGGCGGTGATCGCCGACCGGCGTGCCGACGTCGGGGCGGAGGCGCTCACGCCCGAGGAGTTGGCCCCCGCGCCGGTGCTCGCGCCGGCGGCGGCCTCGCCGCTGCCGTCGTCGCCCGCCGCGTCGCCCTCGGCCGCCGCGCCCCCGCCGGCCGTGCTCCGGCTGCCCGGGCCGGTGCCGTCGGCGGGCCGGGGCAGCTTCGGCTACGACGACCGGACGGGCCCGGTGCTGGGCGACGCGGGCACGCTGCGCCGCTACCGGGTCGCCGTGGAGTCGGGCGCCGACGAGGACGCGGGCCAGTTCGCCGCCGCCGTCGAGCGGGCGCTCGCCGGGCCGGGGAGCTGGGTCGACGGCGAGCTGCGGTTGCAGCAGGTGGGTGCCGCCGCCCGACACGACTTCACGGTCTACCTCGCCACGGCGAGGACGGCGGGTCGGATGTGTGCGGCCGGAGGGGTCGACATCCGGGTGGGCGGGCGGCCCTACACGTCCTGCCGGGCACCCGGCAAGGTGATCATCAACCTGGAGCGCTGGCGGCTCTCGGTGCCGCACTTCGTGAGCGCGAAGGTGCCGCTGTCGGTCTACCGGACGTACGTGGTGAACCACGAGGTGGGGCACCAGTTGGGGCACCGGCACGAGCGCTGCCCCGGCAGGGGGCGGGTGGCGCCGGTCATGATGCAGCAGACGCTCTTCCTCAACGGCTGCGTGGCCAACCCCTGGCCGTACCGGGACGGGCGCCGGTACGCGGGGCCCCAACTCTGACGCAGGCCCCGTCGGGCACGGCGCGAGGAACGAGCACGGACAGGCCGACCGTCGCCCGCACCCGCTCTCCGGCGGGCAGCGTCAGCGGGCTGGAGAGGACCGCACGTGCGCCCAGTCGGGGGTTGAGCGGGATTCGCGTTTTACGCGACGGAATGCCCGATTGGTGTGCAACGCTCGGCTCATGACGTCGTCGTCCCCTTGCGACCCGCCTGGCCCGGCCCGCCGCCCGACCCCGTCCCGGGCGCCGGCTCCGCCCCACGGGCGGCGCGTGGTGGGGCTCGGCGTACTCCTGCTGCTCGCGGCGACGGCCACCGTGACGCTGGCCCGGGCCGGCGACCGCGCGAGCGTGCCGGCCACCGGCGACGGGCGTCGCACGTCGTACGCGGCGGGGACGGACGAGCGGCCCCGGCCCTCCGCCTACCCCCGCGCGGGTACGGGCGACTTCGTCACGGCGCCCGGCGAGTCCCCGGTGCGGGGCACCGACGGGCCGCTCCTGCACTACCGGGTGGCCGTGGAGCAGGGCACCGGTCAGGACGTCGACTCCTTCGCCGTGGCCGTCGACGAGGTGCTGGGCGACCCCCGGAGCTGGATCGCCTCGGAGGAGCTGCGGCTGCGGCGGGTGGCGGAGGCCGACGACGCCGACTTCACCGTCTACCTCGCCACCCCGGAGACCTCCGAGCGGATGTGCGCCGAGGGCGGGCTGAGCACCGAGGGCTACACCTCGTGCCGGCTCCCCGGCCAGGTGATCATCAACCTGGCGCGCTGGCTGGAGGCGGTTCCCGACTACGGGGCGCCGCTGGCGATCTACCGCGCCTACGTGGTCAACCACGAGGTGGGCCACGAGCTGGGCGAGGTGCACCAGGCGTGCCCGGGGCCCGGCGAGCCCGCGCCGGTGATGCAGCAGCAGACGTACGGCCTGGACGGCTGCGCCGCCAACGCCTGGCCGTACGTGGACGGCTCCCGCTACGACGGCGAGGTCGTTCCCGGCACCTGAGTTATTCCCCTTCCCGCAGTTCGGGCGACGTGTCGCTCCTCATGGCCGATCGAGCCTGGTGCGAGCGACAATGGCCCGGTTCGCCTTCAGCCGATCCCGGGGAGTCCACCGTGTCGTTGCCCCCGCTCGTCGAGCCCGCCGCCGAGCTGACCGTTGACGAGATCCGCCGCTACTCGCGCCACCTGATCATCCCGGACGTCGGGGTGGAGGGGCAGAAGCGGCTGAAGAACGCCCGGGTGCTCTGTGTCGGCGCCGGCGGTCTCGGCTCGCCGGCGCTGATGTACCTCGCCGCCGCCGGGGTCGGCACGCTCGGCATCATCGACTTCGACACCGTGGACGAGTCCAACCTCCAGCGCCAGATCATCCACGGCGTCTCCGACGTCGGGCGCTCCAAGGCCGAGTCGGCCGCCGCCTCGATCCGCGAGATCAACCCGCTGGTGCACGTGGAGATCCACAACACGGCGCTGGACCGGGAGAACGTGCGGGACATCTTCTCCCGCTACGACCTGATCGTCGACGGCACCGACAACTTCGCCACCCGTTACATGGTCAACGACGCGGCGGTGCTGCTCGGCAAGCCGTACGTCTGGGGGTCGATCTACCGCTTCGACGGCCAGGCGTCGGTGTTCTGGGCCGAGCACGGCCCCTGCTACCGCTGCCTCTACCCGGAGCCCCCGCCGCCCGGCATGGTTCCCTCCTGCGCCGAGGGCGGCGTGCTCGGCGTGCTCTGCGCGTCGATCGGCTCCATCCAGGTCAACGAGGCGATCAAGCTGCTCGCCGGCATCGGGGAGCCGTTGGTCGGCCGGCTGATGGTCTACGACGCCCTGGAGATGAGCTACCGCAAGATCAAGGTCCGCAAGGACCCGGACTGCGTGCTCTGCGGCGAGAACCCCACCGTCACCGACCTGCTGGAGGACTACGAGGACTTCTGCGGCGCGGTGTCGGTGGAGGCCCAGGAGGCGGTGGTCGACGCGACCATCACCGCGCTGGAGCTCAAGGAGTGGCAGGACGCCGGCAAGGACATCTTCCTCGTCGACGTGCGCGAGCCGGCCGAGTACGAGATCGTCCGGATCCCCGGCGCGACCCTGATCCCCAAGGGCGAGATCATCTCGGGCGAGGCGCTGGCCAAGCTGCCGCAGGACCGGCAGATCGTGCTGCACTGCAAGTCCGGCGTCCGCTCGGCGGAGGCGCTCGCCGCGCTCAAGTCGGCCGGCTTCCGCGACGCCGTGCACGTGCAGGGCGGCGTGCTCTCCTGGATCAAGCAGATCGACCCGTCGCTGCCGGCGTACTGACCGGCGCCGGCCGAGGTCGCGGCGGGCCGTCCCGATCCCCGCGACCTCGGCCGATTCGCCGAGGCGCGATCACGTTTACGCAGGTAGCGTTGCCGCCGTGGTCGACATTGATGCGGCGGTGGGGTTCGTCGTGGCGCACGGGGACGCGGTGGACCGCGCCCGGCTGTCCCGGCTGCGCACCGGCGCGCCGCCCCCCGCCGAGCTGCTCGACGACGCGGAGGTCGGTCAGGCGCCCGACGGCGGCTGGCCGGCGACGCTGGGCGGAGAGGTCTCCTCCGTGGACGCCACCTGCTTCCGCCTGTCCGAGTTGGACGATCTGGGCGCGCTGGGCCGTCCGGCCGCCCGCCGGGCGCTGGACTGGCTGGCCGCGCGGCAGCTGCCCGACGGCGGCTGGGAGGAGGACCCGGCGCTGGCCGGGGTCGCCCCCGAGTGGGCCCGGCCGGGCGACCCCGAGGCGGCGTTCCACCTGACCGCGAACGCCGGGTTCTGGCTGACCGTCGCCGGCCTGGACGCGCGGGCCGCCGGGCCGCTCGACCACCGCGTCGGCGGCGCGTACGCGGGCGTCGTGCACGCCGCCGCGCAGTCGCTCGTCGCCCGGCTGCGCCCGGACGGCAGTTGGCCGTCCTTCCTGCCCGCCGGCTGGCTCAGCGCGGCCGTCCTGCACCGGCAGGAGATGTTCCACGAGGCGGCGCGGATCCAGGTGATCCTCGCCGAGCGGATCCCGGAGCTGTCCCCGGGCGACGTGGCCTGGCTGGCCGCGACGCTGCGCCGCGTCGGCATCGTCTCCGACGAGTGGCTGCTGGCACGGGCACGGCGGCGGCTGGCCGAGACCCAGCGCAGCGACGGCGGCTGGGAGAGCGACGACGGGCGCCAGTTCGACGTGCACGCCACGCTGAGCGCCATCCGCGCCTGCCGCTGACCGCGACTGACCTGCCCGCCGCCGGGCCGGGGCGCGTCGTCTGCCGGGCCGCCGCCACGGACGCCCGGGCGCCCCCCCGTCCGACCTACTTGAGCTGGCTGATCACCAGCGGCCACCAGGCGTCCGGGGCGAACGCGGCGCGGTCGATGCTCTCCAGGACGGTGCGCAGCGTCTCCGCCCGCTCGGTCCGGCCCGGCTTGCCCTCGTCGGCCTCCACGAAGAGCGCGAACTGGTAGAGGAACTCCACGAAGGTGCGGAAGTTGCTGTTGACGGCCTGGACGTCCTGCTGTTCCAGGTCGAACTGGAGGATCTCGCCGGTCTTCGGGTCGAGCACGTAGAGCAGGTCGGGGTTGTCGGCGACCGCGCCCACCACGATCAGCCGGACGTCCAGCGAGCCGTCCTCGGTGCTGAGCTGGATCGTGTCGAACAGCTCGATGTCGCCTTCGAGGAAGGCGGTGTAGACGACCGCCACGTCGAGCGGGATCTCGTCGCCGGCGGGCAGCATGTCGGGGTCGAATCCCCCCTCCAGCCACGCCTCGCGCGGGTACGGGATGAGCTCGTCCTCGTTCCACAGTGAGCGGAACCGGGGGTCAGCGGCCATCGTTGGTCCTTCGCGTCTCGGGTGTGGACGGCGTGTCGGGCGCCGGGAGGCGGCGTGGGTGCGCCGGGTGCGGGGTGGCGTCAGGACGCCAGGTCGGCGGCGATCAGCAGGCGACGCCAGTTGTCGGCGTACTCGCCGGCGTGCCGGCCCTTGCGGAGCCGCTGGTCCCGGACGCCCGGCCCGAGGACGACGGCGACCAGCTCCGGGTAGGCGGGGCCGAGCACGTGCTCGTCGAAGAACGTGGCCACGTCGGGCGCGACGACGGTGAACTCCACGTCCTCGTCGGGGTGCTCGTACTGGAAGACGTAGTCGTCCGGCTCCATCCAGTAGACGTCGAGATCCTCGGGGTCGAGGTAGATGGGCGCCCCCGCCTCGATCTCGCCGCGCAGCCGTTCCGGGATGCTGTGCACCTCGTGGCCGACCGCGAGCGGGCTGCCCATCGGGTCGTCCTCGTCCACCGTGCGGGCCGCCCAGGCGGCCGGGCTGAGGATCTCCTCGGGCGGGGCGAACCGGAAGTTGTCGCCGGCCAGCCGGCCGAAGAGGCCGTAGACCTCGGCCACGCCGGGCAGGTCGGGGATCGGCTCCAGCGGGGTCGGCTCACCGATCACCACACCGAAGCCGCGCTCGGCCTCCAGGCGCCGCAGCAGCGCGAGTTTCTCCCGGATGCGCTCCAGGCGTGCCGGGTCCTGCGGGCTGGTCACTGGATCACCTTCACGATGACCGGGGTGCCCTCGGGAACGTCCCGCAGCGCGACGGAGATGTCGCTGCCGAGCTGACGATTCGTCCAGGCGTCCATCGGCCTGAGGTTATCGTACGTGTCCGTTCCGTCCAGTTGTAGCTCCTGGATGTGGTCGGGGTCGTAGCCCTGGCCCCGGGCGGTGATCGGCCCCTTGCCCGCGTAGAGGCGCTCCACCACGTTCTTGTTGGCCAGGTACTTGTTGGTCTCCGGGGTGCCCATGTCCTGGGTAAGGCGGCCGTCCTTGGTCAGGCTGCGGATCATCCGGTCCCGGTAGACGTTGGTGCGGGTGCGGCGCTTGCCCGTGGAGGGGTCGTAGACCTTGTTGCTGTCGCGGTCCGACGGGGCCTTCTTCAGGGCCCCGTCCTGGCCGAGCCGTTGCAGGTCGCGGGCCTTGCGGTCGAAGTCCCGCCTGTCGAAGTCCGGCCGGTTCTTCAGCACCAGCACCGCCGGGCCCTTCGGCTTCGTGCCGGCCGACTTGGCGGTGCGGAAGACGTCGGCGTTCTCCAGGTAGGCCGAGACGACGCGGGCGCCCTTGGCCTGCGTCTGCCGGGGCGGGTTGGTCCGCTTCCTAGCCATTGAGCACCGTCTCCACGGCCATGCCGATGAGCTGGTCGATGATCATCCCGGTGATCATCTTGAAGATCGGGATCTGGAGCAGGGACGCCCCGAAGGTGACCGCCGCCGTCACGATGGCCTGCGCGATCTGGATCGCCAGCAGGGCCAACTGGATGATCACCTGGATCTTCAGGGCCAGCACCACGCCCGCCGCGACCATCAGCCCGACGCCGATGACGGTGGCCGGGCGGGCGACGTCGGCGATGTTGCGGGCGGCCGACTCGCCGTCGTTCCACTCGCCGGCGAAGGCGGTGAAGCTCTCGCCCCGGTTGTTGTCGAGCACCGTGCGCGCCGCCGACTCCAGCTGCGCCACCGAGCCGGAGATCTGGCCGGCCATGCCGGTCCACTCCCCGGCGAGCTGGAAGATCGCCGTCTCGTCCGACTGGGGCCACTCGTAGCCGAGCATCGAGAGCAGGGAGGCGAGCTCGCCCGGGAGCGTCAGACCCACCGCGACTCCTTTCCTAGGTCGGGCGGCTCAGGCGCCCAGTGAGCCGAGGATCGAGCGGAACGACGCGGCCGCGTTCTCCTCGGCGGCGCGGTAGCCGTCGGCCATCCCGCGCAGCCCGTCGACGTAGCTCTCCAGCTCGGTGATGTTCGTGCCCAGGCACTCGGCCAGCGCGTCCACGCACGCCTGGTGGGCGACCCCCAGCAGCGAGCCGATGTCGTCGCCGCCGAAGGCCGCGGCGTAGCCGCCGACCGCCGCCTGGAAGCCCTCGAAGACCTGGCGGACGGACTCCTTGGCCTGCTCCAGCTCGTTCGCGCCGCGACCCAGCGCGTCGAGGTCGACGTCGAGGCTCTCCACGCTCAGCTCCCGTGCAGTTTCCGCATTGTCTCGCTGACGGCCTGGCTGATCTCCCGCATCTGCCGCAGGCCCTGGTCCTGGAGGCGTTCGATGGTGGCGGTCATCGCGGCGAGGTCGGGCATCGGTTCGGTCGTCGTGCCCCCGTCGTCCTGGCCGTCGAGCGCCGCGTTGACCGCCTGGCGCAGCCCGGCCGCGAGGTATTCCGAGCCCTCCCGGAGCACCCGGGGGTCGATGTCGACGGCGCTGACCCGGCCGTCGGTGCCGAGCGTGACGCGGATGCGGCCCTCGGCGGCCTCGGCCATCGACTCCGTGCGCTCCCGGGGCGCGGCGGCGCCACCCACCTCGCGCAGCGCGGCCCGCGCCTGCGCCAGTTGCTGTTCCAGGGCACTCTCGCCCAGCATGCCGCCTCCCCAAGACAAGCCGTGCCGAACCCGACCCAGACTAGCGGTCGCCCGCACCCGGGCGGGGACCCCGGAGCCGGCGGCGGTCAGCCGCGCAGGTGGCCGTCCCCGGTCACCACGTACTTGGTGGAGGTCAGCTCGGGCAGGCCCATCGGCCCGCGCGCGTGCAGCTTCTGGGTGGAGATGCCGATCTCGGCGCCGAAGCCGAACTCGCCCCCGTCGGTGAACCGGGTCGAGGCGTTGACCATCACGGCCGCCGCGTCCACCCGGGCCACGAACTCCCGGGCGGCGGTGGTCGAGTCGGTGACGATCGCCTCGGTGTGCCCGGTGCCGTACCGCCGGATGTGCGCGACCGCCGCGTCGAGCGAGTCGACGACGGCGACCGCGATGTCGGCCGAGAGGTACTCGGTGGCGAAGTCGGAGTCGGTGGCCGGCCGCACGGCGGCCGAGTGGGCGGCGACCCGCTCGTCGCCGTGCACGGTGACGCCGGCCTCGGCGAAGGCGGCCAGCATCGGCGGCAGGAAGGCGTCGGCGACCGCCGCGTGCACGAGCAGCGACTCGGCGGTGTTGCAGGTGGACAGCCGCTGGGTCTTCGCGTTGAGCGCGATCGCGACGGCCTTGGCCAGGTCGGCGGCGGCGTCCACGTAGACGTGGCAGTTGCCCACGCCGGTCTCGATGACCGGCACGGTGGACTCCTCGACCACCGTGCGGATCAGGGACGCGCCGCCGCGCGGGATCAGCACGTCGACCAGGCCCCGGGCGCGCATCAGCTCCATGACCGAGTCGCGGCTGCTGGCGTCGAGCAGCTGCACGGCGTCCGCAGGCAGGCCGGCGTCGCCCACCGCGTCGCGCAGCACGGCGACCAGGGCGGCGTTGGAGCTGGCCGCCGACGACGAGCCGCGCAGCAGCGCCGCGTTGCCCGACTTCAGGCAGATGCCGGCGGCGTCGACGGTCACGTTCGGGCGGGCCTCGTAGATGATGCCCACCACGCCGAACGGCACCCGGATCTGGCGCAGCTCCAGCCCGTTGGGCAGGGTCGAGCCCCGGACCACCTCGCCCACCGGGTCCGGCAGCGCCGCCATCTGCCGCAGCGCGTCGGCGATGCCCGCCACCCGCCCCGCGTCGAGGGCGAGCCGGTCCAGCACGGCCGCGCTCAGCCCGGCCTCGCGCCCGGCCGCCAGGTCCGCCGAGTTCGCGGCCAGGATCTCCGGCGTACGCGCCACCAGCGCGTCGGCCATCGCCACCAGCGCGGCGTCCTTCGCCGTACGCGTGGCGACGGCCAGCGCCTCCGCCGCCGTACGCGCCCGCCGGGCCTGCTCGCTCACGCTCATCGCCGCACTCCTCACAGCAGTACGAGGTCGTCGCGGTGGACGACCTCCCGTTCGTACGCCGGGCCGAGCGCCGCGGCGAGTTCCGTGGTGGAGCGGCCGAGCAGCCCCGGCAGCTCGACCGCGTCGTAGTTGACCAGTCCCCGGGCGACCGGCGCGCCCCCGGCGTCCACCAGGTCGACCGGGTCGCCGGCGGTGAACGCCCCGTCCACGGCCGTGATGCCGGCGGGCAGCAGCGACTTGCGCCGGCCCACCACCGCCGCGACCGCGCCCGGGTCGAGGTGCAGCCGGCCCCGGGGCGAGGTGGCGTGGGCGAGCCAGAAGAGCCGGGCGGTCGGGCGCCGGCGGCTGGGATGGAACAGGGTGCCGACGGGCTCGCCGGCCAGCGCCGGGGCGGCCAGCGGCGCGGCGGTCAGTACCACCGGGATGCCGAACCCGGTGGCGATCCGGGCCGCCTCCACCTTCGTCACCATGCCACCGGTGCCCACGCCGGCCCGGCCGGCGCCGCCGATGGTGACCCCGGTCAGGTCCCGCTCGTCGTGCACCTCGCTGATCCGGCTGGAGCCCGGGCGGGCGGGATCGCCGGTCCAGAGGGCGTCCACGTCGGAGAGGAGCACCAGCAGGTCGGCGTGGACCAGGGCGGCGACGAGGGCCGCCAGCCGGTCGTTGTCGCCGAACCGGATCTCCTCGGTGGCGACCGTGTCGTTCTCGTTGACGATCGGCACCGCCCGCAGGTCGAGCAGCTTGCGCAGGGTGCGGTACGCGTTGCGGTAGTGCGCCCGCCGGGTCACGTCGTCGACGGTCAGCAGGACCTGCCCGACGGTCAGCCCGTGCCGGGCGAAGGCGGTCGCGTACCGGCCGATCAGCAGGCCCTGCCCGACGCTGGCGGCGGCCTGCTGGGTGGCCAGGTCGCGCGGGCGCCGGGACAGCCCCAGCGGCGCGAGGCCGGCCGCGATCGCGCCGGAGCTGACCAGCACGACCTCCCGGCCCTCGGCGGCGAGCGCGCCCAGGGTGCCGACGAGCGCGTCGACCCGCCCGTCGTCCAGCCCGCCCCCGGCGGTGGTCAACGAGGAGGATCCGATCTTGACGACGACCCGCCGGGCCGCCGTGACCATGTCGCGCACCCGCCCATTCTGCGTGGTCGGTCCCGGCGTACTCCGGCGCCTTCTCATATCGTGGCCGGTCGTGAGACCTGACGAGTACGTCGAGGCGGTGCTGGAGCTCGTCGAGCGGATCCCGCCCGGCCGGGTGATGTCGTACGGGGCGGTCGCCGACGCGCTGGCGGAACGCTCGGGGCGGGCGTCGGCGCGGCTGGTCGGCTCGATCATGGCCCGGCACGGCGGGGGAGTGCCCTGGCACCGGGTCGTGAACTCGGCCGGCCGCCTGCCACCCGGGCACGAGCGGGAGGCGCGGGAGCGGCTGCGCGCCGAGGGCACGCCGCTGCGCGGCACCGGGGTGGACATGACGGCGAGCTGGTCCCCCGAGGAGGGGATGTGACCCGCGCCATAACGTGAGTAACATTCGGCGCCATGGACGCGCCGTCGGGTGGAGCTGGTCCGGTCGTTGGCGCGCTGCCGCGCCGGGTACACGCCGGTTACGCGCTCGGATCGCTGGCCACCGGCGCCTTCGGCACCGTGCCCGGCCTGCTCCTGCTGCCGTACCTGACCGACACCCTCGGCGTCGCGGCGGGCGCGGCCGCCCTGCTGGTGCTCCTGCCGAAGGCGTGGGACGTGCTGGTCAACCCGGTCGCCGGCCGGATCTCCGACCGCACCCGGTCGCGCTGGGGCGCCCGTCGGCCGTACCTGCTGGTCGCCGGGCTCGCCCTCGGCCTGCTCTTCGCCGCCATCTTCGCCGCGCCCTTCGACGCCGGGCCGGCCGCCGGGGCGTACGTGGCGGTCGCCTTCCTCGCCACGGCCACCGCGTTCGCCTTCTTCCAGGTCCCGTACGTGGCGATGCCGGCGGAGCTGACCGACGACTACGCCGAACGTACCCGGCTGATGAGCTGGCGGATCGCGGTGCTGGCGCTGGCCATCCTGGTCTCCGGCGCGGTGGCCCCGCTGGTGCGCGACGCCGGCGGCGGTGGCCTGCCCGGGCACCGCTGGATGGGCCTCTTCGTCGCCGGGCTGATCGTGCTCGGCGCGGTCGGCGCGTTCCTCGGCACCCGGTCCGCTCCCGGCGGCACGGTGGCGGAGAGCGAGCCGACGCTGCGCGCCCAGCTCGCCGTCGTCGCCGGCAACCGGCCGTTCCGGGCGCTGCTGGTCTGCTTCGTGGTGCAGTCCGCCGGGGTCGCCACCGTCCTCGCCGGGGTCAACTACTTCGCCGAGCAGATCCTGCGCGACCCCGAGGGCGGGCCGACCATCCTGTTCGCCTGCTTCGTCGCGCCGGCGCTGCTGGTGATGCCGCTCTGGACCCGGGTCGGTGCGCGGGTCGGCAAGCTCGCCGCCCTGGTCGCGGCGTCGCTGATCTTCGCGGCGGGCGCGCTGGCCCTGGTCGCCGCCCCGGTGCTGCCCGCCATCGCGGTCTATCCGCTGGTGGCGCTGATCGGCGTCGGCTACGCCGGGCAGCAGGTGTTCGCCCTCGCCATGCTCCCGGACTGCATCGCGTACGACACGGCACGCACCGGCCGGCGGCAGGCGGGCGTCTTCACGGGGGTCTGGACGGCCGGGGAGACCTTCGGGCTGGCCCTCGGGCCGGGCATCTTCGGCCTGGTGCTCCAGCTCACCGGCTACGTGTCCTCCGACACCGGCACGGCGGCCGCCCAGTCCGACACCGCCCGACTGGGCATCCTGATCGGTTTCACGGTCCTCCCCGCCCTCCTGGTGGGCCTGGCGGTCCTCTTCCTCCGCCCCTACAACCTGACCCCACCCGGTCACCCCCACCCCACCCCCACTGCCGGCGCAGTCGTGGTGGGGACGAAAGCCGCTGAACACCACGGAAAGGGCACCGCAACTCCATGATCGACGACGAAGCTGACCGGCGGGCGCTGCCCGGGAACGGCCTGCCCGCCGAGCGGGTGCTGGCGGAGCTACGGGCGCTGCGGGCCGCCGACCGGCCCACGCACGGGGGGCGGCTGTTCGCGTACGTCTACGACCCGGCGGTGCCCGGCCTGGACGAGCTGGCCGCCGCCGCGTACGCCGGCAGCGCCCACGTCAACGGGCTGGACCCGACCGCCTTCCCGTCGCTGCTGGCGATGGAGAACGCGTTGGTCGGCGCGGCCGCGCGGCTGCTCGGCGGCGGCCCCGGCAGCGCCGCGCCGGACGTCGTCGGCAGCGTCACCAGCGGCGGCACGGAGTCGTTGATCCTGGCCGTCAAGGCGGCCCGGGACGCCCACCCGGAGATCGCCGCGCCCCGGATCGTGGTGCCGGCCAGCGCCCACGCCGCGTTCGCCAAGGCGGCGCACTACCTGCGGGTCGCCGTGGACACGGTGCCCGTGTCGGCGTCGACGCTGCGGCCGGCCGCCGCCGACGTGGCTGCCGCCATCGGCCCCGACACGGTGCTGGTGGCCTGCTCCGCCCCCTCGTACGCGCACGGCGTCGTCGACCCCGTCGCCGGGATCGCCGAGGCCGCCGCCACGGCCGGGGTGCGCTGCCACGTGGACGCCTGCTTCGGCGGCTGGACCCTGCCGTACCTGCGCCGGCTCGGGGTGGACGTGCCGCCGTTCGACTTCGCCGTCGCGGGGGTCACCTCGATCTCCGTGGACCTGCACAAGTACGCGTACGCCCCGAAGGGCGTGTCGGTGCTGCTGCACCGCGATGCGGCGCTGCGCGCCCCGCAGTACTTCGCGTACGCCGACTGGCCCGGCTACACGATGGTCAACCCGGTCATCGCCTCCACCCGCTCCGGCGGCCCGATCGCCGCCGCGTACGCCACCCTGCGGCACCTCGGCGACGACGGGTACCTGCGGCTCGCGGCGGCCACCCGGGACGCCGTCGCCGGCCTGGCCGACGCCGTGCGCGCGACCGACGGGCTGCGGCTGATGGCCGAGCCGGAGTCGACCGTGGTCTGCTTCACCGCCACCGACGCGGGGCTCGACCTCTTCGTGCTGGTCGACGAGCTGGCCGCCCGCGGCTGGCACACCCAGCCCCAGCTGTCGTACGCCGATCTGCCGCCGAGCGTGCACCTGACGGTGACCGCCGCGGTGGCGCCGCGGGTGGCCGAGTTCGGCCCGGACCTCGCCGCCGCCGTGGCCGCCACCCGGGCCGCCGGGCCGGTGGCGCTCCCCGCCGAGCTGCTGGCCCTCGCGACCACGCTGACCCCCGACGCGCTCACCCCCGACCTGGTGGCCGGCCTGGCCGCCGGGCTGGGCCTGACCGGCCCCGCACCCGCCGACACCGCCGGTGCCGGACAGGCCCCGGGCCCCGCCGGTCCCGAAGAGGCCGCCGACCCCGCCGACCCCGGGAACGGCACCGGGCCCGCAGGGCCGACGCCCGGACGGATGGCGGTGGTGAACACCCTGCTCGACGCCGCGCCGCCGGCGCTACGGGAACGGCTGCTGGTGGAGTTCGTCGGCCTGCTGCAACGCCCCGCCTGGTGAGCGGCGGCGGCGTCCACCCCGTCGGGTGGACGCCGCCGGATCACCCGTCCACGCGGACGTCGACCTGGTTGTCCCCGGGTGCCAGGTCCGGCCAGTAGCGGTGGTCGGCGCTGTGGTGGACCACCCGGGCCGACACGTCCGCCCCCGGGCCCTCCGGCTCTACGCGGAAACGGAAGGTCCAGCTCCGGCGCTCCCCGGCCGGCACCCCGTCGGTCAGGCACGGCGGCCAGTCCGACCTTTCCCGGGCCGGCTCGCACCGGTCCCAGTCGCCGCCGTCGGGCGTGCCGACGCGCTCCAGCTCGTGGAAGGCGACTCGGTCCGCGTCGACGGATCCCCGGTTGGTCACGGTCAACGTCACCGTGCCCCGCCGTCGGCCGAGCTGATCCGCCGGCTCGAGGACGAGTGGCCCGGCGGAGATCGCCAGGTCGGTGAGGCGGGAGTCCCGGCCCCAGGTGGTCGACCCGGCGGTCTGGGTGAACCGCTCGCCGTCCCAGCCGTACGTCCGCCACTGCTGTCGCGCCCAGTACGTCGGGATGCTGCAACAGGGCTGGATGTCGGCGACCTGGACGCGGACCTTCCCGCCGGCCACGGCGACGGCGCGGACGTCCTCGAAGCCGCCGTCACCCTCCTCGTGCGTCCGGGTCACCCGCCCGAGCGCGACGATCCGCCCGGCGGCGTCCCGGTCGAAGGCGACCACCTGCTTCGCCGACGCCTCGCCGATGCGGCAGCCGAGCAGGGCCAGCGTCTCGGTGGCCCCGTCGGCGTCGACGTCGCCGTGCGTGATGCTGATCAGGTACGGCCGGTCCACCTCCGTCGTGGCGGCGGGAAGCAGGGTGACCCGCGTGGTGTCGGCGCAGCTCCGGCCGGCCCACGCCGGCAG
Organism: Micromonospora sp. SD12; assembly: GCF_052068495.1. Lineage (NCBI taxonomy): Bacteria > Bacillati > Actinomycetota > Actinomycetes > Micromonosporales > Micromonosporaceae > Micromonospora > Micromonospora sp. SD12. The sequence continues at coordinate 22,557 of NZ_JBQHDF010000007.1, read as the reverse complement.
GTCGAGCGCGGCGGCGCGCAGCTGCCGGCCGGTGATCCGGCCGTCCGGCGCGGTCGGCGCAGTTGGCGACGACGGCGGCCGCGACGCGTCGGGCGAGGGCTCGGGCGACGGTGACGAGGTCGGCCCGGCCGTCGGCGTGGACGCGGGCGGTCCCGGGGGCGGGGCGTCCCGCATCGCCGCGCCGGCGGCGATCGGGGCCACCACCAGCGCGACGGCGAGGGCCCCGGTCGCGACGGTGGCGCGGCGGCGACGCCGCAGCGTGCGCCGGGCCGCGTCCGGACCCGGACCGTCGATCCGGTCCGTCAGATCTCCGCGGTACGCGGCGAAGCGCGCCCGCAGCGGGTCCTGCTCAGGCATGACCGACTCCCTCCGGGTTCTCGTCGAGCAGGGTGGCCAGGGCGGCGCGGCCCCGGTGCAGCCACGACTTGACCGTGCCCTCCGCGACCCCCTCCTGCGCCGCGATCTGGGCGACGGACATGTCGGCCAGGTAGTGCAGGACGACGGCCCGCCGGTGGTTCGCCGGCAGCGCCGCGAGTGCCCTCTCGATGTCCACCCGGTCCGGCGTCGGTCCCGCGACCTGCGTCTCCACCCGCCGCTGTCGCAGCAGGTGGCCGCGGGCGGTACGCAGCCGGCGCCACCGGCTGCGCGCGAGGTTCCAGGCCACCCGCCGGATCCAGGCCACCGGGTCGTCGTAGCGGGACAGCCGGTCCCACCGGGCGAGCGCCCGGCAGAACGCCTCCTGGGCCAGGTCCTGGGCCTGGCCCAGGTCGCCGGTGTACGCGCAGAGCTGCGCGGTGACGCCCCGGAAGTGCGCGTGGTAGAAGTCGTCGAAGGTGATCGGCGCACCGCCCTCGGCGGCCCGCGCGTCGACCGTCGGGGGTGGTTCGTTGGCGCGGGCTCCCATCGTCACTGTCACTGTCCCTCCCCGTTCGAGCCACCGTGGCTGTCTGGCGGCGGTAACACTCCACCGGGCTCCGGCCGGTTGCGGCCGGCGCGGTCGTGGATCCGACGGCGACGGTCGGCGGTCGACGGGTCGACCGGTGCCGCCACGGGCTGTGGTTGACTTGGGGCGGTGCTCGGGAAGGGGGCGGTCGTGCAGGTGCCGGGAGTGCTCGGTGAGCCGATCCGGTTCGTGCTGAACTGGGGCCGCCGCTACTCGCTCTGGGTCTTCAACTTCGGCCTGGCCTGCTGCGCGATCGAGTTCATCGCCACCAGCATGGGCCGGCACGACTTCATGCGGCTGGGCGTGATCCCGTTCGCGCACGGGCCCCGGCAGGCCGACCTCATGGTCGTCTCCGGGACGGTCACCGACAAGATGGCCCCGGCGATCAAGCGGCTCTACGACCAGATGCCCGAGCCGAAGTACGTCATCTCGTTCGGCGCGTGCTCCAACTGCGGCGGCCCCTACTGGGACTCGTACTCGGTGACCAAGGGCGTCGACCAGCTCATCCCGGTCGACGTCTACGTGCCCGGCTGCCCGCCCCGGCCCGAGGCGCTGCTGCACGGCATCCTGCGTCTCCAGGAGAAGATCGCCGCCGAGCAGTCCGGCATCGGCGGCGTGCCCCGGCCCGACGCGCTCGCCGCGCCGGTCGACGCCGCGCCGTCCGACGGCGGCGTGCCACCGCGCTCTGCGGAGTCGCTGACCGCCCCGCCGGTGCGCCCGCCCGCCTCCTGAGCCGTACCGTCCGGTCGGACGAGGGCCCGGGTTGGCCGGCGGGGGCTAGCCTGCGCACCATGAACCACTCCGCCGACCAGCGTTCCGCCCACATCGTCGACGTACTCACCGAGGAGTTCGGCGCGTCGATGGCTCTCGACCCGGCCGCCTTCCGGCGCAAGTTCCGCAAGATGGCCGCGTCGCCGTTCGCCTTCTACCGGGGCAGCGCCTCGCTCTTCTACGCCGACCAGGTCGGCGACTTCGCCGACGACCGGTTCCTCGACGACCGCACCAGCCGGGTGTGGATCCACGGCGACCTGCACGCGGAGAACTTCGGCACGTACATGAACGCCTCCGGGCAGCTGGTGTTCAACGTCAACGACTTCGACGAGGCGTACGTGGGGCCGTTCAGCTGGGACCTCAAGCGGCTCGCGGCCAGCGTGGCGCTGCTCGGCTACGCCAAGGCGCTCTCCGACCGGGCGATCAGCGACCTGGTCACCGGCTTCGCGCAGTCGTACCTGACCGAGCTGCGGGCCATCGCCGCCGGTGGCGACGACGCGATCGGCTCGATCACCCTGGACAACGCCGACGGCGTGCTGCGCCGGGTGCTCCAGCAGGCGCGGCTCAACACCCGGGTCGATCTGCTCGCCACGCAGACCACCATCGACAACTACGAGCGCCGGTTCTCGCTGGGCGACGGCGTCTTCGAGATCGACGCCGAGACCCGGGAGCGGGTCTGCGCCGCGTTCGAGGACTACCTCGGCACCCTGCCCACCTCCTCCGCCCAGTCCCGTCCGGTCGCCACGCACATCAAGGACGTGGTGCTGCGCAAGGGCGTGGGCATCGGCTCGGCCGGGCTGCCGTCGTACAACCTGCTGCTGGAGGGGCACACCCAGGCGCTGGAGAACGACGTCGTCATCTACATGAAGCAGGCCCAGGTGCCGGCGGTGGCCCGGCATATCGCCGACGAGTCGATCGCGGGCTACTTCCAGCACCAGGGGCACCGCACCGCCGAGTCGCAGCGCGCACTCCAGGCGCACGCCGACCCGTGGCTGGGCTTCACCGAGCTGGACGGGGCCGGCCAGCTCGTCGCCGAGGTCTCCCCGTACGCGGCCGACCTCGACTGGGCCGACGTGAACGAGCCGGAGGAACTGGCCGGGGTGCTGGCCGACCTGGGCCGGGCGGTCGCCCGGATGCACTCGGTGGCCGACGACGAGTCCAGTCACGACCTGGTCGACTACTCCACCGAGGAGGCGATCGTGGCGGCCGTGGACGCCGACGAGGCGGGCTTCGTGGCGCATCTGGTCGACTTCGCCCACGCGTACGGCGTCCGCGCCCGGCAGGACCACCAGCTCTTCGTCGACCTGTTCCGCAATGGCCGGCTGCCCGGTCTCTGAGCGGGTCAGGAGCCGAACTCCAGCACCACCTTGATGTCGTCCGGCTCGGGGGTGTACGCCTCGGCGTACGCCTCCACGGGCACCCGGCGGGTGATCAGCGCGTCGAGCCAGGACGGGTCGGCACGGGCCAGCGCGGCGGCGGCGAGGTCCCAGTGCCGGCGGTTGGCGTTCACCGAGCCGAAGACCACGTTGTTCTCCAGCACCAGGGAGCGATTGAGCGCCCCGGCGTCGAGGTCGATGGTCCGACCACCGCTGGAGACGCCGGTCAGGCAGACGATGCCGGTCGGCGCGATCTTGTACATCACGTCGAGGACGACGACCGGCGCCCCGGTGCACTCCAGCACCACGTCCGGCTCGAAGTCCAACTCGCAGACGGACTCGGTGTGGTAGGTCGCCCCGAGCGCGCGTACCAGACCCGGCTTCGGCCCGGTGGTGTTGCGGTCCAGTACGTGTACGGCGAGGCCGCGCTGCGTGGCCAGCAGCGCGGCCAGTAGGCCGATCGGCCCGGCCCCGGTGACCAGTACGGTGCGCGGCTGCCACTCGGCGCGGGCACCGATGCGCTCGATGTGCTCCCACGCCTTCGCCACCACGCTGGTCGGCTCCAGCAGCATGCCGACCGGGGCGAGGGACGGGTCCAGCCCCACGGCGAAGCGGGGTTGCAGCCGCCAACGGTCCCGGGCGAAACCGGGCAGGGCCTTGATGCCGTGCTCGGTGAACTGGCCGTTGCGGCACATGTCCCACTCGTCGACCGCGCAGTTCGGGCAGGGGACCGGGTCGGGGTGCCGGACGACGCCCGCCACCAGGTCGCCGGGTTGCAGGGTGCCCGACGGGTCCTCCAGCACCCGGCCCAGCGACTCGTGCCCCAGCACCAGCCGGTCCGCGCCGGGCGGTGCCTCGCCGTACTCGCCGGCGATGATCTCGTGGTCGGTGCCGCAGATCCCCACCGCCAGCGCCTCGACCAGGATCGCGCCCTCCTCGGGCAGCGGTTCCGGATGGTCCTCGACCAGCCGCAGTGAGTCGGCGACCCCCGGGTTGACAGTCACAGCGCGCACGCCCCCATCCTTCCCCCTCGCCCGTCCCCCCGCCGCCAAAGCCCCACAAGACCACCCCGGGTTCACCCCGCGCCCCGCGCCTCCCCGCCCCGCCCGGGGCGCGGAGCGAGGCGCGGGGGAAGGAAGGTGGGTGGGGCGTTCGGTTGGGTGGGGGGTGCGGGGGAGGACCTAGGATCAGCGGCATGACTCCGGAAGAGGTCGGCCAGCGGATGGTCGCGCTGCTCGCGCCCGTCGAGGTGACCCCCTCGGTCTCCGGTGGCCAGGCGCACGCCCGCGCCACCGTCGACGTACCGCCGGTGAACTGGCCGGACGCTCTCCGCGCGGCCCGCGACGACGCCGAGCTGGCCTGCGACTACTTCGACTGGCTCTCTGCGGTCGACGAGCTCGCCGAAGGCTTCGACGTGGTGGCGCACCTCTGGTCCACCACCCGCCGGCACGGCCTCCTGCTGCGTACCCGGGTGCCCCGGGAGTCCCCGGCCGTCGCCTCGGTGGTCGGCGTCTACCCGGGTGCCGCGTGGCACGAGCGGGAGACGCACGAGATGTTCGGCATCGACTTCCCCGGCCACGGCGGGCTGGCGCCGCTGCTGCTGCCGCCCGAGTTCGAGGGGCACCCGCTGCGCAAGGAGTTCGTGCTCGCCTCCCGGGTGGCGAAGCCGTGGCCGGGCGCCAAGGAACCGGGCGAGTCCGAGGCCGGCGGCGGGCGCCGGCCGATCCGCCCGCCGGGCGTGCCCGCGCCGGGGGAGTGGGGTACGACGCCGACGCCGGCCGGCGCGGGCGGGGTCGGGGAGGGGCCGCGCGGCGGCACCCCGGCCCGCCCGGCCCGGGAGCGGCCCGCCCGGCCGGCCCCGGGGGCCCGTCCACCCCGTACCGCCCGGCCCGCCCCCACCACCGACGGCCCGGCGCCGCCCGGCCCGGCCGCCGCAGGTCCGGCGGCCCGGCCGTCACCGGAGGGGCCGGCCGCGTCGGAGCGGTCCGGCGACGACGGAGGTACGCCCTGATGCCACTGTGGCTGGAGCTGGTCATCCGCGTGGGGGGCGTGCTGGTCGCCTTCCTCACCCTGCCGCTGCTGGTCGGGCAGGCCGAGCACAAGGTGATGGCGCACATGCAGGGCCGGCTCGGCCCGATGTACGCGGGCGGCTTCCACGGCTGGGCCCAGCTGGTCGCCGACGGCGTGAAGTTCGTGCAGAAGGAGGACGTCACGCCCCGCGAGGCGGACCGGGCGGTGTTCCGGCTCGCCCCGGCGGTCGCGCTCGTGCCCTACCTGCTGGTCCTGCTGGTGATCCCGCTCGGCCCGGACGACCTGGTCGGGCAGCCGCTGGACATCGGCCTGTTCTTCGTGTTGGCCGTCGTGGGCGTGGGCGTCGTGGCGGTGCTGATGTCGGCGTGGGCGTCGGCCAACAAGTACAGCCTCCTCGGCGGCCTGCGCGGGGCGGCGCAGCTGCTCGGCTACGAGCTGCCGCTGGTGCTGGCCGCCGCCTCGGTGGCGATGGCGGCCGGCACGCTCAGCCTCTCCGGCATCGTCGAGGCGTGGCAGCCGTGGTGGCTGCTCTGGCAGGCCCCCGCCATGGTCGTCTTCTTCCTCGCCGGGCTCGCGGAGATCCGCCGCCCGCCGTTCGACATGCCGGTCGCCGACTCGGAGCTGGTCTTCGGCTACATGACGGAGTACACGGGCCTGCGGTTCGCGTTCTTCCTGCTCGCCGAGTACGTCGGCATCGTGGTGATCGCCGCGCTCACCACCGTGCTCTTCCTCGGCGGCTGGCAGGGCCCGTTCGCCGACGCGCAGCTCGGCTGGCTGTGGACCCTGCTGAAGGTCTTCGCCGTCTCGTTCCTGATCATCTGGCTCCGGGTGTCCTACCCCCGGTTGCGCGAGGACCAGCTCCAGCGCCTCTGCTGGCTCGTCCTGGTCCCCGTCTCCCTGGGGCAGCTCGTCCTCACGGCCGCCGTCCGCGTCGCGCTGTAGGACGGGCCGCCGCCGCGACGGAAGGTGCCACCCGGGCCGCCACGGCACCGCGTACGGGCCGTGGCGGCAGCCGGAGGTGCGTGCCGCCCGTCAGGGCAGCGGGGTGTGGGCGGGGTCGACGCGCTCGGCGGGCGGGGGAGGCGGGGGCGGGGTGCCGTCGCCGAAGGGGCGGCCACCGAGGGCCTCCCGGCCGTGCGGGGTGAGCCAGTTCGCCAGGTCCGGGCCGAGCGGCACCACCCCGGTCGGGTTGATGTCGCGGTGCACCTCGTAGTAGTGCCGCTTGATGTGGTCGAAGTCGATCGTGTCGCCGAAGCCCGGCGTCTGGAACAGGTCCCGGGCGTACGCCCAGAGCACCGGCATCTCGGTCAGCTTGCTCCGGTTGCACTTGAAGTGGCCGTGGTAGACCGGGTCGAAGCGGACCAGGGTGGTGAACAGCCGGATGTCCGCCTCGGTGATGGTGTCCCCGACCAGGTAGCGCTGCCCGGCCAGCCGCTCGCCCAGCCAGTCCAGCCGGTCGAACAGCCGGTGGTACGCCTTCTCGTACGCGGCCTGGTCGCCGGCGAAGCCGCTCCGGTAGACGCCGTTGTTGACGTCCCGGAACAGCACGGCGCTCACCTCGTCGATCTCGTCGCGCAGCCGCTCCGGGTAGAGGTCGGGCGCCCCCTCGCGGTGGTACGCCGTCCACTGGGTGGACAGGTCGAGGCTCATCTGCCCGAAGTCGTTGGTGACCACCTGCCCGGTCGGCACGTCCACGATCGCCGGCACGGTGATGCCCCGTTCGTAGCCGGGAAAGCGGGCGAAGTACGCCTCGGCCAGCCGCTCGATGCCGAGCACCGGGTCGCGCCCGCCCGGGTCGAGGTCGAACGTCCAGCTCCGCTTGTCGTGGGTGGGGCCGGCCACCGCCATCGAGATCGCGTCCTCCAGCCCGAGCAGCCGCCGTACGATGATCAGCCGGTTCGCCCAGGGGCAGGCGCGGCTGACCGCCAGCCGGTACCGGCCGGGCTCCACCGGCCAGCCGTCGCGGGCGTCGGCGGTGATCCGGGTGGCGATGTAGCGCTGGTCGCGGGTGAACTCGCCGCCCGGCTCGACGTACCTGCCGCCGGTCCGCATCAGCACCTCGTCGCCGCTGGTGGCGGTGCCCCCCGCGTCAGCCGTCGTGCCGCCCTCGGTCGTGCCGCCCATGCCCCCACCCCTCCGCCGTCGCCCGTCGCTCGTCCCATCATGGCGGCTGCGCGGACCTCAGGCGCGCCGAGTGCCGACCTGGGCCGTCGCGCCGTCCGACGGTGGCGGGCCGCGGCCGGCGGTTAGGCTGCCGCGATGATCGATGTGGAGGCGGCGGCCCGACGCTTCATCGCCGACGTGTGGAACGGCGCGCGGGAGGAGTCCGCGTACGAGCTGGTGTCGCCGGAGTGCCCGGGGCTGGGCGGGGCCGGCCCGGAGGCGACGCTGGCGTGGCACCGGGAACGCCGCGCCGCCTTCCCGGACCTGCGCTACAAGCTCGTGGACGTGGTGGCTGCCGGGGACCGGGTGGCGGTGCACTGGCGGGCCGCGGGCACCCAGGCCGGGCCGTTCGGGCCGGTGCCGCCGACCGGGCAGGTGGTCAGCTATTCGGGGGCGAGCTTCCTGCGCTTCGACGACGCGGGCCGGATCGTCGACGTGTGGAGCTGCAACGAGCTGTTCCAGCTCCTCCAGCAGTTGGGCGTGGAGATGCTCCCGCCCGCGCCCGGCGGGATCAGCGGGACCGGGGCGTGATCCTGCTTAGCGGGATGTCGATCTCCCACGGCTCCGGGACGAGGATGCCGTCCGTCATCCGGGCCTGCTCGACGTAGACGCGCTTCGCCGGGTCGAGCTTGTGGGCGTGCACGACGATCCCGGACTCGGTCTCGATCCGCCAGAAGTAGGGGATCTCGGCCTCGGCGTAGAGCGCGGGCTTGAGCACCCGGTCGATGCTCCGCGACCCCTCGGAGACGATCTCGACCACCAGCATGACCTCGTGGGGGCGGTAGTGCGACGGGTTGCGCGAGGCCGCGTCCAGCTCCGTGACCAGCACGTCGGGGATGAAGGCCCGGGTGCGGGAGAGCCGCACCTCGACGCCCTGCGTGACGTCGAGGTCGGCGGGGCAGCTCTCCTGGAGAGCCGCACCGAGCATCAGTGCGATCGACTGGTGGAGTCGCGTGAGGGAGGGCGACACGATGAGGTTCCCGCGCAGGAGTTCGTGGCGGCGGCGGCCGTCGTCGGGCAGGCGGTCGAGGTCGTCGACCGTCCACCCGCCCGGTGGCGGATGGTCGCCCTGCAGCGCGGCGGTCATGGCGAGGCCTTTCCGGTGCGTCGTTCTCCCCGCCTCACCGTACCGCCGGCAGACCCCGGGTGGTGGTCGCGCGCGCCGCGGCCACAGGGCAGGATGGTCGGCATGACCGACCGCAGCGAGCGCAGCGAGCCGGGCGGCGCCGGCGGAGACCGTGGCCTGCCGGGCGCGGGCCTGGTGAAGGGGCTCGCGGTCACGTTGAAGACGATGACGCGTCGCTCGACCACCCAGCAGTACCCGGACGTCGCCCCCGAGCTGCCGCCCCGCTCGCGCGGGGTGATCGCGCTGCTGGAGGAGAACTGCACGGTCTGCATGCTGTGCGCCCGGGAGTGTCCGGACTGGTGCATCTACATCGACTCGCACAAGGAGGAGGTGGCGGTGCCCGGCGCCGCCCGCCCCCGCCAACGCAACGTGCTCGACAAGTTCGACATCGACTTCTCACTCTGCATGTACTGCGGCATCTGCGTGGAGGTCTGCCCCTTCGACGCCCTCTACTGGTCGCCGGAGTTCGAGTACTCCGAGTACGACATCAAGGACCTGCTGCACGACAAGGACCACCTCGGGCAGTGGATGGGCACCGTGCCGCCGCCGCCCGCGCACGACCCGAACGGCGAGCCGGCGAAGGAGGAGACCGCCGCCGCGCGCAAGGCCGCGGTTCCGGCCGCGCCCGCCGCCCGTCCCGCCGCCCCGCCCGTACGCCCCGAGCCCGAGGCCGGCGCATGACGGGTGCGGACGTGCTGCTGCTCGCCCTCGGCGCGCTGGCGGTCGGTTCGGGGGTGCTGGTGGTGGCCACCCGCCACCTGGTCCGGGCCGGCCTCTACCTGGTGCTCTGCCTCGGCGCGCTGGCCGGGATGTACCTGGTGCTCACCGCCGAGCTGGTGGCGTGGGTGCAGGTGTTGATCTACGTGGGTGCGGTCGTGGTGCTGCTGCTCTTCGCGGTGATGCTCACCCGCGCCCCGATCGGGGCCTCCGACGACCTGGACCGGCCCGGCTGGGCGGCGGCGTTGGTCGGCGGCGGCACCGGGCTCGGGCTGGCCGCCCTGCTGGTCGACGCGTACCGCTGGACGGCCGTGGAGCTGCCCGAGGCGGGCACCGCGGAACGCCTGGGCGACCAGATCTTCCGCAGCTGGGTGCTGCCCTTCGAGGTGCTCTCGGTGCTGCTGCTGGCCGCCCTGGTCGGCGCCATCGTGATCTCCCGCCCCGACATCGGCCGGCCGAAGGCCGGGGAGCCGGGCCCCGGGGGCTCCGGCACGGCGGTCGGCGGCGGACGTCCGGGCGACGACGGCGGGCGGTCGCGGTGAGGCCCGTCATCCCGTACGTCACGGCCGCCCTGCTGTTCGGCCTCGGCGTCTACGGCGTGCTGCGCCGGCGCAACGCGGTGCTGGTGCTGATGGCCGTCGAGCTGATGCTCAACGCGGTCAACCTGATCCTGGTCACCGCCGACACCACCGTCCGCGCGCAACTGCCGCACGGCGGGCAGGTCTTCGCGCTCTTCGTGATCGTGCTGGCCGCCGCCGAGATCGGGGTCGGCCTGGCCATCGTGCTCCAGCTCTACCGGCTGCGGGCCACCGTCGCCGTCGACGAGGTGCCGCTGGCCGAGCGCCCGCCGCTCGGACGTGCGGCCGAGCCGGCCACCGCCGGAGCCACCGCCGGAGCCACCGCCGGGGCCGGCGCCGGGGCCGGCGCCGGGGGCGAGCTCGGGAGCACCGGCGGGCCGGACACCCGGCCCGGGTCCGCCGACCGCCCGGAGGGGGAGCGGTGAGCACGACCACGCTGCTCGGCGCGCTGCTGCCGGCCGTACCGCTGGTGGCGGGCCTGCTCGGCCTGCTGCTGCCGCCGGCGCCGCGCGCCGCCGACCAGACCGCCGGCGACCGGGCGCGGCGGGTGGCGATCGCGCTCGGCGTGGCGGGGGCGACCGGTGCGCTGGCGCTCGCCGTCGCCCTGCTGGTCACCCTCGACCGGCCCGCCGAGGCGTCCACGACCTGGGTGGACCTGGGCGGGCTGACGGTCAGCCTCGGGGTGCGGCTGGACTCCGCCGCCGCGCTGGTCGCCGTCGCGGTGACCGCGGTGGCGCTGGCCGTGCAGGTCTACTCGATCGGCTACCTGCGCCGGGGCCCGCACGACGACGTCGACACCGACCACCGCTACCCGCCGTACGCGGCGCAGATCAGCCTCTTCACCGCCGCCATGCTGCTGGTGGTGGTCGCCGGCGACCTGATCCTGCTGCTGGTCGGCTGGGAGGTGATGGGCATCTGCTCATACCTGCTCATCGCCCACGACCGCCGGCTGCCGGAGGCCCCGGCCGCCGCGATGAAGGCGTTCCTGGTGACCCGGGTCGGCGACGTCGGTTTCCTGCTCGGCATCGCGCTGCTCGGCGTCTCGGCGGGCAGTTTCCGGATCGCCGACGTGCTCGCCCACGACCACGCCACCGGCACGCTGACCGCCGCCTGCCTGCTGCTGCTCGCCGGGGTGGCCGGCAAGAGCGCCCAGTTCCCGCTGCACACCTGGCTGCCCGACGCGATGGCCGGCCCGACGCCGATCTCGGCGCTGATCCACGCCGCCACCATGGTCGCCGCCGGCGTGTACGCCGTCACCCGGCTCTACCCGCTGTTCGCGGCGACCCCCGTGGCGCTGGCGGTGCTGGGCGTGATGGCCTCGGTCACCCTGCTGCTCGGCGCGTTCGCCGCCACCGCCCAGGACGACCTCAAGCGCGTACTGGCCTGGTCGACGGTCTCCCAGATCGGCTACATGACCGGCGCGCTGGCGGTCGGCTCCACCCCGGCCGCGCTGTTCCACCTGCTCACCCACGCCGCGTTCAAGGCGTTGCTCTTCCTCGCCGCCGGCGCGGTCATCCACGCAGTCGGCACCACGCTGATGTCCCGCATGGGCGGGCTGCGCCGCCGCATGCCGGTCACCTTCTGGTGCACGGTGATCGGGCTCGGGGCGCTCGCCGGGGTGCCGCCGTTGTCGGGCTTCTGGAGCAAGGACGGCGTGCTGACCGTCGCCCAGGAGGCCGCCCTGCACGGCACCGGCCCGGCCCCGTCCTGGGTCGGCTGGCTGGTGTGGCTGGCCGGGCTGGCCGGCGTCGCGGTCACCGCCTGGTACGCCACCCGCCTGCTGCTGCGCACCTTCCTCGGTGAGGCGCGGATGCCGCTGGCCCACCCGCACGACCCGCCCGCCGTGATGCGTTGGCCGCTGCTGCTGCTCGCCGTACCGGCCGCACTGCTGGGTCTCGCCGGCTTCGACTGGGCCTTCGCGCGTCGACTGCTGCTCACGCCCACCGCCAGCGAGCCGGCCGGCGAGCAGGTCCTGATCCACGGCGGCCCGGAGCTGCTGCTGCCGCTGGCGCTGCTGGTCGTCGGGGCGGGGCTCGCCTGGCTGCGCTGGCGGCGGGACCCGGCCGCCGACCCGGCGACCGCGCTGGGTCCGCTGCGGCCGGTCTTCGCCGCCGCGTTCCGGCTCGACGACGTCCAGCGCGCCCTGGTCGTACGCCCGACGAAGGCGCTGGCGCGCGCGGCGCGTACGGCCGACGAGGTGGTGGTGGACGGCGCGGTCGAGGGCAGCGGCCGGGCCGCGCTCGGCCTCGGCGGCGGCCTGGCGGCGCTGCACCGCGCGGCGCTGCCGCGTGCGGCGGTCGGCGTGCTGGCCGGGGCGCTGCTGATCGGCCTCGCGGCCGTCCTGATCGGAGTATCCGCATGAACGCGAGCAGAGGACCAGGTCTGCGAGCCCGGCAGTCGCGAACTGAGGTGGCGCCGTGAGTGGCGTCCGCTTTGGGGAGTTCCTGCTGGTGGCGGTGCTGGCGCTGCCGGCGCTGGGCGCGCTCGCGGTGGCGGCGACGCCCCGGGACCGGGCGGCCCGGGCCCTCGGCACGGCCGTCGCCGCGCTGACCCTGGTGGCCGCCGCGCTGCTCTTCCTCGGCGACCGCTCCTGGGCCACCTACGCGGCCGGCACCCCCGCCGTGCGCCCCTGGCACCGGCTCGACCTGCCCTGGGTGCCCGGCCTCGACCTGCGCTTCCACCTCGGCGTGGACGGCATCTCCTGGCCGTTGGTGGTGCTGACCGCGCTGCTCACGCTGCTGTGCTGCGCGTACACGTTGTGGAAGGTCCCCGACGGCGGCAGCGGGCGGGCCCTGGTGGCCCTGCTGCTGGTCGTCGAGGTCGGCATCCTCGGCACCTTCCTCGCCCTCGACCTCGTGCTCTTCTTCGTCTTCTTCGAGGTCGTCCTGCTCCCGATGTACGCGATCATCGCCGGCTGGGGTGGCGCGGACCGGCGGCGGGCGGCGGCGAAGTTCGCCCTCTACACGCTGTTCGGCTCGGTGCTCCTGCTGGTCGGCGTCTACGTGGTGGTGTCCGCTGCCGGCACGGCCGACGTCGTGGCGCTCACCGGCGGGACGGGGTTGTCCCGGGGCACCCAGCTCGCGGCGTTCACGCTGCTCGCGCTGGCCTTCGCGGTGAAGAGCCCGCTGTGGCCGCTGCACTCCTGGCTGCCCGACGCGCACACCCAGGCACCCACCGTCGGCAGCGTGGTCCTCGCCGGGGTGCTGCTCAAGATGGGCACGTACGGACTGATCCGGATCGCGGTCGGGGTGGCCCCGGAGGGCGCCCGCTGGGCCGCCCCGGTGCTCGGCGTGCTGGCCGTGGCGGCGATCCTGGTCGGGTCGCTGGTCTGCCTCGCGCAGCGGGAGCTGAAGCGGCTGATCGCGTACTCCAGCGTCGGGCACATGGGCTTCGTGCTGCTCGGGGTCGCCACGCTCACCGCCACCGGCATCCAGGCGGCCCTGATCGGCAACGTCGCGCACGGGGTGATCACAGGCCTGCTCTTCTTCCTCGCCGGGGCGGTCAAGGACCGTACGCACACCGGATCGCTGGACGAGCTGTCCGGGCTGCGGGAGACCGCCCCCCGGCTCGCCGGGCTGCTCGGCTTCGCCGCCGTCGCCTCGCTCGGCCTGCCCGGGCTGGCCGGCTTCTGGGGCGAGGCGTTCGCCGTGGTCGCCGCCGTCGAGGTCGGCGGGGCGCTCTGGACCACCCTGGGCGTGCTGGCGGCGATCGGCGGGGCGCTCACCGCCGCGTACCTGCTGCGGCTGCTGCGCCGGGTGACGCACGGGCGGCCCAGCCCGGCGGTCGGGCGGCTGACCCCCGGCCTGGCCGGCGTGGAACTGGTCGCGTGGGTGCCGCTGGTGCTGCTCGCCCTCGCGGTCGGCCTGGCCCCGACCCTGGTGCTCGGCGTCGCGGAGGCACCCGTCGACGCCCTGGTGGAGGTGCTGCGGTGAGGGATCCGGGCCGGCGGGACGGACGGGACGGGGAGGTGCCGCGGTGAGCGTGGTGCAGAGCGTCGACAACGTGGCGCTGCTCCCGGCGTACCTGGCCGCCGGCACGGCCGTGCTGGTGCTGCTGGCCGACCTGCTGGTGGCCCGGGGCCGGGTCACGCTGGCGACGGCCGCCGTCGGTGCGGCGGCCACGGCGCTGGGCACGGTCCTGGTCGGCGCCGGGGGCGAGCGCCGGACGTTCTGCGTCGGCGCCGACTGCTCGTACGTCTTCGGCGGCCGGGCCGCCCTGGTCGCCGTCGTCGTCGCGCTGCTCACCCTCGGCGTGCTGGCCCTGTCCGGCCCGTTGCTGCGGGCGGGGCAGTCGCCGACGGGGGAGTACTGCTTCCTGCTCGCCTGCTCGATGACGGGCGGCGTCGTGCTCGGCGCGGCCGGCGACCTGATCACCCTGATCGTGGCGCTGGAGACGCTCACCCTCCCGCTGTACGTCCTCGTCGGGTTGCGCCGCGACAGCCTGGCCAGCGCCGAGGCGGCCGTCACCTTCTTCGTCGTCAGCGTGGTCGCCACCACGCTGACGCTGCTCGGGGCGGCGCTGCTCTACGCGGCCACCGGCGGGCTGCACCTGGGCCGGATCGGCGCGATCCTCACCGACCGGCCCGACCTGCTGGACCTGCCGCTCACCACCGCCGCCGTGGCGCTGGTGGTGCTGGGGCTGGCGTTCAAGGTGGCGGCGGTGCCGTTCCACGCCTGGGCGCCGACCACCTACGACGGCGCGCCGCTGCCGGTGGCGGCGTACCTGTCCACCGCCTCGAAGCTGGGCGGCGTGGTGGCCCTGCTCGCCGTCGTCCAGTACGCGCTGCCGGCCGACGTGACCGGCCCGGTGCTCGCCCTGCTCGCGGTGCTGACGATGACCGTCGGCAACCTGGTGGCGCTGCGCCAGCGGCGTACGGTCCGGCTGCTCGCCTGGTCCTCGGTCGCCCAGGCCGGCTACATCCTCGCCCCGCTCGGCGCGCTGGCGCTGGCCGCCGGGCGCACCGCCGACGCCCGCACCGCCGCGTACGCGGCCGCCGTCGCGTACGCCGTCTTCTTCGTGGTGCTGGAGCTGGCGGCCTTCGCGGCCGTGGTGGCGCTGCGCCCGGCGGGCGCGGACGGCGGCACCCTCGACGACCTGCGCGGGGCGGCCCGGCGGCACCCGTGGCGGGCGGCGGCGCTCGGACTGGCGCTGGTCGGGCTCGCCGGCCTGCCGCCGGGCCTGGCCGGCCTCTTCGCCAAGGTGACCGTGGTCCGTTCGCTGCTGGACGGGGGCGCGGGCTGGCTCGCCGTGGTGGTGGCCGTGAACGCGGTGATCGGCCTCGCCTACTACCTGCGCCTCACCGCCACCCTGTGGGCCGCGCCGGCCTCCGGGGCGGATGCCCCGGCCCGCACGGCCGACGGCCCGGTCGCCGCGGCGGGGGCGGACGCCAGGCTGGTCGGGGCCGTCCCCGCAGGCGCTGACGCCTCCGCGGGGGCGCCCGTACGGGCCCGGACGGTCGGCGTGGTGCTGGCCGTGGCGACGGTGGCGGCGCTGGTGCTGGGCCTCGCCCCGCAGCTCGTGCTGGACGTCGCCGCCCGCTGACGCGGCGGTCCCGTAGGGGCGGCCTACCCGCCTTGCGGGGCGGTAGTCCCTGCGGGCACTCCGGACATCTCAGGCAACTCTCAGCCATGAGACGGATGGTTGGCGGGTACCGGGTTGTTGGACCGGTCAGCGGATCCCGCGCGATCCGTGCTGCACCGAAGGAGTGATCGTGCACCACAACCGTCTGAAGACCGCCGCGCTGCTCGGCCTGCTCACGTCGCTGATCCTGGCGGTGGGCTACTGGTTCGGCGGCAGTGGCGGCCTGGTCATCGCCGTCGTCGTCTCGCTGCTCATGAACGGCGTCACCTACTTCTACTCCGACAAGCTCGCGCTGCGCTCGATGCGGGCGCAACCGGTCAGCGAGGCACAGTTCCCTGAGCTGTACCGGATGGTCCGCGAGCTGGCCACCGAGGCCGGGCAGCCCATGCCCCGCCTGTACGTGAGCCCGACGTCGCAACCCAACGCGTTCGCCACCGGACGGAACCCGCAGCACGCGGCCGTCTGCGTCACCCAGGGGATCACGGAGATCCTCGACTACCGCGAGCTGCGCGGCGTGATCGGGCACGAGCTGTCGCACGTCTACAACCGGGACATCCTCATCTCCAGCGTGGCGGCCGGTCTGGCCGGCATCATCACCATGCTGGCGAACATCGCCTGGTTCATCCCGCTGGGCGGTGGCGACGACGAGGACTCCCCGAACCCGGCCGTGCTGCTGCTCACCATCATCCTCGGCCCGATCGCGGCCACCGTGATCCAGCTGGCGATCAGCCGCAGCCGGGAGTTCCAGGCGGACGCCTCCGGCGCCCAGCTCACCCGGGACCCGCTGGCCCTGGCGAGCGCCCTGCGGAAGATCCACATGGGTGCCCAGCGCCGGCCGCTGCCGGCCCAGGGGCAGCTCACCAGCACCGCCCACCTGATGATCGCCAACCCGTTCAAGGGCGGCGCCGTGGCGGCGCTCTTCTCCACCCACCCCAAGATGGAAGAGCGGGTCGCCCGGCTGGAGCGGATGGCCGCCAACAGCGGCCCCGTGCAGTTCCAGCGCTGAGGCGCTGATCACCTTTCCGCCCGTGTCCGGTCCGCCGGACACGGGCGGAAAGGCGTGTGAGCGCGTTAACCGTTCCTCTCGCGCCGTCGGCGGCGTTAGGGTCGAAAGGTTCCCCACTCGTTACATCCCCTGGAGGTCGACCGTGGCCGCACTGCGCCAGTACCTGGGCGTCTGGCGGATCCCCGGAGCGCCGATGCTGCTGCTCACCGGCATCCTCGGCAGGCTCGGGATCGGCATGACGCCGCTGGCGCTGCTGCTGGTCGTCGAGCAGGTCACCGGCCGCTACTCATTGGCCGCCGTCGCCGGGGCCATCTACGCCCTCTCCGGCGCCGCGCTCAGCCCCGTGGCGGGCCGGATCGCCGACCGGATCGGCCCCACCCCGGTGCTCGTCGGCACCGCCGTCGCCCACCCGTTCGCCCTGCTCGGCCTGCTCTGGTCCGCCCGCTCCGACGCCGGCAGCCTGGTGCTGGTCTTCGTGGCATCCGGCGTCGCCGGGGCCACCTACCCGCCGCTGACCGCCGCGATCCGCGGCGCCTGGAACGACCTGACCTCGCCGGCGTCCGGCCGGTGGCACCTGCGTAACACCGCCCTCGCCGCCGAGACCACGCTCTTCGAGATCGTCTTCGTGCTCGGCCCGCTGCTGGTCGCCGGCTTCATCCTGTTCGCCGACGCCGGGGCCGCCCTGATCGGCGCCGCCGTGGTGACCCTGGTGGGCACGATGGCGGTGGCCCTCGGCCGCGTGATGCGCGGCTGGCAGCCGCACCCGCGCGAGCACCGCACCACGGGGCTCGGCCCGCTGCGCGTGTCCGGCTTCCCGGCGCTGCTGCTCTGCGTGGCCACCCTCGGCATCGCCTTCGGCGCGGCCGGCGTGACCGTGCCGGCGTTCGCCTCCGCCTACACGTCCGACGACCCCGACAGCCTCGCCGGGGTGCTGCTGGCCGTCTGGGGCGTCGGCAGCGCCGTGGGTGGCTTCTGGTTCGGTGTCCGCAAGCCCGCCCGGAACATGACCCGGCAGTTCTCGCTGCTGCTCGGCGCGGTGGCGGCCAGCTTTGCCGTCTTCGCGGTGATGCCCACCCCGGTGGCGCTGGGCACCGCCCTGGTGATCGGGGGCGCCACGATCGCGCCCGCGCTCACCCTGGAGAACACCCTGGTCGGCCGGGTCGCGCCCACCAGCATGCTGAACGAGGCGTACACCTGGGTGGTGACCATGTCGGTGGGCGCCAGCGCCGCCGGCGGCGCGGTGGCCGGCCTGATCGTCGACCACGGCGGCGGGGTGCCCTGGGCGTTCGTCTTCGCCGGGGCGGCGGTCGCCGTCGGGGCCGGGGTCGCGGCCCTGCCCGCCGGGCCCATCGCCCGCGCGGAGGCCACGGCGGTACGCAGCGAGGAGTTGCTCCCCGCCTGACGTTCCGGCCGGGCTCCCGGGATTTCCGTCGCGTTGGAGGGGTACCACCCGGGCATGTTCGTCTTCTTCTCGAACCGGGTGGGCTGCCTCGGATCCCTGCTGATCAGCGCGATCCTGACGGTCGTGCTGCTGCTCGTCTTCTCCCGCTGAACCGGCGCGGTCCTCTCGACCCGGGGTTGTCAGGGTCGGCCGGCCGCCGCCCGGTCGGTCCCGCCGCGGCAGGACCGACCGGACGCGTGTCAGCGGTAGTTGGTGAACTGGAGGGCGACGCCGAAGTCCTCGCCCTTGAGCAGCGCGATGACGGCCTGGAGGTCGTCCCTCTTCTTGCCGGTGACGCGCAGCTGGTCGCCCTGGATCTGGGCCTGGACGCCCTTCGGGCCCTCGTCGCGGATCTTCTTGCTGATGGCCTTCGCCTTGTCCGAGTCGATGCCCTGGATCACCTTGCAGTCGATCTTGAAGATCTTTCCCGACGAGCGGGGGTCGCCGGCGTCCAGCGACTTCAGCGAGATGTTCCGCTTGATCACCTTCTCCTTGAAGACCTCCAGCGCCGCCCGCACCCGCTCCTCGGTCTCCGCCTGGAGGCTGATGGCCTCCTCACCCGACCAGGAGATCTCGGCGCCGGTGCCCCGGAAGTCGAACCGCGTCGCGAGCTCCTTCTCCGCCTGGCGGAGAGCGTTGTCGACCTCCTGGCGGTCGACCTTGCTCACGATGTCGAACGACGGGTTCGCTGCCATGCTCATGCTCCTGCTGTCCGGCGGTCTGTGGTCCTTCGTCCCCCGCTGACCAGCGGTACGACCCCCTGACGGTACCCGGTTGCGCCGGTGCCGGGGGGAGCCGCTATCCTTGCTTCCGCTGCCGCGTTACGGCGCGGTGGGGTGCCCTGGCGGGTTGCCCGAGCGGCCAATGGGAGCGGACTGTAAATCCGTCGCGAAAGCTACAGAGGTTCGAATCCTCTACCCGCCACCAGGAGCACCAACGGCCCCCGACCAGCAGGAATGCTGATCGGGGGCCGTTGTCGTTCGTCCGGCGGAGTCCGGCTGCGTCCAGCCGTCGACGACTGGTCATGGGCGGATCGATCTTCCTCTGAGCGCTCCTCTGGGGCTGCGCCTGTTGGTGTTGGCGGCGCTTGCCGGTCACCACACTGGACAACGCCGCCGCCAGACGCGGCGACCTGACGTTCAATGCAACGGTTCCGGGGCGTCCTCCGTCGCGGTGGCATGCGATCCTCTTCGCGGCTGATAAACGCTACCCGTCAATCTGGGAGACCACGTGCGTAACGCTCCGCGCGCTCGTCAGCGTGCCATGGCGCTGATCATGGCCTCGACACTTGGCTGCGGAACGATCGTGGGGCTCACCGCGGCCCCGGCCACCGCGGCCGCGGGCGCACCCACTGACCTCAAGACCGCCGGCCAGTCGTGCGCCACCGCCGCACCGGGGCCGTACCTGAGCCCGGCCAGGCTCAACGACGCTCAGGCCGTCGTGCTGCGGGGCACCTTCGACCGTACGGGTGCGGGTCCCCATCTCGAGGCCGACTTCCAGGTGTGGGACGTGGCCGACCCGGAGCATCCGCAGCAGTGGCTCCGCACCGTCGGCGAGCAGGGCGAGGTCTACGTCCAGCTCGAAGACGCGGCGAAGCAGCTCGACGGCGTCACGTACGCCTGGCGGGTGCGGGTCCTCGATGGCGCGGCAGCGTCGGCGTGGAGCGACACGTGCCATTTCACCGTCGACCGCAGCGGTGGCCCGGCACCGACCGTCACCTCTGCCGAATATCCCGCAGGCAGCTGGGACGACGCCAGCGGCGCGATCGGCGTCCCCGGCGTGTTCGCGCTGGCCCCGGTCTCCGCCGACACCGTCAGCTACCTTTACCGGTTCGGCTCGGCCGAGCTCGCGGAAGACCCCGTGGAGAGCACGGTGAACGCCGAAGGGCTCGGCGGTCCGGCGACCGTCCGCTGGAGCCCGCGAGCTGCCGGCCACCACTCGCTCATCGTCTACGCCATCGACCGGGCTGGCAACCGGTCAAAGCCGGCCCACTACGAGTTCTACGTCAAGGAGACCCGACCGTCGGTCTTCTCCGCCGCGTACCAGGACTTGGCTCCGGACCTCGACTACAACGTCGGCGTGCCCGGCGCGTTTGAGTTCACCGCCGCCAGGCTCGTTGGCACAGCGTCGTTCGCATGGCGGATCGACGAGGGCGGACCATCGGGAACCGTGCCGGCGGACGCCACCGGAAAGGCGACGGTCATGATCGCTCCGACGCGCGGCGGCTGGCAGACCCTCTACGTGCACAGCGTCGCGCACGACGGCACGGCGCACGCGGACCGCGCCTACCGGTTCATCGTCGACAACGGCCCGACGCTCACCGGGGACACGCGCGGCGACGTGGTCATCGGGTCGTCGCTCGCCTTCCGCCTCGCGCCCCGGATGCCGAACGTCGAGGCGTACGTCTACTGGGCGGAATACTCGAGCCTGGAGCAGCGGCCGATCGAGAAGATCACCGTTCCGGCCCGGCCGGACGGCACTGCCGACGTGACCTGGACGGCCACCGAGACCGGCGTCGCCGGCCTGCGGATCCAGAGCCGGAGCGCCGACGGCACCCTCTCCCATCCGCGCTGGCAACCGATCTCCGTGGACGGAGCGGCACCGACGGTGACCCGCACCGGCGGCACCGACCTGGGCACGCCGGCGACCTTCACGGCCCGCAGCGGAATGGCCGACGTGGTCGACTACGTGGCGACGCTCCACTACGACGAGGCCAGCAACCAGGTCGTCAAGCCGGCCGCCGACGGCACCGCCACCTTCAGCTTCACCCCGACCAGAAGTGGCTACAAGGCCGTCACCGTCATCGCCCGCAACGCCGCCGGCGTGCAGACGGAGTCGGACGGCGTGACCTGGACCGTGACGGACGGGCCCCGGGTCGCCTCGACCGACTTCCCGGCGACCGGCAGCGGTCACCTCGCCCCGGGCACCTTCAGCTTCACACCGCGCATGCCCGGCTCGACCTCGTACCAATGGTGGGTCAGCAACGGGTCTGCCGCGGGCAGCGGCACCGTTGCCGCCGAGGCCGATGGCAGCGCGGCGGTGACCTGGACGCCGCCGGCCGCCGACAGGTACGTCCTGAGCGTCCGCAGCTTCACGGCCGACCGCACCGCCTCCATGGTCACCACGTACAGCTTCACCGTCGAGGGCCCGCTGACGGTGTCGAATCTCAAGGCGACGGGTGGTGTCGGCTCGGCCACGCTGTCCTGGACGCTGCCGTCGATCACGGATCTGGACCAGGTGATCGTGCGAAGTGCCACGGGCCCGACGGCGCCGTCGTCACCAACCGCCGGCACGGCGGTGTACGAGGGCACGGGCAACAGTGCCACGGCGACGGGGTTGGCGCCGGGTACGACGTACACGTTCGCGGTGTGGGTCAAGGACAGCAACGGCAAGCTGTCGGCCGCACCGAGTGTGACCCTGGTCGGCAGCACGACCACGATCGCGGTCAGCGCCACGTCGCTGGCGCACGGGTCGGCGGTGACGGTGTCGGGCGCGGCAGTCCGCGCGGACACCGGTGCGGGTATCGCGGACGCTCCGATGCGGCTCTACGGCAGGCGTAAGGGCACCAGCCAGTGGACGTTGATCACCACGTCGACCACTGACAGCTCAGGCGAGGCGAGCTACAGCCACAAGCCCTCGTGGGGGCTGGACTACAAGTGGCAGCACCGCGGCTCGACGACCCACCTGGGTTCGGAGAGCAGCCTCACGACGGTCTGGGTGAAGACCACCGTCACTGCCACGCTGTCGAAGACGTCCGTGCCCCTCGGCGGCTCGGTCACCCTGTCGGGCAGCGTGTCCCCGGCCCACCCAGGCAGGACGGTGCGCCTGGAGCGTTACGTGGACGGAAGCTGGTCCACGGTGAGCAGCACGGCGTTGTCGTGGACCGGCGGCTACTCGTTCACCATCCAGCCCTCCGCGAAGGGCACCCACCACTACCGGGTTCACATGCCGCCCGACCTCGACCACCTGGCCAGCTACAGCGACACCCGCAGCTTCGAGGTCCACTGACCCGACCTGCGTGGCCCCGCTGCTTCAACGAAGCAGCGGGGCAGGCCGACAGGTCCAGGCGTTGGCGCAAGTACCTCACCCGGTGCCGCCAGCGGTGGTGCTCGTACGCGGTGTCGACGTCGATCTCCGCCACTGCGGTCGGCTCCACCTGGTGGTAGCGCAGCGGCTCGGGCCGGTCGAGCTGCCCGGGTCAGCTCACCAGAAGCGGCTGTGGCCACGGGTGCGCGACGGGGCCGCCTGGCAGCTCGCAGCGCGGCGAGTTGCGGGCGCTACGGCCCCGTCAGTGGATGCGTGCGGCCTCGCCGCCGCTCGGCTACCGGAACTCGTGCACAACCTCGATCGTGCCGACGAGGTGGGCGTTGAACTCGTCGAGTTCCTCGGCTGGCACCCATAGCTCCAGGATCGTGTCGCCACCGGCCTGCCGTACGGGGTAGCGGCTGAGGAAGTCAGTCTCGACGTGGAAGCGGGTCACGTATCCCACGCCGGAGGCGGGCACGTTCCAGTCGCGGGCGATCATGATCGCGTAGTCCTCGTTGAGGACCGGATAGAAGATCGGCTGGTCCGGCAGGCGCGGTGGCCACTTCCGCCATCCCGATTCGCGAACGAGGTCGAGTTCTTCCGGTCCGGTCGGGCGCCACAGCACCGTCGTTCCGCCACCGCTGCCCATCTCGACCTCACCGCTCGCTGTCATGGTGGCTCCGGACAGTACCGGCGGGCCACCGAGGAACACCACCGCATTCGGCTCCCGGGGGACCGGGAGCACGACACCGGCGACCGGGTCAGCTTCGCCGACGCCTATCCGCTGCTGCTGGCCACC
>NZ_JBQHDF010000006.1:0-332709 GCF_052068495.1 Micromonospora sp. SD12 | reverse complement strand
GCCAGGGCGACCGACAGGGCGTGCACGTGCCGGCCGAGCCCGCCGACCAGGACCGGCGGGTACTCCCAGGAGAGCATCAGCACCCGCAGTCGCCGGGCGGGGTGGATGTCGATCACGTCGGCGTCAGGTGACATTCGGGCGGCCCCCTTTGAGTTGTCCCCGGGCGCGCCGCCGGGTACCGGAGACCGGTGCCCGGTGCGGTCGCGAGCGGATCGGAACCCATCCTGCTGGCGGCCGGCTAACCGGCGGAGACGCCGCCGTTGCGGTCGTGTAAAGCGCTACCGGCCGTTTCTGCGGGCGCGTAGCAGCTCGGCGACCGACCACGCCTGGAACGGGCACCCGGTGGCCGCGTGCGGCGCGAGGCCGTCGGCCGTCTCACTCACCGATCCTAGGCCATATTCGGTCAGATGGGCCTCGATGCCGACGAAAAGGTCATCGACCGACATCTTGGCTCGTCGGGCGGCGTCGGCGTACGGGCCGAGCAGCCACGGCCAGACGGTGCCCTGGTGGTAGGCGCCGTCCCGCTCGGCCGGACCGCCCCGGTGCCGCCCGACGAACTCGGGTGAGTCGGGGGAGAGGCTGCGCGGGCCCAGCGGGGTGAGCAGCCCGGCGGCGACCCGGCGCACGGTGGCCTCGTCGGGCTCCAGCGGGGCGTACGGCAGCGACCAGGCCAGCAGCTGGTTGGGGCGTAGCAGGTCGTCGTCGTGGTGCGCGGCCCCGCCCAGCGGGTACGCGGGCGCGGGCGCGTCCACCACGTCGTGCAGCCAGCCCGACGGGGCCGGGAACCGGTCCCGGAACGCGGCGCCGGCGCGCTCGTGCAGCCGCCACAGCGCGCCCGCGTCCCGCCCCGCCAGCTCGGTCAGCTCG
The DNA here is from genome assembly GCF_052068495.1 of Micromonospora sp. SD12. Lineage (NCBI taxonomy): Bacteria > Bacillati > Actinomycetota > Actinomycetes > Micromonosporales > Micromonosporaceae > Micromonospora > Micromonospora sp. SD12. The sequence continues at coordinate 331,842 of NZ_JBQHDF010000006.1, read as the reverse complement.
GCCAGGCCGGCCAGCCCGTTGACCCAGAGCGCGTTGACCTCCACCGGCTTGCCCGTGCGCGGGGTGACCGGCACCCCGTACACGCGGGCGTCCATCCAGGTCAGTGCCGTGCCCGGGGTGCCGCCCTGGGTGAGCAGCCCGTCGGCCGGGTCGACGGCGATGCCGAAGCGGGTGCCGGCCAGGTGCGCGTCGACGACGCCGTGCAGCGCGGGCAGCAGCTCGTCGCCGAGATCGGTGTCGCCGGTGACCGTGACGTGCCGGCTGACCGCGTGCAGGAACCACAGCGTCGCGTCGACGGTGTTGTACTCCACCCGCCCGGTGTCGGCGGTGTTCGCGAGCATCCCCTCCGACAGCGTCGCCGCGTACGCCCGCAGCAGCTCCCGGCCCTCGCCGGCCCGGTTGGTACAGAGGAACAGCCCCTCGTAGGAGATCATCGTGTCCCGCGACCAGGCGCCGAACCACGGGTAGCCGGCCACCACGTCCGGCCCGGTGGCCGTGTCGACCACGAACGCGTCGGCGGCCAGCGTCAGCGTCGCCTCGACCGCGTCGGCCGGCTTCGCCGCGGCCACCACCCGCCGGTTGCGCCCCCGCGCCGCCGCGACCACCTCGGTCGCCGGGGGCGGCTCCTCGACCAGCTCGTCGGCCCACGCGAGCACCGACACCGTGTCGCCCGGGCGCTCCAGCGCGCCCGAGAACCGGCCCGCGTACCAGAGGTCCTCGTCGGGGTTCAGGCCCCGCGCCGCCTCCTCCCGGTGGTGCGCGCCGAGCCACCACTGGCCCTCCGGGGTCCAGTCCGGCCCGGCGATGCGGAACGCGCCCTCGACCACCGCGCCGCCCGGCACGGACTCCGCCCGGGGGGCCGGGCCGTCGGCGCGGCGCTCGCCGTGCGCGTCCCGCCAGGTGCACACCGCCGCCAGGTCGAGGCGCACCGGCCCACCGGAGACCAGCCGGTGCACCACGGCGACGCAGGGGCGCCCGTGCGTCATCGCCAGCTCCCGCTCGATCACCACGTCGCCGATCCGCCACCGCCACCGGGGCAGGCCGTCGGTCAGGTCGAAGCGTTCCAGCAGCTCGAAGCCGCGCGGATCGACATCGCCGGAGGCCCACTCGTGCGCGCCCAGGCGCACCCGGGCGCCGGAGGGGAACAGCACGGCCGGGTCCAGGCCGACCAGTCCCACCCGGCGGGACGCCGGCGTCTCGCCGGCCACCACGAGCAGGCCGTGGTACCGGCGGGTGCGCAACCCGCTCACCGTGCCGGTGGCGTAGCCGCCGAGACCGTCGGTGACCAGCCACTCCCGGGCGGCGCCGCCGGTCAGGTCGCCGCAGACCTGCGAACCGAAGCGAATGTCGATCAACTTTCCTCCACCGGCGGCGGGGTGCAACACGCCACGACGAGAATGGCTCCTGTGGTGAAGTCCCCCGGCGACGTCGAAGATGTGCGAGTGATCACCGACGTGCCGCCCCCCGACGACCACGCGCCCGACCCCGAACGGCTCCGGCTGGCTCAGGCCGACGCCGGGGAACAGGACTGGCGCGCATGGGGTCCCTATCTGTCCGAGCGGGCGTGGGGGACGGTACGGGAGGACTACAGCGAGCACGGTACGGCCTGGGACTACTTCCCGCACGACCACGCGCGGTCCAGAGCCTACCGGTGGAGCGAGGACGGCATGGCGGGCGTCTGCGACGACCGGCAGACGTTCTGCTTCGCCCTCGCCCTGTGGAACGGAAAGGACCCGATCCTCAAGGAGCGGATGTTCGGCCTCGGCGGCGACGGCGGCAACCACGGCGAGGACGCCAAGGACTACTGGTGGTACGAGGACTCCACCCCCACCCACTCGTGGATGCGCTGGCGCTACCACTACCCGCAGGCCGCCTTCCCGTACGACGAGCTGGTCGCGGTGAACGCGCTGCGCGGGCGCGACGACACCGAGTACGAGCTGGTGGACACCGGCATCTTCGACGACGACCGGTACTGGGCGGTGACCGTCGACTACGCCAAGGCGACGCCGACGGACATGTGCGTCGTCGTCACCGTCGCCAACCGGGGCGACCGGGCGGCCACCCTGCACGTGCTGCCGACGCTCTGGTTCCGCAACACCTGGGCGTGGGGGCTGCCCGGCGGTGACCGGGTGCCCCGGCTGGTCGGCGAGGGATCGCGGCTCGTCGGCGAGCACCGGGTGCTGGGCCAGCTGCTGCTGGAGGGCGACGGGGAGCCCACGCCGCTGCTCTGCGACAACGACACCAACGCCGAGCGGCTCTGGGGCCTGCCCGGCCGCTCTCCCTACCCGAAGGACGGCATCAACGACCACGTGGTCGACGGGGCCCCGACGGTCAACCCGGCCCGGGAGGGCACCAAGGGCGCGCTGCACTACGTGCTGGACGTGCCGGCGGGGGCGCAGCGGCGGATCCGGCTGCGGCTGACCCGTACCGCCCCGCCGCCCGGCGGCACCCCGCCGCCCCCGGCGGACCTGGGCGACGGCTTCGACGCCGTGGTGTGGGCCCGCCGGGCGGAGGCGAACCGGTTCTTCGCCGGGGTGGTCCCGGCCGCCGCGACCCCGGACGAGGCACTCGTCGCCCGGCAGGCGATCGCCGGACTGATGTGGGGCAAGCAGTTCTACCACTTCGACGTCAAGCGCTGGCTGGAGGGCGATCCCGGCTCGTCGCCGCCGCCGTCCGGGCGCCGGCACGGGCGCAACAGCGCCTGGTGGCACATGACGAGCTTCGACGTGATCTCCATGCCGGACCCGTGGGAGTACCCCTGGTACGCGGCCTGGGACCTGGCCTTCCACTGCGTGAGCATCGCCCGGGTCGATCCGGGCTTCGCCAAGGAGCAGCTGCTGCTCCTGCTGCGGGAGTGGTACCTGCACCCCAACGGCCAGATCCCGGCGTACGAGTGGGCGTTCGGGGACGTGAACCCGCCGGTGCACGCGTGGGCGGCGCTGAAGGTCTTCGAGATCGACGGGGGCCGCGACCACGAATTCCTGGCCCGGGTGATGCACAAGCTGCTGCTGAACTTCACCTGGTGGGTCAACCGCAAGGACACCGTCGGCAACAACGTCTTCGAGGGCGGCTTCCTCGGGCTGGACAACGTCGGCCCCTTCGACCGCTCGGCGGCCCTGCCGGTGGCCGGCGTGCTGGAGCAGTCCGACGGCACGGCCTGGATGGCGATGTACGCGCTGAACCTGCTCGACATCGCCGTCGTGCTGGCCGAACACGACCGCACCTGGGTCGACACCGCCACCAAGTTCTTCGAGCACTTCGCCTACATCGCCGCCGCCGCGTACGAGCAGGGCCTGTGGGACGCCGAGGACGCGTTCTTCTACGACGTGCTGCGCCTCGCCGACGGCACGAAGGTGCCCCTGAAGGTCCGCTCGGTCGTCGGCCTGCTGCCGTTGGCCGCGACGACCCGGCTCACCGCCCGTACCCTGCACCGGCTGCCCGAACTGCACGCCCGGCTGCGCTGGTTCCTCGCCAACCGCCCCGAGTACGCCGACGTCGTCGGCGCCCGGCGGCTCGGGCCCGACGGTCGCCAGCACCGGCTGCTGTCGATGGTCGGCCCGGAGCAGATCGTCCGCCTGCTCGCCCGGATGCTCGACACCGACGAGTTCCTCTCCGAGTACGGGCTGCGGACGCTGTCGCGCGCCCACCTCGACAAGCCGTTCTCGGTGACCCTTGGCGGCCAGGAGTTCAGCGTCGGCTACGAACCGGCCGAGTCGACCAGCGGCCTGTTCGGGGGCAACTCGAACTGGCGCGGCCCGATCTGGATGCCGACCAACTTCCTGCTGATCAGCGCGTTGCGCGACTACGCCGCCTTCTTCGGCGACGACCTCCAGGTGGAGTATCCGACGCGCTCCGGGGTGAAGCGGACCCTCGACGAGATCGCCGACGACCTCTCCGCGCGGCTGATCTCGCTGTTCACCCGCGACGGCTGGGGTCGGCGGCCGATCTACGGCGCCGCCCAGCTCTTCCAGACCCACCCGGACTGGCGGGACCTGATCTGCTTCCCCGAATACTTCCACGGCGACAACGGCGCCGGGCTGGGCGCCTGGCACCAGACCGGTTGGACGGCCCTGGTCGCCGACCTGATCCTCACCCTGCGCCGCTGACCCGAGCAGCGCCAGAGTCGCCAATCCGTCGCGTGGGCGTCACCGCCGGTGACGCTCACTAGCATCGGCGGGGTGTCGTCAGCAGATGGAGCAGACGCCGGCCCGGCCGAGTGGGAGCGCGTCGTCCTCGCCGCCCGGGAGCTGGCCGAGGCCGAGGGGTGGTCGGCAGCCACCCACCGCCGGCTGGCCGAGCGGACCGGCGTCGACATCGAGGCCCTCTACCGCCGCTTCCCGGACCCGGCCGCGCTCATGTCCGCCGTGGCGGTGCGCGGCTTCGTCGACCTGGCCGCCGCGCTCGCCGCCGCCCGCGCCGCCCCCGCCGCCCGCGCCGCCCCCGCCGGCCACGGCGACTGGCCGGCGGTGGTGGCGGCCTACCTGGACTTCGCGTACGCCAATCCCGAGGTCTACGACGCGATGCTCGCCCACACCTCGGACCTCACCCTGGGCCGCGATCCGGGGCCGGGCGCGCCCGGCGCCGCCTTCGCCGAGCTGCGCGCCGGCGTGGCCCCGCTGGCTGCCGGCCGGGATCCCGACACGCTCGCCGAACTCGGCTGGGCGCTGCTGCACGGCACGGTCATGCTCACCCGGGGCGGGCGGCTGCGCCCCGACAAGCAGGAGCAGCGGGAGGACATGATCATGTCGGGGCTGCTCGCCGGCCCGGAGGCCCCGACGCCCGCCAGGGACGAGCCGACCCCGCGAAAACCCGGCTGACCGGGCCGACGGGCCCGCAGTACCGTGGCCCCGGCCAGCACGGGGGAGGAGAGTCATGGGAAACGCCACGCGCCGCCGCGACGGGCAGGTGCTCGTCTTCGACGCCGACGACACGCTCTGGGAGAACAACATCCTGTTCGAGCGGGTGATCGACGACTTCCTGGAGTGGCTGGACCATCCGACCCTCGACCGGGCCGAGATCCGGGCCATCCTGGACGACATCGAGCGGGCCAACGCGGTCGCGCACGGCTACGGCAGCAAGGTGTTCCTGCGCAGCCTCGGGGAGTGCCTGGAGCGGCTGCGGCAGCGTCCCGCCACCGAGGCGGAACGCCGCCAGCTCGACGAGCTGGCGGCGGCCCTGGTGGCGCACCAGGTGGAGCTGATGCCCGGCGTGGCCGAGGCGCTGGACGCCCTGGCCGTCCGGCACCACCTGCTGCTGCTGACCAAGGGCGAACGCGAGGAGCAGCAGCGCAAGCTCGACGCCTGCGGCCTGCTGCACCACTTCCGGGCCGCGCACATCGTGCCGGAGAAGGACGTCGACACCTACCGCTGGCTGGTCCGGGAGCACGGCGTCGACCCCGCCGTCACCTGGATGATCGGCAACTCCCCGAAGTCCGACATCCGGCCCGCCCGCGCCGCCGGCCTCAACGCCGTGTTCATCCCCAACGACAACACCTGGGTGCTGGAGCACGACGAGCTGGATCCGGCCGACCCCGGGGTGCTGCGGCTGTCCACGTTCCCCGAACTGCTGCACCACTTCTGAGGCGGTCTTCGGGCCGCCGGCGGGGGCGTACGGAGCGCCGGACGCAGTGACGGCCTCGACGGGAAACAGCGCTGGCCGGTAGGGCCGTGTTACGTCGACATGCCGCTTTTTCGCCTTGACATCAAACACCCCCGGGGGGCCCGACTCGTCCTTGTCCGGCCCCCCGCGGCACGCCTAGCCTGATCCGGCGCTCACGGCTCCTCGGGGTGAGTCGGGAGCGTGCCGAAGTCCGGTAGTTGGGCACCATGGAGCTGAGTGCAGGCGGCTGGCTCGTCGCGTTGAGCCCGGCGTGGGCGGCGTGCCACGCCCACGCGCTCATCCGGCGCGCCCGCCACCACGCCGGACGGCTGGGGGCAGGACCGGGGAGTTGCGGCCCCGGTCCTGACACCCTCGGCGGTCGGCCATCGACTCGCCGCGCAGTGGCGGCGGAATGCTGCTGCCACCGAGCTTCGCGCCGGGCGCCGGCGGAGAATCCTCAGCCCGCTGTCGCGGCCACACCAGCCTCCGACGCCCCGGCGACGCGCCACCGACGACGCCGCCGCAGCGCCGTCGATCCGCGGTGCCAGCGGTCTTGTACCAGCCGGTCCGGGCGGTAGCCGGACGATAGCTGTCGATATGCGGACGCCTCCTAGCTTCTACCCGTCGTGCTGACTCCTTGGCGGAGGGTGACGGGTGAAGAGGAAACTACGGGGGCCGCTGATAGCGGGCCTGGTGATGGCGTTGGCCGCCACCGTGGGCGGGACGCAGGTCCTGTCCCAGCGGGAGCCGGAGCAGGCCGCGACCGCAGCGCAGGACGACGGCCTGCTGTCCCGGCTCGGCGACGCGGCGAAGGGGCTGGTCGACGGCGGCTCGCGCCCGGCGAGGCCGGAGGTGGTCGGCGCCGGCCTGGCGGTGCGGGAGAAGGCACCGCCGGCGAAGGTCTTGCCCCCGCAGAAGCGGGTCAGGGAACTCCCCGGCAAGCGCACGAAGAACAGCCGCGTGTACCAGCTGTCCGACGGACGGACCCAGGCGGAGATCTCCGCCGTGCCGTTGCACTACAAGGACGGCAGGGGCCGGTACCACCCGATCGACACCAGGGTGCGCCCGACGAGCGACAAGGGATACGTCCAGGGCAACACGACGAACAGCTTCACCAGCCTCTTCGGCGACCGCTCGGACGAGCTGGTGCGCTTCGAGCAGGAGGGTCGCAGCGTCGAGCTGGGTCTGGCCGGTGCGGCGAAGGCAGTCACGCCCCGGGTCGCCGGCTCGTCTGTCACCTACCCCGGTGTGGCCGGTGGCGCGGACGTCGTCTACGACGTGACCCCGACGGCCCTGAAGGAGAAGATCGTCCTGCACCGGGCGCCGAGCGGCCCGGCGTCGTACACGTTCACCCTGGACGCCACCGGGCTCACCGCGCAGCAGCGTGCCGACGGGTCGATCGCGTTCGTCGGCCTGGCCGGTGGCGCTCCGGTCTTCGTGATGCCGGCCCCGTTCATGTACGACGACCGGGACGACAAGGCGTCGCCGCACGGCAAGGTGTGGAGCGACAAGGTCACGCAGACCGTGGCCGGGTCGGGGGCCGACACGACGGTGACGGTGACCGCGGACGCCGCCTGGCTGGCCGACCCGAAGCGGGTCTACCCGGTGGTGATCGACCCGACCATCCGGATCCAGCCGGTGCCGGACGACGCCCAGGACGTGCAGGTCTACTCGGGCAATCCGGATCACGAGTACCAGAAGGACCCCACGACGTGGCCGCTGCGGGTGGGCACGGACACCGGGATCTGGCGGTCGTTGGTGCGGTTCCCGTTGACCGCGGTGCCGTCCGGGACGGCGATCGACGACGCCCGGCTGGAGTTGTACTACGACCAGACCCACACCTCGTACGAGCATGACGTGCTGATGGAGGCGCGTCGGGTGACGCAGCCGTGGACGGACGAGTCGGCGACCTGGAACAACACGCACCAGAACATCGCCGCGCAGCCGGCCGGGAACCTCGTGCAGCTCGACGACGGTGACGCGGGCACCTCGGTCACCGGTTCGTGGGCGTGGTCCGGCAACCCCGACATGACCCGGCACGCGGTGAATACCGACTACCGGTTCAACAACGACCCGGTCGCGGGGGACTCCCACACCTGGACGCCGACGATCACCGAGACCGGCGACTACAAGGTCGAGGTGCACTACGTGGGCGCGTCCGACCGGGCCAACCCCACCCCGTACACCGTGCACCACGCCAACGGGTCGGCGACGCCGTCGGTCAACCAGACCACTCCGGACAGCAAGGGCGCCTGGGCGACCCTCGGCACGTACCGCTTCAACGCCGGCACGGCCGGCCGGGTGGTGCTGCGGGACGTGGCGGGCAAGGCGGTGATCGCCGACGCGGTGCGGTTCACCCGCTGGGGTGTGGCGAACAAGGCCAAGAACGTCTCCAGCGTGTGGAACTCGTTCGCCGTGCGCGACGTGGTGCAGCAGTGGCTCGACGGCACGCCGAACCACGGTTTCGTGGTCAAGGCGGTGGACGAGGAGACCAGGGGCCGCGGCGGGCCCATCTACGAGGCCTCGGAGTACGCGTACCAGAACGACCGGCGTGACTACAACCTGCCCCGGCTGATCGTCACCTACGGCCGCCCGGGCGTGGCGGTGCACCCGCCGACCACGGTCACCGCCACCGGCGCCGTGCTGACCTGGCCGCAGTACCAGGACCCGTCGTCGAACACCGGCGACGACGCGGTGGAGTACCAGGTGCACCGCAGCATCTACCAGGACTTCCGGCCGTCGTCGGCGACGCTGATCGCCCCGGTCGGCACGTCCACGTACACCTATCAGGACACCACGGCGGTGCCGACGGCGGCGGACAACACCGACCCGATGGCCCGCAAGTTCTACTACTACATGGTCGCCGTGAAGACCCGCGACGGGCAGGTCCTGGCCGGGCCGAGTCAGGCCGTCATGCTGCCCAAGGCCGGGCAGATCACCCGGATCTACCGGGACGCGGCGGCGGCCGGGGACACCAACGGCGTCAACGGGGTGGTCGACACGAACCTGTCGCTGACCCGGCGCACGGAGAACGTCGACAGCTACGTCGGGGACCCGTACCTGGGGGTGGGGAACAACTCCACCTACTACGGCACCACCCGCAACCTGGTGAAGTTCCCGACCCTGGCCGGCATTCCGTCGACGGCGCGGGTCGTGGACGCACAGCTGCGGATGTGGAACACCTCGCTGTTCCCCGGCGACAACCAGACCGAGTACGTCGACGTCCACAGACTGACCCAGGGCTTCGACGAGACGACCGCCACCTGGGACAAGGCGAACGCCACCACCGCCTGGACCACCCCCGGCGGCGACTATGACACCGCCTGGAAGGCGGGGTTCAACGGGTTCACCAACGACCCGGAGTGGGCCACCTGGACGGTCACCGACCCGGTGAAGGGCTGGGTCGCCACGCCGGGCAGCAACAAGGGCTTCCTGCTGCGGATGCGTAACGAGGCCACCCAGACCGCGCGGGCCATGATCCTGTCGTCGGAGGCACCCGAGCCGCTGCTGCGCCCGACGCTGGAGGTCACCTACCTCGAGCAGAGCGCCGAGTCGACCTACCACGCGCCGAGCACCCCGCACCAGCTCGCGCCGGCCTCGACGTACACCGTCCCGGTCACCGTGTCGAACCCGACCGGCGCGGCGTTCGCCGCCACCGAGTGGGAGCTGACCTACCAGTGGAAGCGGGCCGACGGCCTGCCGGTGGCCGACCCCGCCATCCACGTGCCGACGCCGCTGCCGGCCGCCGTGCCGATCGCCGGCACGGTCGACGTCAACGCGCAGGTCAAGACCCCACCGCCGGCGTCGGACGGCAACAAGCGCACGGACTACGTGCTCGACTGGGAGCTACGCAACAAGGTCACCGGCAAGAAACTCTCCGAGACCACCCCCGCGATCAAGGCGTTGCCGCAGAACATCGCGGTGGAGGAGCCGACCTCCGACCAGCTCGGTCTGGAGAAGTTCTACTCGTACGCGGGGAAGAACACCGGTGCCGGTGGCACGCTGATGAACAACCTGTACGCCGGCAACACGGTCTGGTCGTACAACGCGTTCAACAACCCGTCGCGGGGCCTGTCGACCTTCGTCCGGCTGGCGTACAACTCGTTGGACACCAGTGACACCGTCGCCGGCTACGGCTGGTCGTTGCAGGCGTCGTCGTTGATGCGCCTGGGCACGCCGCTGGACTTCCACCCCAACCCGAACCCGACGAAGGTCACCCTGACCGACGGCGACGGCACCAGCCACCGGTTCACCTGGGACGCGGCGGCGAACGAGTGGAAGAGCCCCAAGGGCGTGCACCTCTACCTGCAGAAGCACAGCAGCGTGCAGTGCAAGCCCAACACGCAGGAGCCGAAGGCGTGGGTGCTCACCAAGCCCGACCGGACGCAGTTCTTCTACGACTGCGAGGGCTTCCTGTCGAGCGTGGTGGACAGCAACGGCAACGAGCTGCGCTTCACCTACGAGGAGCGCAAGTCCAACAACAAGCCGACGAAGTTCCTCCGGTACGTTACGGACGCGACCGGCCGGCAGACGCTGACCGTCGACTACTACGCCAAGGGCCAGGCGTTCGACTACATCGACGACACCACCTGGACCCGACAGTCCGGCACCAACCTGACCAACCCGAAGATCATCGACCACGTCTCGCAGATCACCGACATCTCGGGACGCAAGCTCACCTTTACCTACACCGACAAGGGTCTGCTGGGTGAGCTGATCGACGGCGCCGGCTCCAGCCAGCCGAAGACGTTCAAGTTCGCCTACGACATGACGCAGGGCAACAAGAACGTCAAGTTGGTCAAGACCACCGACCCGCGTGGCAACGCCACCGAGGTGACCTACAACTACCCGCAGGCCGGCGACGATCCGAAGTGGCACTGGACCACCAAGTCGTACAAGGACCGGCTGACCCACCTGACGCAGTTCGCGTACACCGACCCGGACGGGCCGCAGGGCAACACCATCCACACCACGGTCACGGACGCGGAGAACCAGGCCACCGCCTACCAGATGGACGGCTACGGCCGGCCGACCCAGACGACCAACGCGAAGAACCAGACCACGAAGTTCGGCTGGGACGACAACCACAACGTGATCCGACTGGAGGAGGCCAACCAGGCCGTCTCCACCTGGACCTACGACGCCAAGACCGGCTACCCGACCGAGATCAAGGACGCCGAGGCGGTCAGGAACGGCACGTCAGGCACCGTGCTGACCTACCAGCGCCAGCTCAACGGCTACGTCGCGGAGGTCACCGCGAAGACCAGCCCCGAGGGGCGCAAACACACCTTCGGCTACGAGGCCGACGGTGACCTCGCCTGGGTGGTCGACCCGATGGGCAACACCACGACGGACCCGGAGGACTACAAGACCTCCTACACGTACGACGCGTGGGGCCAGATGTTGACGGCGACCGATGCCAACGGCAACACCACGGTCAACAACAGCTTCGACCCGAACGGCTACCCGCAGACGATCACCGACGCGAAGCAGAAGTCGACGACGTTCGTCTACGACGTGCGCGGCAACGTCCTGAAGGTCACCGACGCCAACGGCAAGGAAACCACGCAGACGTACGACATGTTCGGGCGTCCGCTGGAGAACCGCGTTCCGAAGGACCAGGCCGCCGGGGACTTCGTCGTCACCCCGGCGCCGAAGTACGACCAGAACGACAACGTCTACGAGTCGTACGCCCCGAACGGTGTCGTCAGCAAGGCGGTCTACGACCAGGCCGACCAGGTGACCTACACGCTGGCCCCGGTCGACGTCGCAGGTGATCCGGAACGGAAGACGTCGTTCACCTACGACAAGGTCGGCAACCTGCTGACCACCACCGAGCCGAAGGGCAACCTGACGACGTTGGCCGGTGACTTCGTCACCACCAACGTGTACGACGAGATCTACCAGCTCACCGGCGTCGTCAACGCCAAGGGCGACCGGATCACCTACGAGTACGACAACGTCGGCAACGTCCGCAAGGTGATCGACCCGGTGAAGAACGCGTCGGCCGCGACCGACGACTACACCACCCTGTACGAGTACGACTGGTCCCACCGGCTGACCAAGACCACGGACGCGCTGGGCAAGTTCACCACCAGCACGTACGACCGGGACGGTCTGGTCAAGGCCACCACCGACCAGCTCGGCAACAGAACCGAGGTCACCTTCGACCCGCGGGGACTGCCCAGCCAGGTCAAGGTGCCGCACAAGAACGACGCCGGAGTCATCACCTACCGCACCACGAAGTACGAGTACGACGAGGTCGGCAACCGGACCAGGACGATCAGTCCGCGGGGTGTGGCCACCACGGACGACCCGGACGACTTCGCCACGGTCACCGTCTACGACGAGCTGAACCGGGCGAAGGAGACCCGCACGGCGTACGACAAGGACGACGCCCGCTACAAGACGGCGGACGTCACCACCTACGAGTACGACTCCGTGGGCCAGCTGGCGAAGGTCAGCATGCCGCCGTCGGCGGGTGAGTCGGTCCGCAACGACACGACATACACCTACTTCGACAACGGCCTGACGAAGACCAGCAGCGACCCGTGGGACATCGTCACGTCCTACGACTACGACAAGCTGGGTGCCCAGACCGCGCGGACGGTCACGTCGGCGGGCGGATCGTCGAACCGGACCATGACCTGGTCCTACTTCCCGGACGGCAAGCTGAAGTCCCGCACGGACGACGGCGTGCCGGTCGGCAGGCAGGTCGTCCTGGTCGACAACTCCGACTTCAACAACACCGCCGCCACCGGCACCTGGACCGCGGCCACCTCGGCGACGAACAAGTACGGCACAACTACGCCACCCGCCCGGCGGGATCCGGCACGAACACCTTCACCTGGCAGCTCAACGTGCCCCAGGCCGGCACGTATGAGGCGTTCGCCCGCTACCCGAGCGTGTCCGGCGCCGCCACCGACGCGAAGTTCACGGTCAACCACGGCGGCGGCAACACGGTGAAGACGGTCAACCAGACCGCCAACGCCGGCACCTGGGTGAGCCTCGGCTCGTACAGCTTCACCGAGGGCAACAGCCACAAGGTGTCGCTGTCCGACCAGGCCGGCGGCATCGTGGTCGCCGACGCGGTGAAGCTGGTCCGGAACAACACCGGCGAGACCGACAACGAGAGGGTCGCCTACACCTACCAGTACGACCCGAACGGCAACCTCAAGACCATCACCGACTCGTCACCCAATGCCCGCGTCGACACCTACTCGATCGCCTACACCGAGCTGAACCAGGTGCAGACGGTCACCGAGAGCAAGTCGGGAACGGTCAAGAACAACACGACCTACACCTACAACGAGAACAGCGCACCGAAGACGACCACCCACGACAGCCAGTACGCCAGCTACGGCTACGACCCGCGTGACCTGGTCTCGACGGTGGTCAACGGCGAGTCCGCCACGGACCCGGACAAGAAGACCACCACCCTCACGTACACCGACCGTGGTGAGTTGTTGAGGATGACCAAGGGCAACGGCAACACCGTTGACCACACCTACTACCTGGACGGGGCGCTCAAGACCCAGGCCGAGAAGAAGTCCAACGGGACGTTGGTGTCGGAGCACACCTACACCTACGACCTGAACGGCAACCGCACCCGGGACGCCGCGAGGAAGATGAACGCCGACAACAACGCGGCGTACCTCGACACCACCAGCGCCTACACCTACGACCCGCGCGACCGCCTGTCCCAACTGGTCAAGACCGGTCACGGCGCCGACACCGAGACCTACGTGCACGACGCCAACAACAACGTCATCAACCAGACGATCAAGAACGCCACGACCACCTTCAACTACGACCGCAACCGGCTGCTCACCGCCTCGACCGGCGGTGCGACCGCCGCTTACAACTACGACCCCTTCGGCCGTCTCGACACGGTCACGGCGGCCGGGACGGTCATCGAGCGGAACGTCTACGACGGCTTCGACCACGTCATCGAGAACCGCAAGAAGACGAGCACAGGCACCTCGACGACCAGGTACACCTTCGATCCGCTGGACCGCACCACGACCAAGACGACGGATGTCGGCGGTGCCAAGGAGAAGACCACGACGTTCAACTACCTCGGTCTCTCTGGCGAGGTCCTGAACGAGGAGGTGGCTGGCGAGGTCACCAAGTCGTACCAGTACTCGCCATGGGGTCAGCGACTCTCGCAGATCACCCACAAGGACGACGGCAGCGAGGAGGACGCCTACTACGGCTACAACCCGCACACCGACGTCGAGCAGTTGACCGACGAGACCGGCAACACGAAGGCGACCTACGGCTACACGGCCTACGGCAAGAACGACGATGCTCAGTTCACCGGTATCGACAAGCCTGACGCCGCGAACCCGACGAAGGAGCCGTACAGCGCCTACCGCTTCAACTCGAAGCGGTGGGACCAGAACTCCGAGTCGTACGACATGGGCTTCCGGGACTACAGCCCAGGCCTCAACCGCTTCCTGTCCCGCGACAGCTACAACGGCGCCCTCGCCGACATGAACCTCGGCCTGAACCCGTGGACCGGGAGCCGTTACGCCTTCGGCGGCGGCAACCCGATCAGTGCCATCGAACTCGACGGGCACAACTTCCTGACAGACGCTGCCAGTGGGGTCTGGGCCGGTATCAAGGACTTCGGCAGCGCGACCTGGGGTGGGATCCAAGACGGATTTAGCTACGTCAAGGACAACTACGCAGAAGCTGGACGAGCGGTCGAGGACGCTTCGAACGGCGATTGGGGTAGTGCGGCCAAACGGGCCGGTGGCGTCACTGTTAATACGGCGACAGCCTCGTACAAGGCGGCGTGGAGCATGGCCAGTGACGCTGGCTCCACCTGGTGGAGTGGAGTTCAAGCCGCCGCCGACGGAGATATCGAGGGGGTCGCGCGAGCCGGAACGAAGAACGGTCTAGCGATACTTTCGTTTGCCGGTCCCGCCAAGGGTGTCAAGATGTCGAGGTCTGCTCGTGCCGATTCGGCATCGGCACCAGTACCACCGCGGAGGGTGGTGGAAGGTGGCCGGCCCGATGGCGAGACGGTTTTTGCGGGACACGCGAAACATGAGCTTTCTAACGGGAACGTGAAGGTTCCGGAGGGAACTAGAGTCGCCGTATACGCGCCGTATAGCAAAACGCTCGATGATGCGCAAGGGTTTGCTGTGGAAAGTGGGAGCCCGTGGATGAATCCAGTGCGCACCTACAAATCCGGAGAATCAATGCCGAATTTCACGCTCATGCCTCCGAGCGGCTTGAGGATTCGGGCAAACTCAGTGACGGTGAGCGGGCCTACCTTGCTCGCGGATCTGCTCGGACCGAACATGGGTACATGCCACTGGGCAGCCTGTAGCGTAACAGCGAGGTAGGATGTCGACGCCCGGGGTCGAAGCGTTCCTCTTCGGCCCCGGGCGTCGACGGATGCGGCTATTGATGTCGGGATGTGGTGATGAGTGAGCGAGCAGAGCCGATTCGGCGCTGGCTGAACGGGGCGTGGATCCGTGCGAGGCGATTGGAAGTTCTTCCGGGCGGCGAGGATGCCCCCCCGCCGGGTCGGCGTCAGCCGATCGCTGTCATCGACGACATCGATTATTTGGACCGCGTCCGAAAGTGGACCACGACGGGTGAATTCGCTCATGACGTCTGTCGTTGCCCCGGCGACCTGACCCTTGCGCTATACGATTCAGGGAACGTGCTCATCGGCTCGGCCACGCTGCATCCAGGAAGAATTTCCTGGGAGCGGGATCGCTTCCGTAACGACTTGCTCGCATCGGAGGTCGAGCTACGGCTGTTCCTGTCTCAATTCGGTGTTGACGGGGCCTCCAGCATCTTGTTGGGCCATATGATCTCTGCCCTGGACTTACATGAGGGCGACGTGCAGTTCAGGCCGGCTGGCGATGTTGCGGAAGCAATAGCACGTAAGATGCCTCCATCACTGGTCGAAGACCTGCGGCAGTGGCCCGGCGACGAGGCGGCAAACTTGGATCAGGAATTGGTCGAGCGAATGACTGTTCGACTGATCCAAGCGGGAGGTGACTCGACGAAGGCTGTGCAGGAGCTGTTGGCATGGCTTGGTACTGCGACCTGGCCGGCCGAGGCGGTTGCTGGCGATGGACAACTCGCTCGACGAATGTTGGCGAAGTTCGACCCAGCCCTCATAGCACAAGTGCTGCCAGGGCTTACCGATCCATTCGAGCTGATGGGTGCTGTGGTTTGGGCAGCTCACCGGGAAGAGGATGCCGCCAACATGAGTGCGGTCGGGCCCGCGATCACCCGACTGCTGAGTGGTCCATAGCGGCTCGTCATGCCAGATTGCACGGTAATCGTCGATTCTGTTCGCGCCCGCGGGCATCCATTGCCACGACGGCGGCGGAGGATGTCCGCGCGTTCGGGGCCCTTGGCATCGGGAGTCCGACCCGTCAAGCCGCCGCATCGTGCAACCAGAGTCGGCGACCAGCCGGCCCACGTCTTGCGCACCTGCCCGATGGTGATCGTCGGCTGAAATGCTATCGGCGTTCTTTCCGAATCCGGGGCTCTGGTGTGTTGGCCTCCGGCATCAACATGTCCTGGGCAGTCGACTTGCTGATTGTAAGGCAGATCTCGCGAACTCCGCTGTTGACGAGAATTCCCTCGCAATCGGGGTCCCTCGCGGCGATCTGAAGGAGAACCCCGCCGGAAACGCCTGCGTTGAATCGGGGGCCGAAGTTGATTAGAGCTGCTTCAGGGTCGGCATATGCCAGAACACGGGGCCGTCCGTCGCCGTAAGTGGTCCTGCCGGCGCTGAGGCTACCGTCAGTGGCGAGATGACCCTGTGGGGCATGGCCGAGCGCACCGGTGGCCACAATCCCGAGCATGGAGTTCCGGAAAAGCTCGAGAAAGCGTTCATAGCTTTCGGGGGTTTTGGTTTCCGCGTGCTCAGACATGATATCGGACAGCGGGGTCTCACTCATATGGCGAACGATAGCCTGCCCACTGCGTCTGCAACAAGCCAAGGTTCAGACTCTGGCGGCGCAAAGAAGGCATCCAGCTTCAGGTTGAGCTCGCCCCGCTTCGGTCGAGCAGTGTTCCCTGCCGTCGGCTTCTGCGGGGGGTGGTGATAGGTGGCCCGGCTGGATGGTTGTGGCAGGTGCGTTAGGCGCTCCTGTGCTCGTCCTGGTCGAGGTGGCCCAGCTCTCGTTATGTGCGACGAATGTTGTGTGTGCCAGCCGTCGATGTGGGCGAGGACATTAGCCGATCAAGCCGGATGCCCTCAGAGCTTTACCTGGCCGTGCTGGTCGCCCGGCAGGGTGGACGGCGCCGCTGTCGGCTAGGCGACAGGCGTCCGGAGCGCTTTCGGCCTCCGTTCTGTTACTGGAGCACGCCGGCTGCCGTTATTGATATTTATCACTCTAGGATGTTTGGTTTCTGTCTTGTTGCCGCGCCGCAATTCCCTTAGCCTGGGCGCGCGCTCAAAGTGCTACGGGGGAGCGGCGATGAAACTACGGATCAGGCTTCTGGGCTGTGTCGAGCTGTGCGTCGACGGCCAGCTCGTCACGCCCGGCGCGGCGAAACGTCGCGCGGTCCTCGCAGGCCTGGCACTGGAGGCGAACCGCCCGGTCTCGTTGTCACGGTTGGCCGACATGGTCTGGCCCGACGTGCCACCCTCCTCCGCGGTGGCGAACCTGCGTTCCCACGCCGCCGCGCTGCGGCGGGTGCTGGGCGACCGGCTGGTCGCCCGCCCCAACGCGTACGAGCTGCGGCTCTCGTCGGACGAGCTGGACGTGACGGAGTTCCACCGGCTGGCGGGTGAGGGGCGGGCCCTGCTCGCCACGGCGAACCCGGCCAGCGCCGTCGGCACCCTGACCGCCGCACTCGCTCAGTGGCGCGGCGTCTCGGGCGACGGTCTGCCCCGAGGCACCGCGCTGGACAACCGGTGGGCCAGCCTCGACGAGCAGCGCCTCCAGGTCTTCGAGGAGCTGGCCGAGGCGCGGTTGGCCGCCGGCGAGCACGGGCACCTCCTGCCCGAGCTGCGCGGGCACCTCGCCGCCCACCCGCTGCGCGAGCGGGCCTGGGCTCAGCTCATGCTGGCCCTCTACCGCTGCGGCGACGTCCCGGCGGCGCTCACCGTCTACCGCGACGCCCGGACGACGCTCGACGAGCAGCTCGGCATCGAGCCGGGCGAGGAACTGGCCGCGTTGCACCGGGCGATGCTCGACCGGGCGCCCGCGCTGGCGTACGCCCCGCCGCCCGCACCGGTCACGACGGCGACCGCACCGGTCGCCCCGCCGCCCGACGCCGCCGGGGTGGCATCGCCCCCGTCAAGGCCCGGCGGGGGTGCCTGCTGGGCGGTGCCCCGCGAGCTGCCGGCGGGCTTGGTCACCTTCGTCGGCCGGAAACGGGAGACCGACGAGATCACCACCGCCCTGCGTGCCCCGACCCCCGCCACCGTGGTCGTGACCGGCGCGTTCGGCAGCGGCAAGACCGCCCTGGCGGTACGCGCCGCGCACGCCGTCGCCGCCGACTTCACCGACGGGCAGGTCTACGTCGACCTCAACACCCGGACCCCGGCGGGCCCCGGTGAGGTGCTGGCCCGGGTACTGCGCGCGATCGGCGTCCACCCCGCGGACGTGCCGGCGAACACCGACGAGCGGGCCGGCTGGTACCGCTCCCTGGTCGCCGGGCGACGGCTGCTGCTGGTGGTGGACGGGGTCACCCGCGCCGCCCAGGTCCGCCCCCTGCTGCCGGCCGGGCCCGGTCCGGGCCTGGTCGTGGTCGCGCAGCGCCGGTTGGGCAGCCTGGACGGCGTACGACGGGTGACGCTGCGCCCGCTCGCCGCCGCCGACGCCCGCGACCTGCTGGCGGCACTCGCCGGCCCGGAGCGGCTGGCCGCCGACCCGGCGGCCACCGGCGAGCTGGTACGTCTCTGCGCCGGATCGGTGCTGGCGCTGCGCGTCGCCGGCACGCGCCTGGCGGCCCGCCGACGCATGCCGGTGGACGCCCTGGTCGGGCAGCTCGCCGACGGGCGGGAACGGCTGGACCTGCTGGACTACGAGGACCTGTCGGTGCGGGGCAGCCTGACCACCGCCGTCGCCGCCGTCCGCACCGACGACGAGATGGCCGGGCGGATCCTCGCCCTGCTCGGCGCGGCACCCGACGCGCTGCGCCAGCCCGAGCGGGTCGCCCGGCAGCTCGGGATCTCCGCCGCCCGGCTGGACCGCGCGCTGGACGACCTGGCCGACGCGCACCTGCTCCAGCCCCACTCGAACGAGCCAGGGCGTCACCGGCTGCCGGCGCTGGTGCGGGAGTACGCGGCCGAGCTGGCCTTCGAGCCCAGGTCGGCGGCTGGCGCGTCGACGGGCCGGCGGGTGGGCCCGCTGGTCGCCTGACCGGTGGCGACCCGCCGCTGCGCCCGGGCTGGTCACCCGGACGCGGGATCGTGTTTCCGGCGTCAGCAGCTCGGGGCGACCGTGCCCGGCGAGCCCGTGTGGACGAAGCCGTCGGAGACGAACCGCCCGTCGCCGATCTTGTCCCAGATGTCGGTCCAGTACTGGTAGACGTCGCTCCAGACGCGGGTGCCCCGGGTCTGGCAGATGATCCGTACGGTCGTGCCGTGGGCCACCGTGCCGACCAGGGTGTACGAGGTGCCCGGGCCGGAGCGGACGTTCAGCGGGTCTCCGCCGGTGTTGACCGTGCCGTAGACCCCGCCGCCGGAGTTGTTCACGCCGTCGCGGGCCTCGGTGAGGTAGTTGCGGTAGGAGCCGTTGGTGTAGGTGGCCCACGCGCTCCACCCCGACCAGCCCCAGATGTCGTGGGCGGCGCGTGCGTTGCAGTAGACCTCGTAGGCGCAGGCGTCGGTGACCCAGGAGTGGTAGCAGTTGTTGATCTGCCAGGCGCCCCGGTCCAGGGAACCGTTGGGGCAGCCGGACGTCGGGCCGTTGTAGCCCTGCGCGCCCGCGACGCACTGTGACTCGGCCAGCGCCACGGCGACCGAGATGACCAGGTTCTCGCCGGTCCAGCCGGCGGCCCGGGCAGCTCCGGCGCAGCGTACGGAACGGGCGGTGGCCTGGATGCCCACCTCGTCCGCGTCCGACGCGGCCTGGGCCGCCGGGACCTTCACGTCGGTCGTGGCCGGCACGGCGGCGGCCGGGCCGCCGGCGTACCCGATGCCGAGTACGGCCACCAGTGCGATCAGTCCACGGGTCATGCGGCCCATGCGTACCACCCCCGGATGTAGTCGAGTGTGCAGACGGTGTTCCTGCCGTCGGCGCCGGCGTCGTACCGGCCGTTGAAGTCCCTCATGAGTGTCGCGTGCCGCCCGGTGGGGCTCAGCGTGGTCCGTACCGTGTGGTGGGTGGCCGGGGAGGGCGATGGTTGCATGTGCCCCTCCTTCGAGTCGTTCCGATCGGCCGCGAGGGCGGGATCGGGCGGGATGGGACGCCGGCCTCCGGCCGGCGGCGCCGGCCGGAGGGCGTTCACGGGGCGGGTTCCTGGTGCGCCCGGACGAGACCCAGCGCGGCGCGCAGCGTCGGCGCCACCGCAGCCGCGTCCGTCAGGTGGCTGCGCCGGACCAGCAGGGCCGTGGAGACGGGCCACATGCTGTTCGCCTCGCGCATCAGTTCGGCGGTCGCGACGTCGGCCGGCCGGCCGACGCCGAGGATCCGGTCGGCGGTGGGATCGTCGAGGACGTAGACCCAGACACGGTACGGGCTCGGATCGTCGGTGAGGCCCGGTCCGGCCACCGTGGTGCGGTCGACCCGGTCAGGCAGGTTCGGGGCCGGGCAGCCGGACGTCAGCGCCGTCGCCGGGTCGAAGCGCGCCCTGCCGTAGGCGCCGGTCCAGTTCGGGTCCTGACGTGCCTGATCGAGTCCCGCGAGCAGGTCGGTGTGGATGGCCTGCCCGTCGGTGCCGCCGCCGGCATCGACGCACATCCGCAGCGACGAGCGGTTGGTGACGAGCAGCCCGTTGGTGGTGTCGACGTGGGCGTGGTCGTCGTGGTCGTGCCCGTGGTCGCGGTCGAGGACGGACACCGCGACGGCTCCGGCCGCGACGGCCGACGCCAGGCAGGCCGTCAGCGTGGTCAACAGGCGGTTCCTGAGGGCGTGTCGTGCCATCGTGACTCCTCGCGGGAACGTCAGGCCATGACGTTCAGGACGGACTGGAAGTCGGACGGGCTCGGGTACCAGTTGGTCCAGTTGCCGCAGCCGTAACCCACGACGGTGCTGTGCATGAGGCTCGGCGGGTTGCAGGTGCCGTTGTCGTCGGCCAGCCCGAAGACGTGCCCGAACTCGTGGTTGATGAAGCCTCGTCCCACGTTGTCGAGGCGTCCGCCGGAGCTGAAGACCAGGAAGACGTACGCCCACTGGCTGTCGTAGTGGCCCTGGGCGGCGTCCCACACGGGGTTGTCGTGCTCGACGCAGTTGTAGTAGCCCACGGGGGCGCCGCAGCGTGCGCTCCAGTCCCAGCCGTAGTGGACCTCGATCTCGATCGTGTTGCGGGTCGAGGCCGGGTACGAGGTGCAATTGCTGCTCGTGGCCCACAGGTCGATGCGCCAGTTGCCCAGGCCGTCCCAGACCTTCCCGGACCCCATCTCGGTCAGTGTCTCCTTGACGAAGGCGCGTGCCGCGCTGTGGCTGACCTTGGACGTGTCGGTGGACTCGACGCAGAACTGCTCGTCGTTGGCACCCGCCGACGATCCGGACGTGGCGTAGTGCATGTTGTGCAGGTGGCGGGTGGAGGAGGGGTTGGGGTGTGAGGCGTGGGCGGGGCCGGCCGGCACCAGCAGCGCGGCGACGAGCACGGCGGCCCACATCGCCGGCACCCAGACAGGCAGTCGCTCTCCGACGTTGCGATCAGACACGGGAGGATCTCCTTTCCCGGTGGGAGGTGCGGCGCAGCTTCCCAGTCGCCGTTCTATTTCTGGTATAGATGGACCGCTATGCTTCGGGGGTATGGGTGGTCGGCTGACCTTCGGGCTGCTCGGTCCGGTGCAGATCTGCGCGGACGATCAGCCGGTCCCCGCCGGTCCGCCCCGGCAGCGGGCGGTGCTCGCCGCGCTGCTGCTGCACGCCAACCGGGCTACCGCGGTCGACGACATCGTCGACCTGCTCTGGGGTGACGAGCCGCCCCGCACCGCGCGCAAGAACGTCCAGCTCCACGTGTGGCGCCTGCGGCAGCTCGTGGGTGACCGGCTGGCGTCGGACCCGCCCGGCTACCGGATGACGGTCGACCCGGCCGAACTGGACGTGTCCCGGTTCGACGCCCTCCTGGAGTCCGCCCGCGCGGCGGCGGGGTCCGGCCTGAGCGAGAAGGCCGCCACGCTCTACCGGTGCGCGCTCGACCTGTGGCGGGGCGACCCACTGGCCGACGTGGCATGCCTGGGCAGCTTCGGAGTCAACGTCGCATGGCTGCACCGGCAGCGGCTGACGGCGTACGAGGAGTACGTCGACGTCGGGCTGGACCTGGGCCGGCACCACGAGATGCTGGCGGTGCTCGACGAGCTCGTCGCGCGGTACCCGTTGCACGAGCGCTTCGCCGAGCAGCAGGTGATGACGCTGCACCACCTCGGGCGCCGCGGTGAGGCCGTCGACGCCTACCGGCGTTGTCGTCGGGCCCTGGCCGACGAGCTCGAACTGGAACCGGGCCCGCTGCTGCACCGGCTCGGCGAACTGGCGGCGAAGCCGGCGCCGACCGACACCCGCGCGCCCGCACCGGCGGCTACGGCGACCCGGCAGCTGCCGCACGCCGTGCCGACGCTCGTCGGGCGGGAGCGGGCCCTCGCGGCACTGCGGGACGCGCTGAGCACCGGGCCCGGATCCGGCATGCCGCTGTGCGTGGTGAGCGGCCCGGCGGGGGTCGGCAAGTCGGCGCTGGCGGTGCGGGCGGCCCACCAGGTGGCCGACTCCTTCCCTGACGGGCAGCTCTACGTGGACCTGCGCGGTGCCACGGCCGGCGTGTTCCCGGTGTCGCCCCTGGACGCGCTGGGCCGCCTCCTGCGGGCGCTCGGTGTCGCCGAGACGGCGATCCCCGTCGACGTGGCCGAGGCGTCGGCCACGCTGCGGTCGCTGCTGGCCGACCGGCGCCTGCTGCTGGTGCTCGACAACGCGTACGACGCCGGGCAGGTGCGGCCCCTGATCCCGGCCGGCGCCGGGTGCGCGGTCCTGGTGACGTCCCGTCGTAGCCTCAGCGACGTCGACGGCGCCACCCACCTGGAACTCGACGTGCTCGACGACGCCGACGCCGTCGAACTGCTCCGCCGGCTCGTCGGCGCCACCCGGATCGACGCCGAGGCCGACACCGCCGCCCGGTTGGTCCGCCGGCTGGGCGGACTGCCCCTGGCGATCCGGATCGCCGGCGCACGCCTGGCGGCCAGAGCGAACTGGACCCTGGCGACGCTCGACGACCGCCTGCGCGACGAGCATCGCGTGCTGCACGAGCTGCGCCTGGGCGACGTCGCGGTGCGCAGCAGCTTCCTGGTCAGCTACCAGCACCTGACACATCCGCTGGCGCCCCGGCTGTTCGGGCTCATCGGCACCGTCGACGGCCCGGACGTCACCTGCGCGGTGGCCGCGGCGCTGCTCGACGTCGACGTGTCGTCGGCGCTGGACGCGCTCGACGAGCTGGTCGACGCGCGACTGCTCGACGAGCCCGTGGCGAACCGGTACGCCCTGCACGACCTGATCCGGCTCTTCGCCCGTGAGCGGGCCGAAGACGAGACGGGAGCGCAGCGGACGGCCGCCCTGAGCCGGATGCTCACGTACTACCTGGAGCGGACCCGCCACGCGGTGGCGTTGCTGCGTCCGGGCACCCGGGCCGCGCCGATCAGCGGCCCGGCACACTTCGTGGACGCCGACGCGGCGCTGGAGTGGCTGATCGCCGAACGACCGAACCTGGTGGCGGCCGTCGTCCAGTCCGTTGGCTCGGCGGCCACCGCGCGTGCCGGCGTCGATCTGGCCGACAGCCTCTTCCTGTTCTTCGAGATGCGCGGTCACGTGGGTGACTGGATCACCGTGGACCAGGCGGGGATCGCCGCGGCGGAGCGGCTGGACGACCGGGTGGCGCAGGCGGGTCTGCTGCACGACTTGGCGGTGGCCTACTTCCACCTGCACCGCACCGAGGAGGCGACGCGCCTGCTGCGCCGCGGCCTGGAGATCAGCCGTGCCGTGGGCGACGACGAGGGCCAGGCCCGCGCGCTCAACCAACTCGGCGTCCTGCACGGCATGGCCGGCGAGTACGAGGAGTCGGCCGAGTGCTTCACGCGCAGCCTGCGGCTGCGTCAGCGGCTCGGCGACCTGCGCTCCTGCGCCGCCACCAAGGGCAACATCGGCATGGCGTACCGCCTGGCCGGCCGCTACGAGGAGTCGATCCGCCACTGCCGGGCGGCGGCACGCCTCGCCCGCCGCAGCGCCGCCCCGGAGATCGAGGCCAACGCGCTGGGCAACCTCGGCGAGGTGCAGTGCCTGCTCGGTCGCTACCGCTCGGCGCTGCACTACCTGCGGCGTGGCCTGGCGGTCGCCGGCGTACCGGTCAACGAGCGCAACCGGGGCAGCCTGATGGGCACCCTGGCCGAGGCGTGCCTCGGCGACGGACAGATCGGTCCGGCCGTCCGGTACGCGGAACTGGCCGTGGAGGCGATGCGGCGGGCCGACTTCCGCCACGGCGAGGCGGTGGCGCTGCGCCGGCTCGGCCGGATGCTGTTCCGGCGCGGTGACCCCGCTGGCGGGGTCCAACAGCTCCGGCTGGCGCTGGCCCTGTTCACCGAGGTGGGCAGCGCCGAGGCCGACGAGGTCCGTGCCGAGCTGCGGGCGCGGACCGCGCGCTCGGAGGTGCACGGCGGACGCCGGCCGGCGGGTGCCGGCTGATCATCGTCGCGGGCGGCTACGGTCGCGCATCGCGGAGGTTGGCAGGGCGGGACGTTCCGCTCCGGCCGGGATCCGACGGGGCGTCACCAGCGGCGCCGGCACGGACGGCCGGGCCTGTCACGGGGCGTCGACGACCTCGCGTCCGAGGGGCCAGATCGCGGCGGGGACGAGTTTGAAGTTGGCGATCCCGAACGGAATGCCGATGACCGTGAGGCACAGCGCGACGCCGGCCAGGACGTGGGACAGGGCCAGCCACCAGCCGGCGAGCACCACCCAGAGGGCGTTGGCCAGCCCGGAGGCGATTCCGGCGCCGGGCTTGGGCACGACGGTGCGCCCGAACGGCCACAGGGAGTAGACCGCGAGCCGGAGCGACGCGACGCCGAACGGAATCGTGACCACCAGGACGAAGCAGATCAGCGCGGCGATGCCGTAGCCGGCGGCGAGGACGATGCCGCCGCCGAAGACGAGCCACAGCACGTTGAGCACAAACCGGATCATGTTTCCGAGCATGACCGATCCGTGCCACCCGCTGTCGACCGGAACCTCCGGGCTGCGGCTTGCCGGCGACGGCCCCGGCCCGTCGGGAACGCTCTCTCAGGAGGTCTCGCCGCGCACGATCGCCACCGCCACCCGGCAGAACTCGTCCATGTCCGGGTTGAATCCGGCGGCGATGTCGGGGTGCAGCCCGGAGCGCGTCTCGTCGAGCAGCCGCTGGCAGACCTGCTCCACCGGCTCGCCGGCGTAGCTGGCGCTGACCCGTTCCGTGGCGGCCTGCAACGCCGAGGTCAGCTGGTTCTCCAGCGGGCCCCGCAGCTTCTGCTGCACGGGATCGAGCCCACGGGGGTCCAGCGTGACATGTGGCTCCGACATCGGCGCTCCCTTCGTCGGCGTCCGCGGTACCCCACCGCGGCCGTCGGTCAAACCACGTTCGGTACGGCGGCGACCCGAACCTGGTACGAGAAGTCCTCCGCCGGCTGCTCCGCGTACGACAGTCGCCGGATCTGCCGGTCGTCGTCGTAGAGTGCGACGTCCACCAGGACGCCGAGGTGCGCCAGGCCGATGCTGGCGACCCGCTTCTTGTCCTGGAGCACCGCGCACACCCCGCCCAGCAGGGTGCTGGCGTCGGAGGTGCGGTGCCCCGGCGGGCAGCGCAGCACGAGGTCCACCTCGATCGGCCCGGACAGCGGAGTCCAGCCGGTGCGCTGGGCCGCCGCACAGGCCGCCTGGAGCAGGGCGCGGACCCTCGTCGCCTGCCGGTGCCCGGCCGCGAAGATGGACAGCGCCTCGGTCTTCACCGGCGGCAGGCCGCTCACCTCGAACGTCAGGGCGAGAGCGCGGGTGTCCTGCACGACGGCACCTCCTCGTTGGGGACGATCCTGCCCAACCGGCCCGGCGGTGGAGGCAGGTTCGCGCGAGAACCCACCGATCGGGGGCGGGCCGGGCGGTCGGAGGCGTGTCGACGTCGACGGCGAACGCGCTGGCTGCGGAGCCAGGAAAACGCTAGCGGACCCACCCGACGCTGGACAGTTCCCGGCTCAACCCGTGGGACGCCCGCGTGGCGGCGGGGGAGTGGGGGAGCGCTTGACCTCGTGGAAGGCGATGACCGAGCTTGTTACGGTGTGGCCGTGGCGGTTGGGGCGGGCGGCTGGGTGATGAGGTTCCTGCTCTGGCTGGGGCTTCCCCTCCTCGCCCTCCTCGGGCTGGCCCTCGCCGTACCCGACGTCGCCCCGGCCTGGCGGGCGAAGTCCGGTGGCGGCACGGCGGGCACCTTCACCGCACTGCACGAGAAGTGCGGCCGCAACTGCGTCTGGCACGGCGACTTCGTTCCGGACGGGGGCGGGACGCCGCGTCACGACGTCATCGTCTACGACGGGCCGGACAGGCTGACCCCGGGTGCCACCGTGGCGGTCCGCGACACCGGCGCCCGCAGGGGTGTCTTCGCCGCCTGGGGCGGCGACACCTGGTTGCTCTTCACCGGGCTCGCGGTGGCCGGCGTGCTTGCCGCGATCGGCTGGGTGGTGCTGCTGGTGCGCGCGATGACCAGCCGGCGCCGGGTCGGGCCCTGACAGGGCCGCCCAGGCACGCCGCGCCGAGCGGGCGAGGCGCCTCGCCGGGGGAGGCCCGGGCAGCCGACGGCCGCAGGGCCCGGGAAGGCGACGCCGCAGGTCAGTGACGGGCGCGCTTGACCTCGTGGAAGGCGGGCATCCGGATCAGGGGCAGCAGCGAGTCCCAGATCGTCAGGGCGTCGTCGGTGCCGGGGACCTCGGTGAGGATCGGGCCGTGGATGCCCCGCTCGGCGCCCGGCACCATGAGCACCGGCGCGCCGATGTCCGGGCCGGCCGAGGCGTACGCCAGGGCGTGCGACTCGCGAACCGCCTCGTCCCAGCGGTCGTCGTCGAGAGCCGGCGCCGCGGCACCCAGGCCCGCCGCCTCGACGGCCGCGTCCACGATCGTCGCCGACAGCGGGTTGCCCGCGTCGTGGCTGCGGGCGCCGGTCTCGGCGTAGAAGCGCGCGACGTCGTCGTGGCGGCCCTCGGCGCGCAGCGCCTCGACCAACCGCAGCGCGCGGCTGGAGGCGGCGATCGCGTCGGCGCGCTCCGGCGGCACCTGCCCGGCGTTGAGGATGGCCAGGCTGAACGCCCGCCACTCGATGTGCAGGCCCCGGGCGTCGGCTACGGCGACCAGCCAGCGGGAGGTGCGCCAGGTCCAGGGGCAGGCGGGGTCCAGGAAGAAGGTGGCGTCCATCGGCCGAGCCTACGGGCGGCCGGGGCGGGCCGCACGGCGGTGATCCGCGCCACGTCCGGCGATGTCGGCGCCGTCGCGTCGACGCCAGGTTTCGCACCTCCGCAGGTCGGGCAGTGTTGGGCCACGTAACGTCCGGGCGGGCGCAAGCGCTGCTCAGAAGGCCCGAACGCTCGCCGTGCGCCGGGGCACGGAGCCTCACCCCGGCCTTTGGCCGACACGAGGGGAGGGGCGATGAGCGACCCTGACAAGGCCCGACGGCGCCGGCGGCGACGCGTGCGCGCGGTGGCCGCCGGGGCGGCGTTGACGCTGGTGGCGCCGATGGCGGCCGCCTGCGGATCCGGCGGGGACGGCGGCACGCCCACGATCAACCTGTACTACCCGCCGGAGCAGAACCTGCAGAAGGTCGTGGACGACTGCAACGCGCAGGCCCAGGGGCGCTACAAGATCGTCTACCGGGTGCTGCCCCGGCAGGCCGACGACCAGCGGGTGCAGATGGTCCGCCGGCTGGCCGCGCAGGACAGCGGCATGGACGTCCTCGGCCTCGACGTGACCTGGACCCAGGAGTTCGCCAGCGCCGACTGGATCAGGGAGTGGACCGGAAAGGACCGGGCCGAGGTCGAGCAGGGCACCCTCGCCGGCCCGCTGGAGACGGCGCGCTACGAGGACAAGCTCTACGGCGCGCCCAAGAACACCAACGTCCAACTGCTCTGGTACCGCAAGGACCTCGTGCCGCAGCCGCCCAAGACGTGGGATCAGATGATCTCCACCGCCCAGGAGCTGAAGCAGCAGGGCAAGCCGTACCAGGTGCTCACCATGGGCGCCCAGTACGAGGGCCTCGTCGTCCTCTACAACACCCTCGCCGAGAGCGCCGGGGGCAAGATCCTCAGCGAGGACGGCAAGCAGGCCGTCATGGACGAGGGCACCGTACGGGCGCTGGAACAGCTCCAGCGCTTCGCCACGTCGGGCGTGACGTCGCCGTCGTTCAGCAACGCCACCGAGGACCCCGTCCGGCTGGAGTTCCAGTCCGGCGACGGCGCGTTCCAGGTCAACTGGCCGTTCGTGTATCCGGCGATGCAGGAGGCCAACCCGGAGCTGGCGAAGCAGGTCGGCTGGGCGCGCGTCCCGGGCGTCGACGAGAACACCCCGAGCAAGGTCACCATCGGCGGGATCAACATGGCGGTCAGCGCCTACTCGAAGCACCCCGAGGAGTCCTTCGAGGCGGCCCGCTGCATCCGCAACGAGAAGAACCAGAAGTTCTCCGCCGTCAACGACGGCGTGCCGCCGACCATCGAGAAGGTCTACGACGACCCGGAGATGGCCGAGGCGTACCCGATGAAGGACACCATCCTCGAAGAGCTCAAGGAGCCGGCGGTCCGACCGCTCACCCCGGCGTACCAGAGCATCTCCACCGTCATGTCGGCGATCCTGTCGCCGCCGTCGGCGATCCGGCCCCAGCAGACCGCCGACGAGCTGCGTGACGCCATCGCCGACGCCCTCGAATCGAAGGGGGTCCTGCCGTGAGCGAGCGCACCCGCCGCCTCGACGCCGACGGCCGGGAGGTGGCGGCATGAGCGTCAACGCCACCCCGGCGGGCGCCGACGTGGCCGCCGACGAGACGGCCGCCCGGCCCGGCCGGGACGCCAAGGTGCCGGCCCAGCGTGCCGGTCGGGGCCGCAAGGCCCCGCTGAGCGAGAACAAGAAGGCCGAGCGCCGGCTGGGCTGGCTGCTCTGCGCGCCCGCCGCGCTGGTCATGGTGCTGGTGACGGCGTACCCGATCATCTACTCGGTCTGGCTGTCGTTGCAGCGCTACGACCTGCGCTTCCCCGCCGAGCGCGAGTTCATCGGGCTGGAGAACTACGTCACCGTGCTGACCAACGAGTTCTGGTGGACGGCGTTCGGGGTCACCGCGCTGATCACGGTGGTCACCGTCGCCGTCGAGCTGGTGCTCGGCATGGGCCTGGCGCTGATCATGCACCGCACGCTGGTCGGCCGGGGCCTGGTGCGCACCTCCGCGTTGATCCCGTACGGCATCGTCACGGTCGTCGCGGCCTTCTCCTGGCGGTACGCGTGGACGCCGGGCACGGGTTACCTGGCCAACTTGTTCAGCGACGGCGCGCCGCTGACCGAGCGGGCCAGCTCGCTGGCGATCATCATGCTCGCCGAGATCTGGAAGACCACGCCGTTCATGGCGCTGCTGCTCATGGCCGGCCTGGCCCTGGTACCGGAGGATCTGCTCAAGGCGGCCTCCACCGACGGCGCCACTTCCTGGCAGCGGTTCACGAAGGTGATGCTGCCGGTGATGAAGCCGGCGATCCTGGTCGCGTTGCTGTTCCGCACCCTGGACGCGTTCCGGGTGTTCGACAACATCTTCGTGCTGACCGCGGGCGGCAACGAGACCTCGTCGGTGTCGATGCTCGCCTACAACAACCTGATCCGGGGCCTGAACCTCGGCATCGGGTCGACGATGTCGGTGCTGATCTTCCTCACCGTGGCGATCATCGCCTTCGTCTTCGTGAAGCTGTTCGGTACCGCTGCCCCCGGCAGCGACGACGGGGAGAGGCGTTGAGATGGCTGACACCACCACCCGGGCCAAGCTGCGCTGGGGCCTGCTGGACGCCATCGTGGTCGTCTTCGCGCTGGTGCCGGTGCTCTGGATCATGTCGTTGTCGTTCAAGACCCCGGCGACCCTGACCGACGGGAAGTTCATCCCGCAGGAGTGGACGCTGGACAACTACCGGTCGATCTTCTCCACCGACCAGTTCGTCCGCGCCCTGGTCAACTCGATCGGCATCGCGCTGATCGCGACCGTGATCGCCGTGGTGCTCGGCGCCATGGCGGCGTACGCGATCTCCCGGCTGGACTTCCCCGGCAAGCGGCTGCTGGTCGGGGTGTCCCTGCTGATCGCGATGTTCCCGCAGGTGTCGCTGGTGTCGCCGCTGTTCGAGATCGAGCGGCAGCTCGGCCTCTTCGACACCTGGCCGGGCCTGATCCTGCCGTACATCACCTTCGCGCTGCCGCTGGCGATCTACACGCTGTCGGCGTTCTTCAAGCAGATCCCGTGGGACCTGGAGAAGGCGGCGAAGATGGACGGCGCGACGCAGGCCCAGGCGTTCCGGCGGGTCATCGCCCCGCTGGCCGCGCCGGGGCTGTTCACCACGGCGATCCTGGTCTTCATCTTCTGCTGGAACGACTTCCTCTTCGCCATCACGCTGACGTCCACCGAGCGGGCCCGCACGGTGCCGGTGGCGCTGTCGTTCTTCACCGGTGAGTCGCAGTTCGAGGACCCCACCGGGGCGATCTGCGCAGCCGCCGTGGTGATCACCGTTCCGATCATCCTGTTCGTCCTCTTCTTCCAGCGCCGCATCGTCTCCGGCCTGACCTCCGGCGCAGTCAAGGGATAGGTGGTACTCATGGCTGACATCGTGCTCGACAAGGTGAGCAAGAAGTTCCCGGACGGAACCGTCGCGGTGGCCGACGTCGACCTGGAGATCGCCGACGGCGAGTTCGTCATCCTGGTCGGCCCGTCCGGCTGCGGGAAGTCCACCACCCTGAACATGATCGCGGGCCTGGAGGACATCAGCTCCGGCGAGCTGCGCATCGGCGGCGCGCGGGTCAACGACAAGGCCCCCCGGGACCGGGACATCGCGATGGTGTTCCAGTCCTACGCCCTCTACCCGAACATGACCGTCCGGGAGAACATGGCGTTCCCGCTGCGGCTGGCCAAGATGGACAAGGAGACGGTCACCCGGAAGGTGGAGGAGGCGGCGAAGGTCCTGGAGCTGACCGCGCTGCTGGACCGCAAGCCGGCCAACCTCTCCGGCGGCCAGCGCCAGCGGGTCGCGATGGGCCGCGCGATCGTCCGGCAGCCCAAGGCGTTCCTGATGGACGAGCCGCTGTCCAACCTGGACGCGAAGCTGCGGGTGCAGATGCGTACCGTCGTGTCGCGCCTGCAGAAGAAGCTGGGCACCACCACCGTCTACGTCACCCACGACCAGACCGAGGCGATGACGCTCGGCGACCGCGTGGTGATCATGCGGGGCGGCGCGGTGCAGCAGGTCGGCCCGCCGCAGGAGCTGTACGACCACCCGCGCAACCTCTTCGTCGCCGGCTTCATCGGCTCGCCGTCGATGAACTTCCTGCACGCCGCCGTCGAGGACGGCAAGCTGCGTACGGCGCTGGGCGACGTGCCGATCGGCGAGCGGATCCGGCGCGAGCTGGAGGGGGCCGACGCCCCGCGCGAGCTGATCCTCGGCATCCGGCCGGAGCACTTCGAGGACGCCGCGCTGGTCGACGACGACACCCGCCGCCGGGGCATGGAGTTCGAGGCGCCGGTGGACATCGTCGAGTCCATGGGCTCCGACAAGTACGTCTACTTCAGCGTCGAGGGGGAACGGGCCAGCGCCGCCGAACTGGAGGAGCTGGCGGCCGACGCGGGCGCCGACTTCAGCGGCGGCGGCGCCAACCTGGTGACCCGGCTGTCGGCGGAGTCCCCGGTCGAGGAGGGGCAGAACCGGCGGGTCTGGTGCAACCTGGAGAAGATCCACCTGTTCGACCCGTCCAACGGGCGCAACCTGACCCTGCACGAGGGCCGGGCGGCCGGCGCGCTCGGCGACTGACGCACGCCACCGCGCGGCACCGGCCGCCGACCCGACGTACGACGCGACGGGCGGGTGGGTCGCACCGACCCACCCGCCCGTTGCCGTGCCAGCGGTCAGCGGCGTCGCCGGCTGGGCTCCGGGATGTCCGCGTCCACCCGCTCCCGGCGGATCTGGTCGTCGACCGGCTGCTCCTCGACGACCTCCTCCTTGGCCAGGTGGACCCGCTCGACGGGCACCGTCTCCTTACCGACGACGGGTCGCTCGGCCCGCAGGGTCATCTCCTGCTCGGCCTCGCCGATGTCGGCCCGTACGCCACGCGCGTCACGGGCGGCGATGGGCTCCCGCTCCACGTACACCTCGTCGTGCTCGACCGGCACGGTGGTGTGCACGTCCTCGGTCACCACGTACTTGCGCAGCCGTGCCGTACCGGCGGGCTGGCTCTCCGTGCCGACCCGCATCCGCTCCTCGGAACGGATCAGGTCCCCGTCGGCCGACGGCGTGCGACCCCGACCGGCGGTCGGCGGTGCCTGCGGCGCCAGGCGGTAGTGCGCGTAGAGCTGCTCGATCTCCGCCGTGTCCAGCGGCTGTTCGGTGCCGGCGTCCACCGCCGGAGCGTTCTTCACGGTGGCCTTGTCGTAGTCGACCGCCAGCCCGCTGTCGGTGATCCGGGCCTTGTCCAGCGGAGCCATCGACTCCTTGTGGCCCATCAGACCGGTCTTCACACTGACCCAGGTCGGCTCACCGGAGGCGTCGGTCCAGATCTGACCCACACTTCCGATCTTCGACCCCGAGCGGTCCTTGACGTCCTGCCCGTACAGCGAGTTGGCCTGCTGTGCGTTGAGCTTCATGGTCGTCTACCTCCCTCTCGTGTCAGGGGCCGGATACCCGAGCGGCCGGCCCGGATTCGTCATCGGCCGGTCGGATAGGAGCAGCGCCACGGGCCGGCGCCGCCGGGAGCGAACGCCGAGGTCACCAGTGGGACGGGTGGGGCGGGTGGGACCGGCGGGACTTGCGCCGCTCAGCCGGGCCAGTCGACGCGCAGCGGCAGGCCCAGGAAGCCGGCGTAACGGCTCAGGGCACCCTCCACGCGGCCCCGGCTCGGCTCGTCGAGGGGCACCAGCGGCGACACGGTGACCGTCACCCGGTTCTTGCCGACCGTGCGTTGCCAGGTGCCCACGACCCGCCCATCGCGGACGATCGTGGCCCGGAACACGCCGTTGCGGCCCGGCACGATCGCGTCGGCGTGGGCGGGGTCCAGCATCAGTGCGCGGTCCTTGAAGCCCAGCAGGTATTCGTCGAAGCCGGGCAGCACCAGCAGGTCGTCGAGCGGCGTGCGGGGCGCGTCGAGCAGGGCCGCGTCGACGTGCGTCTCCTCCCCGTCGACCCGTACCACCGCCAATGCGTCGCCGGCCGCCGCGAAGCCCCGGCGCGCGTCGGTGAGGGTGAGCCCCGTCCAGCCCGCGAACTCCCGGGCGGTGACCGGCCCGTGCCCGCGGACGTAGCGGTGGGCGAGCATCGCCAGGGCCTCGTCCCGCTCCGGCCGGCGTGCGTCGGGCGCCCACTCGTCGAGCAGGGCGAAGGTCTGCTCGGTGCCCGCGTTGGGCGCGAGGCAGGTGACGCCGCGGACGCTGGCGTACCACAGCAGGTGGTAGCCGCGCTGGTCGCCGGTGTCGATGCCGGCCGCGTTCAGCGCGGCCAGGCACCGTGCGCGGGTGAGCCGGCCGCGGCCGGCCAGCGCGGCGCCGAGCACGTCGAGCGCGCGGTGCGCGTCGGCCTCGGTGAGCCCGAGCCGCGCGCGGCGGGTGGCGGCACCGGCCAGCGAGCGTACGCCGGTCAGCTCCAGCATCCAGCGGGCGTCGCGGGGCGGGACGAGGTGCACGGTGCCCCGCATCGGCCAGGTGCGCAGCGCCTCCCGGCGTTCCAGGGCGGCGTGCACGTCGGCGTGGCCGAGCGCGGGCAGACGCACCCCGAGCGACCACATGCCGCTGGCGAGGTCCTGCGCCTGCATGGCCCCGAACCACTCCACCACGTCGGCGACCCCGCCCGCCGCCGCCGTGGGGTGCGGGCGGAGCAGCAGGCTGGTCATCCGCAGCGCGAGTGCCTCGCGCCCGCCGAGGTCCACCGTCATCGGGCTCCCTTCGCAACAGGTCGGCGTCAGCCTAGGACCGCCCACCGACCTGTCGACGGCACAGGGCGTGCATAAGGGCGGCCGCAGTGGGAAAGCGCCCGGCCGAGATACGCGCAACGGTGCGCGTGGAGGGAGCGACATGACTGCGTCCAGCGAGCCGTCCCGGCGCCGCGCCGTACCGCTAGGCCACGGCGAGGGCGGGGCCGGCACATCGGCCAAGACCAGCGCCGCCGCCGCCTTCGCACTGGTCTTCGGGGTGGCCGCGCTGATCAGCGTGCTGACGGTGATCCTGTCCTGGTTCGGCCTGATCCTGGGCATCATCGGGGTGATCCTGGGCATCGTCGGGCTGAAGATGGCCGGCAGGCCCGGGGTGACCGGCCGGGGTGTGGCGATCGGCGGCCTGGTGCTCAGCGCCCTGGCGGTGCTGATCGGGCTGGCCTTCGCCGCCGGGATCACCACCTTCCTCAACAACGAGGGCGGCGTGGACCGGATCCAACGGGAGGTCGACGACCTGCGCGACCGCCTCGACAACTGAGCCGTGGCCACTTACGCAGGCCCGCCCCGCGCTGATCGCGCTTCGCCGGCGACGCTGCCGGCCAAGCGCGATCCCCCGTTCAGGTTGGCCGGTGCCGGGCGGCTGCCGGTCCGCCGGCACCGGTGCGACCAGCATCGCCGCCCGACGGCCGGATCGGCACCGCAACGCATCGAAACTTGCGGACATCTTGAGCTGTCGGCGGCGGCCGATCAGAGCCGGCGGTGCATGACGAGCAGGTCGACGTAGTCCTCGGTCGGGTGCCGGAACGCCTCCGGCACCCGACCGACCACCTCGAAGCCCAGTGACCGCCAGAGCGCCACCGCGCGGGTGTTGGTCGCCACGACGGCGTTGAACTGCATGGCCCGGTAGCCCTCGGCGCGGGCGAGCCCCAGCACGTGCTCACCGAGGGCGCGGCCCACCCCGCGTCCACCGGCGGCGGGATCGACCATGAAGCTGGCGTTGGCCACGTGGTCGCCCGGTCCGAGCTGGTTGGGCACCAGCTTCGCCGAGCCGAGCACCGTGCCGTCCCGGTCGACCGCGACGACCGTGCGCCCCGGCGGCGGCACCAGCCACATCGCCCGGGCCCGCTCCTCGTCGACGTCGCGGGGCCAGGTGTACGTCTCGCCGGCCGCCACGATGGTGCGCAGGAAGGGCCAGATCAGCGGCCAGTCGTCGGGTGTGGCGGGTCTGATCTGCATGCCCCCAGCATCCCTGCCGACGGGCGGGCCCGAGGGGGCGACCTCCGGGACGACCGTTTGACGACGCAAACATCGGGTAGTCGCCGGAGCTGACCCGACATGAGGAGGGAAACATCCGATGGCTGCCCAGACCAAGGTCGCGGTGATCTACTACAGCGCCACCGGCATCACGTACCAGATGGCCCAGGCGGCGTGCGAAGCCGCCGGTGAGGCGGGTGCCGAGGTGCGGCTGCGCAAGGTGCGTGAGCTGGCGCCGGACGAGGCGATCCGCTCCAACTCGGGCTGGCACGCGCACCACATGGAGACCCAGGACGTCCCCGAGGCACAGCTCGACGACCTGTCCTGGGCCGACGTGGTGATCTTCGGGACCCCGACCCGGTACGGCGTGATGGCCGCCCAGCTCAAGCAGTTCATGGACACCACCGGGCCGCTGTGGTCGCAGGGCGCTTTGGCGAACAAGGTCTACTCCGCGTTCTGCTCGACGGCCACCTCCCACGGCGGGCAGGAGGCCACCCTGCTGTCGATGTTCAACGTCTTCTACCACTGGGGCGGGGTCGTGGTGACCCCCGGCTACACCGACCCGAGCCAGTTCGTCGCCGGCAACCCCTACGGCGCCTCGCACACCAGCAACAACGGCGAGACGGCGCCGGACGACATCGCGCTCGGCGCCTGCGCGTTGACCGCCCGGCGGGCCGTGCAGATCGGTAAGGCGCTGAAGGCGGGCCTGGCCGGCTGAGCCGCCACCGGTGCGGCGGGCACCGGCGTCCGGGTCGGCCGCGCGCCGCCGACGGGCCACGCGACCGGCGGTCCGGGCGGGGGCTCTCGGCCCGCCCGGCCCGCCGGTCGCAGCACCCCTACCCCCGTTCGGGTCGACTATGCACGCTCCGGCACCCTCCCGGCGGCCGCCGTCGACGGGTTCCGTGGCGGCAGCAGCCCGCCCAGCAGGTCGACGAGCACGGCCATGCCGTCGGGGCTGAGCACCGACTCCGGGTGGAACTGCACCCCGGCGAAGCCGCGCCCGCGCAGCGCGTGCACCGCGCCGTCGGCCGCGTCGCGGGCCAGCTCGACCGGGCCGTACGGGGTGACCAGCCGGTCGGCGTCGGCGCGCGCCGTGAAGCTGGAGTAGAAGCCGACCCGGCGGCGCGTGCCGAAGAGGTCTATCTCCCGCTGGAGGCCCTGGTAGGGCGCGTGCCGGCGGTGCGGGGTCAGCCCGAGCAGGCCGGCGAGCAACTGGTGACCCAGGCAGACGGCCAGGGTGGGCCGGCCCTCGGCGAGCAGGCCGGCGAGCAGCCCGCGCATCGCACGCATCTTCGGCTCGGTGGCGCTGCCCGGGTCGCCCGGTCCGGGGCCGACCACCACCAGGTCGTGGGCGTCCACGCGGCCGGCGGCGTGCCACGGGCGCAGCGTCACGACGAGGCCGAGCGCGCCCAGTTGGTGGGCCAGCATGCCGGTGAAGGTGTCCTCGCCGTCGACGATCAGCGCCCGCAGCCCGGCCAGCCCGGGCGGGCCGGCGGCGCCCGGCGAGCGCTGGTCCAGCCAGAACCGGGCCAGCGGCGCGTTGCGCGCGGCCAGCGCGGCGCGCACCTCGGGGTCGTCGGCCAGGCGTACGGCGGGGCCCGGGCCGGCGGCGGGTGCCTGCGGGCCGAGGCCCAGCGCGGCCAGTACGCCGGCCGCCTTGGCGTGCGTCTCGGCCACCTCGCCCTCGGCCGTCGAGTGCCGCACCAGCGTGGCGCCGACCGGCACCCGCAGCTCGCCGGCGGGGGAGATCTCGGCGGTACGGATCAGGATCGGCGCGTCCAGGGTCTGCCGGCCGGCGTCGTCGCGCCCGAGCAGCGCCAGCACCCCGGCGTAGTAGCGCCGCCCGGTGCGCTCGTGGCGGGCGATGACGCGGCAGGCGTTCTCCATCGGGCTGCCGGTGACGGTGGGCGCGAACATCGTCTCCCGCAGCACCTCCCGCACGTCCTTCGTGCCCCGGCCGGCGAGCAGGTACTCCGTGTGGGCCAGGTGGGACATCTCCTTGAGGTGGGGCCCGACGACCTGGCCGCCGTGCTCGGCGACCGTGGCCATCATCTTCAGCTCCTCGTCGAGCACCATGTACAGCTCCTCGACCTCCTTGGGGTCGGCGAGGAAGCGCAGCAGCGCGGCGCGGTCGGCCTCCGCGCCGGTGTGCCGGAAGGTGCCGCTGATCGGGTTCATCATGACCAGGCCGTCGTCGACGCTGACATGCCGCTCCGGGCTGGCGCCGACGAGGATGCGGGTGCCGGTGTGCACCAGGAACGTCCAGTACGCCCCCCGTTCGCTCGCCAACAGCCGGCGCAGCGCGGCCAGCGCGGCGGCCAGCGGTGGGCCCTGCACGGTGGCGCGCAGACAGCGGTGGATGACGAAGTTGGCGCCCTCGCCGCGCCCGATCTCCTCGGCGAGGACCCGGCCGACGGTGGCGGCGTACTCGTCGTCGGTGACGTCGAAGCCGGCGTCGGCGGTGCGCACGGGCGCGTCGGGCAGCGCGGCGAGCACCTCGGCGAGGCCGACCCGCTCGTGCCGGGCGATGTGCAGGAACTCCAGCGGGACGCCGTCGTCGACGCAGGCGAGGCCCCGCTCGGTGACCTGCCGGTACGGCACCAGCGCCAGGGTGCGGGGGCCGGGCGGCCCGTCGGGCAGCGGGAGGTCGGCGAGCCGGTCGGCCGTGCGTACCGTGCCGGTGAACAGCTCCAGATGCGTGGCGCCCTCGCGTCGCACGAGCGCGAAGGGGCCGGGGTCGCCGCCAGCGGCGGCGGTGGCGAGCAGCGCGGTCAGGTCGGTCATCGGTTCTCCTCGGGCCGGGCGGCGCCCGGCGGGGCGGCCGGGAGGGCCGGGGAGAAGCCGGCGGCCGCCTCGTCGGGCGGCCGCGTGGGAAGCTACGCGCGGGGGGTGGCCGCCGGGTCGGCGGGCCACCAGCAGGACAGGTGCGCGGGCATGCGATCACCCTACGGTCCGCCGTGGGCGACGGAAAGCCGATCGGGCGTACGGCCCACCCGCTGGGACGCCGGGACACGGCGCACCGGGTAACTTGACCCGCGATGAACATTCTCGCGCTCGACCTGGGCACCTCCTCGGTACGCGGACTCGTGCTGGACACGGACGCCCGCCCGCTGCCCGGCGCGCTGGCCCGGCGCAGGGTGAGCCTCGTCGTGCACGACGACGGCACCGGCACCCTGGACGGTCCCGGCTACCTGGCCTGCCTGGCGGAGTGTCTGGACGAGCTGGCCGCCGGCGGCCACCTGCGCGACGTGTCGCTGGTGGCGACGTCCGCGCAGTGGCACTCGGTGGTGCCGGTGGGCGCCGACGACGTGCCCCTCGGGCCGGTGCTGACCTGGCTCGACACCCGACCGGAGGTGCCGGCCGGGGCGCCCGGCCCGGCCGACCCGGCGGACTTCCACCGGCGTACGGGCACGTGGTGGCACCGCTGCTACTGGTCGGTCCGGCTGCCCTGGCTGCGGGCGCACACCGGCGGCCGGATCGCCCGCTTCGTCGGCCTGGCCGAGTACGTGCTGGGCGAGCTGCTCGGTCGGGTGCCCATGTCGGTCTCCCAGGCCTCCGGCACCGGCCTGCTGGACCTGCGGACGCTGGACTGGGACGCCGAGGCGTGCGCGCTGGCCGGCAGCGGCGCCGGCGAGCTGCCCGAGCTGGCCCCGAGCGGGTGGCGGGGTCGGCTGCGGCCGGCGTACGCGTGGCGCTGGCCGCAGCTCGCCGACGTGCCCTGGGCCGGCCCGGTGGGCGACGGCGCGGCGTCGAACGTCGGCTCGGGCTGCGTCGAGCCGGGCCGGATCGCGGTGACGGTGGGCACGTCGGCGGCGGTGCGGCTGGTGCAGCGCGTTCCTGCGGGGCAGGCCATGCCGGCGCTGCCCGAACAGCTCTGGCGCTACCGGGTCGACCACGAGCACGTGGTGACCGGCGCCGCGTACTCCTCCGGCGGCAACCTCTTCGCCTGGGCCAACCGGGAGCTGCGGTTGCCCGAGGGCGCCGAGCTGGACGCGGCCCTGGCCCGGGTGTCGCACGACCGGGGCATGCCGGTCAACGTGCGCTTCGGCGGGGACCGGCCGCCCGGGATGGCGCCGGCGGGCTCGGGCGTGCTGGGGGGCCTGAGCTTCGGCACCACGGCGGTGGAGATCCTGGCGGGGCTGATGCGCGGCCTGTGCGACCTGGTCGCCGACGACCTGGTGACGTTGGAGTCCACCGTCGACGAGCCGGTCGAGGTGGTGCTCGGCGGGGGAGCGGTGGCGGCCTCCCGCTGGTGGCGTACGACGTTCGCCGCGGCGCTGGCGCCCCGGCCGGTGTGGTACGGCCGCAACCCGGAGGTCGGGGCGAGCGGCGCGGCACTGGTGGCGATGGATCGCCTGGGTGACGCCTCTCGGCTCGCCGCCATCGTCCGGACGGACGACACCGCCTCACCCTCCTGAGTCGCACCTCAGCCCGCCCCGTTGACACCGCTCCCGGGCCTGGTTGGATGGACTCCGCTCCCCGGCTCGCGGCGGACGCGGGACAGGCAGGAGGTAGGGGTGGGGGCAGGTCCGGAACCGTCCGACGGCACGGTGTCGCAGCACCGCCGACGCCGGTTCGACGTCCGGGTCGTGCCGCACCGCCGCCGCTCCCCGTTCCGGCTGCGGGACTGGCGGATGCGCACCAAGCTCGCCACCGTGCTGGTCATTCCGTCGGTCGCGTTCCTGGTGCTGGCTGGCGTGCAGACCCACACCCTGGTGGGGCGGACGACCGCGTTGGGCGACTTCGCCCAGCAGGTGGGCATCGGTCGGGAGGTCGTCGCGCTGGTGCACCAGCTCCAGCAGGAACGCGACCGGGCCGCCGGTGAGCTGGGCGAGCTGCGCCGGGGCGGCGCGGGCGTCGACCGGGACGCGGCGATCGTCGTGCTGAAGCCGTTGCAGGGCGCCACCGACCAGGCGTTGCGTGACCTGCGTCGGGCCGCCGAGCCGCTGGCCGACGCCGACGCCTCCTGGCGGGTCGCGTACTCGGAGGTGCTGGAGGCCTACGACCAGGTCGTCTACATCCGGGCGGCGATCCCCCCGGCGGTGCTGGGCAGCGACACCATCCTGAGCAACTACCACCGGGCCGTCGACGCGCTGCTGCGCCTGCTCGCCGAGCCGTCGCCGGGCGAGGACCGTCCGGCGCTCAGCGACGCGGTGCTGCGCTACGTGCAGCTGGCCCGGGTCAAGGAACTCTCCTCGCGGGTCCGCGCCCAGCTCTACGAGGCCGCCCGCGCCGGCCGGTACGGCGTCGAGGACCGGGTGGTGCTGAGCGACCTGCGCGCCCAGCAGCTGACGGCGCTCGGGGCGTTCCGGGTCGTCGCCACCGCCGCACAGGTCCGCCGCTACGACGAGACCTCGGTGGACCCGGCGTTCCTGGCGGCCACCCGGCTGGAGGAGCAGAGCCTGCCGACCGGCGCCGCGCCGGCCGTGCTGCCGGCTCCACAGTGGTGGGCGGCCAGCGAGCAGCGTCAGGAGCTGCTGCGCCGGATCGAGGCGTCGGTGCTCGACGACGCCGTACGGCAGGCCGACGAGGTGAGCGCGTCGCAGCTGCGTACGACGCTGCTGGTCGTCGGCAGCATCGTCTCGGTGCTGCTGGTAGCCCTGCTCATCTCCGTGCTCGTCGGCCGGTCCATCGCCCGGTCGATGCGGCTGCTGCGTGGCCAGGCGCTGCGGATCGCCCAGCTGGAGCTGCCGGAGGCCCTCGACCGGCTGCGGACCGTGACGGGGGGCGTGCCCGCGATCGAGGTACCGCCGGCGGTGGTCCGTTCGCTCGACGAGATCGGCGAGCTGGCGGAGGCGTTCGTGGCGGTGCACCGCAGCGCGGTCAACGTCGCCGTCGAGCAGGCGACGACCCGGCGCAACGTCAACGCGATGTTCGTCAACCTCGCCCGGCGCAGCCAGGTGCTCGTGGAGCGCCAGCTGGAGCTGCTCGACGACCTGGAACGCGAGGAGAGCGACCCGGACCAGCTGGAGAACCTCTTCAAGCTCGACCACCTGGCCGCCCGGATGCGGCGCAACGACGACAGCCTGCTGGTGCTCGCCGGGACCGAGTCGACGCGCCGGTGGAACCGGCCGGTGGGGCTCGGGGCGATGCTGCTCGCCGCGAGCGCCGAGATCGAGCAGTACCAGCGGGTGCGGCACGGGGCGGTGGCCGACCTGCACGTCGTCGGCCACGCCGTCGGCGAGCTGGTCCACGTGCTCGCCGAGCTGCTGGAGAACGCCACCTCCTTCTCCCGCCCGGACACGGTCGTCGGGGTCACCGCCCGGGCCGAGGGCGCCGGTGCGGTCATCGAGATCAGCGACCAGGGGCTGGGCATGAGCGCGGCCGCCCTGGCCGAGGCGAACGCCGTCCTCGCCACCCCGCCGGCCGCCGACGTGGCGACGGTCGAGCGGATGGGCCTGTTCGTGGTCAGTCACCTGGCCTCCCGGCTGGGCGTCGAGGTGCGCCTCGACGGCGGCGAGGGCGGCCTCGTGGCCCGGGTACGGCTGCCCGGCGGTCTGCTGGCGGCGGCGCCCGATCGGGAGGCGCCCGCCCCGGCGCGGATGCTGACGGCCACGGCGGCGGGCGCGGCGTGGGGCGGCGTGCCGCCGGCGGACGAGCTGCCGGTGGCGGGTCGTCCGCCGGCGTGGGGCGGCGCGCGGCCGGCGGGGGAGCTGCCGGTGGCCGGGCGCCGGG
This sequence comes from Micromonospora sp. SD12, assembly GCF_052068495.1. Classification (NCBI taxonomy): domain Bacteria; kingdom Bacillati; phylum Actinomycetota; class Actinomycetes; order Micromonosporales; family Micromonosporaceae; genus Micromonospora; species Micromonospora sp. SD12. The sequence continues at coordinate 290,023 of NZ_JBQHDF010000006.1, read as the reverse complement.
CGGAGACCGCGCCCCGGCAGGCCCGGTCGGTGCCGGTCCGGGCCGAGGACGTGCTCGCCCCGCCGGGACGCCCGCCCGCGTCGGCCGGGGGCGGCTGGTGGTCCCGGCAGGGGCCGTCGCCGGCTTCCGCGCCGCAGGGCTCGCCGACGCCGCCGGCCGTTCCGGTCACCGGTGGGACGAATGAGCGCGGCCTGCCCGTGCGGGTGCCGATGGCGCAGCTCTCCGCCGTCACCCGGCCACAGCAGCCGGTGGCGCGCCACGACCCGGACCCGGAGGCGGTCGGGGGGATGCTGTCGCGGCTCTACAGCGGGGTACGGCGGGCCGAGGCCGAGGACACCACGGAGATTTCCATGCCGCCGGGCGGCGTACGCACCGAAGGGGGACAGCGATGACGACGTTGAGCCGGGAGGCCCGCGACCTGAGCTGGCTGGTCAGCGGATTCGCGGAGCGGGTGCCGGGGGTGGTGCACGCCATCGTGGTCTCCTCCGACGGCCTGCTGGTCGCGATCTCCGACCACCTGCCCCGCGACCACGCCGACAAGCTCGCCGCGGTGACCTCGGGGCTGATGAGCATCACGGCGGGCGCGGCGCAGATGTTCGACGGCGACATCGTCAAGCAGACGGTCGTCGAGATGGGGCGCGGCTACTTCCTGGTCATGCAGGTGCGCGACGGTTCCATCCTGGCCACGCTGGCCGGTGCGGAGGCCGACATCGGCGTGGTCGGCTACGAGATGGCGCGACTGGCGAAGCAGGCGGGGGAGATGCTCACCCCGGCGCTGCGGGCGGAGCTTCAGCAGGCCCTGCCCCGCTGACCGGGGCGGCGCGCCCGCCCGGTGCCCACCCCGGCGCCGTCGACCGGTGCCGGGGTGGCGGGAGCCGGGTGGTCAGAGACCGTTGGCGGCGATGACCTGGCGGTACCAGTGCGCGCTGCGCTTGAGCACGCGCCGCTGGGTCTGGTAGTCCACGTAGACCAGTCCCCAGCGCTCGTCGTATCCCGCGTCCCACTCGAAGTTGTCGAGCAGGGACCACACGTGGTAGCTCTCCAGCGGTACGCCGGCGGCCACGGCCCGGTGGGCGGCGGCGAAGTGGTCGCGCAGGAAGGCCACCCGGCCGGCGTCGTCGACGGTGCCGGCGTCGTCGAGGGTGTCCGGGGTGGGCAGCCCGTTCTCGGTGACGGTGAGCGGGATCGGGCCGTAGTCGCGGGTCACCCGGGTCAGGATGTCGTACATGCCGTCAGGGTGGATCTGCTGCCAGGGGGCCTGTGAGGTGGGCCAGCGCGGGATCGTCGTGCCGTCGCCGTCGAGGTAGTACGGGGTGTAGTACTGCACGGCGAGCAGGTCCACCGGCGCCGAGATGGTCGCCAGGTCGCCGTCGCGGATGCCGCGGACCAGCCGGCTGTCGGGGCCGAGGTCGTCGAGCACGTCCTGCGGGTAGCGGCCGGTGAGGATCGGGTCGAGGTAGAGGCGGTTCTCGTAGCCGTCGTGCAGCCGGGCGGCCCGGGCCGCCTCGGGCGAGTCGTCGGCCGGGTAGCAGGGGTGCAGGTTGAGTGCCGGGCCGATCCGGCCGGCGCCGGTGGCGCGGTGCGCCGCGACGGCGAGCCCGTGGGCCAGGTGGAGGTGGTGGGCGACCAGGTACGCGGCGTCCGGGTCCTGCCGGCCCGGGGCGTGGTGGCCCACGAGGTAGCCGTTCTGCACCACGGTCTTCGGCTCGTTGACGGTCAGCCAGACCGGGACCTGGTCGCCGAGCGCGCGGAAGACGATCTCGGCGTAGTCGGCGAAGCGGTGGGCGACGTCGCGCGACTCCCAGCCGCCGGCGTCCTGGAGGGCCTGCGGCAGGTCCCAGTGGAACAGCGTCGCCATGGGTGCGATGCCCCGCTCGTGCAGCCCGTCGACGAGGCGGCGGTAGAAGTCCAGCCCGCGCTGGTTGGGCGCGCCGGTGCCGTCGGCCTGCACGCGTGGCCAGGAGATGGAGAAGCGGTAGCTGTGCAGCCCGAGGTCGCGCATCAGGTCGAGGTCCTCGGCGTAGCGGTGGTAGTGGTCGGCGGCGACGTCGCCGGTGTCGCCGTTGCGCGTGCGGCCGGGCGTACGGCTGAAGGTGTCCCAGATGGATTCGCCGCGGCCGTCCTCCTTGGCGGCGCCCTCGATCTGGTAGGCGGAGGTGGCCGCGCCCCAGCCGAAGCCCGGGGGGAAGCGCAGGGCGGCCGCCGGCGTCGCGTCGGGGCCGGCGGGCCGGTCCGCGTCGCCCGCCACGGCGGTGGCGTGCGTGCCGGCGCCGGCCGGGTCGGCGGGGGCGGTGGCGGAGAGCGCGGCGCCGTGGGGCGGGCGCGGGGTGGGCATCGACATCGGTTCTCCTCATGGTCTGCGTGGCCACCGCCGGGCCGGGAGCGCTCCCAGCATAGGGCAGGAGGCCCCGGGCGGTCGCCTCCGCCCGACGCTGGCGGGTGGGGCGACCGAAGGTGGAAGAGGGGTGCGTCGTACGCCCGTGACGGCGGTGCGGGAGCGGGGGCGCGGGTGGCGCGCCGGCGCTCGGGGCGACCGGCCGCGGGACGCCGGGGCGCCGGGGGCGCGGGGCGTCGACCGGGCGGTACGGGCGGACAGCGTGCGAGGCCGGTCGGAACGGCGACACGGCCAGTCCCGTCGGCCTCTTTTCCCATCGTGCAAGGGGGTTTAGTGTGGGGACGGGGGAGGGCAACCCCCGTCCCCACCATTGCTGCACACGCACGGGCGGAATTGGCGTCCTGACGTGCGTGTCGCGCGGGAGCCGGGCCACGCGAGTGGCTAGAGGATCCACCTCCCTCCGTGTTGGCGGGATGGCTGACGGCGGTGTCCGGGCTGGCCCGCCGTCAGCCTCGGGCTGACTCCCCGGGTTCCGTCGTCCGACGGACCCCGGGTGATCTTCTAGTTGCAACTCCGTCGATGGAAGCGCTCCCATCGACCGATGCTGCGACTGTAACGCCCGTCACGGCTTTGTGAAAGCCCCAAAACGAGATCGAAACATGTTGCTGCACCAGCGCGCGGCCGACCATTGTGGGAGCGCTTCCATGCATGGCACACTGTCGCCACCGCGACGCGGAGCCAGATCGCGCATGCGTGGGTCGCCGAGGGCAGCCGGTGTCTCCGGTACGGCATCCGACGCACCGGTGGAGTCGCCGCCCCGCACGGGGCGCCGCCCGCCGCACCCCGGCCTCGGGCCGGGGCGACCACCATCCCGGGCGCCCGGACCACCTTCGCGGGCAGGGCGCCCCGCCGGGGCCGCACCGTCCCCGGCCAGGTCCGAGGAGACACCGCGCACATGAGAAATCTGGCAAGACGTCGCCGCCTGGCGATGGTCGCCGCCGCCGCGCTCGCCGTGGGCGGGGTGACCCTGCCGGCCGGCGCCGCGCAGGCCGCCCCCGCCTGCGACGTGGTCTACGCGACGAGCGACTGGAGCAACGGCTTCACCGCCAACGTCACCATCAAGAACCTCGGCGACCCGATCAACGGCTGGACGTTGAAGTTCGCCTTCCCCGGCGACCAGAAGGTCACCCAGGGCTGGTCGGCCAAGTGGAGCCAGAGCGGCAACCAGGTCACGGCCACCAACGAGGCGTGGAACGGCAGCATCGGCACCGGCGCCTCCACCAGCATCGGCTTCAACGGCACGCACAGCGGCGCCAACCCGAAGCCGACCTCCTTCTCGGTCAACGGCGTCACCTGCGGGGGCACTCAGCAGCAGCCGCCGACGGTCGCGCTCAACGTGCCGGCCGGCCCGTTCGAGGCCCCCGCCGACGTGCCGCTGAGCGCCACCGCCAGCGACCCGGACGGCACGATCAGCAAGGTCGAGTTCTACCGCAACGGCCTGCTGGTCAACACCGACACCACCGCCCCGTACGGCTACACCCTCGAAGACCTGCCCGCCGGCGCGTACACGGTGCAGGCCAAGGCGTACGACAACGCCAACCTGACCGCCACCGCCGAGAAGTCCTTCACCGTCACGGCGGCGTCCGGGCCGGTGCTGGTCGCCACCCCGTCGGCGGTGAGCGTGACCGAGGGCGGCAGCTCGACGGTCAACCTCAAGCTCAGCGCGGCGCCCACGGCCAACGTGCCGGTCTCGCTGGCCCGCACCGGCGACACCGACATCACCGTCTCGCCGGCCTCGGTGACGCTGACCCCGAGCAACTGGAACACCGGGGTGAACGTGACCGTCGCGGCGGCCGAGGACGCCGACACGCTCGGCGGCACCGCCACCGTCACCGCCTCGGCCACCGGCTACGCCCCGCTGGCCATCACCGCCACCGAGATCGACAACGACACCGGCGGCGGGGACAACACCTACGTCAAGCGGTTCCTCGACCAGTACGGCAAGATCAAGAACTCGGGCTACTTCAGCCCCGAGGGCGTGCCGTACCACTCCATCGAGACGCTCATCGTCGAGGCGCCCGACCACGGCCACGAGACGACCTCCGAGGCGTTCAGCTTCTGGCTGTGGCTGGAGGCCCAGTACGGCCGGGTGACCCAGAACTGGGCGCCGTTCAACAACTCCTGGACGGTGATGGAGAAGTACATCATCCCGTCGCACGCCGACCAGCCCACCGCGGGCGCGGCCGGCACCGCGCAGTACGCCGCCGAGCACGACCTGCCCAGCCAGTACCCGTCGCAGCTCGAGCCGTCCGTGCCGGTCGGCCAGGACCCGCTGCGCGCGGAACTGCAGAACACGTACGGTACCGGCGACATCTACGGCATGCACTGGCTGCTCGACGTGGACAACACCTACGGCTACGGCCGCTGCGGCGACGGCACCACCCGGCCGGCGTACATCAACACCTTCCAGCGGGGCACCCAGGAGTCGGTGTGGGAGACCGTGCCGCAGCCGTCCTGCGACACCTTCGCCCACGGCGGCCCCAACGGCTACCTCGACCTGTTCGTCAAGGAGGCGAACGCGCCGGCGAAGCAGTGGAAGTACACCAACGCCCCCGACGCCGACGCCCGCGCCGTGCAGGCCGCGTACTGGGCCCTGACCTGGGCCAAGGAGCAGGGCAAGGAGGCCGACGTGGCGGCCACCGTGGCCAAGGCCGCCAAGATGGGTGACTACCTGCGCTACGCCATGTTCGACAAGTACTTCAAGAAGATCGGCAACTGCGTCGGGGCGTCCACCTGCCCGGCCGGCACCGGCAAGGACTCGGCGCACTACCTGATGTCCTGGTACTACGCCTGGGGCGGCGCGTACGAGCCGAACCAGAACTGGTCGTGGCGCATCGGCTCCAGCCACAACCACTTCGGCTACCAGAACCCGTTCGCGGCCTGGGCGCTGACCAACGTCAACGAGCTGAAGCCGAAGTCGCCGACGGCCGTCACCGACTGGACCAAGAGCCTGGAGCGGCAGCTGGAGTTCTACACCTGGCTCCAGTCCGCCGAGGGCGGCATCGCCGGCGGCGCGACCAACAGCTGGGGCGGGCACTACGGCCAGCCCCCGGCCGGCACGTCGACCTTCTACGGCATGTACTACGACGTCGACCCGGTCTACAACGACCCGCCGTCGAACCAGTGGTTCGGCATGCAGGCCTGGTCGATGCAGCGCATCGCCGAGCTGTACCTGGAGACCGGCAACGCCAAGGCCAAGGCCCTGCTCGACAAGTGGGTGCCGTGGGCGATCGCCAACACCACGCTGGGCACCAACTGGTCGATCCCGTCGGACATGAAGTGGACCGGCCAGCCGACCACCTGGAACCCGGCCAACCCGCAGCCCAACACCAACCTGCACGTCGAGGTCACGGTGAAGGGCCAGGACGTCGGCATCGCCGCCGCCTACGCCCGCACCCTCATCGCGTACGCGGCGAAGTCGGGCAACGCGGCGGCGAAGACCACCGCCAAGGGGCTGCTGGACGCGCTGCACGCGGCCAGCGACGCGCAGGGCGTCTCCACCGTGGAGAAGCGCGGCGACTACCGCCGCTTCGACGACGTCTACGACGCCAGCACCGGCCAGGGCCTGTACGTGCCGCCGGGCTGGACGGGGACCATGGCCAACGGTGACGCCATCGCCGCGGGCAAGAGCTTCCTCGACATCCGCTCCTTCTACAAGAACGACCCGGCCTGGCCGAAGGTCCAGGCGTACCTCGACGGCGGTCCCGAGCCGGAGTTCAAGTACCACCGGTTCTGGGCGCAGGCGGACGTCGCCATGGCGTACGCCGACTACGGCAAGCTGTTCCCCAACGGCTGAACCGACTCCTCCGGGTGGGCGGCGCGGCCCGCCCACCCGGAGGCCGACCGGGGGCCTGGGGGAGCGGAGCCACCCGGTCGGCGGACGGCCTGACTCCCACGGTCAGGCCGGGGTGGGTCGGCCAACCGGCCGACGCAGCGGGGCAGCCGGCCCACCCCACCACACCCGGATACGCACCGGGCGCGAAAACGCCCGAAAAACCGGCCACCACGGGATCACGTGCGAGGCCGTGACGGAGTAACGTACGTCACCGGAGAGGCCGCTCCCCCCGTGGCGGCCTCTCCCTTACTTTCCCGCCGGCTCCACCGACGCAGTGGCCGGCACGACCGGGTGACGCAGCCCCGGATGGCCGGCCGGCAGCGACCGGCGCACCACCACCCAGCTCACGGCGAGCACCGCCGCCACCAGCGGCCAGGACAACGCGACCCGGGCCACCGTCAGCGCGACCACCTGACCGCCGAGCCACAGCGGCAGGAACACCGCCACCCGCAGCACGTAGGACACCGCCCACACCCAGCTGCCCCGGCCGTACGCCCGCAGCAGCGCCGGATCCCGGCGCCACCGGGTCTTCTGGCCGAGCGCGGCGCCCACCACCACCCCGAGCAGCGGCCAGCGCACCACGATGCTGACCACCCAGGCGAGCGTGCTCGCCGCGTTGGACAGCAACTGGACCAGGAAGAAGTCCTCGGCGCGACCGGTGCGCAACGCGACCAGCGCCGCCACGCAGACGGCCAGCAGCCCGATCAGCACCGAACGCGGCCGGCCGCCCCGGTGCAGCCGCCAGCCGGCCAGCGCCGCGCCGGTGAGCACCGCCGCGCCCACCCCGCCCCACAGCGAGTGCCCGCCGAGCAGCCAGCCGAGCGCGAACGCCACCGGCGGCAGGCTGGCGTCGACCGCGCCCCGGCGACCGCCGAGCAGGTCAGCGAGCGTCTCCGGCCGGTCCGCCGGGGCCGCCGCACGCTCCGGTGTACGCGTCACCGCACCCTCCTCACGTCCGCCACCAACCTAGCCGTCCCCGACCGGCAGGCCACCCGCCGACCGGGGTGCGCCTGCCGCTACGGTGTGCGGGTGCGAGCGACGCCGAGGGGTTGGACCGCGGTCTGGTTGGTCGTCCTGGCGATCGTCCAGGCGGCGGCCTTCATCGCGGTGTGGCGGGTCGCCGTGCACGTCGAGATCGGCCAGTGGGTCGACACCGTCGCCCTGACCGGCAACCGGATCGGGCAGGACCACATCGAGGAGCCGGTGGACCGGATCCTCAACGCCATGTCGGTCGTCTCGCTGCTGGCGGCCACCGCGGTGATCGGCTTCATCGCCCTGATCCGCGGCCGGGTCGCGCTGGCCGTCACGGCGACCCTGCTGATCGCCGGCGCCAACGCCACCACCCAGCTGCTCAAGTACGGCCTGACCCGGCCCGACTTCGGTATCGACCCCGAACGGATCTACGCCGGCAACAGCCTGCCCAGCGGGCACGCCACCGTCGCGGCGTCCGTCGCGGTGGCCCTGGTGCTCGTCCTGCCCCGCACCGTACGGGTCTTCGGCGCGTTCCTCGGCGCCGGCTACGCCGCGATCGCCGGGGTCGCCACCCTCTCCGCCGGCTGGCACCGGCCCAGCGACGCCGTGGCCGCGTTCCTGGTCGTCGGGGTCTGGGCGGCGCTGGCCGGGCTGGTGCTGCTGATCACCCAGCGGGAGCAGGCGCAGGTGGAGTCGGCCGACGCGCACCGCGTCGCCGCGACGGTGCTCGGCGTCGGCGGCGTCCTGGCGGTGGTTGCCTGCGGGTTCGCCCTCGCCTGGCTGGTCGACCTGCGCGGCGACCCGCCCGTGCTGCCCGCCGAGCTGGCCCGCCGGCCGCTGCTCGTCGGCTACGCGGGCAGCGCCGCCGGGATCGTCGGCACGATGGGCGTGGTGATGGCACTGGTGCTCGCCGCCGTGCACCGGCTGGTGCCCCGGGTCAAGGGCTGACGCCTCAACGGGAGTAGGTGCCCACCATCGTGCCGCTCGCGACGTCGCGCTGCACGAGCAGCCGGTGCACCTCGTCGGCCTGCGGCGCCCCGGGCAGCTCCAACGGTCGGTCCAGGGCGTAGAGGCGGAAGAAGTACCGGTGGGGATCGTCGCCCTGCGGCGGGTGCGGGCCGCCCCACCCGGTCGTGCCGAAGCCGTTGGGCCACTCGCGGCCGCCCTGGGGCACGCCCCCCTCCGGCGAGCCGGCGGCGCTCGGCGCGATCCCGGTGACCAGCCAGTGCAGGAACGGCGTCTTCCCCGCGTCCGGGTCCTCGACGAGCAGGACCAGCTCGGCCGCCGACTCCGGCACCTGCGCCCACTCCAGCGGCGGCGACACGTTGCCGCCCTCCTTCGAGAAGCGGCTCGGCAGCATGTCGTGGTCGTTGAACGCGGTGCTGCGCAGCATGATCCCGGCCATCCTGGCGCTCCTCTCGTCGGCCCGCCGCGCGTACCCGCCGGGCGGGCCCCGAAACGGCCGCGCCGGGTGTGAGAGGGTCGGGCGGGCGTACGGGCCGGGGGAGGGGACCGTGGAGGGCGTACGGGCGGCGTTCCGGGACGAGTGCGAGCGCCTCGGCGAGGTGCTGCGCGGCGTCGACGAGGCGGATCTGGACCGCCCGACCGACTGCCGGCCGTGGACCGTACGCGAACTGCTGGCCCACGTACGCACCGGTGCGGGCCGGCTGGTCGACATGCTCGCCGCGCCGGCCCCGGGTGAGGCGCGGGTCGACGCCGCCGCCTACTTCGGCGCCGCCAAGTTCACCCCGCCCGTGGACGCCGCCCGCGTCGACGCCGGCCGGCGGGAGGCCCGGGAACTCGACGGCGCGGCCCTGGTGGCCGACTTCGACCGGGCCTGGCGCGCCGCCCTCGACGCCGTCGACGCCGCACCGCCGGACCGGGTGGTACGCACCCGGCACGGCGACGCTATGGCGCTCGGCGAGTTCCTGCGTACCCGCGTCGTGGAGGTCGGCGTGCACGGCCTGGACCTGGCTGCGGCGCTCGGGCGGCGGCCGTGGCTGACGCCCACCGCGGCGCAGGTCGTCGCCGACCTGCTCACCGGCGGGCGGGCGGTCCCGCCCGGGCTGGGCTGGGACCGGCTCACGCTGATCCGCAAGGCGACCGGCCGGGCCGCCCTCACGGCCCGCGAGCGGGCCGTCGTCGACGCCGCCGGCTTCCGCTGGCTCTCCTTCGGCGGCTGATCCGGGCAGGGCCCCGATCCCGGCCCCGGGTACGCCGCCCCGCCAGGCCCGGACCGGCACGGCCCGGCGCGGGTCAGGCGTCGGCGGCGAGCGGGTCAGGCGCCGGACGCGGGGCGGGCACGTGCGGCACGGCCTTGCGCAGGTGGTCCAGCACGACCGGGTCGATGCGGCCGGGCACCAGGCGCTCCTCCAGGTTCTCCAGGCCCGCCCAGGAGAAGAGCGCCTCCTCCGGGCCCGCCGGATCGACCGGATGCCCGAGCGCGCTCAGCAGCGCGCCGACCTCGGCGGCGACCGCGCCCGTCAGGTCGAGCAGGGTGGCCGGGTCGGGCCGGGTGAACAGCAGGGTGTGCACCGCGAGCAGCCGCCCCAGCTCGGCGACCGGGTCGGGATGGTCGTCGACCCGCAGGTCGACCAGGACGTCGCCGGTGCCGTCGTAGCCGCCGCCGCGCTCGACCACGACCAGCCCGGCGCTCTGCCGGCCGCGCCGGTCGCCGCCGGCCTTGTCCCCGGCGCGCAGCGCGGCCAGCAGCCGGTCGGCGAACGGCAGCGCGGCCCCGCCCAGCCAGGCGTCGCGGACCGCGTCGATGACCTGCGGACCGACCAGGATGTTGCCCTGCGCGGCCCAGCCGTCCCCGGACTGGCCGCCGGCCCAGGGGTGGCAGGCGGGGCCGGTCCAGGTGGCGCCGGTGCCGGTGGCGGCGACCACACCGAGCTGGCGGTGGTCCCGGTCCGGGTCGGCGGCGACCAGCCCGGCCACCACGTCGGCGGCAGCGACGCCGGTGCGCAGCAGCGCCAGCCCCTGCGGCCGGTAGGCGAGGTTGACGTGGGCCTGGGTGGCGAGCGCGCCGACCTCGGCCTCGGCGGCCGGGACCAGCGCGCCGGCGGCCAGGAACCTGCTCGCCACGACGACGCCGTGGCGGCGGCCGTCCGCCGAGCGGGCGACGAGCGAGAAGGTCACGCTCTGGAGCCTAGTTCCAGCGGAACAGCAACCCGGCGACGCCCGCACCGACGACTGCGGTGATCGCCAGGCCCGCCAGGTTCGACGCGTCGACCGAAGCTCCCGCCCAGGCGCTGGAGAGTGCCTCGACGGTGGCGCCGAACGGCAGCCACGAGGCGACCCGGGCCACCGGTTCCGGCAGGGAGGAGGTGCCGCCGAACAACCCGCCGAGGGCCCCGAGGGCGAAGAAGGCGACCAGGCCGATGGCGACCGCCGAGTTCGGGGTGGGCGCCACCGAGGCGACGATCATGCCCAGCCCGTACATCGCGGCCACCGAGAGCCCGGCCACGGCGAGCGCCATGCCGACGTCGGCCGGCGGACGGGCGCCGAAGCCGACGACGGCGACGGCGTACGCCAGCCCGATCCCCACCATCACCTGCACCAGGCTCACCACCATCTGGGCGACGAGCACCATCGCCGGCGACGCCGGGGTGACCGCGAGCCGCCGCAGCAGCCCGCTGCGGCGGTAGTAGGCCAGGAAGCTCGGCATGTTCACGATGCCGATCGTGGCGAGGACGATGGTGAAGACCAGCGGAAGGACGAAGAGGTCCAGCGCGGAGCGCCCGTCGGCGACCTCCTGGTCCCCGGCGGCAGCGGCGTTCATGACCAGGATCAACAGCGGCAGCCCTATCGGTACGACCAGCCCGGCCGTGTCCCGGACGACCATCTTCGCCTCGCACCCGATCAGGGTCAGCCACGAGCCCACCCCGGGCCGCCGTGCGGTCATTTCGCTCATGCGTACTCCTCCGTGACGAGTTCCTTGCCGGTGAGGCGGACGAACGCCTCCTCCAGGTTCGCGACGCCGGCCCGGGCGACCAGCCCGGCCGGTGTGTCCAGGGCGACGATCCGGCCGGCGTCGAGCAGCACGACCCGGTCGCAGAGCCGTTGGACCTCGTCCATCGCGTGGCTGACCAGCAGCACGGTCTCGTCGCGCAGCCCCTCCACACCCGCCCACATGCGTCTGCGGGCGCGGGGATCCAGCCCGGTGGTGAGTTCGTCGAGGATCACCACCCGCGGGCGGCCGACCAGGGCGAGAGCGATGGAGAGGCGCTGCTGCTGGCCGCCGGAGAGCTTCTCGAACCGCGTCCTGGTCTGCCCCCGCAGCTCGACCAGGTCGAGCAGTTCGTCGGCGGGCCGCGGGTCGGGGTAGAAGCTGCGGTAGAGGCCGATCAGCTCACCGACGGTCAGGGCCGCGTGCAGCTCGGCCTTCTGCAACTGCACGCCGAGCAGTTGGCGTACGGCGGGGCGGTCGCGGCGCGGGTCCAGGCCGAGCACCCGGACGCTGCCCCGGTCGGGGACCCGCAGGCCGGCGATCAGCTCGATCATCGTCGTCTTGCCGGCGCCGTTGACGCCCAGGACACCCAGCACCTCACCGGGGGCCACCGTCAGGCTGACGTCGTCGACGGCGACGACGTCGCCGTACCTTTTGTGGAGGTTCTCGACCTCGATGGCGGGTTGCGTCATGCTTCCCATGCTGGTCGGTGCCACCCGTCCGCCGCCCGTGCCGGAGGTCAGCCTCTCCGGCCATGACTTTCGGCACCCGAGGCCCGCCGGCCGCGGCGGCTAGGGTGGCCGCATGCGTCGGCTCGGCCTCGATGAGTGGTCCGGCCTGGTGATGCTCGTCGTGTGCGTGGGCGTCGGGTCGCCGGTGATGCTCGGCCTGGTCGACCCCGACATCCCGGCACCGGTGTGGGTGGGGCTGTTCGTGCTCACCCTGGGCGCGGCGCTCGTCGCCGTGGCCGAGGTGGGCCGTCCGGTCCTGAGGTGGGCGGCCTACGGCACGGCGGTGGTCGCCGGCTGGGGCGTGGTCGCGACGGCCCCCCGCGCCGGCATGCTGCCGATCCTGCTGGTGGTGATCGTCGCGCTCGGGCCGGAAGCCGTCCGGCTGCCGGTCAACCTGGTGGTGGTCGCGCTCAACACGGTCGTGATCGCCCTGACCGTCAGCCGGGTCCACGACGGCCCGGTCGAGCCGCTCGCGTCCGGGGTGTTCTACGGGCTGATCCAGATCGCGACGGCGTTCAGCGTCACGGCGGTCCGACGGGAGCAGCAGCACCGTCGGGAGCTCACCCGGGCGCACGTGGATCTGCGGGCGGCCAGCGTGCTGCTGGCCGGGTCCGCCCGCACGGCGGAACGACTGCGCATCTCGCGCGAGCTGCACGATCTGCTCGGCCACCAGCTCACCGTCCTCACCCTGGAGCTGGAGGCGGCCCGGCACCGGGAGGGCGACCCCGCGCGGGAGCATGTCGAACGGGCCGGCAGGGTGGCCCGGGAGGTGCTCGCCGACGTCCGCGACACCGTCAGCGCGCTGCGCGCCGGGGGCGCCGCCGACCTGGCCGAGGCGCTGCGCGACGTCGGCCGCGACATCCCTGGACTCGCCGTGACGGTCGACGTGGGGGAGGACGTCGAGGCGAACGAGGAACAGGTCGCGGCACTCGTCCGGGCCGTACAGGAGATCACCACCAACACCCTGCGCCACGCCCGTGCGCGCGGGCTGGCGGTCACGGTCGTCCGCCACGGTGACGCGATCCGACTGACCGCCGTCGACGACGGGCAGGGCGCTCGGGACGTGATCCCCGGCAACGGGCTGCGGGGCCTAGCCGAGCGGTTCGCGGCACTGGGCGGGGAGGTCGCGTACGACGGCGGCGCGGGTTTCCGGGTGACCGCCCGGATGCCGGCCCGGTGACCGGCATGGTCCGGCCGGACGCCCCGGGCAGCCGGAACGACCGGAGTGCCGGGGTGACCAGGGTCGTCGTGGTCGACGACCAGACGCTGGTCCGGCAGGGCATCCGCACCCTGCTCGAGATGGCCGGCATCGAGGTGGTCGGCGAGGCGGACGACGGCGAGGCGGCCCTGGACGTCATCGACGCGACCCGCCCCGACGTCGTCCTGCTCGACCTGCGCATGCCGCGTCGGGACGGCATCTGGGTCCTTCGACGGCTACGCGAGCGCGAGGCGGACGTACCGGTGCTGGTGCTCACCACCTTCGACGACGAGGCCCTCGTCCTCGACGCCCTCCGGGCGGGAGCGCGGGGCTACCTGCTCAAGGACGTCACGCTGGAGCAGCTGACCCGGGCGGTCGAGACGCTCGCCGCGGGCGGGACGCTCATCGCGGTGTCGATCACCGATCGGCTCCTGCGCGCCATCCGCTCGGCGCCGTCCCCGGTCGGGGTGAGCGCTCCGCCGTCGCAGGAACTCACCGAGCGGGAGCTGGACGTGCTGCGACTGGTCGCCGAGGGCTACACGAACCGGGAGATCGCCGGCCTGCTCTTCCTCGCCGAGGGGACGGTCAAGAACCACGTGTCGGCGATCCTGCTCAAGCTCGGCGCCCGGGACCGCACCAACGCGGTGCTGCGGGCGCTGCACGAGGGCGTCCTGAGGTAGCGCCGACCGAGTCTCGTCCGTCGTCGCGTCCGGGCCGACGGTCGCCCCACCGCGTTAGTCGGCTGGCTTCGATGGATGTGGGATCCTCAACGGGATCTTGCTCTGCGGCCCGGCGAGCGGGCACCATCGACCGATGACGACGCGATGGGGCATGACCGTGCCGCTGGACGGCATCCCGCTCGCCGAGCACGCCGCGATCTACGCGGCCCTCGACGGGGCCGGCTTCACCGACGTGTGGTCCTCGGAGGTCAACGGGGCCGACGCGTTCACCCCGCTGGCGCTCGCCGCCGCCTGGCAGCCCCGGCTGCGCCTGGGCACCGCGATCACGCCGGTCTTCACCCGGGGTCCGGGTCTGCTGGCGATGAGCGCGGCGGCGCTGGCCGACGCCGCCCCCGGCCGGTTCGCGCTCGGCATCGGCGCGTCCTCGCCGGTCGTGGTCGGCAACTGGAACGCCGTGCCCTTCGACCAGCCGTTCCGGCGCACCCGCGACGTGCTGCGGTTCCTGCGCGCGGCGCTGGCCGGGGAGACCGTGGACGAGAAGTACGACACCTTCGCCGTGCGCCGCTTCACCCTGGACCGCAGGCCCGCCGTGCCGCCGCCGCTGCTGCTCGCCGCGCTGCGCCCCGGCATGCTGCGGCTGGCCGGCGCCGAGGCCGACGGCGTCATCCTCAACTGGCTCGCCGCCACCGACGTGCCCCGGGCGCTCGCCGAGGTGGGCCAGCGGCGCCCCGGCTTCGAGGTGGTCGCGCGGATCTTCGTCTGTCCGACCGAGGACGCCGCGCACGCCCGCGCCCTGGGCCGCCGGCTGATCACCAGCTACCTCACCGTCCCGGCGTACGCCGAGTTCCACCGCTGGCTGGGCCGGGAGGGGGTGCTCGGGCCGATGTGGCAGGCCTGGGCCGCCGGGGACCGGCGCGGCGCGGGTGCGGCGGTGCCCGACGAGGTCGTCGACGCGCTGGTGCTGCACGGCTCGCCGGAGCACTGCCGAGAGCAGGTCCGCCGCTACGCCGACGCCGGCGTGGACGTACCGGTGCTGGCCCTGCTGCCCACCCCCGAGCTCGCCGCCGGTGGCGCGGCGGCGCTGGGGGACCTGATCACGCGCCTGGGTGGGGGTGGGTCGCGGTGAACCTGACCGACCGGGTGGTGGTGATCACCGGCGGGGCCGGGGGGATCGGCTCGGCCCTGGCCCGCCGCTTCGCCGCCGAGGGTGCCGCCGCCGTGGTGGTGGCCGACCTCGACGCCGACGCGGCCCGCGCGGTGGCCGACGGCCTCGGCCCGGTCGCCCACGCCGTCGGGCTGGACGTCACCGACGAGGAGCGGGTCCGCGCGCTGGTCGCCGACACCGAGCAGCGGTACGGGCGCATCGACCTGTTCTGCGCCAACGCGGGCGTCACCTCCGGCGGGGGGATGGAGGTCGACGACGCGGGCTGGGACCGTGCCTGGCGGGTCAACGTGCTCTCCCACGTCTACGCGGCCCGCGCGGTGCTGCCGGCGATGCTCGCCCGGGGCGGCGGCTACCTGCTGCACACCTGCTCGGCGGCGGGCGTGCTGACCTCGGTCGGCGACGCCCCGTACGCGACGACCAAGCACGCCGCCGTGGGCTTCGCCGAATGGCTCTCGGTCACCTACCGCGACCAGGGCGTCCGGATCAGCGCGCTGTGCCCGCAGGGCGTGGACACGCCGATGCTCGCCGACGGGCTGGCCGCCGGTCACCTGGGCGCCCGCGTCGTGGCCGCCTCCGGCGCGGTGCTCACCGGCGACCAGGTCGCCGACGCGGTGGTCGCCGGCCTCGCCGAGGAACGCTTCCTGATCCTTCCGCACCCCGAGGTGGCCGACTACGCCCGCCGCAAGGCCGAGGACCCGGACGGCTGGCAGTCCGGTCTGCGCAAACTCGTCCGCCGCCTGCGTTCCTGAACCCGGCCGCGCGGATCGCCGCCGCACCGCGTGCGGGGCGCTGTCGCGTGGCGCTAGAAGCTGCTGACGAGCTTGACGAACGCGTCGTCGATCTTCGCCGGGTCGCGGGCGTCGAACGCCTTGCCCGCGGACGCCTTGGCGATCCGGTCCAGCGTCCCGAAATCGGACTTCTCATCGAAGGCGATGCAGAAGATCTTGATCGGTCGTTCCGGATCCAACGCGACATCCTCCAGCAGCCGGGCGAGGTTGTTGTCCTTGGTGTACTCGTTCGTGCCGTCGGTCAGCACGACCACCGCGTTGATCCGGGACTGGTCGTAGTGATCGAGCATGTGCCGGTGTGCCGCCCGTACGGTGGCGTACAGCGCGGTGCCGCCCTCGACGTGGAGATTGTCGATCTCTCTGGTGAGTGACTTCTGGTCGAAGGGTGACAGCCGGACCTCCTCGCTGTACGGCGACTTCGGCCGCTGCTGGGTCTCGGACGAGAACGACCAGAGCGCGACCTTGTCCTCGGAGTTCAGGAGGCCGAAGCCCTTGGTGGCGGCCCTGGTCGCCACCTGGAACCTGGTCCGGTCACCGATCTTCGCGTTCATCGACCCGGACGTGTCGACGGCCACGAGGATGTTGGCCTTCTTCCGGAGCGTGCCCCAGCCGGTGAGGATCGCCTTGACCACGGTGGGATCCGGCGGGTCGAAGTAGGTGAGGTTCTCGGCCCCCCGCCCGCCGACGGCGGCGATCAGCGGGCCGGCCGCGTTCCGCTCGTGGTCGCGGAACCCGTGCCGGCTGAAGCTCTGCTGCTGCGGCGGCTCCTGGAGGAACTTCAGGAAGTCGGCGGCGGCGTCGCGTTGCTCCGGGCTGGCCGAGGGAAGCACCACGTACGGGTGGTCGAGGTTGAACGTGCCTTCCTTCGGATAGATCGCGACCAGCGGGACCCTCGGCTTCTCGCCCGGGGTCGGGCTCAGCTTCCCCTCGTTGTACTGGTAGACCAGTTCTTCCTGTGTCACCACGGCGCTCATGTCCGTCGGTGCCGCCGTGTCGGCGCTGGACAGGTCCGCCTCGGCGCGGTCCTTCAACAGGTCCACGATGTCGTCGCTGTAGTGGGACACGTTGGCCTCGATGCGGCGGACGAACTGGGTCACCGCCGGATTCGCGACGTCGCTCTCGGTTAGGTCGCTGGCCCGGTTGATGGCCGCGTAGTAGCTCGCGATCGTGGCCGCCAGTCCGGAGGTGGACAGGTTCGGGTTGACCTTGCCGAAGCTGAACCGTCCCCAGTCGGGGCGACCGAAGGTGGCCCAGCCCGTGCGCCCGGACGAGCCCAGGACCTCACCCCAGCCGAGTGGACCCTGTTGCTGGAGGTGCTTCCCCTTCGGCTGCGGCATCGCGATCACCAGCGGGCTGTTCGCGATCGACGGGTACCGGCCGGGGGTCTGCGCCGGGCGTCCGGCGGCCTCGTCCAGCAACTTCAACTGCCCGGTCCACAGGCTCGACGTCGGCAACCACACCTGCGGCCGTGGCAGGTTGGGCTGCTTGACCGCCCAGTCGCCGGCCAGCGCGTCCGTCGAGGCACCGGAGGCGAGTCCGTGCACGGTCACCATGGCGCACCGGCCGCCGGCTCGCCGATCGCTCTTGTTGTAGCGTTCTGCCAGCTCGCCGAGTAGCACGTCCTTCTCGATCGACGAGCTGACCTCCAGCGGCGTGCACCCGACGTCCGCCGCCGGCCGGGCGATCAGGTAGGCCGCCGCGATGACCGCGGATCCGGCCACGATGGCCGCGGCGTACGGCAGCCACGGCCGGGCAGTCGGTCGACCTGAAACCATCTGGTCCCTCCAGGGGTGCGGTGGTGGCGTCGGCGATGGCCTGCCGGGGCGGCCGCTATCCGGCAGGCGTGTCCGTCCCTGCCCCGGTGGACGACGCCTCGGCCGCCCACGCCCGGCCGCCCGATGGGCTGGCAGGGCCCCGCCGTGCGCGGATCACACGGACCCAGCGGCGTGGTGCCCGGCATCGCTGCCCCTGTCAGCCCAGCCATCGTGACTCCACCGAAGCCTTGACGAGCCGCGCCGAGGCGACGGACGACAGAGGTATGGTGTCACGGCTCGGCGGCACGAAAGCCACTCGCCTTCGGCGTGTCGTGTCGTCTCGCAGTACGACCGGAAGTAACGACGGCGGTGGATTCGTCGCGCAAGAGGGCGTGAGTGGCTCGTCCGCGAGCAGCCGGTCGCGGGGCTGACGCCGCAGCGCCGCTCACAGTCGGACGATCTGACCCACGCGTGCCGGCGTACGGCTGGCGGGAACCTCCAGCCAGGCGCGCTCCAGGGCGTCGGGCCCGGATCCGGTGCGGACGGGCCTGCTACGGCCGTCGGTGGGGGTGCGGTTTTCCGCACCCCGGCGGTTGCGGTCTAACCGCTGAGGCCGGCGGTCGACCTCATGGTCCGGGCCGTAACGAGTTCATAGCGTCATCAGCATGATCCGTTTGTGGCACGTGTCGATGCACGCTGGCCGGTTGGCCGAGGAGTCTGATCCGTCGCAGGGCGGTCTGGTCGGGTTGGTGACCGAGCTGACGGAGCGGCTCGGCGCCCCCGGTGTCGGCCTGGCGGTCGCGTTGGAGAACCTGTTCCCGCCGATCCCGAGCGAGGTGATCCTGCCGTTGGCGGGGTTCACCGCCGCGCAGGGCAGGATGAACCTGTTCGCCGCGATCCTCTGGAGCACGATCGGTTCGGTGGCGGGCGCGGTGGCGCTGTACTACGTCGGCGTGGCGCTCGGGCGGGACCGGGTCCACGCCATCGCGGCACGGCTGCCGTTGGTCAAGGTCAGCGACATCGACCGGACGGAGACGTGGTTCGCCCGGCACGGGGTGAAGACCGTCTTCCTCGGGCGCATGATCCCGATCTTCCGCAGCCTCATCTCCATCCCGGCCGGTGTGGAGCGGATGCCGCTCGCCACGTTCCTGCTCTACACCACGTTGGGCAGTCTGATCTGGAACACCCTGTTCGTGATGGCCGGCTACCTGCTCGGGGAGAACTGGCACGCCGTCGAGCCGTACGTCGGGACGTTCCAGAACGTCGTCATCGTGGCCTGCGCGCTCGCCGTCGGGTACTTCGTCGTCTCCCGGCTGGTCAGGACGCGCCGTCCGCGACCGGCGGCGGGGAACGAGGTGGAGGCGGACAGGTGCGGACCGTACGGGCCGGTCGCACCTGTGGAGCCGTACGGTCACTCCGGCGTCCCGGCGCGAACCGTACGCGGCACGGTGTACGGAACCCCGCGCCGGTCGGAGGACGGCCGATGACGGGCGTGGGCAACCCCGCACCGGCGGGTCGCCGCCGACGGCATGCCGTCCGCGTGCCGTTCACCACGCGGGTCGGTCGGTGGAGCGCCAACCATCCCTGGCTCGCGATCACGGCCTGGCTGTGTTTCGTGGTGGCCAGCGTGGTCGGTGGCAGCCTGGTCGGCACGGTGAAGGCCACCACGCAGGACAGCCTGCACGGGGAACTGGCCCGCGCGGACCGCATCGAACAGGCCGGCGCGTTCCCCGCCGCCCCGGCAGTGGAGAGTGTCCTGATCACGGCGCGGACCGGCGAGCTCGATCTCGAAGGTGCCCGGGCGGTGGCGGCCGGCCTGTCGACGCAGCTGCGCACGATGCCCGAGGTGGCGAGGGTCGCTGACCCGGTCACCTCCCCCAACCGCGACGCGGTGCTGGTCGAGGTCGAGATGACCGGTGTGGCGAAGGACGCCGACGCGCGGGTCGGACCGCTGCTGGAGGCCATCGGGCGGGCGCAGCAGCGGCATCCCGACCTGTGGGTGGAACAGGTGGGGTCGGCGTCGCTGTCGAAGGCGCTGACCGAGACGCTGGCGGCGGACTTCGTCAAGGCGGAGCTGATCAGCGTGCCGGTGGCGCTGGTGATCCTGCTGTTCAGCTTCGGCGCGTTGATCGCCGCCGGAGTGCCCGTCGTGCTGGCGTTGTCGGCCGTGGCCGGCGCCATGGGACTCGCGCAGTTCGCCTCGCACATCTTCCCGGCCGGGGAACTGGTCAGCAGCATCATCCTGCTGATCGGCCTGGCGGTCGGCGTCGACTACTCCCTGTTCTACCTGCGCCGCGAGCGGGAGGAACGAGCACGTGGGCGTGACCATCGCAGCGCGGTCGAGATCGCAGCCGCCACCTCGGGGCACGCGGTCCTCGTCTCCGGCGTCGCCGTCATGGTCGCCATGGCCAGCCTGTTCCTGGTCGGCGACAACGCGTTCAGCTCGATGGCGACCGGCTCGATCCTGGTCGTCGGGGTGGCGGTGATCGGATCCCTCACCGTCCTACCGGCCATCCTCGTCATCCTCGGGCGATGGGTGGACCGGCCACGGGTGCCCTTCCTGGGGCGGCGGATCCAGAGGGCGGAACGCAGCCGCTTCTGGGCGGTGGTCCTGCGTCCGGCGCTGCGCGCGCCGCTGCCGACGTTCGTAACCTCCGTCGGCGTGCTGGTCGTCGTCGCCATCCCCGCACTGGAGATGAACCTCAAGCGGCCGACCTCCACCGACCTGCCCCGCTCGATCCCGATCCTGCGCACCTACGACCGCCTGGCGCAGGCGTTCCCGGGCAACGACCTGGGCACCAGCCACGTCGTCGCGATCCGTACCGACGCCGCGGGCGGGCCGGCTGTCGAGCGGGAGATCGCCGAGCTCGCCGCGCGGATCGAGGGGGACAGCCGGTTCGCCCAGGACCGCCCCCCGACGGTGCGCAGGTCCGCCGACGGCAGGGTCTTCCTGGCCACCGTGCGCGTTGCGGGCGCCAGCGACAGCAGCGACGCGACGCTGTCGCTGCGACGGCTGCGCGACGAACTGGTGCCGCAGACGGTCGGCACCGTCGCGGGCACGGAGTGGGCGGTGGCCGGGCGTACGGCGAGCGATGCCGACTTCCGCGACCGCATGGCGGCGGCGCTGCCGCCGGTCGTCGCGTTCGTGTTCGGCATGGCGTTCCTGGTCATGCTCGTCACGTTCCGGTCGGTGGTGGTGGCGTTGACCTCGATCCTGCTCAACACGATCTCGGTGGCCGCCTCGTACGGGCTGCTGGTGCTGGTCTTCCAGCACACCTGGGCGGAGGACCTGCTCGGGTTCACCTCCAACGGCGCGGTCGTGTCCTGGCTGCCGCTGATGCTGTTCGTGATCCTCTTCGGGCTCTCGATGGACTACCACGTGTTCGTGGTGAGCCGCATCCGCGAGGCGGTCCAGCGCGGCGTACCGACCCGGCAGGCGATCGAGCAGGGCATCGTCTCGTCGGCGTCCACGGTCAGCAGTGCCGCGATCATCATGGTCGCCGTCTTCTGCATCTTCGCGACCCTGTCGATCGTCGAGTTCAAGCAACTCGGCGTGGGGCTCGCCGCCGCGATCCTGATCGACGCCACCATCATCCGCGCGGTCGTCCTGCCGTCACTCATGCGACTGCTCGGCGAGGCGAACTGGTGGGCCCCGCGATTCCTCACCCGCCGCCGCAGGAGCGATGTCACATCGCGCGACAGCGACGCCGACACGCAGGTCATCATGGTCGCCGGTGACCGGTAGCCAGGGTGGGCGGGCGGACCCGCGGGTGCACGCGACCGCCCGCCACCGAACGGGACGACACGAGCTACGGAGGGAGGCAACGTGCCAGAGCGCGAGGCGTACGGTCGGTGGTCGTGGATCGAGGCCGTGGCCCGCAGGGGCCGGCCGGTGGCGGGCGTGGCGGTCGGTGTCCTGACCGCCGGGGCCGAGTTGCTGTTCCTGCTCCTCGCCGGGCTCGCCATGGTCGCGGTCTCGCCGGCGTCGGCGGCGCGCCACCGCGTCGGCGCCACCACCCTCCGGTACGCCCGAGGCTTCGCCGGGTGGGAGCGGCGCCGCCTGGCCGCCATCGCCCTGGAACCAACCCCGCCACCGGTCCGGGCGAGCGGACCGCGGGTTCTCGGCTATCTCGCCGCCCGGCTCCTGCCGGCGGCGCTCGGCGCGCTCACCGTCGGCCTGCTCGTGGTCGGTGCCGTGCTCGCCGCCATCGTGGTGCGGTCCTTCGTGGCGGGCACCATGACCCTGGCCGGTTTCCTGTCGCAGGGGCTCATCGGGGCAGCCCTGCTGGTCGTGAACCTCCAGGCGATGGCCAGCGTGGCCACACTGGACCGGTGGCTGGCCCGCAGCCTGCTCGAATCCCACACGCGCCAGGCGTTGCAGCGGCGGATCAGCGAACTGGCGGTCAGCCGGGCCGGCGTCATCGCCGCGGTCGACGCCGAGCGCCAGCGCATCGAACGCGACCTGCACGACGGGCTGCAACAACGCCTCGTCGCCCTCGGCATGCTGCTCGGGCGGGCACGCCGCAGCCGCGACCCCGACAAGGCGCGCGCACTTCTCGCCCAGGCGCACGAGGACGCCCAACGCGCCATCGACGAGCTGCGGGACGTGGCCTGGCGCGTCTACCCCGCCGCACTCGACCACACCACCCTGGACGAGGTGCTGAGCATGGTGGCGCAACGATCGGCGACCCCCGTCAAGATCAGCTATGACGTGCCCGTCCGGCCCGCCCGACCGATCGAGACCGTGCTGTACTTCGTCGCCTGCGAAGCGATCACCAACGCCACCAAACACGCCCGGGCTACCCTGATCGCCATCGACATCGAGGCGCGGGAGACGACGATCGAGATGCGCCTACACGATGACGGCATCGGCGGCGCCGACCCGCACGGCAGCGGCCTGCAGGGCCTCGCCCGCCGGGTCACCGCGCTCGACGGCCGGTTCGACCTGCACAGCCCACCCGGTGGCCCCACGACGATCCGAGCGGAACTGCCGTGCGCATAGTCCTCGCCGAAGACTCCACCCTGCTGCGCGAAGGGCTGGTCCGCCTCCTCGCCGACGAGGGACACCAGGTGCTGGCCGCCGCCGCGGACGCCGACCAGCTCGTCACCGCCGTCGAACAGCACCGTCCCGACGTCGTCGTCACCGACGTCCGCATGCCGCCCACCAACACCGACGACGGACTGCGGGCCGCGTTGGAGATCCGCCGCCGCTGGCCTGACATCGCCGTGCTCGTCCTGTCCCAGTACGTCGAGAAGCGCTACGCCGCGAAGCTCCTCGCCGACCGGTCCGAAGGCGTCGGCTACGTCCTGAAGGACCGTGTCGCCCAGGTCGAGGACTTCCTCGACGCACTCGACCGCGTCGCCGCCGGTGCCACGGCGCTCGACCCCGAGGTCGTCCGGCAGCTCATGTCCGCCACGAGCCACAGCGACCCGCTCAACCGCCTCACCCCGCGGGAGCGCGACGTGCTGCACCACATGGCTCAGGGGCACACCAACGCCGCCATCGCCGAACGCCTGCACGTGTCGCAGAGCGCGGTCGAGAAGCACATCAACACCATCTTCGACAAGCTCGACCTCTCCCACGTGACCGGCTACAGCCGCCGGGTTCTCGCGATCCTGCACTACCTCGGCAGCTAGTCGTGCAGGTTCGCCGGCCCGTAGCGCGACGGCTGCGTGCGGGCTCGCGCCGCGGCGTCGTTCACAGTCGGACGATCTGACCCACGCGCGGTGGCGTCCGGCCGGCGAGGACCTCCAGCCAGGCGCGCTCCAGGGCGTCGGGCCCGGATCCGGTGCGGACGTCGAGCCACCCGCTCACGACTCCCGTGAACCGTTGCCAGGCGTCGGTGAACCGCTGGTCGAGCCCGTCGCGACCCCAGTCCTGGCGGCGCTTGCGCATCTGCACCGGGGCGAAGAACACCTCCTCGGCGGCGTCGGCGTTCGGGGTCTGGGTGGTGAGCCCGACCGCGATGTCGCGGACGAGCCGGTCGCCGAGGCGCCGCCGCAGGGCCGCGCGGGTGGCGGGCGCCCCCGACAGGTCGAGGTAGACGGTCGGTACGGCGTCGAGGGCGTCGATGTCGTCGTAGGAGACGACGTCGTCGTAGCAGCCGAGGGACCGCGTGAACGCCAGGTTGCCGGGGGAGGTGAGCCCGACCAGGCGCGGGCCGCGACCGTGCAGCTCGAACGCGGCGGCGTACGCGGTCTTGCTGGACGCCGACGACAGCACCAGCGACTGCGCCCCGTAGAAGTCGTTGTCGACGACCTGGTCGGCCAGCATGAAGGAGGTGAAGAACAGCGGCCGGAACAGGACCAGCAGGTCCTCCTGGCCTTCCCGGTATGCCGGGTCGCCGGTGGTCGCCCGGTACGCGTTGTACGGCGAGGGCAGGTCGGCCCGGTGCCCGCTCGCGTCGCGGAACCCGGAGGCGTCCACCCGGTCCGGCCGGACCACCAGGTGGCCCGCCGGCGGGAGGTAGCCGTAGACGCGCTGCCCGGCCGTGACCCCGTCGACCGTCGACTCGACCACCTCGGCGAAGCCCCACAGTGGCGGCAGTCCCCACTGCGGTCCGAGTCCACGGGGGCCGGGCGGGAAGAACTGCCAGTACCGCATCGAGTCGCCGAGCACCGCGTAGGTGACGTTGTTGGCGGTGAGGCCGACGCGGTCGACCCGCAGCAGTGCCTCGCCGTCGGTGAGGGCGGGCGTCGCGCCCTCGACGAGGGTGGTCCGGCTGAGGTCGTCACGAGCGACGGCGAAGGTCCAGGAAGCAGGCATGGGCCGACGCTAAGCAGACCGCAGCGCCGAGACAAGTGCACTGTGAGTGCAAAATCCCACTCGC
This sequence comes from Micromonospora sp. SD12, assembly GCF_052068495.1. NCBI lineage: Bacteria > Bacillati > Actinomycetota > Actinomycetes > Micromonosporales > Micromonosporaceae > Micromonospora > Micromonospora sp. SD12. The sequence continues at coordinate 265,723 of NZ_JBQHDF010000006.1, read as the reverse complement.
CGGCCGGGTTGACGGAGCACCGGTTCAGCGGGACCAGCGCAGGGGACCGGGGCGCACCGACCAGAGGAGCCGGCGCCACCAGGGCCGGGCGGCGCGCAGCGCGGCGACGTAGTCGCCGGCCGTCGTGGCGGCCCGCGCGGCCTGCTCCGCCGTGGCGGTGCCCGGGGCGAACGCCGTCCGGTTGAGCAGCCCCGCCAGCTCCTCGACGTCCGCCCCGACGGGGAGCACGGCGCGGGCGCGGGCGGCGACCTCGGAGGCGGAGAGGTCCCCGCCGACCGGGTGACCGGCCAGGCGCAGCGCGTCGGTGACCTCCCGCCAGGCGCCGGCGATTCGCTGGCCGGGGTCGCCCCGCTCCAGCCGCCCCCGGGTCAGCGACCGGCGCATCAGCAGCAGCGCGAGCAGCGCGGCCACGACCAGCAGCAGCATGCCGCCCGTACCGCCGCCGACCAGCAGCGCCGTCGACGGCCCGGCGTCGGCCGGCCCGCCCGGCGCGGCCACCGGCTCGGGCGACGCCGTCGGCTCGACCGTCGGCTCCGGCACCTCCGACGGGGGCGGGTCCTCCGGCGCGGGGCGGAAGTCCTCCTCCACCGGGCGCGGCTCCTCGTCGGGCCGGGGCAGCGGGTCGAACGGCACCCAGCCGAGCCCCTCGAAGAGCACCTCCGGCCACGCGTACGCGTCGCCGGCCCGGACGGGACCGTCGCCGGCGGCGCGGAAGCCCACCACCACCCGGGTCGGCAGCCCGGTCAGGCGGCCCAGTACGGCGAACGCCGCCGCGAACTGCTCGGAGGTGCCCCGTTGCCCGCCGGCGTTGCGGGGTCCGAAGAGGAAGAAGGTCAGGTTCGGGTACGCGTGCCCGCTGGGCGCGTCGGCGACGAGGCGGTAGTGCTCGGCGAGGAACTGCTCCACGGCGGCGGCCCGCGCGTACGGGGCGCCGTTGGACTCGGCGAGCTGGGCGGCGAGGCGGCGCAGCGGATCGGGCGCCCCGTCGGCGACCCGCAGCACCCGGGCCACCTCCTCGCCGGCCGGTACGTCCGCCGTGGCGAGCAGGTTGGCGTCCGGCGTCTCCAGCGCCGACGTCACGCTGTAGCGCAGCCCGGGGGTCAGGCCCTCCGGGCGGATCAGCGTCCCGGTCGTGGGGTCGTACGCGACCCGTGCGCCGGTGACCTGGCGTGGGGTGGCGACGGCGGGCAGCAGCCGGCCGCTGAGCCCGGCGACGGTGATCTCCTGCCGTACCGTCTCCACGGTGCTGTCGGGCGCCGGCGCCGTCACGGGCAGGATCCGCCCCGCGTTGCGGTACGTCGCGCCGACGCGCCAGGTCACCCCGTCGTAGTCGCTGAGCACCGCCAGCCGGATCGGCACCGGGCGTCCGGCGGCGCCCGGCCCGCCGTCCGGGGCGGGCGCGGAACCCGGCGGGCCCGGGCGCTGCGTGCGTACGTCGAGCAGCTGCTGCCCGGGGTTCAGCGCCCAGCCGGAGATGCGGATGAGCGGGTTCTCGTCGAGGGTCTCCACCTGCGGCGGCTCGACGTAGCGCCGGGGATCCACCGGCCGGCCGTCGACCTGGCCGGCGACCAGCGGAGCGAGCAGCGCGACCAGCCCGAGCACCACCGCGAGGCCGGCGGCGGAGGCGGCGGCGAGCCGGGCGCGGACGGCCGCGCGGACCGCCGGGGCCAGCCCGGCGGCCGTGTCGGCACCGGCCGCGCCGCGCGCCGGCACCGCCAGCCCGAGCACCGCCACGGCCACGAGGGCCAGCGTCGGCCCGATCGCCGGATCGGCGTTCGGGCCGACGACGTAGAGCGCGGCGGCGTAGAGCAGCACCGGCGGCAGGTAGCCGAGCAGCACCCGGCCCGCCCGCATCGCCACCTCCGCTCCGGCGAGGCCGGCCAGCCACGCGGCGACCAGCGGCACCAGCACCGTGTCGGGGGTCGGCTCCACCGGGATCATCGCCGTCAGCAGCCGGGGGATGCCGTTCGCGGCGGCGTCCGCGGTCACCTCGGCCAGGCCCCCGGGCAGCTCGGCCCGGGTCGCGGTGAGCCGCAGCGACCAGGCCGTCCAGCCCACCATCGCGAGCACCGAGACGGGCGCGACCAGCCACGAGGGCAGCCGGCGGGCCGCCACGCTGACGAGCACCGAGCCGACCGCCGCGCCGAGCACCAGCCAGGTCAGCAGCGGCCCGGCGTACACCCGGCCGAGCACCGCGCCGGCCAGGCCGATCATCGCGACCAGCGCCAGCGGCACCGGGACCGCCCGCAGCGCCCTCCCCACCGCCCGCGCCGCCCCGGCGGCCCCACCGCCACCTGCCGCCCCGGCGGCCCCACCGCCACCTGCCGGCCCGGCGGCCCCACCGCCACCGCCACCTGCCGGCCCGGCGGTGTCCGTCGCGACGCCGCCGGTGCTCCGCCCTGCCGGACCGTCGGGAACGCCCCCGGCCACCGTCACCACCTGCGCACCCCGTCCCACTCGGCGGCGAACGCCGCCCCGTCGGCGGCGTCGATCACCACCAGGCCGGCCGCGCCCGACGGTGCCGGCTCCGTCGCCCCGAAGACCCCCACGACCACCGACGGGTACGCGGCCCGCAGCGCCCCCACCGCGCCCAGGTCGTCGCGGCCGCCCGGCCCGGTGAGGAAGACCAGCGTGTCGCCGAGCCGCTCCCGGCGCAGCCGGGCGGTGGTGGGTTGAAGGTCGCCCGCGTCGGCGAGTTCCGCCGCCGCGAGCCGGTCCAGCGGCCCCTGCGCCGCCGCGTCGCCACCCGCCGACGTGTCGTCCGACTCCCGGGCGACCAGCAGCAGCACCACCGGCAGGGCCTCGCGGTACGCGGCGACCAGCACCGACGCGGCGGCCTCGCACGCCGACTCGAACGACTCGGCGACCCCGTCGACGCGCTGCGGGTGGGCCGCCGCCCGGTTGTCCAGCAGCACCACGATCCGGGGCAGGCTGGTGTCCACGTTCTCCCGCACCATCAGCTCGCCCACCCGGGCGCTGGTCCGCCAGTGCACCCGGCGCAGCTCGTCGCCGACCACGTACTCACGCAGCGAGTCGAAGGTGATCGACCCGTGCGGCACCTTGTCCACCCGGCCGTCCAGGCTGCGCCCCGCGCCCGTGGGCACCGCGTTCAGCGGGTGCACGCGCGGGTGCACCCAGACCGGCACCGTGCCGCCGTACGGGCGGGACAGCGCCACCAGGCCCAGCGGGTCGCGCCGGGTCACCCGCAGCGGCCCCACCGGCACCACGCCACGTCGGGAGGTCGGCACCTCGTAGCGGACGGTGCTGTCGCGGCCCGGCCGCAGCCGCAGCAGCGGCACCGGAACCGACCGGCCCCCGCAGCGGTCCTCGGCCACCAGGCTCGCCGCCCGCAGCCGCCCCGCGTTGCGCACCGTCAGGGTCATCATCGCCGGTTCGCCGCGCGCCACCCGGTCCGGATCCGCGCTGCGGGTCACCTCCAGGCGGGGTCGCCAGGCCGCGGTCAGCGCGGCGTAGCCGACGGCGATGCCGGCCGCCGCACCGAGCAGCGTCAGCTCCGGGTACGCGAAGCGGAAGCCGACGCCGAGCAGTACGACGGCGGCGACGAGCAGCCCGAAGCATCGGGCGGTGAGCGCGGACACCGGCGTCGCCGGTCAGCCCTGGGCCGGGGCCGGCTGGCCCGAGGGGAGCGGCACGGGCACCGAGGCGACGGCCTGGCGCAGCACCTCGGCGGCGCTCACCCCGCGTACCTGCGCGTCGGGGGTGAGCAGCAGCCGGTGCGCGAAGACCGGCTCGGCCAGCGTCTTCAGATCCTCCGGCATGATCCAGCCGCGCCCGTCGATCAGCGCGTACGCGCACGCCGCCCGCGTCAGCGCGATCACGCCCCGGGGGCTGACGCCGACGCGCACCTGCGGGTGGTTGCGGGTGGCCGCGGCCAGCCGCACCGCGTACGCGTAGAGCGGCTCGGCGATGTGCACCCGGCGGGCCATGCGCACCATCTCCCCGACGGTGGCCGTGTCGGTGACCGCCGTCAGCGCCTCGGGGGAGCGGACCGTCGCGCCGCGCAGGACCTCCACCTCGACGGCCTCGTCGGGGTAGCCGACGGAGAGCTTCACGAGGAACCGGTCGAGCTGGGCCTCGGGCAGCCGGTAGGTGCCGTCCATCTCCACCGGGTTCTGGGTGGCCACCACCAGGAACGGCTGCGGCACCGGGTGCCGGACGCCGTCGACGGTGACGGTGCGCTCCTCCATCACCTCCAGCAGCGCCGACTGGGTCTTCGGCGACGCCCGGTTGATCTCGTCGGCGATGACGATGTTGGCGAAGACCGGCCCCGGGTGGAACTCGAAGCCCCGGGTGGCCTGGTTGAAGATCGTCACCCCGGACACGTCGGAGGGCAGCAGGTCGGGGGTGAACTGGATGCGCCGCCACTGCCCCTTCACCGTCGCCGCGACGGCCCGGGCCAGGGTGGTCTTGCCGACCCCCGGTACGTCCTCCAGCAGTACATGCCCCTGGGCGAAGAGAGCGGTCAGCGCGAGCCGGACCACCTGGGGCTTGCCCAGCACCACCGCGTTGACGTTCTCGGCCAGCCGGGCGGCGAGGGCGGCGAAGCCCTGCACCTCCGGCTGGGTGAGCGGTTCTGGGGTGTTCACGGCGGTGGTGCTCCTTGCCTGGGTGGGTCAGCAGGTGGGCAGATCCTTGATGTCGTCGCCGCCCTCCAGGTTCAGCCAGGCCCAGGGGATGTAGTTGCGTCCCTTGTAGTCGACCTGCACCCACCAGGTGCTGCGCTTCTCGTTGTTGTAGATGTAGGCGTAGACCTCTTCGCCTTGTTTCTTGCAGTGGGCCTTGAGCCGGGTGCCGTTCGCGACCCAGCCGGCCTGCCGGTCGTTGTCCTGCCTCGTGACCTCGAAGATCTCGTTGCCGTTGCGTTCGCCAGGGATCTCCCGGCTGCAGTAGCTGGCCTCGGCGCCGGAAGAGCCGTTGCGGCAGGTCGCGATGCCGTAGAGGGCGCCGGTGGCCTGGGTGCGGGTGGCGGTGCCCTCGCCGGCGGCGTTGCTCGCCGTCACGGTGAACGTGTACTTCGTGCCCGGCGTCAGGCCCGTCATCGTGATGCTGGAGCAGCTCCCGGTCTTCGCCGGCTCGCCGCCGGTGCTCAGTGAGCAGGTCGCCTTGCCGCCCCCGGCGTCCACGGTGAACGTCACCGTCGCCGAGGTGGCGGTGGCCGAGGAGCCCGTCACGGTGACGCGGGGCTCGGCCACCGTACGGGCCGTGGTGGTGGCCTCCGGGCCGGGGCCGGCCTCGTTGACCGCCCGCACCTTCACGGTGACGTTCTGGCCGTTGCCCAGCCCGTCCACCGTGGCCTGCGTGTCGGTCACCTCGCTGCTGCGCCCGCCCACGTCCACCACGTACTTCGTCACGGGGCGACCGTTCGCCGCCGCCGGGGACCACCGCACCGCCACGGCGCCCGGCCGGTCGGCCACGGTGCTCGCCCGCAGCTCGCCCGGGCGCTCCGGCGCCGCGTACGGCACGACGGTGTTGCTCACCGGCGAGGCCGCCGAGCCGGCGCCCCGGTCGTTGACAGCGACCACCGTGAACGCGTACTGCGTGCCGTACTCCAGCTCGCCCGCCGGCACCACCAGCTCGGTCCGCCGGGACTCGCCGGCGGGGGCGTTGGTGCCCGCCGACGTGGCCGTGACCACGTACTTCGCGATCCTGTTGCCCTGCCCGTTCGCGGCCGGCCACTTCACCAGCACCGTGCCGTCGGGGCGCTCCTGGGCGGTGACGGCGGCCGGCGGGTCCGGCACGGCGGCCGTGGGCGTCACCGGGTTGCTGGTGCGCGCGGGACCGTCGCCCTTCGCGTTGACCGCGTGCACCGAGAACCGGTACGTCTCGCCGTTGGTCAGGCCCTTGATCTCCACGGCCCGCTGGTTGGCGCCCACCTGCACGCGCTGGCCCGCGCCCTGCACCACGTACCGGACGATCTCCGCCCCGTTGGCCGGGGCCGGGCGCCAGCTCACCCGGGCCTGCGCGTTGCCGGCGGCGGCGGTGACGCCGCGCGGCGCGCCCGGCTTGCCCACCTCGGGCTTCTTCGGCGGGGGCGGCGGCGGGGGAGCCGGCGGCGGGTCGCCGCCGAGCACGTCGTTGGCGTACTTGTCGACCTCGCGGACCTGGTGCCTGTCGTTCACCACCTGTGCGGTCGCCGAGTCGGGGGCGTTGATGAACAGGTGGTTCTCCCGCACCTCCAGCTCCAGCGGCCCGGTCCCCCGTCCCCGGATGGTGTCGACGAGCTGCCCGCCGGAGTCGAACGCGTAGACCGTGCCGGACGCCTCGTCGGCGCAGTAGTAGCGGCCGGCCCACGCCACGGCCGGGCTGATCTTGTCGCCCGCGCCCGGCACGGTGAACGCGCGTACCGCGCCGTCGTCGTCGACCACGTGCACCCGCCGCTCGCCGGGCACCGTCACGGGCACGTCCGGCCCGCTGGTGCGCGCCGGCAGGGCGCCCGGTGCGGTCATCGTCAGCGGTGTGGTGCGTACCTTGCCGCGCTGCACGGTCACCAGCGTCCCGGCCGTACGGTCGAGCACCGCGACGCCGTCGTCCAGGGTGGAGACCACCAGCTCGTGGCTGGCGTCCGCGACGTCGTACGTCTCGACCTTCTTCGGGCTGAGGCCGGCCCCGGCGGGCGCGGCCGACGCGGGCGCGGACGGCAGCGGCGCGGCGGTGATCGCCGAGACGGTGCCCTCGCTCGGCACCGCGATCCACAGCCGCCCCTCGCCGTCGAAGGACCCGCCGGTGATGCCCGGCGGGTAGCGCACCGGCTCGCCGACCGGCGTCAGCGACCGCGGGTCGAGCTGCCGGACGACGCCCTGCACGGCATCGACGACGAACGCCGCGTCCTCGTGCAGGGCGACGTTGACGCCCAGCCCAGGGGTGGTCCGGGTGGTCGCGGTGATCTGGAGGGTGGCCAGATCCAGGGAGCTGACCTGCCCGGTGTTCAGGTCCCGCAGGACCAGCAGCCGGTCGGTCTGGGTGACCTGCATCGGGCGCCGGCGGGCACCCGGGACCCCGACCCGGGTGTCGACCCGGGCGGTGATCCCGTTGACGCGGGCCAGCTCGCTGCGCGCCGCGCTCCACAGCCAGGAACTCGCGTCGTGGCTCGCCACCGCGTTGTCCGCCGCGCCGAGCCCGTGCACGGTGAGCCCCATGGCGGCCAGCAGCGCGGCGACCGTCGCGATGGTGACGACCCCGCCGCGCATCCGGCGGGGCCGGGGACGCGGGGGACCGGTGCCGGCGTGCCCGGCGTCGTCGATGGTGGCCACTACCGGCTGCCTCCCGTGTCGTCCCTGGCAGGTGGCGCGCCATGTCCGGCGACCCTCCCCTGAGCCGGCTGCCATCATATGGCCCGGTCGGGGGCGGGGGAACCCGCACCGTCCCCCTGTGGACACCCAGCGTGTGCGCCACGCCGCGACGACGGGTCAGCTCGACGGCGTGTCGCCCTCCCGTTCCGTGCAGACCTGCCCCGACGTGGCGAACGAGTCCGTCGAGTAGACCGCCAGCACCGTGAAGCAGTAGTCCACCCGCGAGTTCAGCCCGTTGACCGTGTAGCTGGTCCGGCCCGGGTCCACCGTGGCCATCACGCCAAGCGCCTGCCCGACCCGGCCGCCGGCCACCATGAACGGCACCCCGCCACCCGCCGGGTCCGTCCACTTCAGGGTGACCGTCGCCGAGTCGTCCGTCAGCGTCAGCCCGCCCGGCGGCGGGCCGGCGGCCGACGTCGCGGCAGCCGCCACGGGCGTCGCGGGGCCCGCCGGCGGCGCCGCGTCGCGGGTGAGCACCAGCACGCCCACACCGACGAGCGCCACCACAGCCAGGACCGCGACGACCACCGCGACGATGATCGCCGTCCGGTTGCGGCCGCCCTCCTCGGGCTCCGGCATCATCGGGTACGCCGGTGGCGGCGGGAAGGCCGGCGCCTGCTGCTGTACGGGGTGCTCGGCCGTCGGCCGGGCCCGTACGGGCTGCGCCTTCATCGGGAACGTCTCGTCGATGTCGAGGTACGCCGGCGGCAGGTCGTCGACCCGCTCCCGCTCCGGCTCCGCCTGCTCCACCTCGTCGCGCTGCCGTTGCGACTCGGCCCGCTCCAGCTCCTCCTCGACGTCCGGCTGCTCGGCGTCGCTGTCGGCGTCGGTCGTCGGGCCCGTGAGCGCCTGCGGGGGAGCCGTGCTGCTCCACGGCGGCGCGGACATGCTCCACGGCGGCGCGCTCACCGGCGACTGCACCCCGGGCGGGGCGCTCACCGGCGGTTGGACGCCGGGGGGTGTGCTGAACTGCTGCGGAAGAGCGGGCGGTGCGCTGACCGGCGGTGGCACCACCGGCGGGGGCGGGATCGGGGGCAGCGGGGGCACCGGCGGCGTACTGACGCCCCGCGGCGGCGCGCTGACGGGCGCGCTGCTCGTCCCGCGCGCGGGTGGCGCGCTGACCGGCGGCGCGGGCGGCGCGCTGCTGGGCGGGCCGCTCGTGGGGTGGGCAGGGGGTGCGCTGACCGGCGACCTGCTCGTGGGGTGGGCGGGCGGTGCGCTGATGGGTGGGCTGCTCGTCGGTGGCGCGGGCGGTGCACTGACCGAGGGCGTCGGCGGTGCGCTGATCGGCGGTGCGCTGATCGGCGGCGCGCTGACCGGCGGTGCGCTGACCGGCGTGGCGTGCGCCGCCGCCGGTGGGGTGCCGGGCGGCGACGCCTCGGACGACCGGGCGGGGCTGAGCGGAACGTCCGGTTCGGCGGGAGTGCCGGCAGCGCGAGCGATCTCCTCGGCGAGCAGCGGTTCGATCTGCTTGACCTGGATGGTCGGCTTGGCCCACCCGGGGGCCGGCCCCGCCGGGCGCTCCGGCACCTCCGGCGGTGCCGCCGCCTCCGACGTCGGGACCGCCGCCTGCGACGTCGAGGCGGCCGCCTCCGGCGCGGATGCGCGCGGGGCCTCTACGGTCGGCCTTGCTGCCGTCGATGACTGGACGTCGGCTGCGGCAGGTTCGGGAGCGGCGGCCACCTGGCGTGGAGGCGGCGGAGCGGGCGGGGCCGCGGGCGGCGTCACGGCAGGCGGGGACGACACCGGGGCCGCCGTCGTCGGCGCTGGCCTCGGAGCCGGAACGACCGAGGCCACCCCGGCCGCCGCCGGCGGCGCGGGACGCGGCGGCGCCGGCGTGGCGGGACCCGGCACCGCCGGCGGTTGGGTCGCCCCGGGGGAAGGCGCCCAGGCTGACTGCGGCGACGCCGGCGCGGGGCGTTGCGCCGGGACGACCGGGGGCGGTGGCACGGGCGCCGGCGGCACCTGAGGGGCGGCCGTAGGCACCGACGGCACGACCGGGGGCGGCGGGATGGGCACCGGCGGGGCGTACGGCGGCTGCGCCGGGACGGCCGTCGAGGGCGGCACGGCCGGAGGCGGGGGTACGGCGGCGCGGGCCGAACCCGGCGGAGCGGGCACGACCGGCGGCGGCGGGATGGTCGGCGGCTGGGGGATCCGCTGCGGCGGAGTGGCGTACGGGGTGGCCTGTCCCCGCCCTGGGGCATGCGGTGCCTGCGGTGGGGCCGGAACCTGGGGCGGCATCGGCGGGGCCCACGCCTGCCGGGGCGGAACGGGCACCACCGGCGGTGGCGGCACGTGGGCGCCCTGCGGGGGCGGCGGAATCTGAGCGCCCTGCGGTGGGAGCGGAACCTGTGCGCCCTGCGGCGGTCCCGGGTACGGCTGCGGTGGTGCGGGCGGCACCTGTGGCGTGTGGCCGGCAGGGCGGGGTGGCTGCGGTGACACCGCAGGGTGCGGCGTCGGGGCGACGGGGGCGGCCCGTCCCACGCCGCGTACGCCCGGAACGGGTGGCGGCGGGATCGGCGGAGTGTGCGGGGGTGCCGGTGTGGCCGGCGGGCCGCTCGCGATGGGCGGCGTCGGGCGCGCGGCCGGCGGCTGCGGGGGGCCGACGGCGGCCGGCTCGTGCGGCCGCCAGGTGGTGGAGAGGACCGCCAGCGACATCGTTGGCTCGGAGAGCGCAGACATGTCGGGCCGCGCGACGGGTGCGGGCTGAGGGGCGGGAGCGGCGTCGCCGAGGTACTGCCGTGCCGTGCGTACCGCCGGGTGGTCGACGCCGAGCACGGCGGGCCCCAGGGTGGCGACGCGGGTGTAGTTGCGGCGGGCCTCGTGCCGGTTGCCCAGCTCGTCCGCCACCGCGGCCAGCTCGAAGGAGAGCGCCAGCATCAGCGGGTCGGACGGCGGCCAGAGCCGCTCGCCTGCGGCGAACGCCTCCTCCAGCACGCGCCGCGCGGCACCCGGGTCGTCCGCCTCCCGGTGCAGGCGGGCCAGCAGGTGCGCGGTGCTCAGCACATCCGGGTGGTCCTTGCCGTACGGCGGTCGGGCGGAGCCGACGGCGTCGTTGAGCAGTCGACGGGCGGAATGGAGATCGCCCGCGGCGCGCAGGGCGAGGGCCCGGTGCTGCACGGCGGCCAGGGGGGAGGGATGGGACACGTGGCCATGCTGCCGCGTGAGGCCCGTCGGACGCTACCCAGCCCCTCCGGTTTGCCACGGTTCGCCCGGGGCGAGACGCCTTCCGACCTGCGTCGGTCCAACCGCCGGAAGCCGATGTGCATGATCCACCCCGGGCGTGTACAGTAACTCCCCGTGCGGCCCACCAGGGCGGCCGACGGGCGGAAGACCGCCTTGGTCGACACGGTAGGCTGGACGAGCAGGTCCGGGTGGCGGAATGGCAGACGCGCTAGCTTGAGGTGCTAGTGCCCGTATAGGGCGTGGGGGTTCAAGTCCCCCCTCGGACACGAACCGAATCCCAACGGTGCGCGGCAAGGTCAACACTTGCCCGCACCGTTCGTGTTTCCGGGTCGTACGACAGGTGCAGCCCGAGGCTGCGGTAGACCTTCAGCTTGTGTTCCGGCTCGGCGTCTCGCAGGGCGTGCACGAGGTCGCCTGCGCATGGAGAGCGGTCGCCGTGCCCGCGAGGTCGGCACCGGGTCCGTGGCGGTTCCGGAAGCGACGGCGTCCTGGCGGGTCTCCAGCAGGGTTCTGCCGCGAGCGAACCCGCTTGTCTTGTTGCGGCGCGCTGCGGAGGATCGGTGGATGGATCTCCGCACCGCGGAACGGCAACTCCAAGCCGCCCAGCGCGCTGCCGACGTCGAGTCCCTCGACGTGCTACTGCACCCGCAGGTGGTGGGTGCCGGACCGGACGGCACGGTCTTTACGAAGGAAGACGACTTGGAGAGCTATCGCTCCGGTGCACTGCGAATCACCAGGCTGGTGGAGGAGTCGCTCGGCGTCCAGGATGACGGTCAGACTGGGGTGACTCGCATGGTCGCTGCGGTGGATGCCGTTCAGGGCGGTGTCGCTATGTCCGCGCGGTTGCGCTACACCCGACTTTGGGTGCGTGAGGACGGCAACTGGCGGGTGTTGGCCGCCACCTTCGTCCCGGTCTAGGGAGCCTTTTCAACTGCGGTGTACCGCGTTCTCGAGGTGATGAAGGACGAGGATGGAGTGCACGATCGGTGGCGCGGCGTGGGTAGCAGCGCAGCTTTGTCAGGACTTTCAGGTTTTGGAGGTGGCGTTGGCGCGTTCACCGATGGCGCGGATGCGGGCGTGAGCGGCGGTTGACCTTCTTCTGCCAGGGCGCTGCGGGCCGACTTTCACCCGGAATTTGTCACCCCTCGCCAACTCCCTGGACACCATGCTCGCCGAAGCCCGCTGTGCCGGCTGTCCCTCGTGCTGTCCCACCAGGACCTTGCCCAGTTCCCAAAGATCTCCTCGCCGCCGCCTCGGCCAACGCCCGCAACAAGATCTACTTCTCCTGCGCCCCGGAGGACGCACGCGTTCTTACCCGCCACACCCTGCCGGAACTCGACGAGCACGGTTCTTTCGGCTGCCGAACGTTGTCTGCGCTGGTATTTACCGAGCAGTGAGGGGCGCCGACCTCGCGCCTTGTCTGCGGCAGACCCGCGCACGAGGCTGGTCACTCGATGTCGTGCCGGGGTGGTGCGCGCCCCGGACGTCCGGCGTGCGCGTCTATTGGGGACGTTCAGGTGGGTCGGCGAGGGCATACGGTCACCTTGCTTAGATATTCATGTTGCTTGTATATTCGGCACCATGCGATCGACTTCGCGTCCCGCGCTGCGGGAACCGTCGTACTTCGTCCTTGCTGCCCTACTCGGTGGCCCTCTCCACGGGTATGCCGTGATCAAGCAGGTGACTGAGCTGTCTGATGGGCGGGTGACACTCGCTGCCGGCTCGCTGTACTCGGTGATCGATCGGCTGCTCGGCGAGGGGCTCATCACCGCTGACGGTGAAGAGATCGTCAATGGGCGTGCCCGCCGCTACTACCGGCTCACCGACGAGGGCCACCGCGTACTCGCCGAGGAAGCCGACCGGCTCGCCCGGGCCGCCCGGGTGGTCATGGATCGCCTGCCGCACCGGAGCTTCCCGCAGGGAAGCACCCATCAACCTTCTATCGCGAGGATCAGACCAGCATGAGTTCTGATGTTCTGGAGAAGCGTTACCGCATGCTGCTGCGGGCCTATCCGGCCGGTTATCGCCGCGAACGTGCCGACGAACTGATCGACACGTTGATCGGCGAGGAACCGACCACCCGCCGCTGGCCCAGCGTCCGGGAGACGGCCTCGCTGATCCGGGGCGCCCTACGGGTGCACGGTGGCAGCACCGCGGCCCGGCCCACCGCCGTGCTGCTCTGGCAGGGCATCCACCTGGGTGCCATGGCGGTGCTGGCGCTGGGTGCGCTCATCGGCCTGGACGACCTCGTCGAGGCGTTCCAGTTCGGCGGATTCTTGGACCCCCTGGCCGTCCTGCGGGATCAGGGCATCTACGCGGTCATGGTGATCGCGGCGCTGGTGGCGCTCGTCGCGGGCCGCACCCGCACCGCCGCCGTCCTGGTGGTAGCTGCGGTGGTGGTGCCGACCGCAATCTCCCCGTACCTGTTCCTCAACGGCCTGCCGCAGTGGTGGGCACCGGTTGTCGCCACGCCTTTGATCATGGTGGGTCTGCGGCGTCCGGCGGACGTGCCGCCGACGCCCCGGGCCAACGCCGTTCTGGTCACCGCCGGCATACTCGCCCTGCATCTGATCCCTGCGGAAGGCTTCCGCAGGGTCGACATGAGCTCGCAGATCGTTGCCGCCACCATGGTGATAGTCGGGGTAGTCGCCTTCCTGTGGGTGGCGACGGCCGACCAGCGACTGCTGATTGCCGTCGTTCCCACCCTCCTGCTGGGCACGCTCTACCAACTGGGCAAAGCCGGGTCGACGGGGGAACTGCTGCACCGGCCCGACGCCCTGCCGTCCCTGGTCGTCGCGGTCCTCATGGCAGTCGGCGCGGTCATTTCGACCCGGCTGCGTCAGCGCACCCGCGCCTGACCGACACCTTTCACGCCGCAGGGGCGGCAGTTCGGACGTAATAGAGCGACACGGAGCTGCACTCGGCTGCTCTTCAATGGTCGTTGGCTGCGTCGCTGATCTCTCACGCACCCGGGCCGGCACTCCGCGCCTCCCGCAAATGCCGTGCCAGCAGCTGCTGTGCACCGCCACAGCGGCCGTTGCCGTGAGCTCGTGGATATGGTGCTCGCCGGCCAACCGGGCGGACGTGTTCCGCACCGCCTGGGACAACGGCTGGCTCTGACGGTGCCGCTCAGATGAGCACGCTGCACGTCACCTAGGTCCCACTGCCGGACTCCGGAGGGAGTCTTGTCCCCCATGCGAGCTACCTGCAAGTGTCCACCGCACGGGGACGATTGTGGCGGCCGAACTCCATAGGTTTCTTTGTGTCCGCGGCGCTCCGGTCGCGGTCTGCGAAGGAGTCATCATGCGCTTCGTCAAACAGCTTCTCGCCGTCGCCGTCGTCGCTCTCGTCGGCGGGCAGAGCATAGCCGCCGTCGAGGGCAGTTTCTTCCTCACCTTGGTGATCGGCGCTGTGACGGCGGTGCTGGGCGTGGTCGTCTATCGGTTGGTCGTGCGGCGCACCGAGCGCCGTGAGCCGACCGAGCTCGGCCAGGACGGTTGGGGCGGGAAGCTGGGCCGCGGGACGCTCATCGGCTTCGCCATGTTCGCGGCCGTCATCGCCAACATCGCGTTCCTCGGCGGCTACCACGTCGAGGGCTGGGGTTCGCCGACGCGAGCGCTGGGTCTGCTCGGGCTCATGGCGGCCATCGCGGTCGCCGAGGAGCTGCTGTTCCGGGGGGTGCTGTTCCGGATCATCGAGGAGCGTACGGGCACCTGGGTAGCTCTCGCCCTGACCGGCGTGGTGTTCGGCGCGATGCACCTGGTGAACCCGGACGCCAGCCTGTGGGGGGCGACCGCCATCGCGATCGAGGCCGGGTTCATGCTGGCCGCCTGTTACGCCGCCACCCGGAACCTGTGGGTCCCGATCGGCCTGCACTTCGGCTGGAATTTCGCCGCCGGCGGCATCTTCAGCGTCGCCGTGTCGGGTAACGGCGAGTCGAAGGGGCTGCTTGAGGCCTCGACGTCGGGGCCGGTCGCGCTCAGTGGCGGCGCTTTCGGGCCGGAGGGCAGCCTGTACGCGGTGCTGGCCGGCGTGGTGCTGACCGTGGTGTTCCTGTGGCTGGCCAAGCGCCGCGGGCGCATCGTCCCGCGCCGCGGTCGCAAGGCTCAGGCCCCGGCAACCGCTACGGTGTCCCAGTGAGCAAGTTCCGGAGGCTCCCGGATCTGTGGCGGCAGTGGCCGATCACGGTCCGGGACCTCCCGTTCGCGCTGGCCTTGGCCCTCGCGGCGGTGGTCCCGGCCCTGGAGCGGCAGGGTACGCAGCTCGGTGACCTCCCGGACCGCCCGTACGACGCGCTGACCGTCGGCGTCGTCGCCCTGGAGTGCCTGCCGCTGGCCGTACGCCGTCGGTGGCCGGCCGTCTGCCTCGGGCTGGTGTCGCTCGGCTTCGCGATCGACCAGCTCCGCGGCTACCACACCATCGCGGGTACGGGACTGGCCATCGCGCTCATCAGCGCCGGCGCCCACCTGGAGCGGCACCGCTGGGTCGTCGCGGGTCTCGCCTCGGCGGCGTACGTGCCCCTGGCGATCTCCCTCGACCGGCTCGGATCGGGTGAGGGCGTCGCCGGGTTCACCACCTTCTACCTGTTGCTGGCGCTCGCGTGGGGCATCGGGGCGTGGCTGCGCCAGAACCGGGCCGCCGAGGCGGAACGCCGCCGCCATGTCGAGCAGGCCACCCGCACTGCGGAGCGCACGCGCATCGCCCGGGAGCTGCACGACGTCGTCACCCACCACGTGACGGCGATGGTCGTGCAGGCCGAGGCGGCACGCTACCTGACGGGCGCCCCGGACAAGCTGGACCAGGCCTTGACCGCGATCACCGGCACCGGCCGCCGGGCCGTCGGCGACCTGCGGCAGCTGCTCGACCTGCTCAACCCGGATCACAACGAAGGCGACCCTCGTACGCCGTCCGTCGGCGACCTGGACACCCTCGTCGACCATTCCCGGCAGGCCGGGCAGCCGGTCGAGTTCGTCCGGGAGGGCACGCCGACGACGGCCACCGGCAGCGCCGAGGAGGCGGCGTACCGGGTGGTGCAGGAGGCGCTGACGAACGCGCTGAAGCACGCGCACGGCAGCCGGACCAAAGTTCGCCTTCACCACGGGGAAAGGGAGACGACCGTGGAGATCAGCACCGACGGCTCCGGATCCGCCAGCGCGTCCCCGGGCGGCAGCGGGCGCGGCCTCTCCGGGCTCCGCGAGCGGGTCACCGCCCTCGGTGGCGACTTCAGCGCTGGCGCGCAGACCGGCGGCGGCTTCCTCGTGCGGGCCCGGATCCCGGCCGGGTACCCGTCGTGACCGCGCCGATCCGGGTGCTGGTCTGCGACGACCAGGAGCTGATCCGCGCCGGATTCGCGACGATCATCGACGCCCAGCCCGACATGGAAATCGTCGGCGAGTGCGGCGACGGGCGCGCGGGGGTCGACCTGGCCGCTCGTCTGCGGCCGGACGTGGTGGTGATGGACGTCCGGATGCCGGTGCTCGACGGCATCGAGGCGACCCGCCTGCTGGCCGGCGCCGGGGTCCCCGAGCCGGTGAAGGTCCTCGTGGTGACGACGTTCAACCTCGACGAGTACGTCTACGAGGCACTGCGTGCGGGTGCCAGCGGCTTCCTGCTCAAGGACGCCCCACCGGCGCAACTGCTCCACGGCATCCGCACAGTCGCGACGGGCGCCGCGCTGCTGGCCCCAGAGGTGACCCGGCAGCTGGTGGGCCGCTACGCGGCCCGCATCCGCCCGGCCGAAGGCGACCCGAACAGCGGCGCGCTGACCCCGCGCGAGACGGAGGTGCTCCGCCTCATCGCGGAGGGCCTGTCCAACAGCGAGATCGCCGCGGCCCTGGTGATCAGCCAGGAGACGGTCAAGACGTACGTGTCCCGCATCCTCACCAAGCTCGACCTGCGCGACCGGGTGCAAGCCGTGGTGTATGCGTACCGTCGGGGCCTGGTGACCTGAGGTGGCCGCTACTCCTGTCGGCGCTGGCGGTGCCGCTATCGCGGCATTCCCCGATCCGGGCGCTGCTGCGGATACCGTATGCCGCGCCTGTGGTCCCACGGATGCTGGGCGTGGATGATTTCGCGCTGCGGCGACGCAGCCGCTACGCGCCCGTGCTGATCGATGCTCAAACACGGCGGCTGGTGGACGTGCTGCCCGACCGTAACGCTGACACGCGACGCGCCGATTTGCGCCACATCTGCATGAAGACCTTGTCACTGATCGACGGAATCGTTGCCCGAACACGTCCGCGCCATACACCTCAGCCGGGGTGGGCCTGAATCTCACCGGTCGCCAAACCCTTGGCCGACAACGAAATCATGCGCGCTCAGCTTCCGCCAGGGGAGGCCCGCCACGAATCGGCTCATGATGCCGATGTATGACTGCACCTGGGCCGGCTCGTCGGAGCAGAGGACGTGCACGTACTCGCCCTCCTCACGTTCAGACAGAACGATTCTTACGTTCTGAGGATACGCCCAACATCATTTCGTGAGGATTGCTAAGCCCATCTCGTCCCGACCGGCGCAAAGGCCGCTGGCACTCGGTCCGGCCGCGACCTCTGAGGAAAGGCGCCGGTAGCAACACTTCGAGAGCCGTTAGCGTGATACCGACTGCTGCCTGGTCGAGCCGCCGCCCTTCAGGTACGGGCAGCGATCCGGACACAGATGGGCGGTCGGCGATGAAGTCAGGGGTGTCCTTGAGGTTGCTGCTGGCTTCGCGTCCGCCACGTCCCGATGCCGAGACGGGACGTCGGTTAATGAGCTGTACCGAACTCACGGTGTAGTGAGGGCGCCGCAGGAGACTGCGGGAGAGTGGGTCAGCTGACGATGCCGAATCCGCCGTTCCAGGAGACCTTCTCGGTCGAGGCCATGCTGATTTGCAGGAAGCCGAGGGCCTCCATCTCTCGGGCGCGCTTGACCGACAAGCAGTCCGCCACCCGGGTGCGCTTAGTACTCCAACCGGAGATCGTGATCAAGGATCGGCGGCATGAGCAGCACGCCAGTACCATGCGGGGATGGGTAGATTCCTTGCACTCTTCAACGGCGCGGCTGATGAGGTCAGCAGGGCCGAACTCACCGAACAGCAGCAAACCGAGTTCATCCACGCCTGGGCGTCATGGGCGCAGGCCAACGAGAAAGCTCTCATCGATCCCGGCGCTCCGTTGAACGCGAAGAGGCTGGTCACGGCGCAGGGGGTCGAGGATTTTACCGACGCCATGACTGGCTACACCATCGTGGAGGCGGACTCGCACGATGAGGCAGTTCAGATCTTCTCCGGACATCCGCACCTGCGGCTGTCCGCCGGAAACTCGATCGCAGTCCTCGAGTGTCCGCCTCCGCCCGGCTGATACTGCCGCCTGCAAGTTGATCCTGGCTGAGCTCTTCGTTATTGCCGCGGGTGTGTTCATGACCGCCGTCGTCCTCGCCGGCATGCTGGTCGCCAACCTCGCGGCTGGGGTCGAGTGGGCTTCGAGGGTGTCCTGCTGCCGGGCAACTACCTCGCGATCGTCGCTGTCCTGGCCACCTGAATCCGACCGCCTGCGCAGCCGTCGGCTCGCTCGGGCCGGGAAGTGCTCGCCGCACGTGGGACGCGAAGCCCGAGGCGACGGCCGGGCCGGTAGCGCACACCCACACCATGCGGCGTGGCGCCGGAAGCCCGGCACCACGCCGCGAGGGAACTACTTGCCGCCGGCGAGGGCGACCAGGGCGTTGGCGGTGCGGAAGTACGGGTTGCGGCCGAGGTCGCCGACGGTGGTGATGTTGAAGGCGTCCTTGAGCAGCTTGGCGTCGCCGTCGCTGACCCCGGCGAGGGCGGACACCGGGGCGTCGACGATCTCGGTGAGGGTCTTGTCCTGGTAGGTCTTGTCGACCAGCTTGGTGAGGTCGGCGGTGACGGGCATGCACACTCCTTCGAAGTGCCGGTCGGGCAATCCGACTGGCTATGGACAAACCTGCTGAATTAGATCATGGAGCGGGTGCGTGTATCCACTGTGGACACGGGCGGTTCACGCCTCCTCGTCGTCGCCCTCGTCGTCGCCGAAGGAGTCGAAGACCTCGTCGGCGACCATGCCGCCGGCGAAACCGAGCGCGGCGCCGCCGACCACGCCTGCGGCGACGGCACCCATGCCGGGGCCACCGTGCCGCTCGTGGTGTTCCTCCTTGTAGTGGCCGCCTGGGTGGCCGTATGCGGCGTGCCCGTAGCCGGGCGGCGGAGGCGGGTAGCCCGGCGCGCCGTAGCCCTGGGCGGGCGGGGCGTAGCCGTGGCCGCCGTGCAGGCTCTGGTAGCCGTCGAGGGCCTGGCGGACCCAGCCGTCGACCTGCGCGGCCCAGTCGACGCGGTCGGCGTCGGCGTGCGCGGCGTGGTAGCGGCCGAACGAGTCGTGGCCGCCGGTGAACAATCCGCCGCGCTTGTCGAACTCGAGCACGACGTCCACGCCGTGCTCGTTTGCGACGAAGGTCAGCTCGACCTCGTTGACGGCGTGGGCGTACTGCGGGGCGGCGTAGTACTCAATCTCCTGGTAGAACGGCAGACCCTGGTGCAGGCCCGAGATGTGCCCGCGCTCCAGGTCGGCGCCCTTGAACCCGAAGCCGAGCCGGCCGAAGGCCTCCAGGATGCGTTCCTGCACCGGCAGTGGGTGCACGGACACCGGGTCGAGGTCGCCCTTGTCGACGGCGCCACGAATGGCCACCTCGGTGCGCAGGCCCATGGTCATGCCGTGCAGGTGCTGCCCGTGCAGGTCGGTCACCGGGGTCTCCCACGGCATCGCCACCTGGAACGGCAAGGACTGCCGCTGCCCCTCGCGCAGGTGCAGGCCACCCGCGACCTGAACGCGATGGAACTCGACGAGGGCGTCGTACTCCTCCTCCACGCCCTCCATCTCCACCCGGGTGACCAGGCCGACAGTGATGTGGTCGATCTCCACATCGTGGCTGCCGCCGGTCAGGTTCACCTGCCCGCCCAGCATCAGGCCAGGGCGGGTGCTCGGATTGGACAGGACCGTATCGACGCTGGGGCCGCCCACCCCGAACGCGCCCAGCATCTTCTTGAACACCACGAACCTCTCCCTCGACGACCACCGAACGCGCGACAACCGCAGATCCGGTGGAACTTCCGCATAGAACCCTTGTGCCGCAACGAGATCAGCGACGTCCATAATGGAAATCACAGCGCCGGGAAAATACCAACGCCACCTGAGAAGTAGCTGAGTGCATCCGCACCGTTACTCCTGGGTGGTGCCGTGTTCACCAACACCAACACGAACACCAGCGTGACCTGCACGCCATAGCCACCACGGCCTGTTTGACGCCTCCCTCTACCGGCCCCCCCGGAGCACCACCGGATCGGCGGTCGGGTGCCGTCTACACCAACGATCTGGCGCAACGGGCAGCCGACGCCTGCTCGCCTTCAGGCGAAGCGCGACCTCTCACCGCGCGGTGTTCCCCAGCTCCGGCGTGGCGGTGAGCACACAGAAACGTCTCAGAATGCCTGCCTAACCTGGCCGGCATGTCCCGCGACGGTGAGCCTCCCAGTCCTAACCAATCCGAGGTCCGGAAGGTGGCGTGCTGGTGACCGAGTGGCTGTTGCTGGCCGTCGCGGTCCTGCTGATCGCGGCGAATGCGCTGTTCGTGGCCGCGGAGTTCGCCTTCGTCACGGTCGACCGGGCGACGGTCGAGCGCCGGGCGCAGGACGGCGACCGCCGCGCCGCCGGACTACTGGCGGGGTTGCGAACGTTGTCCACCCAGTTGTCCGGGGCGCAACTGGGCATCACGGTGACCAGTCTGGTCGTCGGGTTCCTGGCCGAGCCGTCCCTGGCCACGCTGCTGCGCGGCCCGCTCGGGCTCACCGGCCTGTCCGACTCCGCGGTGACCGCGGTGTCGGTGACGCTGGCGCTGGCTCTGGCGACGGGCTTCCAGATGGTCTTCGGTGAACTCGTACCGAAGAACTGGGCGATCTCCGAACCGCTGCGCGTCGGCCGCGCCGTCGCCGGGGCGCAGCGCGGCTTCACCACCGGCGCCGGCCCGCTGATCCGTTTCCTCAACGGCACCGCCAACCGGATCCTGCGCCTGATGGGCGTCGAACCGACCGAGGAGCTGGCCTCGGCGCGGTCCCCGCAGGAACTCGCCTCGCTGGTCAGCCGATCGCGCCGCGAGGGCACCCTCGACGCGCGGACCGCCGAACTGGTCGCGCGTTCGATCGACTTCGGCGAGCGTACGGCGGCCGACGTCATGACCCCGCGTACCCGCGTGCGGTTCGTCTCCGCCGACGCGCCCGCAGCGGAGGTCCTGGCCCTCGCCGCCGGCACCGGGCACGCCCGATTCCCGGCCACCGGCACCGGCGTCGACGACGTCGTCGGCGCGGTGCACTTCAAGCACGCCCTCGCAGTGCCCACGGCACAGCGGTCCACGCAGCCGGTCCGGACGATCATGTCTGGCCTGCCCGAGGTGCCCGAGACCATGCCGCTGGACCCGCTGCTGGCTGTCCTGCGCGAGCAGGGACTACAGATGGCGGCCGTCGTCGACGAGTACGGCGGCACGGCCGGCATCGTCACGCTGGAGGACCTCGTCGAGGAGATCGTCGGTGAAATCGCCGACGAGCAGGACGCCCCCCACCGTCGCCACCACCGCGCCGCCGACGGGACATGGACCCTGTCCGGCCTGCTGCGCCCCGACGAGGCGTCCCGGCTGATCGGCCTCGACCTGCCGGAAGCGCGGGACACCGACACCCTCGGCGGCCTCGTGACCGAGCACCTCGGCCGCTTCCCGCAGGTCGGCGACACCATCACCGTGCCCGTCGCCGACCGGAACCATTCCGACCCGGACGGTCTGCCGACCCCGACCCACGCCGAACTCACCGTCACCCGGCTCGACGGCCGCCGGGTCGACCGGCTCACCCTGCGTCGTACCGACAACCACCCGAGCGAGGAAGCCCGGTCATGAGCGACCTCACCGCGATCCTGCTGGCCGTGGCGCTGCTGGCCGGTAACGCCTTCTTCGTCGGGGCGGAGTTCGCCCTGATCTCCGCCCGCCGTACGCAGATCGAACCGCGCGTCGCGGCCGGTTCGTCCATCGCCCGGATCACCCTGCGGGCGATGGAGAACGTCTCCCTGATGATGGCCGGCGCGCAACTCGGCATCACCGTCTGCTCCCTCGGCCTCGGCGCGATCGGCGAACCCGCCGTGGCGCACCTGCTGGAGAAGCCCTTCGCCGCCGCTGGCGTACCCGAGGCGCTGCTGCATCCCATCGCGTTCACCATCGCCCTGGCGATCGTGGTGTTCCTGCACATGGTGCTCGGCGAGATGGTGCCCAAGAACATCGCGCTCGCCGGTCCCGAACGCTCCGCCCTGGTCCTCGGGCCTGTGCTCTACGGCATCGTCACCGTCCTGCGTCCGCTGATCTGGCTGCTCAACCAGATCGCCAACGCCGTCCTGCGGCTTCTCCGCGTCACTCCGAAGGACGAGGTGACCTCCACCTTCACCAACGAGGAGATCGCCGGCTTCATCGCCCAGTCCCGTCAGGAAGGACTGATCGACCAGCAGGAGCACGACCTGCTCACCGGCGCGCTGTCCTTCAACGACCAGACCGCCGCCACCGTTGCGCTCCCACTGGCCTCACTCATCACCCTGCCCCAGGACACCACCGCCGCGGAGCTCGAACGCCAGTGCGCGGCAACCGGATACTCCCGTTTCCCGCTCACCGACCCGCAGGGTGGGCTCACCGGGTACGTCCACGTCAAGGACATCCTCGGACTGCCAACGGAACAGCACGACGAGCCTCTCGACCCCGGGCTGATCCGCCCGCTCGCGACCCTCGACGCCACCAAGCCCCTGCGCGACGCGCTCACCGTCATGCAACATCGCGGCGCCCACCTCGCCACCGTCGTCGACCCGACCGGCCAGATCCTCGGCCTGGCCGCGCTCGAGGACATCGTGGAGAAGCTCGTCGGCGAGGTCCGCGACGCCACCCAACACACCACCGACCGCGCCATGGTTCCCTCATGACCCGATGCCCGCCCCCATGAGCCGACTCGTCGCTGCCTGGGACCGGGGTTGACCACGCCGTTACGCACTTCGCGGGCGGATCCAGTGCCCCATTCGCTGTATCGCCCGCAGGCAATGCCCATCGTTCGCCGCAGCGAGCACGGATCGATCACCCTCCTCGGCGACCTGGCCCCGGGTCATCCCCGGTGGGGAGGCCGATATGGGTCCATAGACCGACGTTTCCGGTTGGCGCCCCGTGGCACCATCAGCAGCAGTTACGTCACACGGGAGGCGACATGCACCTGTCACGCCGCAGTTTCCTGCTGGCCACCACCGGTACGGCACTCGCGACGCCCCTGCTGGCCGGTGCCGGCCCGGCACTCGCGGCCGGCCGTCCGCCCGCCGGGTCGCTGCCGGACGCGGCGCTCACCGCCGACCTTCGCGCGATCACCGAGGCCGGCATGCCCGGTGTGTTCGCCGAGGCGCGCGACGGACGGGACCGGTGGCGGGGCGCCAGCGGGGTGGCCGACGTGACGACCGGTCGACCGGTGCTGCCCGGGTTCCAGCACCGGGTCGGCAGCATCACCAAGACCTTCGTGGCCGCCACGCTGCTGCAACTCGTCGGTGAGCGCCGGATCGCGCTGGACGCCCCGATCGGCCGGTACCTTCCGGAGTTCGCGGTCGCCGGGGTGACCGTCCGGATGTTGCTCGATCACACCAGCGGGATCAGCGACTACGACCACGTCATCTTCGCCACCCCGGAGGACATCGAGCGGCACCGGTCCACCACGTTCACGCCGCGCCAACTCGTCCGGGCCGGCCTCGGTCAGCCGTCGACCGGGGCACCGGGCGCGGCCTTCTCCTACTCGAACACCAACTACATCCTGGCTGGGCTGATCATCGAGCGGGTCACCCGCCGGTCTGCCACCGACGAGGTGCACCGGCGGATCCTCCGGCCGCTCGGGCTGCGGCAGACGTACTTCCCCGGCGTGCGTCCCCGGATCGCCGGCCCGCACAGCAGGGGCTACGTCCCGTGGTACGAGGGCGAGCTGCGCGATTTCAGCGTCAGCAACATGTCCTGGGCCTGGACGGCCGGGGCGCTCGTCTCGACCATGGCCGACCTGAACACCTTCTTCCGGGCGCTGCTCGGTGGCCGGCTGCTCCGCCCGGCTCAACTGGCCGCGATGAAGACCACCGTGCCGTTCGATCCGGCCCAGCCGGAGGCCGCCGGCTACGGGCTCGGCCTCTACCGGATGACCTGGCCCACCGGCGACGTCTGGGGGCACGACGGCCTGGTCTTCGGACACAGCACCATCTCGCTGCACACCCCGGACGGTCGGCGGCAGGTGAGCCTCGCCCAGAACGTGACGCACTACGCGCTGCCCGGCGCGCCGGACCCGATCGGCGAGGCGGTCGGGAGGTTCCTGAACACGGCACTGGTCGGTGAGAGCGCCGTCGCGGCGCGGACCGCCACCGCCGCCAGGGTACCGGCGGTCGTCCCGGCGCCGGGCGCACCGACCCTGGTCAGGCCACTGCCGCAGCGCTGACGCTGTCGCCCGGCAGCCGCGACCGGCACCGTACTCCGGTCGTGGCTGCCGGACGGCCGGGCCGTGGCGTTCCGGCCAGGCCGGATCGCCTGGGTGCCGCGTTCCGATTGCGTTTCGGACCCCCGAACCGACGGACGACGCAGACCGGTAGCCGTCAGCCTCGTCAGCCAGAACATCGTGCACGACGAGCATCTCGCCCGCCGGTAGCGGCGGAAGTTCAAACACCTCCGCGACCAACCGACGTTCGCACAGCGTGCGTCGACCCGCGGGCGTGGGCACCCCAGCGGACCCGGACACGTTGCACGACGAGCACGGCGACCAGGATGCTGGACAACGCGGGGTAGCGCCACCACGCTTCGGCGGTTCCACGCTGACCAGAGGCAGGACGGGGTCGGGGGTTAGCCCGTCCGGTCGC
Organism: Micromonospora sp. SD12; assembly: GCF_052068495.1. Taxonomy (NCBI): domain Bacteria; kingdom Bacillati; phylum Actinomycetota; class Actinomycetes; order Micromonosporales; family Micromonosporaceae; genus Micromonospora; species Micromonospora sp. SD12. The sequence continues at coordinate 241,299 of NZ_JBQHDF010000006.1, read as the reverse complement.
CGAGAAACGTGGACCGCCACAGCCTCCGCCTCCGCCATCAGCATTGGCGAGAGTTGGATTGCGACGGTGGGTTCTCGCTGCTTCGGATCTCGGGTGCGTATGCGGCGGTGACTTGCGTAGTGTCTCGCGGCATCAGCGTGTAGCTCAGTGAGGAGAGCACCGGGCTTGCATCCCGGAGGGCGCGGGGGCGGGGCCCGCCACGCTGGCGTGAGCGACAACGACATCCGCGTCGGCGTGGGCTTCCCCCTGGGCCAGCTGGCGCGTGCCCTGACGACCGCCGGGACGCATGAGGACGAGGCCACCCGTCAGCGGGCGGAGCTGCGGGTACGCCGCTGGCAGCAGGTCGTGGACGGGATGGCCGGGGGAGGGCTGGACATCGGTTCGCGTACCCCGGTGAGAGGTCTGCCGGCATGGGTGACGCCGCAGGTGGTCCACGGTGGGTTCGCGACCGGGGAGCCGGCGGCGGGCGGTCCGCTGCGCCCGGACGAGACCGACCGGGCGCAGCGGCTGGGCCTGCCCGCCGACCGCCGGGCGTTGTTTTGGTCCTGGTTGACCGACGCGGGATTGGAAGAGCTGGGCGAGCTGCTCGACAGCGGCCGCTACCGGGTGGAGTACGCGGAGGAGACGGCGCTGCCGGTGGTGGCGTGGTTGCTGCGCGCTGGCGGGCGCGACGCCGCCTTGGGCGTTCTGGAGGAGATCGCACCGTTCGCCGAACGGCTGCGGTTCACCCCGGCTCCGAGCGATCAGCGCGCCGGCGACCCGGACGTCGTGTATCGGCAGACGGCGGGCGACGTGCGCCGGATCCTGGAGCAGCGGCAGCCGAATGCGCAGATCGAGACGATGCGCGAGGCGCTGACGGTGTGGAATCCGTTCGCCGACGAGTTGCTGACGTTGTGGTGCGAGACCCGTGACGGCGGCCGGATCGGCGCGGTGACGCTGGACGGCTGGCTGCCGCGAGCCGTGCAGCTGCTGGCCCGCTACCAGCAGCTCACCGCCGAGCACACCCTCTGCAGCAAGCATCGCAACCCGAAGGGCAGCATCGGCGTACTGCGAACCGCGCTGGAGCGACGCGTGGCCGGAGCGGAGCTGACGCCACGGGAGCGTGGCCTGGTCCAAAGCGCGGTGGATGCGATGCTGCGCAAGCGCGGCCAGCCGGGCAGCCCCGAGCACACCGCGCTACGCGAGCAGCAGGCCCGCGAGGCGGCGCGGCCCCGCCACCATCAGCTGGCGCAGTTGGTCGCCGCCCGGCTGGCCGGCCTACCTCAGGACATCGGGATCGGCGACGTCGACCACGTGCTACGCCCAGTCGACGCTGACGAGGCCCACCCGGAGGGTGTGGTGGCGGGCTGGCCGACACCACGCCCCGTCGCCCGCGTCGTCACCCGCGCCGCCGCCGGAACCCTGGAGCAGCTGATCGACCGCGGCGTCATCGCCTCGGCGGAGGAGCTGGCACGGCTCACCCCGCGGTTGGCGGCGGCGACTGCGGCTTCGGCGTACCCGGACCCGGCCCTGCGCATTCTGATGGACGCCACGTACCGTGCCTTCCGGAATCGCCGGTCCCTGTTGCTGCTGAACCTGCAGCACCAGGTGCGCGTGGCCGAGCTGCCCTGGGTCCAGGCGGTCGCGTCCGCCCGGACCGACACCAGCGACACCCGCAACCAGGCGCGTCGCACCCTGGTCCGGCTGGCCTCCGCCGCGGTCTGCGGGTTCCCGGCCACGGTCTTGCCCAACCCGCTCGTCGGGGAACTGTCGACGCTGTCGAAGCAGGCGAGCCTGCAGCTGCCGTGGGTCGAGGAGCTCGCGGCCGACATCTTCATGGGCACGTTCTCGGCGAAGTTCCTCCAGGCGGCCAAACTCGCTGGCCGGCGGCTCGCGGACAGCCTGTACGCGCGGTACTACGACATCGACTACCCGGCCATCGCCGCGATCGACGACACCAGCAGGCGGCTGATCCGGCGTACTCGGACCTCGGACGCCTTCGATCACCTGTGCCGCGACCGGGCCGGCGCCTCCGGTAAGCGGTCGTGGTTGAACGTCGCGGCCAACGGGATCATCATCGAGCAGGCGCAGATTATGACCACGCACAACCTGGCCACGATCGCCGAGCTCGGCATCGACCTGCCCTCGACGCACCTAGCGAAGCGGTGCATGGATACGGTGCTGCGGCTGACGGCGCGTATCCACCACAACCCTCGGCCGCTGGGCACCGTCAAGAACACCGCGTACGCGTGGCGGCAAATGCTGTTCTTCCTGTCGCTGTCCTCCTGGGAGGGGCAGAAGGCCTTCGCGGCCTACGCCGAGAAGCGGTTGGCCACCCAGCCAGACCACGTGCGAACCCGGCTAGCGCCGGCCGTGACCGGACTCGCGCACGTGATCAGCGGTGGAAAGTTCGACGCGGACGGCAGGGCGGGCACCGGCCGACGGCTGCTCGGCTGGACCACGACGGAGCACTGGATGCTCGACCCGGGACCGCGGGACTGAGGTTCAGCGAGGCAGGGGCTCCGTGTGGTGGCTACACGCTCCTGCTGGCGAGTGCCGACGTGGACGCCCGCGACGGGCGAGGGCGGCCGGCGGTGATGTACGCAGATTCGATCCTTGGCGCCCGCCAGCACGCTGCTTACCACCATGGCGACTACCTGCGGCTGAACGGCTACAGGTCGGTCGTGCCACCCATCCGATCGGTGCAGACCCGCCAGAGCGGCGGGGCCCCGGCTGCCGACCGGGACACGCGATGGGCGTACCGGTTGGCGGACCTGCTCACCACCAGCAGAGGCGGCCGCTGTACCCGAGCCGGTGGTTGTTGCAGGCGAGCGCACCGTACCTGCGGTATGTGGGGGGCGTGCGGGTCGGTTTTCAAGCCCGCCCCCATCGCCGACTGGTGGTCCGAGCTGCTGGTCGATGATGGTGCCGGTGAGCCGCCCGGCACGCCAGCCCTGTCGCACGAACGCGAGCGGGTGGGGGCACGACGCCGCGCAGCTCACCGCCCAACCACGCGAACTCGCACGGCTGCTCGGCCAGGGACGTACGGCTGCGGTGGTCGCTCTGGGGCCGGGGTCGAACCTCCGCGCACAAGAAGAAGGCCCGCACCGAGCCGGTGCGGGCCTTCTTCTTGCTGTCATCCGGTCAGAGCTTGCCCCAGATCTGGTTGGCGGTGCCGGCGCAGTCCCACAGTTGCAGCGCGGCGCCGTTGCTACCGACCCAGTCCTTGATGTCCACGCATCGGCCGGAGGAGACGTTCACCAGGGTCCGGGCGGAGGTGAGGGTGAATCGCTGCACCGGGTTGGTGTTGCAGGCGGTCAGCTGGATCGGCGTGCCGTTGGCGAGGGCGCCACCGGCCGGGTCCATGCACTTGCCCATCGCCCGCAGCGTGCCGTCACCGTGGAACGCCCAGCTCTGCGCGGCGCTACCGTTGCAGTCGAACATCTGGAGGCGGGCTCCGTCGACCGGGTTGCCGCCCGGGATGTCGATGCAGCGACCGCTGAAGTTGGACTGCAGCATCGTCGCGCCGACCGGCGGGGTCGTCGGCGGGTTGGTGCCTGGGGGTACGCCGGGGTCGCAGTCGTTGGTGGTGACGACGCTGTCGACGTGCACGGTGCCTCCGGACCGGTACCCGTTGATCGCCGCAGCCGCCTGCGTCGGGCTCAGCACCTGCTTCTTGGCGTGGTACACGTAGTCGACCGACTGGATCCAGGTGCTGGTGCCGACCCCGGTGTGCCCCGTCAGGTCGATGAACCACTGGTTGAAGTCGATCGACATGTTCTGCCGCGGGTAGAACTTGCCTGAGTGGTCACCGACCAGCGCGCCGTCGATGTAGTACTTCACGTGGCCACCGGAGACCGTCGCCATGACGTCGTGCCAGCCGTTGATGCTGCCGGCCTGCTTGCTGTGCTGGTTGTCGGCGTACCACGGATCGGCCACGTAGGTGTACCAGCTGGTCTGGTAGTTGATCGGGCCCGGCTCACCCCAGCCGCCGTTGGGCAGGTACTCGGAGAAGTCCAGCTCGGAGTACATCGGGTCGCGCGGAGCGGCAAGCGGGGAGATGGCGTAGAAGGTCTGGTTCACGTGATCGCCGTCCGGGCCGCTGACCGGGGCGTCGGCGAACTTTATCCGGGCGAGGTAGGTGCCCTCGAAGAAGCGGCGGTTGCTCTGCGAGAACTCGGCGTGCGACGTACCGCCCGCGGTGCCGTCGGTGACCGCTCTCAACTGGGCGACCTTCTGCCCGTCGACGGTCGGGAACGACACGTTGTCAGCGAGCCAGCGCGCACCACTCACGCCCGGGCCGCCGGGACTGCTCCGGATGCGCCAGCCCCGCTGGCCAAGGGCCGCGTCCGTACGGGATGAGTAGTTGAAGTCATCGAAGAGCACGCCGCAGCCGACCGCGGCGCTGCTGCTCGGCGCGGCGACGATACCGATGCCGGTGAGGGCTGCGACGGTTGCGGCGAGGGTCGCACCAATGGCGACCTTGCGGATTGGCGTTGGCGTAAGCCCCATGGGGGGTGGGCTCCTTCGCATGAGAGGCGCCGGCCGGCCTGGGGCCTGCCAGGACTGAGGCGGACGACGACCTCAGCACCGAACTGACCAGTGGTGTGGCAATCGGCCGTCTGGATACCCTCACCCATACCAATGATCTACGTCAATACCCGCACGTGTGGGCTTCCGACCCTCCAGCGCGGGCCGTCGCGCCTGGGGGTGGGCAACCGGCCCACCCGGGCCATCGAGGACCTCGCTCACGCTGTCCCGTTGTCCGCCACCCGCTGCACCGACGGCTGCCTGGTGCCGACCGGACAGCAGGCTCTCGACATGCCAGCCGGACGGCCCGGTCCAGAGCCACACCGTATCCGGAACCGCGTCGCCGATGGCCGACGCAGGCGCCGGGGTCGCCGGTGATCGCGCCGGCAGCCGGGCCCACGTACAGGGCGTGGGTGCAGTCAGTCGGCCCGGCTGACCTCGTCGTTCTTCGTCGAACATGGGCCGCGTCGTGTGTGGAGCGTCGGCTTGACGCTGATCGAGTCGTCTGCGCTGTTCAGCAGGGGAAGTTTGAAGTACCGCAGGTGCACCGTTGTGTCGAGTTCCGCTGCGGCCTGGCGTAGGGCGGAGCGCTCGTCGCGGCTCCGGAGGCCGAAGTCGATCACGACGTTGGTGCCGGCGTCGAGGGCGCGCAGCCCGATCTGGATGAGCCGTCCTTCGATCACGTCCTGAGCCGATGGTGCATTCTCGTGCCCGGAGAGAGCCAACACCCATTCGTCCTTGGTTCACTGATACCGCCGGCCGGCCGACGTAGCGCTCGGCGCGGCAACGGCCTGTCGTCGCGGCGATTCGCCTCGGGCCAGGTCGGGGAGCGGCCGTTTGGCTCACTATCGGCGATGACGCCAGGCCATCGCTCACGCTTCAACCGGTCGTCCCGACCGGGCGAGACGGCCCTGGCGCGGGTACCTCTCCGGTCGACCGGAGCTGGCATCATGGCCGCATGCCAAGCGGTCTCTGGGTGTCGATGGCTTCGGGTGGTGGCGTGGTCCTCGCCTTGCCCGACGCGGCCAGGGCGCCGGTCGGTTGAGCGACGACAGGTGGCACGGTGGTCCGGCCCGGGTCCCCCCGGACAGGAAACGCGACCGTCGCCGGAATGTGGCCCTGCTGCTGGTGACGGTGTCGAGTCTGCTCTCGGTCGTGCTGGCCGTCGTGGTCAACGTCGCGACCGGCGGTGAACTGCCCGAACCGGTCGCGGCGTACGGCTGGCTGGCCTGGCCCACGGTCGCCGCGCTGGCCCTCGCCGGGGTCGGCCTCGCTCTGTGGCAGCACCGGCTGGGACAGGTCGACCACCCTTCCACGTCACCCGCTCTCCCGCCGGCGCAAGCCCCGTCACCGCCGAGCGAGCTTCCGGTCGCGCCGCGCCTCACCGGCCGGGAGACGGAGCTGGCCACCGTCGAGGAACTGGTCGCGGACGGCGCACAGGTCGTCAGCATTTCCGCGGTGGCGGGCACGGGAAAGTCGGCGCTGGCCGTGTTCTACGCCCATCGGGTCCGCGAGCTGTTCCCGGACGGCCAGTTGTACGTCGCCCTGGGCGGCGCCGGCCCCGATCCCGTGCCGGCGCAGGAAGCGTTGATCCGGATGCTCAGGGCGCTCGGCCGCGACGTGGAGGAACGGCGGGGCACGCTGGAGGAGCTGTCGTCACGCTTCCGGTCCGTGGTCGCGGACCGCCGGCTACTCGTCGTACTCGACGATGCGTGCGACGCGGCGCAGGTACGGCCGCTGATCGCGGCGGGTGCGGGCTGTCTCACCCTGGTCACGAGTCGCCGGTTGATCGCCGACCTGCCGGGGGGCGCCGTCCTGACCCTCGGCGCGCTGCCGTCCGGGCAGGCGCTGGAACTGCTGACCGCGACGGTCGGCGCGGACCGGGTCGCCGCGGACCCCTCGGGCGCCCGACGGCTGGTCGAGTTCTGCGCGGGGCTGCCGCTCGCGCTGCGCATCGTCGGATCCCGGCTCCGGGCCCGACCCGGCTGGACCCCGTCGGCCCTGGCCGACCGGCTGGCGGACGAGAGCCGCCGGCTCGACGAGCTACGGCTGGGCGACCGGACGATCAGGTCGGCCTTCCAGTCCACGTACGAGGAGTTGAGCGACGTGGACCGGCTGGTGTTCCGACGAGCCGGGTCGCATCCGGGTGTGCTGTTCGGGCTCCAGTCGGCGGCGCGTCGGTGCGGGCTCGATTCGTCCGTGGTGCGGGACGCCCTGGACCGGCTGGTGGACGCCTTCCTGATCGAGGCGCCGACACCGTCGAGCTACCGGCTGCACGACCTCCTGCGGCTGTTCGCCGGAGAGATGATGGAGCGGCAGGAGACGGCCGGTGACCGTGCCGCCTGCCTGATCCGGCAGCTGGACTGGTTAAGGGACCGGGCCGGGTCCGCCGGGGGTGTCGCGGATGAACGCGACAACATCCTGGCCGTGCTGCGGACCGCGGTCGCGGAGGGGCTCACCAACCAGGCGTGGGCACTGGTGGAGGCGGTGCACCCGCTGCTGACCGCGGCCGACGACCACAGCTACCGATTGCAGCTGTGGCGATCCGCGGAGCAGGTGGCGGCGTCGGCGGGCGACGACCGGCGACGGGTGCGCGCGTTGCGGTGGGTCTCGCACTCCTTCGGGCTGGCCGGCGAGGTGGAGTCCGAGCTGGCTGCGGCGCGGGAGGCCGTCGCTCTCGCCGAGCGACTCGGCGACGCGGAGGAGTTGGCACAGACCGTTCGCCGACTGGGCGAGGCGCTGCGGTCGTACGGACGTCCGGATGAGGCGGAGGAGTCTCTGCTGCGGGCTCTGCGCCTGTTCCAGCGGTCGCACGCGGTCGAGGAGGAGATCGAGGTCCGCTCCGCCCTGGGGGTCCTCTACAACACCCTCGGTCGTCCCGAGCGCAGCATTCCCACGCTGGAGCGGGCGGCGGCACTCCTTCCGGCGAAGGAGACGGCACTGCACGGCTACGTGTTCCTGGGGCTGGCTGCCGGCCACAAGATCGCCGGCCACCCGACGGAGGCCGCTGCTCTGACGAGGCGCGCCGTCGACATTGCCGACCGGCTGGACGACGAGTTCCTCCGCGGATACTGCTTCCACGAACGGGGCTGGCTCGCCGTCGAGGAAGAGCGGCACCGCGACGCCGAACAGGACTTCCGCGCCATGCTGGAGATCTTCACGCGGATCCGGCACGGCGCCGGGGTGGGCGGGGCACACCACGCGCTCGGCGCCGTCGCGGCCGCTCAGGGTCGTCCGGACCAGGCGGCCACGGCGTACCGGGCGGCGATCGGAGTGTACGAACGGCTGGGCAACGTGGAGTTCGCGAACAGGGTCCGGAGCTCCCTGTCGGCGCTCAACTCGACCCGACCGAGCGCCGATGGCGACCGTATGAGCCACGACGACACCGACCCGAGAACGTCGAGTCGGCCCTGAGTACCGACGGGTGAATATCCGTGGCTCTCGCTGGCCTGCCGGACTGCATCCGCAACTGACGATGGGCGGAGGAGGCGGAGCCAGCTGATGCAGGCCGATAAATCGACGGAAGCGCGGATCTTCAGCCGCTAGAGTCGGAGCTGTTGCGGAACGGTCTGCCCGGGAATCGAGGAGCACTGATGTCTAGGTCATCGGCTGGAGCCTCCACTCGCCCCTCGGCGACCGCAGTTGCAGGCTCGTAGCGCCGCTCGTGTAGCGAACCCAGCCCACATCCCGGTCGACGAGGCGAGGTGACACCTGTCACCGGCCCTTGGCGCTTTTCGGCGTCTCCGTTCGCCCATCCGGGAGCTCTGCTGTGTCCGCTCGGCATTCCTCGAACCACCGGCTCCTTCTCGTACTCCAACGCCTGATCACTTCCCCGTTCGCCAGGAGAGCTCGACGGCTCAGGTCGGCTCCGGCTGCTTCGAAGCATGCTGACGAGGCCGTCAGCCGCAACGTCCGCCTGCTGGGCTGGTTCAACTTCCTCGGCGACTTCCGCATGTACGGGCCGATCATGGTCATCTACTTTGCTCAGGTCACCGGCTCGTACACAGCCGCCGCAAGCCTGCTGGCGCTGAAGAAGCTGTCCTGCGCGGCGTTCGAAGTCCCCACCGGCGTGCTCTCCGACCGGCTCGGGCGTCGTGGCACGATGATCGCCGGTGCCGTCGTCATGGTGGCCGCCCACCTCGGATACGCCGGAGCTTCCGGCTATGGTCTCCTCCTGGCAGCCGTTGTGCTGGAGGGATTGGCGGCCTCACTGTGGAGCGGCAACAACGCCGCGCTTCTGTACGACACTCTGCTCGCAGCCGACCGGGAAGCGGAGTTCCCCCGGCACTCGGGCCGTGTGAACTCGATGTTCCAGCTCGCGCTCGCGCTGGCGGCAGCCGTAGGTGGCGTGGTCGCCGGCGTGTGGTCGCTGCGTGCGGTGGTCGTGCTGTCGGTCGTGCCGCAGGTGCTGTGCGTGCTCGTCGCCCTGCAGGTCCGGGAACCGCGGGTGCGCGGCCCACTGGAATCGAGCGTGCTGGTGCATCTCGGGTCGGCCCTGCGCGGCATCCGCCGTAATCCGGTGCTCCGCCGGATGACTTTGGTATCGGCGCTTCGTTACAGCAGCGAAAGCGCGGCTCAGTTGTCGCCTGTCTTCGTGGCAGGGTTGTGGCCCCTCTGGGCACTGGGCGTGTGGCGCACCTTCGGCCATGGCGTGGCCTTCGTCGGCTTCCGCGTCAGTGGTCGGGTGATCGGCCGAGTGGGTGCCGCCCGCACTCTGCTGTTCGGTGAGTCGTTCAACAACCTGGCGAACTTCGTGGCGCTGGTCAAGCCGACGGTGTTTTCGCCCGTGCTGCTCGGGTCACCGGCCTACGGCATCTCGACGATCGCTCAGGAGACGTTACTGCAGCGCGAGTTCACCGACCGGGAACGCGCGACGATGGGTTCGCTCGGGTCGCTGCTCGGCAGCGTGCTGTACGCGTTCGTCGCCGTGGGGGTCGGCCTGGTGACAGACCGTTGGGGAATCGTCGCGGGGTTGCTCGCGATCCAGGCAGTGGCCCTGGTCGCGCTTCCGTTCGCCTGGTCGGTGCACGCACAGGCTCTCCGACCGCCCGTTCGCCCCGACGCCCCCTCGGCCGCAACGGCGCCGAAGGAGACGGCATGAGCGCCTTCTCAGCCCTGGCGGGCCTGCTGCGGAGAAGCTCGTCGACGACCAGCCACTGCTGCGGGGCGGATTCCGCGCGCTGCTCGCCGCCGAGCACGACATCGAGGTCGTGGGCGAGGCCGCCGACGGCAGCGAAGCCGTTGCGCTGGTCGCTCGGCACAGGCCGGACGTCGTGCTGATCGACATCCAGATGCCCGTCATTGGACGGTATCGAGGCGACCCGACGGATCGCCGCGAACCCCGATCTGACCGGCGTACCCGTCGTGGTCCTGACCAACTACGGATTCGACGAGTATGTCTTCAACGCCCTGCGCGCCGGTGCCACCGGGTTCCTCGTCAGGACCATCGAACCCGCCGACCTACTTCATGCCGTACGGGGCGCCGCCCTGCTCGCGCCGTCCATCACCACGCAAACTGATCAGCGAGTACGTGTCCCGGCCGATCCAAACACAAGCCGACTCGACCCTCGAGCGACTGACGAGCCGGGAGCGCGAGGTTGTCACGCTCGTCGCGCGAGGGATGTCCATCGAGGAGATCGCGCAGCACCTGGTGATCAGCCCGATGACCGCCAAAACTCATGTCAACCGCGCGATGGCCAAGCTCCACGTTCGTGATCGCGCCCAACTGGTGATCCTCGCCTACGAGACCGGGCTGGTCACCGCGCCGCAGTCGTGAGCGTCGATCCCGTTGGCGGCGTCTCGTTGCCGGCCGGCAGCCACTGCTTGCCCCGGCTCACCCGCGCGACGGTGATACCTGGACCGGGCTGGCCGTCGGGTTCGCCGCCAGGCTGAGGAGGGCTCCACGCCTGGTGGATGGTCATCGGCGCGAGTACACCGGCAGCGGGATCTCGAAGTGCACCGTCTGGTGGGTGTCCGGGCGCCCGTCGCGGGCGTCGTGGACGGGCACGGCCACCGACCGCCAGAACCCTTCGGCGCCCTCGATACGGGTGTCGGTGTGCAGGTACAGCGCCCGGTAGCTGGCCTCAGAGGCGACGAACTCGGTGGCCAGGTGCACCAGTGCCCGGGCCAGCCCCCGGCGCCGGTGCTCCGGCCGGACGTACACCCGGAACAACTGGGCGGTGCTCTCCTGCGGGTACCGGTCGACCAGGAACCGCGGATGCGGTGGGCTCTCCGGTGCCGCCGCCCGTACGGCGGTGGTGCCGACCACCTCGTCCCCGAGGGTGGCGACGAACAGCGCGTGACGGGCCGGCCGCAGGTAGGTGTCGGCCAGGTCGATCACGTCGGCGTGCCACTGTGGGCGGTAGCCGTGACCGAAGTCGTGGTAGAAGGTGTCGAGCATGACGCTGCGGGCACCGGCGAGGTGCCGGGGCGCGGCCTGCCGCACGGTGTGGTCGCCGACGAGGTGTCCGGTCACAGTGGTTCGCTCGCTTTCATGATCACATGCTCGGTGGGGCACAGCAGGGCGCGGGTCAACGGTTGCCGACCGGCGGTGAGCAGGTCCGCGGCCGGGCCGTGCTCGACGATCCGGCCCTGGTCGAGGACGACGACGTGGTCGGCGAGCCGGGCCACGACCTCCCGGTCGTGACTGATCACGACCAGGCTCAACTCCTCCGTCCGGCGTAACTGCCCGACGAGGTCGAGGATGCGGTCCTGGGTTCCGGCGTCGAGCCCGGAGGTGATCTCGTCGCAGATCAGCAGCCGGGGCCGGGCCAGCAGGGCGCGGGCCAGGGCAGCGCGTTGTAGTTCCCCGCCGGAGAGCCGCTCGGGGTGCCGGCCGGTGAACTCCCCGGTGAGGCCCACCCGGGTGAGGACGGCCTGCGCCGCGTGGCGGGCCGCCGCCGTCTCCAGGGCACGCAGCCGTACCGCGACCCGGGCCACCTGGTCGAGCAGCGGCAGGTACGGGTGGAAACTGGCCCGGGGGTCCTGGAAGACGTACTGCACGGCGGCGAGGTCGGCCCGGCCGCGCCGGTCGAGGCTCGCCGCCAGCCGCCGCCCGTCCAGCTCGACGGTGCCGCCGGCCGGTCGGTGCAGGCCGGCGATGCAGCGGGCCAGCGTGGTCTTGCCACTGCCGGACCGGCCGACCACGGCGACGCACTGCCCGGCGGTGATGCTGGCGTCGATGCCGTGCAGGACGGTGTGCCGGCGGGCGCCGTCGCGGTGCCGGGCCATCAGTCCCGTGACGCGCAGCACCGGGGGCCGGTCCCGGTCGGGTCGGTCCCCGTCCGCCGGTCGGTCGTCGACGGCTGCGGCGGGCGGCTGGTGCAGGGCGAGGACCTCGGCGGTGGGGCCGGTGGCGCGTACCGTCCCGTTCGCCAGGACCAGGGTTCGGTCGGCGACCAGGCGTACCAGGTCCAGATCGTGGCTGAGCAGCACGACGGCCAGGCCGGCCGTGGCGAGTCCGCGCAGCTCGGTGGCGATGTCGGCCCGGTTCAGGTTGTCCTGTCCGGTGGTGGGTTCGTCGGCGATCAGCAGCCGGGCCCGGGACAGCAGCGCGTGGGCGAGGACGAGACGCTGCTGCTGCCCGCCGGAGAGCTGGTGCGGGAAGCGGCGCAGCAACTCCCGTCCGTTCGGCAGGCCCACCCGGGCGAGTGCGTCGGCCACGGCCCGGCGGAGCTGCGCCCGGCCGGTCGCGCCCGCGGCGGCGTGCCGGTGGGCGATCTCGCGGAGCACCGCCCCGATCCGGCGGACCGGGTTGAGCACGGCAGCGGGCTGCTGGGGTACGTAGGCGACGGTGCCCGGTGACGGTGGGCGGTCCGGGGTGACCGGCTGGCCCGCGATCTCGATCCGGCCGGTGAGCCGTACCCCCGGCCCGGTCTCGCCCAGCAGGGCGCGGCCGGTGGTGGTCTTGCCGCTGCCGGACGCCCCGATGACGGCCAGGACCTGCCCGGCCGCCACGCCGAACGACACGTCGTCGACCAGGAGTTTCCCGTTGTCGGTGCGGGCGCCGAGCCCGGTGACGCGGACCAGCGCGGGACTCACCGGAGCACCTCCGCCGGATCCCGGTCGACGGTGGACCGCCGGCCGGCCAGCAACTGGTCGGCGACCAGGTTGACGCCGACGGCCATGGCCACGATCAGCGCGGCCGGTACGACGACCGCCCAGGGTTGCAGGAACATGCCGGTCCGGTTGCGGTCCACCATCACCGCCCAGTCGGATACGTCGGGTGCCACCCCCACGCCGAGGAAGCTGGCGGTGGCCACCAGGTACAGGGCGCCGATGAACCGGACCCCCGCGTCGGCGAGCAGCACCCGACGGATGCCGACGGCGACGTAGCCGACGGCCCGCCGCCACCAGGTTTCCCGGTACAGCCGCATGGCCTCCATCACCGTGCCGTGGGCCAGCGGCAGCGCGGCGGCCCGGGTGACCCGGGCGATCTCGGGCAGGGCGATCAACGCGACGATCACCGTCAGGGTGGCCGGGCCGCGCGGCGCGGTGGCCGCGACGAGGATGAGCAGCAGCAGGGACGGTACGGCCAGCAGCAGGTCCAGTGGCCGCATCAGCAGCTCGTCGACCGGGCGGTGCCGGGTCGTCGCGGCCAGCAGTCCCACCGGTACGCCGACCAGGTACGCCAGCGCGGTGGCGGTGAGCGCGACCAGCACCACGGACCGGCCGCCGAGGAGCAGTTGGTCGACGACGTCCCGGCCGACGAAGTCGGTGCCGAGCGGGCCGGCCGGGTCGAACGGGCGCCCGTGCCCGGCCGGGCCGTTAACCAGCAGCGGCCCGGCCAGGGCGAGCAGCAGCGGTCCGCCGAGCAGCACCGACCCGGCGACGGTTCGCAGCCCGCGGTTCACCGCGCATCCGCCGTGCGTGGAGCGAGCCGGAACGCCACCAGGTCGGCGGCCAGGTTGACGGTCACGGTGGTGACCGCGACCAGCACGCACAGGCCCTGCACGGTGGGCACGTCACGGGCGGTGACCGCGTCGACCAGGGCGGTACCGAGGCCGGGGATGACGAACACCGCCTCGACCACGATCACCCCGCCGAGCAGCCAGTCGGTGGTGCGGGCGAGCTGCTGCACCACCGGGGCGAGGGCGTTCGGCAGCGCGTGCGCCAGCCACCGTCGGCGGGCCGGGATGCCCAGCCGGCGGGCGTGGGCGACGTACTCGGAGCGCACCGCGCCGACCATGCCGGCCCGGGTGAGCCGGCTGATCGAGCAGATCGGTCGGGCCAGCAGCACCAGCAGCGGCAGCACCAGCACCGCCGGCTGGGCCAGCAGGTCACCGCCGGTACCGACGGCGGTGGGCGGGAACCAGCCCAGATGTACGCCGAACAGGGCAGCGAGCAGGATGGCCAGCGCGAACTCGGGTACGGCGTAGAGGCCCACCGCCACCGCGGACAGTGACCGGTCGAGCCGGCCGCCCTCGCGGCGTGCCGCCAGCATGCCCATCCCGACGGCGAGGGGAACGAGCAGCAGCAGGGTCGCCGCGGCCAGCAGGACCGTCGGTGCGGCGGTGGCCGCCAGCACCTCGGTCACTGGCCGGTGCGAGATCAGCGATACACCCAGGTCGCCGTGCAGCAGGTCGACCAGCCAGTCCAGGTAGCGTTCCCCGGCCGGTCGGTCGAGTTCGAGCTGGGCCCGGATGAGCGCGATGCGCGCCGGGTCGGGCTGGTCGCCGGCGATCACCACCGCCGCGTCCCCGGGCAGCGCCTCGGTGAGGACGAACACGGCGGTGGCGACACCGGCGACCTGCCCGACGCCGAGCAGTAGCCGCCCGGCGGCGTAGCGGGACAGGCTCAACCCAGCCAGACCTTGTCGAAGCGGGCCCAGTCCAGGGTGTTGGCAGGGGCGTCGGCGGAGACCCCGCCGACGTTCGGGCCGGTGGCGACCAGGAAGTCGGCGAACCCCCAGATCAGGAAGCCGCCCTCGGCGTGCAGCATCCGCTGCATGTCGTCGTACGTCTGCCGGCGGGCCGCCCCGTCGGCGGTGGACACCGCCTTGGCGTAGAGCGCGTCGAAGTCCGGGCGGGCCCAGCGGGTGGCGTTGGTGGTGGAGTTGGTCAGCAGCCGCTGGGAGATGTGCGTCTCGATCGGCATGGCCCCGGAGCGGTAGCAGGCCAGGACCCCGTTGGTCAGGATGTCCTTCCAGTAGGTGTCCTTGTTGCCGGTGGCCGGTACCACGGTGAGGCCGACCTGGCGGGCCTGGTCGGCGAGCACGGTGGCCGCCTCGACGAATCCGCTGGCCACGGCGGCGGTGTCCAGGGTGATCCGCAGCCCCTTCGCGCCGGCCCGGTCGATGAGGAAGCGGGCCCGGTCGAGGTCCCGGGTGCGTTGCGGGATGTCTGCGGCGTAGTACTGGTAGCCCTTGCCGTAGAGGTCGTTGCCGACCTGGCCGGCACCGGAGAGGACCGTGTCGACGAGCTGCTGCCGGTCGGTGAGCAGGAACATCGCCTCGCGCAGGTCCCGGTTGTCGAACGGCGGCCGGTCGACCTTCATGGTGAAGCCCTGCATGGTGCTGTTCGCCATCCGGGTGATGGCCACCCGTCGGTCACCGGCGTGGGTACGGGCGGTGGTGGGGGTGATGTCGTGTGCGTACTCCACCTGCCCGGCGAGCAGCGCGTTGATCCGCGCCGACTCGTCGTTGCTGATCAGGTACTCCAGCTCGTCTAGGTACGCCGCTCCGTCCCAGTGCTCGGGGTTGCGCTTGAGCAGCAGCGACCGGCCCGGCTGGAAGGAGTCGAAGACGAACGCGCCGGAGCCGACCGGCCGGTCGAAGGTCTCCGTGCCCTCCGGCACGATGTAGGCGCCGAACGCGGCGAGCAGGTTGCCGAACTCGGCGAACGGGCGGGTCAGAGCGAACTCGACGGTGCGTTCGTCGACCGCCCGGCTGGCCCGAAGGTCGATCATCGCCAGGCTGGCCTTCGCCCGGAACGCGCGCTTGGGGTCGGTGATCCGGGCGTAGCTGGCCAGCACGTCGGCAGCGCGGACCGGGCGGCCGTCGTGGAAGGTGGCCTCGCGCAGGCTGACCCGCCACCGGGTGAGATCGGCGGTGGGTTCCCAGCGCTGCGCCAGGCGCGGCTGGATCGACACGTCCGGGCCGTAGTCGGCGAGCTTGTCGTACATGGCCTTGGCTCGGGACGCCTCGACGAAGAGGTTCGCCAGGTGTGGGTCGAGGGTCTCGTTGGCGCCGCCACCGGCGAATGCGGCCCGCAGCCGGCCGCCGCGCCTGGGCTGCCCGGTCGGGACGGTGGCCGGCGCGTTGTCGGTACCGCAGCCGGTGAGCAGCACCGCGGAGAGCGCGGCGGCACCGCCGAGCAGGCCGCGACGGCTCAGCCCGCCTGCGGTGCCGGTCAGAAAGGGGGTCATGCGTGGCTTGTCCTTCCGAGGGTGTGCGTGGTTCGGGCCGCGTCGCCGCGGCGGCGGGCGACCAGGTGCAGGCGGTCACCGGAGAGCGTGGTGGACAGTTCGGCGTCCGGCTGCCACGGCGGTTCGGTACGCGGGCCGGGCAGGTCGAACAGGGCGAGTACGTCGAACCCGGCGGCGTCGAGCAGGTGCCGCAGTTCCAGGGGGAACAGCAGCCGCCAGGCGGAGTTCTGCACCAGCGGCTGCCCGCAGCCCGGCCAGGTCCAGACCCGTTCCCGGCGCAGCAGTTGCGCGGCGTGGTCGATCCAGAGCCGGGTCCGTGAGGTGTAGGCGACGCCGCGCCAGGTGACCGTGCGGGTGCGTGGGGCGTCCAGCAGGTCGGTGTTGCCCAGGAAGTACGCGCCGTTGCGCATCTCGGCGACCAGCAGCCCGCCGGGCACGAGGTGGGCGTGGCAGCGGTCCAGGAACGCGGTCAGGTCGGCGTTGCGGTGGCAGTACAGCATCGCGCTGTCCAGGCAGGTGACGACGTCGAAACGGGTACCGAGGTCGAAGTCGCGCATGTCGGTGGCCACGAACCGGACCTGCCGGTGGTGCCGGCGGGCGTGGAGCAGCATCCGGGCGGAGGTGTCCAGCCCGGTCGCCGCGTACCCGATCCGGGCCAGGTGGCCGGCGTCCCGGCCGGTACCGCAGCCGATGTCGAGCAGCCGCCGTCCCGGTCCGCCCTGCGGGGCGAAACGCCGCACCAGGTCGTCGACGAAGGTCGCCGCCGCATGATGCGGGTCCGGGAACTGCGCCTCGTACAGTTCGGGGTTGTCGGTGAGCAGGTTGGCCGTGGCCACGACCGGGTCGGTCATGCGGGCACCTCCGCGTCGACGGGTACCGGTCGGGGTCCGAGCCGACGCCGGCGGTGCAGCAGCCGGACCGCTGCCGCCGAGGCCAGGCCGAGCGCCGCGCAGAGCAGCCAGGCGCCGGCCGGTACCGCGGCACCGTCGCCGTCGCCCATCACCCGGCCGACCGTCGTGGTGGCCGCCGCCGCGACCACTCCGGAGACCAGGTAGAACAGGCCGAAGTAGGTGCCGGTCAGGCCGGCGCGGGCGAAGCCGGGGATCAGTTCCAGTACGAACGGCTGGGCGATCATCACCCCGACGGCGAGCAGCACGGCTGCGCCGAGGACGGGCAGCAGCCCGACCGGCCCGGTGCCGGCCGGTAGCAGCGGCAGCAGGAAACCGCTGCCCATGGCCGCCATCCCGACCGTGATCGCGGTGCCCCGGGCCATCCGACCGGACAACCAGCGGGTCAGCGGGACCTGCCCGGCCAGGGTCACCACGGTCGACGCCACGAACAGTGCCGCCACCGCCACGGGTGACCCGGTGGCGTGTTCGGCCTGGACCGGCAGGACCAGGTAGAGCTGGTTCTGCAGGGCGAACATCGCACTCAGCGCGAGGGTGAAGACGAGGAACCGGCGGTCGGTGAGGCACTCCCGCCAGTCCCGGCCGAGGGCCTGCCCGCTGCGCGCCACCGGCTGCGGGGGCAGGACGAGTGCCTGCGCGACGGTCAGTGCCGCGAAGACCGCCGCCGCGCCCCACGCGGCGGCGGTGAAGTCGACCAGCAGCAGCGCGCTGCCGACCAGCGGGCCGAGCAGCGCGCCGGCGCTGGCGAACACGTTGAAAAGGGCGAACGCCTCGGCCCGACGGTCGGGGGCGGCCTGGGCGAGGTAGGCGCGGACCGCCGGGTTGAACAGCGCCCCGGCCAGCCCGGACAGCACCGACGCGGCGAGCAGCGCCGGCAGGGACACTCCGAGGGCGAACACCGCGAAACCGACGGTACGCAGCGCACAGCCGGCGATGATGACACCCCGGGCACCGAGCCGGTCGGCGGCGGACCCACCGATCAGGAACATGCCCTGCTGGCTGAGGTTGCGTACCCCGAGCACCAGCCCGATCAGGGCGGCGGAGAGGCCCACCTCGTCGGCGAGGTAACCGGCGAGGTAGGGCAGCAGCATGTAGAAGCCGATGTTGACGCCGAGCTGGTTGACCACCAGCAGCCGGACCGGCAGCGGGAAGCTGCGCAGCGTCGCCCAGGTGGCGGTCATCGGGGCGCCACCGCCCGGTCACCGGTCCCGGCCGGGGTGACCCCGAGCCCCGACGTGCCGGCCAGCCGCAGGGTCCCGTCGTGACCGCCCAGGCCGGTCCACGGGTCGTCGGCCAGCAGCAGGTGCCCGTCGAGGTCCACCCAGCGGGCCCGCGCGCTCAGGTGTACGGCAGGGGCGATGCCGAGGGAACTGGCGACCAGGCAGCCGAGCATGATGTCCATGCCGTAGCCGGTGGCGACGTCGATGATCTCCCGGGCGGCGGTGATCCCGCCGCACTTGGCGAGCTTGACGTTGACCCCGGCCACCGCTGCGGCCAGCCGGTGCACGTCGGTGACGGTGACGGCGTCCTCGTCGGCGACGACCGGCACCGGGGTACGGGCCGCGATCCAGGCCAGCCCATCCGGGTCACCGGGTGGCACCGGCTGTTCGACGGCGTCGACGCGGTGTGCCGCCATGGCCTCCAGCAGCCGGACGGCCTGCTCGGCGTTCCAGCCGCCGTTGGGGTCCAGCAGCAGCCGGGCCTGCGGGGCGGCGGCCCGCACCGCCGCGACCCGGGCCAGGTCGGTCGCGTCGCCGGCCTTGATCTTCAGCGTGGTGAAACCGGCTGCGACCAGCCGCCGCGCGGCCGCGGCCGCCGCGTCGGGCGCGACCAGCCCGAGGGTGTACGCCGTGCCGACCGGGGTGCCGTCGCGCAGCCCGAGCAGTCGGTGCACCGGTACGCCGGCCCGCCGTGCGACGAGGTCATGCACGGCGGCGTCCAGCGCGGCCCGTACTCCGGGCGTCACCGCCCCGGTCAGCGTGGACAGGTCCGCGTGCAGTGTCTCCGGGTCGGGGTAGCCGGCGATCCGGCCGGCGACACCGGCCAGCGTGGTGATCGCCGTGGTCAGGTCCAGCCGCTGGTAGTTGCTGGTCACCAGCTCGCCGTGGCCACTGACCCCGTCGTGGCTGACGGTGACCTGCACCGCGTCACGTCCGGCCATGCTGGACCGGGAGATTCTCAGCGGCTCACGCAGCACCAGCGGGTACGACCGCCAGGTCAGTTCCATGCCGGCCCCCGTGCCCCGCCCGGTGCAGCCGTGCCCGGTGCCGTGCCGCTCGCCGTGGTCTCGCGCCGCCCGGTCGGACCGACCGGATCGACGACGACCCGGCAGCGGCTCCACCGGCTCACCTCGACCGCCTGTGGATGATGGATCTCCACCGGATGCCCCCGGGTCGGGCCGAGCAGCCCGTGCCGGGCGCAGTAGCCGTCGTCGAAGATGGAGTCGAGGTAACGGTGCGGTCCGTCGGGGAAGACGGTCAGTACCCTGGCGCCAGGCTGGGTACGGGCCGCCCAGGCGGATACCCGGGCCACTGCGCCGGTGCTCCACCCGCCGGTGACGAAGTTGCTGGTCGCCAGGCGCCGGCAGCTGTCCACCGCCTCGGCCGGGCCCACCCAGTGCACCTCGTCGAACGCCCGGTAGTCGACGTTGCGGGGGTGGATGCTGCTGCCCAGGCCCCGCATCAGCCGAGAGCGGGCCGGCTGGCCGAAGATGGTCGAGCCGACGGTGTCGACCCCGACCAGTCGCAGCGCCGGCCAGTGCCGGCGCAGCGCCCTGGCCAGTCCGGCGCTGTGCCCGCCGGTGCCCACACTGCACACCAGCACGTCGACGGCGTCGACCTGCCCGGCGATCTCGTCGGCCAGCCCGGCGTAGCCGGCGGCGTTGTCCGGGTTGTCGTACTGGTCCGGCCAGTACGCCCCGGGCAGGCCGGCCCGGATCTCGGCGAGCCGGTCGAGGCGGGCCTGCTGCCAACTGCCCACCGGGTGCGGTCGGTCCACCACCTCCAGCCGGGCCCCGTACGCGCGCAGCAGGGCCCGCATCGACGGTTCCAGCTCACCGTCGACGACCAGGACCACCGGGTGCCCGAGGGCCTGCCCGGCGAAGGCCAGCCCGATGCCGAGAGTGCCGCTGGTCGACTCGACCACCGGGGCACCCGGGCGCAACTCGCCCCGCATCCGGGCTCCGGTGAGCATGGACACCGCCGCGCGGGCCTTCATCCCACCGGGGCTGAGACACTCCACCTTCGCCCAGAACCCGTCGTGCGGGTACGGCAGCGGGGTGTCCACGAACAGCACCGGGGTGTGTCCGACCAGGTTCAGCAGGTGCGGGGCGGTCACGGTGCCGCCCGGTACTGGTAGAGCGGCGTCGGGCCGCCGTCGAGCCAGAAGAACGGGTACGGCTCGGCGGACACCGCGGTCACACCCGTGCCGACGAACCAGGGAAGCACCCCACTGCCGGTCTGGGCGAACATCACCAGCGGGGTACCGGTGGCCGCCGCGTGTGCCAGCAGCGGCGCGAAACTGCCGTTGCCCAGGGTCATCCCGGAGGCCAGGATCGCGTCGGCCGCGCCGAGCAGCGCCTGCGCGTCGGGCAGGCAGGCCTCGTCCCACTCGGTCCGGCCTCCCGCGTAGTCGCAGGGCAGGTAGCGCAGACCGCGTCGGCGCAACTGCTCCAGCAGCGAGTTGACCACCCCGATCACCAGTACCGTCTGCCCGGGTGTGCAGGGCAGCAGGTCCACGACGGCCGCCGCGCGGGCGGTCGACTTCGCCAGGGACGTACCGGCGGGCACGGTCAGCACCGTGTCGGCCGCGTCCAGGTGCGGGCGGACCGTGAGCAGGTACGCGTCCAGCGCCGCGACCCGCACCGGCAGCGCCGGATGGGTCAGCAGCTCCGCCACCGACTGGCCGACGCAGGCGTAGGCAACGTCGTCGGGCAGTTCGTCCGGCTCGACGGCGCACGAGCCGACCGCCGCCCCGACCCGCAGGCTGAGCACATGGTTGCGGTAGCCCCGGCCCCGGGTGACGTGCCGGGCCCCCTGGCGGGTGACGAAGCCGACGCTGACCCGCTGCTGTGCCGGATCGGGGCCGACCCGGCCGTCGCGCACGTCGGTGACCAGCGCGCCGAACGACCGGTACCCGGGTCGGACGGCCGGGCCGGTCACGCCGGCACTCCGGCCGGCACCCCGGCGTACCCGACCCGCAGGCCGGCGACCAGCCGGTCCGCCAGCGACCGGGCGCCGGCACCCGTGGGGTCGACGACCATGACGTGACCCAGGTAGTGGTTGTTGCTGCTGGCCTCCCCGGCCCGGTGCCCGGCCGGTTTCACCGCCCAGTCCACCACCCGGGGCTCGGCGGCCACCGCCTCGGTGCCGGTGATCCCGGTGACCGTGCCGGGGCGTGGGGGTAGCAGGAACGCGATCGCCGCGCTGCGTACCCCGGTGTCGGTCGGGGTCAGGTCGGGCCGCTCGCCGAGCGCCAGTTGCGCGTACCCCATCGGCAGGTCGATGCCGGTGACCCGGCGGACCAGTTCGGTGATCTGGTTGCCCGCGGGCCGGGGGTTGACCTCCACCACCCGGGGGCCGTCCGGGGTCAGCCGCAGCTCGGTGTGGGCCACGCCGTGGTCGAGCCCGACCGCGGCCAGGGCGGCGGTGGCCGTCGCGCCGACGGCGCGGGCGAGGGCGGCGTCGACGGGCGCGGGGAACATGTGCCCGCTCTCCACGAATCCGGAGGTGCCGGCCAGGCTCTTGTCGGTCACCCCGATCACGGTGGTGACGCCGTCCACAATGACCGTCTCCACACTCACCTCCGGCCCGTCCAGCAGTTTCTCCAGCAGCACCAGCGGCATCCTCGGCTGGCGTCGGGCGTTGACCGGGAAACCGGCCAGTGCGTCGTAGGCCGCCCGCAGTTCGGTCCGGTCGTCCACCCGACGGACGTACATGCCGGCGCAGAGGTCGACGGGTTTGACCACCAGCGGGTAACCGATGCCGTCGGCCGCGTGGCTGGTAGCGGTCCAGTCCTGGGTCACCGCGAACGCAGGCTGGGGGACCCCGGCCCGATGCATCGCGGCGCGGGCCAGATCCTTGCGGTACGCGCA
Organism: Micromonospora sp. SD12; assembly: GCF_052068495.1. Classification (NCBI taxonomy): domain Bacteria; kingdom Bacillati; phylum Actinomycetota; class Actinomycetes; order Micromonosporales; family Micromonosporaceae; genus Micromonospora; species Micromonospora sp. SD12. The sequence continues at coordinate 219,426 of NZ_JBQHDF010000006.1, read as the reverse complement.
CTCCACCGCCTCCGGCGCGGCGCCCGGTAGGCCCAGGTGCGCGGCCAGCCGGGCGACGGTGCCGAGGTAGTAGTCGCAGGAGGTGACCACCCCGTCGAAGCGCAGCACCCGATGGACGTCCTCCACGAAGGACACCAGTCTCGGCAGGTCGTTGGTCTCGGTCGTCAGCACGTTCTCGGCCGCCAGTAGCGGGTGCGGCCTGTCTGTCGGCGCGCTGCGGAGGTAGTGGTGCAGGTCGCGGGTCAGGAACGAGAAGCGGTGACCGGCCTCTCGGATGGCCCTCGGTAGCAGGCCGCTCATGGCGCCTACCCAACTCTCGACCACCAACAGATGCGCCATCGCCGACTCCGCTCCCTGCGACTACCGGATTCGGTGATGGTAACGGTTTTCATTTCGAATGACTAGGTCGACACTCCCGTCACATCTGGTGTGGATCGGCCCGGCTGACCTCGTCGATCAGGCCGGCGAGCAGTGCCGTCCGGGGTGCGACGGAGCCCAGGTCCAGCCATTCCGAGGGGCTGTGGTCGTTGCCGCCGACCGGGCCGAGCCCGTCGAGCACCGCCGCGCCGGCTTCGGCGAGAAGGTTCGCGTCGGCGCAGCCACCGGTCGCGGTGTGTGACACCGGTACGCCGAGCCCGGCGCCGACCTTCGCGGCGAGTTCGGTGAGCCGCTGCCCGGCCGGCCCCAGTTCCCACGGTGGGGTGGGGGCGTGCACGGCCACCTCGGCGCGCACCCCGCAGACCCACGGCTCGACGACCAGGCGGCGGATCTCGGCGAGCGCGGCCTCGTACTCCCGGCTGTGCCAGGCACGCAGGTCGACGAGCATTCTGGCCCGGTCCGGGACGACGTTGGGCCGGTCGCCGGCGGTCAGGTGGCCGACGTTGACGGTGACCCCCGGCCACCGGCCGTTGAGGGCGTCCAGGGCGACGGTCAGCCGGGCGGCGGCGAGCAGGGCGCTGGCTCCGCGTTCCGGTTCGATGCCGGCGTGGGCGGCCCGACCCCTCAGGGTGACCTCCAGGTCGGCGACGCCCTTGCGCGCCGACACCAGGTCGCCGTTGTCGCGGGCGCATTCCAGGCAGAGGGCCACGTCGGCAGCGGATCCGAGGGTACGCAGCAGCGTCCGGCTGCCCGTCGACCCGATCTCCTCGTCGGGGGTGCAGACCAGCACCAGCTCGGCGTACTCCGTCCGGTCGAGCGCGAGGAGGACCTCGACGGCGGCCAGACCCGCGAGCACGCCGCCCTTGTCGTCGCTGACCCCCGGTCCGTACGCGCGGCCGTTCTGCACCCGGAACGGACGGGCGGCGGCCGTGCCGGGCGGGAAGACGGTGTCGAGGTGGCCGGCGAGCAGGATCCGCCGGCGGCCCCGGCCGCGGTGCCGGCCGATCAGCACGTCGCCGAGGGGCCGGCCGGACGGGTCCGCCACCGGTTCCCGCTCGACGGCCATGCCGGCTTCCAGGCACCAGGTCTGCATCAGGTCGGCGACCTGCCGCAGGCCGTCCACCTGTCCGGACCCGGAGTCGATGTCGACCAGCCGGGCGAGTCGCTCGTGGTAGGGGGCGAGCCGGTTCCCGGCCGCCGCGAGCAGCTCCGCACTGTGCAATGCCCCGCCGCTCACGGTGCCTGCCTTTCGTTCGGGGCTGCGGGGCTCCGCTTCGCTGCACTCCTCGCGCTCACGGTGCTTGCCTTTCGTTCGCGCCTGCGGGGCTCCGCTTCGCTGCACTCCTCGCGCTCACAGGACCTTGTCCAGGAAGGCGCGGGTGCGGTCGTGCTTCGGGTTACCGAGCACGTCGCGCGGTGTGCCCTCCTCGACGACGCAGCCACCGTCGAGGAACGCGACGGAGTCGGCGACCTCACGGGCGAAGCCCATCTCGTGGGTGACCACGACCATCGTCATGCCGTCGGCGGCGAGGCCCTTCATCACGTCGAGGACGTCGCCGACGAGTTCCGGGTCGAGCGCCGAGGTCGGCTCGTCGAAGAGCATCAGCTTGGGGTGCATGGCCAGTGCGCGGGCGATGGCGACCCGCTGCTGCTGCCCGCCGGAGAGCTGACCGGGGTAGCTGTTCGCCTTCTCGGCGAGACCCACCCGTTCCAGCAGGGCCGTCGCCTCGGCGCGGGCCTGGTCGCGGGGGGTGCCGAGGACACGTACGGGTGCCTCGACGACGTTGCCGAGCGCGGTGAGGTGCGGGAAGAGGTTGAACCGCTGGAAGACCATGCCGATGTCGCGGCGGCGACGGGCGACCTCGCGGGCCTTCAACTCGTACAGCTTGTCGCCCTGGCGACGGTAGCCGACCAGTTCACCGTCGACCCAGAGCTGGCCGCCGTCGATGCGTTCCAGGTGGTTGATGCAGCGCAGGAAGGTGGACTTGCCGGAGCCGGAGGGCCCGAGCAGGCAGGCAACCTCGCCGGGGGCGACGGTCATGTCGATGCCCTTGAGGACCTCGACCGGCCCGAACCTCTTGGTGACGCCCTCGGCCCGCACCATGGGTTCGGCCCCGGCCTGGCGGGTGGGGCTGATGGAGGTGTCGGTCTGGGTGGTCATCGGACTCCTCCCCGGGCGAAGCCACGGCCGAACCGCCGCTCGATCGCCCACTGGCCGGCGGACAGCACGCTGACGAGCGCGAGATACCAGATCGCCGCCACGACGAGCAGCGGGATCACCTTGTAGTTGCCCTGGTAGACGGTCTGCACGGCGGTCATCAGGTCACGGCCGGCGATGATCGACACCAGCGCGGTGGACTTGAGCATGGTGATGGTCTCGTTGCCCATCGGCGGGATGATGACCCGCATGGCCTGGGGCAGGACGACCCGGCGCAGGGTGAGCGTGGGGCTCATGCCGAGGGCTGCGGCGGCCTCGCTCTGCCCGGTGTCCACGGCGAGGATGCCACCCCGGATGACCTCGGCGGCGTACGCCATCTCGTTGAGCGACAGGGCGAGGACGGCGGCGACGGTGCCGGTGACCACGACGCTGGTCGGTTTGTCGAACAGGACCAGGTCGGTGAACGGCAGGCTGAACGTGATCCGGGGGAAGAGCGCGCCGAGGAAACCGAAGAAGATGATCTGCACCAGCAGGGGAGTGCCCCGGAAGACCCAGACGAAGGCCCAGGAGACACCCCGCAGTACGGGGTTGGCCGACAGCCGCATCACCGCGAGCAGGACGCCGCCGAGGGTGCCGAGCACCATGGCCAGCAGGGTCAGCCAGAGCGTGGTGACCACGCCGTCGAGGATGTAGTCCCTGAACAGGTACTTGCCGATGGTGGCGGGTTCGAGGTTGGGGCTGTCCAGCAGAGCCCGGAGGAAGAGGGCCGCCACGCCGACCACGAGGATCGCGGCCAGCCAGCGTCCGTAGTGTCGTACGGGGACGACCCGTACGGTCTCGGTGTCGCTCGTCATTGGGTTGCCTCCAGCGGGGGACGGGGTGCGGCGGTCGCCGGGCGCGCCTTCCGGGCCCGCCCTCACGGGGTGTCGAAAGGGCGCCCGGCGACCGCGGTTCAGGGAGTCGTCTCCGCCGGGGTCAGTCGATGGCCTGGTCGATGGTGGCCTGCTTGACCGCGATCGGCTCCTGCTTCCACTGGGCGAGGATCTTGGTGTAGGTGCCGTCGTCGATCAGCGACTGCACGGCGGCCTGGTACGCCTGGGCGAGTTCCCTCTGTGCCTTCAGGAACCCGAAGCCGTTGGGGCTGGCCAGCCAGCCGTTCGGGGCGGACGGGTCCTCGACCAGGTCGGCCTTGCCGGTCAGGGCGGGGGCGATGTCCACCAGGTTGACCTTGGTGGCGGCGACCACGTCGACGTTGCCGGCGATGAGGGCCTGCACCGCCTGCGGGTTCTCCGGGTACTCCTTGACCTCGACGGCTCGGCCGGCGCAGTCGGACCTGCTGTACTCCGCGAGGTTCTTGGCCTGGTTGCTGGCCTTCTGCACGGCCACCTTGCGTCCGCAGAGGTCGGCGACGGTCTGCACGCCGAGCGGGTTGCCGGTCTTGACGAGGAAACCGGTGCCGGAGGCGGAGTAGTCGACGAAGGTGGCGACCTGCTGGCGTTCCTTCTTGTCGGTGATGCCGCCGGCGATGGCGTCGTACTTGGCGGCCTGGAGGCCGGGCACGAGGCCGTCGAAGGGCTGCTGGGTGAAGGTCGCCTTGATGCCGAGCCGGGCCGACGCGGCCAGGAACAGGTCGTGGTCCAGACCCTTGAACTCGTCGGTGCGGCCCTCGGTCTTGAAGTCGATGAAGGGTTCGTACGGGGCGTTGGTGGCGACGGTGATGGTGCCCCGGTCCCGGATGTCGCCGGGGACCTTCCGGGCGAGGGCGGCGTCGGTGGTGACCTCACCGACACCCTCGATGGTGACGGAGACGGTCGTGACCTCGTCGCCGGAGCCGGCGGCGGTGGAGTCGCCGCCGCAGCCGGCGGTGACCGCGAGGAGGGCCGAGGCCACGGTGGCCAGGGTGAGGTGACGGATGCGCATGGGGTGTCCTTCCGGGTGCCAGCCGAACCAGCACCCGGACTGTAACGCACATTACTATTTCGGTGGGGTTACAGTTTTCTGTAACGAGCCTCCGGCGCTCTCAGCTGCCCCCGTACGTCTGCTGGGCCTGCTCCATCGCCTTCAGGCGCTTGCCGGCGACCGGCCCGAGACGGTCGATCAACGCCGCCACCAGCGTCTCCACCAGCGCCAACGTGGGTACGAAGCTGTCGTACGGCGACGGCGACTCGACCCGGCTCGGCAGCACCACCTCGGCCAGGCCGGCCACCGGGGAGAGCCACCGATCGGTGAACAGGAGCACCCGGGCGCCCCGTGCGGTGACCTCCCGGGCCAGGGCCAGGGTGGGCTCCTCGTACCGGCGGAAGTCGAAGAGGACGAACAGGTCCCGGCGGCCCACGTCGACGAGCATGTCGGTGCGCTCCACCGGCGTGGACGGCAACAGGCGGCTGCCCCCGCGCACCTGCATCAGGTGCAGCACCAGGTAGTGCGCGAGCAGACCGGAGAACCGGCCACCCACCGCTGTCACCCGCAGTTGCTGGTCGGCCAGGAGGCGGACCGCCGCGTCCAACTCGCCCTGCGGCAACTCGGCCAGCGTCCCGGCCACGGCCTCCGGTAGGCTCGCCGCCGCCCGGGGCAGCGCGCCCTCCGGCCGACCGCCGGTCCGCTCCGCCGCCCGGTACGCCGTCAGCGGCGACGTCTCCCGCTCGGTGAGCTCGTCGCGCAGCGCGCGCTGGAACTCCGGATAGCCGCCGAACCCGAGCCGGCTGAGGAACCGCAGCACGGTCGGCCCGCTCACCTCGGCCCGCTCGGCCAGCGAGGCGACCGTGCCCAGCCCGGCGGCCGGGTACGAGGCCAGCAGCGCACGCGCCACCCGACGTTCGGCCGGGCTGCACTCACCCAACCGCTGTCGGACCAGGGCGGCCACCCCGACTGCGGGCGGCTCGACGGCGGCGTCGTCGGGCAGGTGTTCCGAACCGGCACCCGTGCCCGGCTCACCAGCGAGATCGAAGGTCGACACGCGCTGAGCGTATCCGCCGCTCCGTGCCGGCCCGCCCCGACACGGAACGGGCGAGGTGTCCCCGCCCGCGCACCACCCACTGGAGGATGGTCCCGGTGGTCAGACCACACGGGCCGAGGGCGCGCCCGCCCCGGGGGTGAGGAGGGCGCGCCTTCGACCGGGTGGGATCAGGACTTGGCGACGGTGCAGGCGTAGTCGGCCGTGCCGGATCCGGAGTACGCCTCCACCTCGACGTAGTAGGTGGCCGATCCGGACGACGTACGGGTCAGCGAGACCGACTCGTCCGCGCCCGCCCCGTCGTTGACCGACCGGGTCAGCGTGCTGCCGTTCGAGCTGAGCAGGTAGAGGTCGGCGTCGTACGCGCTCGGGACCGCACAGTCGACGGTGAGCGTCTGGCCACTGGTGAGGCTCACCTTGAAGTAGTCCCGGTCGCTGCCGCTCTTCATGTCACCGGTCACGGTCAGCGGGTAGCTGCGGCCGCTGACGTCGTTCGCGGCGGTGCGGCTGTCGTTCGGCTCGACCTCGGCGTACGCGGAACCGCCCCCGGGCGGGGGCGGCGGCGTGGTCGAGCAGTCGGTGACCGGCGTACCGCTGTAGAGGTTGCTGCTCGGCACCCCGTTGGTCACGCTCTTCAGGTAGTAGCCGCAGGTGGGACGGTTGGCGAAGTCGTAGGTCTGCCCGCCGGACAGCCGCCAGATCTTGAAGTTGGAGTACGTCAGCGGCTGCCCGGAGACCGCCACCTCCGGCTGGTGGTCGCCGAGGACCACGTACGCGTTCGAGCCGCTCAGCGTGGCCATCCCGGACTTGTCGATGAACAGCGACGCGCCCTCGTTGACGCCGACGCCCCAGGCCGCGCCGCCGCTGGTGCGACCGTCCTTGACCGCCCGCGCGACGAACGCCATCGTGCGACCCATCCGGTCGCGCTCCTGGAAGTGCGAGTCGTTGACGGTGTTGGCGTAGTTCGCCCAGCGGAACATGCCGGTGGTGAACGTCATCGACCGGTCGTACGGGTCGTCCAGGGCGACCGCCGACGTGGCGCTGGCGGCGCACGCGTCGTACACGATGTCGCTGTTGATGTGGTGGCCGGCACTGCCGCCGCCGACGCCACCGCCCTTGGCCACGACGGACTCCACGGACGCCTCCAGCGCCGTGCCCTTCCATGCCGCGTAGTTGCACTGGTTGCCGCCGGCGAAGTAGACGAACTCGGCGTTGCGGATGTCGGTGTTCACCTGGCTGTTGTTGCCGTCGTTCGTGGCGGTCAGCGTCAACGTGGTGCAGGAGTTGACCCCGGCCAGGCCCATGATGTCGTCGCATTCCGGGGTGCCGCCGTCGGACGCGGCGACGACCGCCACGTCGATCGTGCCGCTACCACCGCGGATCGCGTTGATCGCCCGCGTCATGGTGGCGGACACGACGCCGCCGGAGCCGTTCATCGTGTACGCCGGGCCGGACCAGCTCGCCCGGCTCACATCGGTGGAGCTGCCCTGCCGGTCGCGGATGACCTGGGCGTGGGCTGCGGTCGCCCCGATCGGGGTGAGGGTCGCGACGAGGCTCGCGGCGGTCAACACCGCGAGACGGGTACGCAGGGGGTTGCGGACAGGGGACATGGGCACCTCCGAGGGGCCACGGATCGATGAAACAGAAGTTACATCGATTAAGTTCCCTGCTCAATACGTAATCCCTGTTACGTCCGATGACGTGCTCCGACCCCACGCACGACTGTGGAAGGGCCCCTCGACAGGCGTCGAACGGCCCTTCCTCACCTCTCTACCGGACGACGCCTACCGGGCGGCGATGCCGATCACGACGCCGGTGAACGAGGTCGACTCACCGGCCCGGAACGCGGCGAAGCCCCGTCCCCGGGTCAGCGTCGCCTCCCACCGCGGGTCGTCCTCGTACGACACGTCGGACACCGACGCGCAGCCGGCGTTGCCGATCAACGCCTCGGCGCCGGTGACCAGGCCGTAGTTCCAGAACACGTCCCCGGTGGGCGTCACGTCGCAGCCCGGCGCCCCGCTGACCCGCTGCTTCGACCGGGCGACGACCGGCTGCCAGCGGTCCGAGCGGTACTGGTCGCCCTCGGTCAGCCGGGTCCAGCGCACGCCCCCGACACCCCAGACGGGAGTACGGTTGGCGCGCGCCCACCGCAGGTCGAGCACGGTCACCCCGTGCTGGCCGAGCACCCGCAGCTGCTGGTGCCGCGAGCCGACGCCGGTCACCTCCAGCGCGGTGTTCTCGTCCAGGCCGAAGACCCGCTTGTTGCGGGTGTCGGTGGCGAGCCGGATCGACCGGGCCTCCCGGCCGCGCCGGGAGAAGTGGGTGTCCACCAGACCGTCGCGGAAGAAGCCGAACCCGCCCTTCGGCAGGTACCCGAGGACGCTGGAGTCGTCGAAGTAGCCGGCCTTCGACCCGTCCCGCAGGCCGGGGTCAACCGACCCGCCGGTGATCATGTCGCGGCCGGCCATGATCTGCGCGCCCGCGCTGGTGCCGGCGACGACCGCGCCCGCGCGCAGCTTGCGCCGGACCGCAGCCAGCGCCGCCGAGTCGCGCTGCGCCCTGCCCCGCGTCATGGTGGTGACGTACCGGTACTGGTCGCCACCGCCGAAAAAGAAGCCGGTCATCGAGTTGATCTGGGCCACCACGGCCGGGTCGTCGGCCTTCTCGGGGTGGTCGACGTCGATCGGGATCCACTGCGCGTCGGCCACGCCGTACGTCTTGAACAGGTTCGCGTAGTAGTCGCCGTTGCAGACGCTGTTGTTGCAGTCCGGGGTGTCCGCGTCCGGATCCTCCGACGGGGTGGGCGCCGCCGCCGTGAAGATGCCGATGCGGGCCCTGCCGGTGCCGCCGGCCAGCCGGACGATGTCGCCGTAGATGGTCGCGTTGTCGTCGGCGAGCGCGCCGCCGACCAGCACGAGGCTGCCACCGGAGCGGTGGGACGACGAGGTTGCCGAGGCGGGGACCGCAGCCAGGGGGACGCTCAACGCGACCGCCGTGCACGCGCCGACCCCGAGGGCCAGCAGACGGTTCAAGGGCATGACTGTTCCTCACTGGAGACCGTGAGGGCGGGCCGACGTGAGCGTACGACAGAACACCCACCCCGACAACGGCCGATCGCGACCGCTCGTCGATGGGTGGGTTCGGCTCACCGGCGCGGCAGACAGGACCGGTCCCCGCGGTGGTCGGCGCGTCGACGATGCCGTGGGTGCGGGCCGCGCCTCGCCAGGCTCGGACAGCCCCGGCCGTCACCCGCCGGACACTCAGCGTCGCGTAAAAGCCGATCGGCGGTACGGCCGCACGCGGGACGGTAGCGCCGACACCGGCGTCGTGGAGCGGATCCTGCCCTTGACCGGGTGGCGCACGTCAACGCAGCACCGCTGTCTCGGTGGGCGGCCGGCCCTGGTGACGCATCCCGAGGCGAACGAGCATGTTCGATTTCTTGACACCTCAGATGGTATCGCTAACACTGGTCCGCAACGCGAGCTTAACGAAGAGAACACACTGCGCCTGCGCCAGCGTGGCGCATCAGAGCTGCCCGCACGGCAGACCACCCACCGTCAGAATCGCGGAGCCCGAAACCGTCATGCTGCTCCTGTTATCGCTAACATGACAGTCGGGTCCGGAAGGGGGACGTCACCGTGGCCCCACGGCGATTAGCAGCGGCTTCGGCCGTCCGGTGTGCCCACGAGACCTGTGTCAGCACGGATGGCATGCCGGACAGGCCTTCGGGCCGCCCCTCGTGACGAAGCCGAAGCGCCGGCCCTCGGCCGGGCGCCCAGGTCGCGGCAATGTGTCCTTCGTTCGTTGCCGACCCACCAACTGAACCCGGCCGGGTATGGAAACAGCGTTTCCGACGGTCCCCGGACACGCCCCACAAAGGCCCGGAGGCGGGCGCCGGCACACCGCCCGCCCGAACCATCCGTGGCGCTGCGGTACGGCTTCCGCGCCGACAACCGGCTGTCGACACAGGGGGCGACGGCGTGCGGCGGATGGGAGGCGCCCGGCACCGACACCTGCTACATCCGCCCCGTCACACCGGCCCTCTAGCTGACTTGAACGCCCCTCCGCGAAGGAGAGAACCCATGTCGAGAGTCCTTGCCCGGCTGGGCGCGGTTTCGGTCGCCGCGTGCCTGCTGTTCACCACCTGGTCGGTGGCGACGCCGAAGGAGGCGGCCGCGCTCGACCCGACCGTCGGCTACCTGATGGCGCACTTCACCGGTGAGTCGTCGACCGATCAGCAGATCCACCTCGCCCACAGCACCGACGGCCTACGCTGGACGGACCTCAACAACGGGGGACTCGTGCTGCGTTCCACCGTCGGCACCCGCGGCGTCCGCGACCCCGCTCTGGTCCGCTCGCCCGCCGGCGACCGGTATTGGATCGTCGCCACCGACCTGTGCATCGGCTGTGGCCAGGACTGGTCGACCGCGATCAACAACGGCAGCCGTAACCTCGTCGTGTGGGAGTCCACCGACCTCGTCAACTGGTCGGCACCGTGGCTGCTGAACGTCGCCGGCGCGATCCCGGACGGACGCAATGCCTGGGCTCCGGAGGCGATCTGGAACCCGGCCACCGGCGACTACGTCCTCTACTGGGCGACGAACGTCCCACTCGACGGGGCGACCAAGCATCGCGTCTACTCCGCGCGCACGGCGGACTTCCGCAGCATCACGGCCCCGCAGATCTACATCAGCCGGCCCGGCAGCCAGGAGATCATCGACACCCAGATCGTCGAGGTGCCGGCCGGCGTCGGCGCCTACCGCTACGTCCGGGCCTCCCGGGACGACCAGATCACCGTCGAAGGCAGCAACTCCATCCTCGGCACCTGGACGAACCTTGGAAACCTGTCCGGCCTCGGACTGACCGGCGCCCAGGTCGAGGGTCCGATGTGGCTGAGGTTCAACAACCGCAACGAGTGGGTGCTCTACCTTGACCAGTACGCGTCCGGGCGCGGCTACCTGCCCGTCCTGACCACCAACCCGTCGAGCCCCGGCGGCTTCCGGCTGCCGGCGTCCGGCTCGTACGCCATGGGCGGCACCAGGAAGCGGCACGGTTCGATCCTGAATCTGACCGCCGCCGAGCAGAGCCGCGTGCTCGCCCGCTGGGGCACCACCGCGGCCAGCCGGATCCAGTCGTACAACTTCCAGGACCGGTACGTGCGGCACGCCGACTACGACGCCCGCATCGACCCGAGCGTCAGCCCCGCCCAGGACGGCCAGTGGCGGCTGGTGCCCGGCCTGGCCGGCTCCGGCACGGTGTCCATCCAGTCGGTCAACTTCCCGGGCTACTACCTGCGCCACTACGGGTTCGACCTCCGGCTGGAAGCCAACGACGGCACCGCCGTCTTCGCCGCCGATGCCACCTTCCGGCAGGTCGCCGGCCTCGCCAGTTCCTCGTGGACGTCGTTCCGGTCCTACAGCCACCCGGACCGCTACATCCGGCACTCCAACTACCTGCTCCGGCTCGATCCGATCACCGACGCGCAGGGCCGTGCTGACGCCACCTTCCGCGTTACCGGCTAACCCGGCCCCCCGTGCGAGGAGGTCCGATCGGATCCACGTCGGCAGGTACCCCAGCGGTGGTATCTGGACGGCGACGAGCGCGAACCTCACCCGTCCCAGGTGGCGACCAATGGTTCGTCGCCTCGCTACGTCGCACCACGTCCGTCGAAAGGACCCGCATCATGCGCACACGTACACGATCCATGGCCATCGCGTTGGTCACCGCTGTCGTGCTCAGCGTCAGCGCGCTCGCCGTTTCCACCCCGAGCAGCGCCGCTCCTGGAGCGTCGTTCCAGAATCCCATCGTCGGTACGCCCAACAGCGCCGACCCGTGGCTCGGTTACCACGACGGCAACTACTACTACACGGCCACCACCTGGACAGGGAACATCTACATCCGTAAGGCGTCGACCCTTGGCGGCCTCCGTACCGCGCCGGAGACGCGGGTGTTCACGATGTCGCAGCCGAACGCGACATCGAACATGTGGGCGCCCAGCATGCATCTGCTCAACGGTCCGAACGGGCAGCGCTGGTACCTGTACTACTCGGCCGGCCCGAGCTCGTGCTGCGGGGGGCAGCGACAACATGTGCTGGAGAGCGCGGGAACCGATCCGATGGGTCCCTACACCTATCGAGGCCCGCTCAACCTGATGCCGAACAACGGCTGGTCGATCGACGGTAGCGTCATGACGGTCAGCGGAGTGAACTACTTCGTGTTCTCCGCGTTCAACAACAACTCCGGGTTCGAGAATGGCGGCCTGCAGAGTCTGTACATCACGCGTCTGACCAACCCGTGGACGCCCGCGTCGTTGGGAACGCTGATCTCTGAGCCCACACTCTCGTGGGAGCGCCAGGGCAACCCCGTCAACGAGGGCCCCTACGTGCTGCAACGCGCCGGCCGCACGTTCCTCACGTACTCGGCCAGCTTCTGCGGCACACCCGACTACAAGATCGGGGCGCTTGAGCTGACCGGCTCCAACCCGCTGAGCCGCACCTCGTGGACCAAGCTCACCAACCCGCTCTTCCAGCGCAACGACGCCAACGGGGTGTACGGTCCCGCCCACCACTCCTTCTTCACCTCGCCCGACGGCACGGAGGACTGGATCGTCTACCACGCCAACTCCTCGTCCTCGCAGGGATGCGGGACCACCCGCACCAGCCGCGCGCAGCGGATCTCCTGGAACCCGGACGGCACGCCCAACCTCGGCGTTCCCGTATCCACCTCGACCGTCCTGGCCGGCCCGTCCGGCGAATTCGGCAACGCGGGCGCGGTGCCCGTCCAGCGGTTGCAGTCGTTCAATTTCCAGGACCGCTATGTGCGGCACCAGAACTACGCCGTCCGGATCGACCCGAACGTCAACCCGGCGCTGGACGGGCAGTTCCGGGTGGTCCCCGGGCTGGCGAGCAGCGGGCCCGGGTACGTGTCGTTCGAGTCGGTCAACTTCCCCGGCTACTACCTGCGGCACAACAACTATGTGCTGGGACTGGAACCGAACAACGGCTCGACGACGTTCAGGGCGGACGCCACCTTCCGTGAGGTAGCCGGGATGGCGAACTCGTCGTGGTCGTCGTACCAGTCCTACAACTTCCCCGACCGGTACGTCAGGCACAGCAACTACGTGTTACGGATCGACGTGATCAGCACCGGCACCGACCGCGCCGACGCCACCTTCCGCCGGACATCCTGATACCCCGACATCACGTCGCGGTGTGGTGCGCCGTAGCGCGGGCGTGCGACGGCCACCGCGTGACCATCGATCACCAACGGTCACGCGGTGGCCGCGGGCGGCCGGCGCGGTCCGTCGTGGAGCGTCACCGGTGCTCGCGGTGGCTGAGCGGGATGGTCGCGGCGGTCCCGCGTCGACGCAGGTAGCGGCAGTTGACCCGACACGTGTACGCCTTGTCCGCCAAACCCGGTGCGGCGGGTGCGGAGGTCGACCGAGCCCGCTCATCCCTCGCCGCGGACCTCGGCCGAGCCCCTACGCCGCGCCGGTCGGTCGCCGGTGACCGCCCGCCGCAACTCGCCCCACGGTGCTCTCCCGTGCCACGAGGCGGTGCGGTGCGCGCAGCTCCATGCCGGGCAGCGGTGTGCGACTGGCGATACGCAGCAGCAGACGCTCCACCGCAGTCGTCGCGATCACCTGCTTGTCCGGGGAGATCGTGCTGACCGGCGGGTTCGAATATGCGCCGTCCTCGATGTCGTCGTAGCCGATCACGGCGACGTCCTCGGGCACCCGCAAGCCGCGCGAGGCCGGTCGGGGGTGTGCGCCGACATTGCCGGAGAGCGGCTCGTACTTCTCGACGAGCCGTGCGCGGACCCTCTCCGGAAACGCCCACCGGTGGCCGGGTGGTGCCGCGCTGCGCAATTCCACGCTCGCTCAAAGTAGTCAATGTGGATCGACCTCCGAGCTTGACATCCATCGATGTTAACGCAAACATTTATTCGTAACGAGGATGTAATGCTGCTGTCACGTCCCTCGGCGGGCGTCGCTCCGCGTGCGAGGTCGCTGTGCTGGGCTCCGTCGTCGAATGGGCGAGCGACCGCGCGTCGTCATGGCGACGTCCCTCACCGGGATCGAGGGCTCGGCGTCCGGGGCGGTCCAGACATTCGAAGGAGATTTCGATGGTGATTGTGGATCGGGTGCCGCGGGTGGGTGCGCGGCGGCGTGGGTGGCGGGTGGGGTTGGCCGCGGGTGTGGCGGTGTTGGTGGCGGGTGCGGGGGTGGTGTTGGGGGTGCCGTCGGCGTCGGCGGCGACGGTGGATACCTCGGCGTCGTACGTGTTCGTGAATCGGCACAGTGGTAAGGCGATGGATGTCTATGACTGGTCGACGGCGGAGGGTGCGCCGGTGAACCAGTGGGCACGTAACGATCTTGCGGTGCAGCAGTGGCAGTTCGTCGATGCCGGTGGTGGGTACTACAAGGTGCGGTCGCGGCACAGCGGGAAGGTGCTGGAGTTGCCGGGCGCCACCGATGGCACCCGTTTGGTGCAGACCAGTGATCGGGGGTCGGCTACGCAGCAGTTCCGGTTGCTGGACTCCGTGGGTGGGTTCGTGCGGTTCGTGAACCGGCAGTCGGGCAAGGTCGTCGATGTGTGGGAGTGGTCGACGGCCGACGGTGGCCGGTTGGCCGGCTTTTCCGACGTGGACGGGGCCAATCAACAGTGGCAGTTGGTGCGCCTGGGGGGTGGAACACCCACCACCCCACCGGGCGGCAGCCGGACGTTCACGAACCCGATCAAGCGCAACGGTCCTGATCCGTGGCTGCGCGTGCACAACGGGGTCTACTACCTGGCCACGACGACGTGGAACTCGACGATCACCATGCGCCGGTCCAACACCCTCGCCGGGCTGGCCACCGCCCAGGATCAGGTGATCTTCAACCTGGCCGGACGTGCCAACGGCTGCTGCAACATGTGGGCGCCCGAGTTCCACCTGATCAACGGGCCCAACGGGCCGCGGTGGTACTTCTACTACACCGCCGGGCAGAATGTGCCCGACTTCAACCCCACGCAGCGGCTGCACGTGCTGGAAAGCGCCGGCACCGACCCGATGGGCCCGTACACGTTCAAGGCCGATCTCGGCAGCGACTGGCAGCTCGACGCGAGCATCATGACGGTCAACAACCGGCTCTACCTGATGGGTACGTACAACCCCGGTGGCAGCTACGGGCAGAGCCTGTTCATCACGCCGATGAGCAACCCGTGGACGCTCAGCGGCAGCCGGGTCCGGTTGAGCTCCCCGACGCTGGCCTGGGAGCGGCAGACCCACCCGGTCAACGAGGGTCCGGAACCGCTGTACCGCAACGGGCGCACGATGATCGTGTATTCGGCGAGCGCCTGCTGGGGACCGGACTACAAGCTCGGCCTGCTCACCTTCACCGGCAGCGACCCCCTCAACCCGGGGCACTGGACCAAGGCGCCGAACCCGGTTTTCCAGCGCAGTGACGCCAACGGTGTCTACGCCCCGGGCCACAACGGGTTCTTCACCTCACCCGACGGCACCGAGGACTGGATCGTCTACCACGCCAACGACTCCGCTGGCGGCGGCTGTGACATGGACCGGTCGACCCGAGCCCAGAAGTTCACCTGGAACGCCGATGGGACCCCCAACTTCGGCGCCCCTGCCCGGCTCGGGGTCACCCTTACCGCTCCCTCCGGGGAGTGAACCAGCCCCTCCGCCCGGGCGCGACCGCTCGCACCTCGCACCCGGCCCGCACCGAGGCCGGAAAGGAGCCCCCGATGGTTTCCCGACGCACCCTGCTGGCCGCTGGCGCATCCGCGGCGATGGCCACTGGCGCCGGCGTCCTGTCTCACGGCGCCGCGCCGGCCCGGGCCGCCCTGGCCTACGGCGGCTACGTCATGGGCTACTTCACCGAGTCGCCGTCCTCGGCGGCCAACAACTACGGCCTGCACCTGGCAGTCAGCACCGACGGGCTCACCTGGACGCCGCTGAACCAGAACAACCCGGTCGTCACCCCCACCGCCGGCACCGGCGGCCTGCGCGACCCGTTCATCATGCGCAAGCAGGACGACACCTTCGTCGTGCTCGCCACCGACCTCAAGGGCACGGACTTCACCCAGCAGAACCAGTACATCCACATCTGGGATTCTCCCGACTTACGCAGCTTCACCGGCTACCGCCGGGTGCGCATGCACACGATGGCCACCCACACCTGGGCGCCGGAGGCGTTCTGGGACGCCTCGCGGGGCCAGTACGGCATCTTGTACTCCGCCAGGAACAACAACCGGGACTCCTTCTACGTCAACTACACCACCGACTTCCGTACGGTCAGCGCCCACCAGCTGTACTTCGACCCGGGATTCGACGTGCTGGACGCCACCGTGCACGTCGGGAGCGGGGCGAACTACCTGTACTACAAGAGCTTCGCCGACGGCCGGCTCTACGGCGCCCGGTCCAGCAGCCTCGCCCCGCGCAGCTTCGACCGTGGCACGTACACCAGCGGCGTGGTCAATGGCGGCATCGAGGCGCCGATCGTGGTCAAGGCCAACGACCGCAACGAATGGTTCCTCTGGGGCGACTCGTTCTCCCCGAACAACGGCGAACTCTACGTCTGGCGCAGCGGCGACATCGACAGCAACAGCTGGACCCCGCTCGGCAAGGAACGCTACACCCAGCCGCTGAACGCCAAGCATCCCACCATCGCACCCATCACCGCCGCCGAGCACGCGGCGATGCTGGCCCGTTGGGGCACACCGAACTGGAACCGGATCAAGTCGTTCAATTTCCCCGACCACCTGATCCGTCATGCCGGCAACGCGGCGCGGATCGACCCCTACCCGTTCGACCCGTACGCCGACGCCCAATGGCGCCTGCGACCCGGACTGGCGAATTCCTCGGGCGTGTCGTTCGAATCGGTCAACTACCCCGGCCAGTACCTGCGGCACAGCAACTACGTCCTCGTCCTGGCCGGGAACGACGGATCCTCCGGCTTCGCCGCCGACGCCACCTTCCATCGGACCGCCGGCCTCGCCGACGGCGGATGGTCCTCGTTCCGCTCGCACAACTTCAGCAACTACTACCTGCGTCATGCCAACTACGTCCTGCGCATCGACCCGCTCAGCGCGTCCTCGAGCGCGATGGATCGGGCGGACGCCACGTTCCAGGTCGGGCACTGAACGGCTGACCCGGATCCAGCGACTTCGAAGACCGCGACCACGTACCCGAGCCGGCATGGTCGGAGCCCGGCCGCACGTCGCATGCCGGCTCCCGCCGTATCAGTCCAGGCGGTCCTTGGCGACGCCTCTTGTCAGAAGGAGATTTCGATGGTGATTGTGGATCGGGTGCCGCGGGTGGGTGCGCGGCGGCGTGGGTGGCGGGTGGGGTTGGCCGCGGGTGTGGCGGTGTTGGTGGCGGGTGCGGGGGTGGTGTTGGGGGTGCCGTCGGCGTCGGCGGCGACGGTGGATACCTCGGCGTCGTACGTGTTCGTGAATCGGCACAGTGGTAAGGCGATGGATGTCTATGACTGGTCGACGGCGGAGGGTGCGCCGGTGAACCAGTGGGCACGTAACGATCTTGCGGTGCAGCAGTGGCAGTTCGTCGATGCCGGTGGTGGGTACTACAAGGTGCGGTCGCGGCACAGCGGGAAGGTGCTGGAGTTGCCGGGCGCCACCGATGGCACCCGTTTGGTGCAGACCAGTGATCGGGGGTCGGCTACGCAGCAGTTCCGGTTGCTGGACTCCGTGGGTGGGTTCGTGCGGTTCGTGAACCGGCAGTCGGGCAAGGTCGTCGATGTGTGGGAGTGGTCGACGGCCGACGGTGGCCGGTTGGCCGGCTTTTCCGACGTGGACGGGGCCAATCAACAGTGGCAGTTGGTGCGCCTGGGGGGTGGAACACCCACCACCCCACCGCCTCCGCCGACGGGCAACCCGCCGGCGTCCTACCCGCAGCCCATCAGGGTCTCGGGAGACATCGGTGTCCACGACCCGACCGTGGTCAAGCGGCCCGACGGCACCTACCTGCTCGCGCACACCGGCAACGACATCGCGCTGAAGACCTCGACCGACCGGGTCACCTACCGCAACGCCG
This sequence comes from Micromonospora sp. SD12, assembly GCF_052068495.1. Classification (NCBI taxonomy): domain Bacteria; kingdom Bacillati; phylum Actinomycetota; class Actinomycetes; order Micromonosporales; family Micromonosporaceae; genus Micromonospora; species Micromonospora sp. SD12. The sequence continues at coordinate 201,889 of NZ_JBQHDF010000006.1, read as the reverse complement.
GCGCCGTCTTCCCCGGTGGCGCGCCGTGGACCACCACGTACACCGGTGGCGCGCGCAACCTGTGGGCGCCGGATCTGTCGTACCGCAACGGCCGCTACTACCTGTACTACTCGGCGTCGACCTTCGGCTCCAACCGCTCGGCGATCTTCCTGGCCACCAGCACCACCGGCGCGTCCGGAAGCTGGACCAACGAGGGCCTCGTCGTCGAGTCGCGGACGTCGGACAACTTCAACGCGATCGACCCGAACCTCGTGGTCGACGACCAGGGCCGCTGGTGGCTGAGCTTCGGCTCGTTCTGGTCCGGGATCAAGATGATCCAACTGGACCCGGCTACCGGACGTCGGCTCGGCACCTCGATGCAGGGCCTCGCCGCCTATGGTCCCGGCATCGAGGCACCGGTCGTGGTCAAGCGCGGTTCGTGGTACTACCTGTACGTCTCGTTCGATCGCTGCTGCCAGGGCGCCAGCAGCACGTACCGCGTCATGGTGGGCCGGTCGGCGAGCCCGACCGGGCCGTTCGTCGACCGCGCCGGTCGGGACATGCTTTCCGGCGGGGGCACGCAGATCCTCGCCTCGCACGGCAGTGTCCACGGCCCCGGCCACCAGGCGTTCCTCGCAGACACTGACGGCGACTACCTGTTCTACCACTACTACGCCGACAACGGCGCGTCGCTGCTCGGCATCAACCGCATCGGCTACGACGCCGCTGCCTGGCCCTACGTGTACTGACCCGGCTGATTCCGGTGGGCGGGCCCGTGCCTGCCCACCGGGATGCTCCGCACCCTCGAACCACACTCGGGTCACGCCGAGCTGGATGCCTTCACGCTCACCTCGCTGACCGACGATCTCGCCCAACTGGGAGGGCACATGCCGCATCAGCACCCGTTCCGTCCAGTCAACCGCCGGGCAGTCGGCCCGGGGCCCACCGACCGCCGTGCCCGCTGGCGCCTGCGGTCGGTGCTGGCCGCGGTGCTCGCGATACTCGCCGTGTCGGCCGGCCTTCCGGTGGCTGGCCCGGCGCACGCCGCGCCGTCGGTGGACTACACCAACCCGCTGGCGAACCAGCGGGCCGACCCGCACATCGTCAGGCACACCGACGGCTACTACTACATGACCGCGACGGTGCCGCAGTACGACCGGATCGTGCTGCGCCGGGCCACCACACTGCAGGGGCTGGCCACGGCAGCGGAGACGACGATCTGGCGCCGGCACACCAGCGGGGAGATGGGCGCCCACATCTGGGCACCGGAGATCCACTTCATCAACAACCGGTGGTACGTCTACTTCGCCGCCGGGCGGACCGACGACGTGTGGCGGATCCGGATGTACGTGCTGGAGAACGCGAACGCGAACCCGCTGGGCGGGTCGTGGACCGAACGCGGTCGGATCACGACCCCGTGGGACACGTTCAGCCTGGACGCCTCGACCTTCGTGGTCAACGGGGTGCGCTACCTGACCTGGGCGCAGCAGGAGCCCGGCATCTCGACCAACTCCAACGTCTACCTCGCCCGGATGGGCGCCAACCCGTGGCAGATCACGGGTACGGTGACCCGGCTGGTCGTGCCGACGTACGACTGGGAGACCCGCGGCTTCCGGGTGGCCGAGGGGCCGGCGGTGATCCAGCGCAATGGCCGGGTCTTCCTGACCTACTCGGCCAGCGCCACCGACGCGAACTACTGCCTCGGGATGCTGAGCGCCTCCGCCGGCGCGAACCTGCTCGACGCCGCCGCCTGGAGTAAGAGCCCGACCCCGGTGTTCGCCAGCAATCCGGCCACCGGACAGTACGGCCCCGGCCACAACTCGTTCACCGTCTCGGAGGACGGGCAGAGCGACATCCTGGTCTACCACGACCGCAACTACCGGGACATCGTCGGCGACCCGCTCGACGATCCGAACCGCCGGACCCGGGTGCAGAAGCTGTACTGGAAAGCCGACGGCACCCCGAACTTCGGCATCCCGGTGCCCGACGGGGCCACCCCGGTGCGGCTGCGCTCGCACGACCTGACCGCCAGCTACATCCGGCACTACGACTACCGTGCCCGCCTCGAACCGAACGTGACCAACCTGGCCGACTCGCAGTTCCGCATCGTCGCCGGCCTCGCCGGCGCCGGAACCGTGTCGCTGGAGTCGACCAACTTCCCGGGCTACTACCTGCGCCACCGCGACTTCGCCCTGTACGTGGAGCAGAACGACGGCTCGGCCCTCTTCGGCGGCGACGCGAGCTTCCACCGCCGGTCCGGCCTGGCCGCCAGCGCCGGGCTCTCGCTGGAGTCACAGAACTTCCCGGGCCGGTACGTACGCCACCGCGGTGGACTGCTCCACGTGGAAGCGATGAGTTCGAGCGCCGAGCGTGCCTCCGCCACCTTCCACCTGGAATAGCCAGCCACCCGGATCAGCCATCCACCGGATCAGGCGACCGCGATTCCCGGCCACCTCGGTGTGTTCGCCCCGGGCCCTTCTACTACGCAGGAGAAACGATGCCCCTGAAGACCATGAGAATACCGTTCAGCGGCGGATCGATCCGCCGCGGCCGGCGTAGCGGCCTGGCGCTCGCCATGATCACGGCGCTGGCCGGCGCGGCCGGTGTCGCTGTGGTCAGCGCACCGCCGGCGCAGGCGGCAACCATCGACACCAACGCCTACTACGTACTGGTCAACCGACACAGCGGCAAGGTCCTCGACGTCCGGGACACCTCGGCGGAGGACGGCGCCGTGATCCAGCAGTGGTCCCGCAACGACGGCGGATGGCAACAGTTCCAGTTCGTCGCCTCCGGCAGCGGCTACTACCGCCTCAAGGCTCGGCACAGCGGCAAGGTCGTCGACCTCTGGGAGTGGAACGTCGCCGACGGCGCCGAGTACCGTCAGTGGCCGGACCTCAACGCCACCAACCAGCAGTTCCAGGTTCTCGACTCCGACGGCGGTCACGTCCGGCTGATCAACCGCCATTCCGGCAAGGCGCTGGAGGCATGGGAGTGGTCCACCGCCGACGGCGCCAGGATCAGTCAGTACACCGATCTCAACGGTGCGAACCAGCAGTGGCAGATGGTTCGGGTGGGTGACGGGGGCACTCCGACCACGCCGCCACCGGGCACCGGTTGTGGCAGCGGGTCGACCAACGCCGAGGCCGTGCTGAGCGGAAGCACCTGGACGGCCCGTAATGGCTCGTCGACGGTCTATTCGGGTTCGAGCATGCTGTCGGCGATGCAGGCGGCGGTGAACTCGCTGTCGGCGGGCCGGACGTCGAAGCAGCGGGTGGTGGTTCGTGGCTCCGGGTCGATGAGCGCGGGTTCGCGGCTGTCGCTGCCGTCGTACACGACCCTTGCGGTGTGCGGCACGATCAACGTCACCGGGTCAGGTTCGGGCGACCAGGCGCCGGTGTACTCGCGGGGCACCACGGACGTCGAGGTGCAGAACCTGACGCTGACCGGGTCGCCGTTGTACGGGATCTTCATGCGTAACGTGAACAACCTGACCCTGGGCCAGATCGACATTCGGGTCTCCTCGGGTCTGGGAGTGCGCATCGACAACCACGGTGGAGACCGGGCGGTGAAGGTGCGCAACGTCCGCATCGACAACGTGTACGTCTCGGGGACCGGTGCGCACGGAGTGGAGACGTACGGTGTGGACGGTCTGACGGTGGGAACGGTCACGGCGCGGAACACCGGCTACTCCGGCCTGCTGCTCAACGACACGATCAACGCCACGGTCGGCACGGTCGACGCGCAGGGCGCCGGCACCGGAACCGGGTACGCGGCGTTCCGCATGGCCAACCGCAACGGCCGCGTGGGTAGCTCGTACCCGACCAACATCCGGGTCGGCAACGTGATCGCCTCCGGCGGCGGCCGGGGGATCTTCTGCGTGTCCGAGTCCGGGGGCGCGGTCATCGACCGGGTGACGATCTCGAACACGGGAAACAACGCGATCCTCGTGGAGAACTGCTACAACGTCACCATCGCCGGGGTGTCCGGGACGGTGACCGGCGGCGGCGAGGTGAGGATCTCCTCGCGCACGGAGTTCCCGATCTCCTCCGGCATCCGGTTCCAGAACCTGACGGTCAGCGGCACCAACATCACCCAGAGTCCCTGCGGCGGGGCGAACAACACGATCAGCAATGTCACCAGGATCAACTCGACGTTGAACTGGTGCTGAGCTCTGGTGCGCCGCGCCGGCTCGATTCGGCCCGTGCCACCTTCAGGAGTCCCTCTCTCGGGTCCCGCACGGGACCGGCCCGCACCGATGCGAGAAAGGGCGTTCGCCGCACCCCCAGCGCTCACCGTGACACCGTTCACCACCGTCGAGAAGAGGCAGGTTCTTGTGACGAACACTCTCACCAGTCCCGCTGACGAGCGCCTGCGGCGCCGCTGGCGGTCCCTGATCGCTGCCGCCGGTGCCCTCGTCGTCGGCGTAGTTGGCGCGGTGATCGCGTCGCCTCCGGCCCAGGCCGCGGTCATCGACACCAACGCCTACTACGTGCTGGTCAATCGGCACAGCGGCAAGGTTCTCGATGTCGCCGACACGTCGACCGCCGACGGCGCGTCGATCCAGCAGTGGTCCCGCAACGACGGTGCCTGGCAGCAGTTCCGGTTCGTCAGTTCCGGCAGCGGCTACTACCGGTTGCAGGCCCGGCACAGCGGAAAAGCGATCGATCTGTGGGAATGGAACACCGCTGACGGCGCGGAGTACCGGCAGTGGCCCGATCTCAACGCGACCAACCAGCAGTTCCAGGTCCTCGACTCGGACAGCGGCTACGTCCGGCTGATCAACCGGCACTCCAACAAGGCCCTGGAGGTGTGGGAGTGGTCCACCGCCGACGGCGGACGGATCTCCCAGTACGCCGACCTCGGCGGATGGAACCAGCAGTGGCAGCTGGTTCCCATCGGCGGTAGTCCGGGAACGCCACAGACCGGCCTCGTCGGTTGGGCCACCCAGAACGGTGGCACCACCGGCGGCGGTAGCGCCGCGACCACCACGGTGACGAATGCGTCCGCTCTCTCCAGCGCGCTCGGCTCGTCCAGCGCTGCGGTCATCCGCGTGTCCGGCACGATCTCCTGCTCCGGCATGCTGCGGGTCCGGTCCAACAAGACGATTCTCGGCAATGCCGGAGCGACCATCTCCGGCTGCGGTTTCACCGTCAACGGGGACCGCAACGTCATCATCCGCAACCTGAACTTCCGCAACTGGAGCGACGACGCGATCAACGTCGAACAGTCGGCCACCAACATCTGGGTCGACCACAACAGCTTCACCGGCGGCTACGACGGCGCAGTCGACATCAAGCGCGGATCCGACTTCGTCACCGTCTCCTGGAACCGGGTCCACGGTCATGACAAGTCGATGCTGCTCGGCCACAGTGACAGCAACGCCAGCCAGGATGTCGGACGCCTACGGGTCACCTACCACCACAACTGGTTCGACGGCTCCAACCAGCGCCACCCACGGGTCCGCTTCGGCAACCCGGTCCACGTCTACAACAACCTGTACAGCAACGTCGGCGGCTATGGCGTCGCATCGACGATGAATGCCGGGGTGCTCGTCGAGGGCAACTACTTCGAGAACACGGCTGATCCCTACCATCTGGGCGAGGGCTCGTCCGGTCCCGGATCCCTGGTCGCCCGCAACAACTGCTTCGTCAACTCGGGTGGTGGGCAGACCGGCGGCAGCGTTGCCACCATCCCGTACCCGTACCAGCTCGACACCGCCTGCAACGTGAAGTCCATCGTCACGGCGGGCGCCGGGGCCGGTCGGATCAGCGTCTGATCCGGCGCCGCTTCGAACGATCACGGCGCCAGCAGGGCCGGGCCGTTCCGGGGCCTCCGGAGGGTCCGGCCCGGCCGTTGGTGACGGGGAGGGGCGCACGCCGGGACCGTGTCCTGGCGCCGCTGGTGGTGGCAGGCCGACGCGCTCGCCCACACAGGCCCGTCGACGTGAACGCCAGTGGGAGCGGCCGGCAGGACACCACCTCCCGCGTCTTGTGATCCCCGTCGATCCCGTCCCGACTCCGAAGGCAGGTCCCCCTTGAGAACAGCTACGCGGCCGCCGACGGCCGTCCTGGCCGCTCTTGCCACCGCCCTGGCAGGTGCGATCCTCGTTTCCGTCCCGCCCGCCGCGGCGGCGCCCGGCAGCCCCGCCGTCCGGCCGCCGCTGGGCTGGAACAGCTGGAACACGTTCGGCTGTGACATCAACGAAGCCAGGATCCGCGCGGCTGCCGACGCCATGGTCAGCTCCGGCATGCGGGCGGCCGGCTACGAGTACGTCGTCGTCGACGACTGCTGGCAGGCGACGACCCGTGACGCCTCCGGCAACCTCCGCTCCGACCCCGTGCGCTTCCCGTCCGGCATGAGGGCGCTCGGCGACTACATCCACGGCAGAGGGCTGAAGTTCGGCATCTACCAGGCGCCGCGCGAGGAGACCTGCGCGCAGTACTTCAACACCATCGGTGGTGCCACGGGCGCGCTGGGCCACGAGCAGCAGGACGCCAACACGTTCGCCTCGTGGGGCGTCGACTTCCTCAAGTACGACTGGTGTTCACCCTGGGGCACCGTCGACGACCAGGTCGCGAGCTTTTCGAAGATGCGCGACGCACTACGCGCCACGGGGCGGCCGATCGTCTACTCGATCAACCCCAACAGCGCGCACGCCAACACGGGCCCGTCCTACAACTGGGGTTCGGTGGCGGACATGTGGCGCACGACCGAGGACATCACCGACCGGTGGAGCACCGGCTGCCGCGCCGACTGCTTCATGGGAATCACCGAGATTCTCGACGTGCAGGCGCCCCTGCACTCCTGGGCGGGGCCGCAGCACTGGAACGACCCCGACATGCTCGAAGTGGGCGTACGTGGCACGTTCACCCCCACCGAGAACCGGGCGCACTTCAGCATGTGGGCCATCATGGCCGCCCCGCTGATCGCGGGCAACGACATCACCTCGATGTCGTCGGACGTACGCACCGTACTGACGAACCCCGACGTGCTCGCCATCAACCAGGACAGCGGCGGTCGGCAGGCCCGCCGGGTCCGTGACTTCGGCGAGACCGAGGTGTGGGCCAAGGCGCTCAGCGACGGCTCAGGCGCGGTCGCCCTGCTGAACCGCTCGGGCAGCACCGCGACGGTCTCCACCACCGCCACGGAGATCGGCATGGACACGGCAGGTGCCTACAACCTGTTCGACGTCTGGACCAAGGCAACCCGGAACACCACCGGTGTGATCAGCGCAGCCGTCCCGCCGCATGGCGCGGTCGTGTACCGGGTCCGGTCCGGCTCCACGACCCCCGTCACGACCTTCAGCCTGCGCGGAGCCGGATCGGGTCGTTGCCTGGATGTGCTCGGCGGTGTGCCGAACGACGGCACGCAGGCGGTCATCTGGGACTGCAACGGTGGCGTCACCCAGATCATCACCGCTACTGCCGGTCAGTTGCGGATCGGCGGCAGATGCCTCGACGCCGAGAACAACGGCACCGCGGACCGTACCAGGGTGATCCTCTGGGCCTGCGGCACCGGCGCGAACCAACAGTGGACGATGCAGGCCGATGGCACCGTCCGTGGCGTCCAGTCGGGCAAGTGTCTCGATGTCAGCGAGGCCAGCACCGCCAACAACGCTCCGCTGATCCTGTGGACCTGCACCGGCGCGGCGAACCAACGGTGGACCCGCATCTGAACGCGACGGACGGGACCGGCGCATCGGAACGACGATGGCGCCGAAGCCGCAGGGCGGGGTGACGTCCCGATCAGGGAAGAACGCTCTGCTCGTCGCTTCCGTTACGGAGCTGTTGCGGCCTAATGTCTTGACGGCGCTGTATGTGAGCGTTAACACTATGCCGGTCATCGATCGGAGGTGGTCATGAGCAGTGCGGATGGTGGGGACGAGCGGTACGTGGTCGGAGTCGACTACGGCACGCTCTCCGGGCGGGCTCTCGTGGTGCGGGTTCGTGATGGCGCGGAGGTCGGGAGCGCGGTGCACGAGTACCGCCACGGCGTGATCGACTCCGTGCTCCCCGACGGCGGCCCTGCGCTGCCCCCTGACTGGGCGCTGCAGGACCCGGAGGACTACCGCGACGTCCTGCGGTACGCCGTCCCCGCCGCGCTGGCCGACGCCGACGTGGACCGGTCCCAGGTCATCGGCATCGGCACCGACTTCACCGCCTGCACGGTGCTGCCGACGCTCGCCGACGGCACCCCGCTGTGTGAGGTCCCGGAGTTGCGGCACCGTCCGCACGCCTGGGTGAAGCTGTGGAAGCATCACGCGGCCCAGTCGCACGCCGACCGCATCAACGCGCTGGCCCACGAGCGGAACGAGCCGTGGATCGGTCGTTACGGCGGCAAGATCTCCGCCGAGTGGCAGTTCGCCAAGGGCCTGCAGATCCTCGAGGAGGACCCAGAGGTCTACCGGCGCGCCGAGCGCTTCATCGAGGCGGCCGACTGGATCGTGTGGCAGTTGTGCGACGAGGAGACCCGTAACGTCTGCACCGCCGGCTACAAGGGCATCCGGCAGGACGGTCGGTATCCGTCGACGGAATACCTGAGCGCTCTGCATCCGGGCTTCGCCGACTTCGTGACCAAGCTGGACGGGCGACTGCTGCCCCTGGGCGACCGGGCCGGCACCCTCAGCGCCCGCGCCGCCGCCTGGACCGGGCTGCCAGCGGGCATTGCGGTCGCGGTCGGCAACGTCGACGCCCACGTCACCGTGGCCGCCGCCCAGGCACTGGAGCCCGGCCGGCTGGTGGCGATCATGGGCACGTCCACCTGCCACGTCCTCAACGGCACCCACCCGGCCGAGGTGGCGGGGATGTGCGGTGTCGTCGACGGCGGCATCAGCTCCGGCGCGTGGGGCTACGAGGCCGGACAGAGCGGAGTCGGGGACATCTTCGGCTGGTTCGTGGAGCACGCCGCCCCGGCGGGGAGCGCGTCGCACGAGCGCCTCACCGAACTGGCCGCATGCCAGCCGGTCGGCGCGCACGGCCTGATCGCGCTGGATTGGTGGAGCGGCAACCGGTCGCTGCTGGTCAATCACGACCTCAGCGGGCTGGTCGTCGGGCTGACGCTGGCGACCCGGCCGCAGGACGTCTACCGGGCGCTGCTGGAGTCCACGGCCTTCGGCACACGGATGATCATCGAGGCGTTCGTCGAGGCCGGGGTACCGGTCAGTGACCTGGTCGTCGCGGGCGGTCTCACCTCGAACCGGCTGCTCATGCAGATCTACGCCGACGTCACCAACCGTCCGCTGAGCATCATCGGCTCCGCTCAGGGGCCGGCGCTCGGCTCGGCGATCCACGCGGCGGTCGCCGCCGGGGCGTACCCGGACGTCCACCGCGCCTCGGAGGCGATGGGCCGGGTGGACGAGGGCGTGTACCAGCCGGACCCGGACAACGTGCGGGCGTACGACGCCCTCTACGCCGAGTACCGGGCACTGCACGACCACTTCGGTCGAGGCGGCAACGACGTCATGCTCCGCCTGCGGGCGATTCGGAACGCTGCCGTGGACGCGGCGCCGAGTGAAACGGTTCTGGAGGTGGTCGCATGAACTCCGATGTGGCGCGGCAGGTGAGCACCCTGCGCGAGACGGTAGCCTCTCTGCACGGCGAGCTGACCCGGTACGGCCTGGTGGCCTGGACCGCCGGCAACGTCTCGGCGCGCGTTCCCGGCCAGGATCTCATGGTGATCAAGCCCAGCGGCGTCGACTACGACGCCCTGACGGCGGACACGATGGTCGTCTGCGACCTGAACGGGGCGGTGCTCGACGGGAACGGGTCGCCGTCCAGCGACACGGCCGCGCACGCCTACGTCTACCGGGCCATGCCCGAGGTCGGCGGCGTCGTGCACACCCACAGCAGCTACGCCACCGCCTGGGCGGCCCGGGGTGAGGCGATCCCGTGCTGGCTGACCGCCCAGGCCGACGAGTTCGGCGGGGAGATCCCGGTGGGACCGTTCGCGCTGATCGGTGGGGACGACATCGGCAAGGGGATCGTCAGCACCCTGTCCGGGCACCGCTCGCCCGCGGTGCTCATGCGTAACCACGGTGTCTTCACCATCGGCAGAGACGCCCGCGCGGCGGTCAAGGCCGCGGTGATGTGCGAGGACGTCGCCCGTACCGCGCACCTGGCGAGGGCACTCGGGCAGCCACTGTCGATCGCACAGGCCGACATCAACTCGCTCTACGACCGCTACCAGAACGTCTACGGCCAACGTTCGACCATCGGATGACCGGCCACCCTCGAACGTCCTGACCGGGCACGCTCAGCCGGCACAGCCCCTTCTCGCAACATCCCCACCACCACACCGGACACGGCCTGGCAGGCCGCGTGTCCGGATCACCCATCCCGAGGAGAACCGATGAGAACCTGGAGAACGGCACGTACCGTCATTGCGGTCGCCGCCGCCGTGCTACTCGCGGGCGGCACGGCGGCCTGCGGCAACAGCGACACCGGCGGCGATTCCGCCGCCGACGGCAAGATCACGCTGGGCTTCTCCCAGGTCGGCGCGGAGAGCGGCTGGCGCACGGCGAACACCATCTCGATCAAGGAGGCGGCGGCGGCAGCGGGCGTCGAGCTGAAGTTCGACGACGCCCAGCAGAAGCAGGAAAACCAGATCAAGGCGATCCGCAACTACATCCAGCAGAAGGTCGACGTGATCGCCTTCTCGCCGGTGGTGGAGTCCGGCTGGGACACCGTGCTCAAGGAAGCGAAGGACGCCGGCATCCCGGTGATCCTGACCGACCGCGCCGTCGACTCGGCGGACAAGTCCCTCTACAAGACCTTCCTCGGTTCGGACTTCGTCAAGGAGGGGCGCCTGGCCGGGGAGTGGCTGGTGGAGAACAAGAAGGCCGCCGCCGGGCCGGTCACCATCGTCGAGTTGCAGGGCAGCACCGGATCGGCGCCGGCCAACGACCGCAAGAAGGGCTTCGCCGAGGCGATCGCCGCCAACCCGAACCTGAAGATCGTCGCCTCCCAGTCGGGTGACTTCACCCGGGCCGGGGGCAAGCAGGTCATGGAGCAGTTCCTCAAGGCCAACCCGAAGATCGACGTGTTGTTCGCGCACAACGACGACATGGGTCTGGGCGCGCTGGAGGCGATCACCGCCGCCGGCAAGACGCCCGGCAAGGACATCACCATCATCACCATCGACGCGGTGAAGGACGGCATGCAGGCCCTCGCCGACGGCAAGTTCAACTTCATCGCGGAGTGCAGCCCGCTGCTCGGCCCGCAGCTGATGGACCTGGCGAAGAAGGTCCACGCCGGCGAGGAGGTGCCGCCCCGGATCGAGACCGAGGAGACCACCTTCACCCAGGAGCAGGCCAAGGCGGCCCTGCCCAACCGCAAGTACTGACTGACGTCGGGGTCGCCGTCCGGGGGACGGCGACCCCGACCCGTCGCTCACTGTCGTCTATCGACACTATGCAGAAGAGGTCCGATGGGATGACGGGTAGCCGTCCGGTCCTGACCATGACCGGGATCAGCAAGACCTTCCCCGGGGTACGCGCGCTCGACGATGTCGACTTCCGGCTCTTTCCGGGCGAGGTCCACGCTCTGATGGGCGAGAACGGTGCCGGCAAGTCGACCCTGATCAAGGTGTTGACCGGCGTCCACGGCACCGACGAGGGCACCATCGTCCTCGACGGTCGGCAGGTCGCCTTCCGCGGCCCGATGCAGGCGGCCGCCTCCGGCGTGAGCACCGTCTACCAGGAGGTCAACCTCTGCGCCAACCTGTCCGTGGCGGAGAACATCTTCATCGGCCGGGAACCGCGCCGCCTCGGCGCCATCCGGTGGGGCGAGACGCGACGGCGGGCGCAGACCCTCCTGGCCAGGCTGGAACTCGATATCGACGTCACCGCACAGCTGGGAACGTACTCGCTGGCGGTGCAGCAGATGGTCGCCATCGCCCGGGCGATCGACGTACGGGCCCGGGTGCTGATCCTGGACGAGCCGACGTCCAGCCTGGACGCCGGCGAGGTCGCGCAGTTGTTCCGCATCATGCGGCAGCTGCGCGACGAGGGTATGGCGATCCTCTTCGTCACCCACTTCCTCGACCAGGTGTACGGCATCGCCGACCGCATCACGGTGCTGCGCAACGGCACGCTGGTGGGGGAGTACCGGACCGGGGACCTGCCCCAGTTGAGCCTCGTCGAGAAGATGATCGGCAAGGAGCTCGACGTGCTGGAGCGCCTCGACGAGCAGCAGAAGCGAGCCAGTGCCATCCGGTCCGACGAGGCCCCGCTGGTGGACGCGTCTGCATTGGGTCGTGAGGGTGCGGTCGCCCCGTTCAGCCTGCGGATCCACGCCGGTGAGGTGGTCGGGCTCGCCGGCCTGCTCGGCTCCGGCCGCACGGAGGTGGCACGGCTGCTGTTCGGTGCCGACCGCGCTGACCACGGCAAGGTCGTCATCGACGGTGGCGGGGGTGCCCTGCGGAGCCCGGTCCAGGCCATCGACCGTGGCGTGGGGTTCTGCTCCGAGAACCGCCGCGCGGAGGGCATCGTTCCCGAGCTGTCGGTGCGGGAGAACATGATCCTCGCGATGCAGGCAGCGCGCGGCTGGCTACGGCCGATCCCCCGTCGCCGACAGGACGAGCTCGTCGAGAAGTACATCAGGGCGCTCAGCATCCGGCCGGCGAACCCGGACCTGCCGGTGCGCAACCTCTCCGGCGGCAACCAGCAGAAGGTGCTCCTGGCGCGCTGGCTCATCACCGAGCCGCGCCTGCTGATCCTCGACGAGCCCACGCGCGGGATCGACATCGGCGCGAAGGCCGAGATCCAGAAACTCGTGGTGCAGCTCTCCGACGGCGGCATGGCGGTGCTGTTCATCTCCGCGGAGCTGGAGGAGGTGCTGCGGCTGAGCCACCGCGTCGCCGTGATGCGCGACCGGACCATGGTCGCCCAGCTCGACAACGACGACTCTCTCGACGCCGACCGCGTCATGCGCACCATCGCCAGCGGAACGAGCAGTGAGGAGGTGTACCGATGAACGCCGTCGTCGAGCGCTTCCGTCCGCTGACCGGCCACCGCCTGTTCTGGCCTGCGCTCGTGCTGGTGGTCATGATCCTCGCCAACACGATCTACCGGCCCGGCTTCCTCGCCGTTGAGGTCAAGAACGGCCACCTGTACGGGACCCCGGTCGACATCCTCCGGCTGAGCGCACCGCTGATCCTGGTCGCGTTGGGCATGACCCTCGTCATCGCCACCGGCGGCATCGACCTCTCCGTCGGCTCACTGTCCGCGATCAGCGGCGCCATAGCCTGCCTCTTCATCAGCGAGGCAGCCGACCAGAGCAGCCTGTCGAACGTTCTCACGGCGCTCGCGCTGGCCTTCGGTGCCGCGCTCGTGCTCGGCGCCTGGAACGGGGTGCTGGTCGCCGTCATCGGCATCCAGCCGATCATCGCCACGCTGATCCTGATGGTGGCCGGCCGGGGGCTCGCGCAGTTGGTCACCGAGGGACAGATCATCACGATCAACTCTGGTCCGTACCGCGCGATCGGGCTCGGCCACTTCCTGACCCTCCCGCTGGCCGTCTTCATCGCCCTGGGGGCGGCCCTGCTCATCGCCGCGTTCACCCGCCGTACCGCGCTCGGCCTGATCATCGAGTCCGTCGGCGGCAACGCCGAGGCGAGCCGGCTGGCCGGTATCCGCTCCGGGCGCGTCATCTTCCTCGTGTACGTCGTCAGCGCCGCCTGCGCCGCGATCGCCGGGTTCATGATGACGGCGAACGTGTCCAGCGCCGACGGCAACGCCGTCGGCCTCTGGGTGGAACTCGACGCGATCCTCGCGGTGGTCATCGGCGGCACCTCACTCGCCGGCGGCCGATTCTCCCTCGGCGGCACCATCCTCGGTGCGCTGATCATCCAGACCCTCACCACCTCGGTCTACGCCATGAACATCTCGCCGCAGACGGCCCTGCTGTTCAAGGCGGTCGTCGTCATCGCCGTCTGCCTCATCCAGTCGCCGGCGTTCCGGGCCAGGTTCCGCCGCCGTCGCGGCGCAACCACACCCGGGCCCACGGCGGCGCAGCGGGAGAAGGAGCAGGTGCCGGCATGAGCAGTACGTCGCTGACCACCGGCCGCATCCGGCGGCCCGGGGTGCCCCGGCGGCACGTCCCGGTCCTGGCCACGCTCGCCCTGCTGCTGGTCATGTACGGCGTCGGCGTGTCCCAGTACCGCGCGTTCTCCAACGTCCAGGTCGTCTTCAACGTCTTCATCGACAACGGGTTCCTGCTGGTCGTCGCGGTCGGCATGACCTTCGTGATCCTCACCGGCGGCATCGACCTGTCGGTCGGCTCCGTGGTCGCGATGACCGCGATGGTGTCGGCGTCGCTGCTGCGGGCCGGGCTGCCCGCGGGCCTGGTGCTGGTCATCGCGCTGCTGATCGGCCCGACCCTCGGGTTCCTGATGGGCTGCGCCATCCACTTCTTCGAGATCCAACCGTTCATCGCCACCCTCGCCGGGATGTTCTTCGCCCGGGGCATGTGCACCTTCATCAGTGACGCGTCGATCCCCATCACCGACGGCTTCTGGACTGCCGTGTCGCAGGAGCGCATCGGGGATCCCAGGGGGAACTTCGTGACGATCAGTGTGCTGATCGCGTTCGCGGTGGTGCTCGTGGCCGCCTACGTGCTCACGTACACCCGCTTCGGCCGCAACGTGTACGCGATCGGCGGCAACCCGCAGTCGGCGTTGCTGATGGGCCTGCCGGTGGGGCGTACCCGCATCGCCGTCTACACGGTGAGCGGGTTGTGCTCGGCCGTGGGCGGCATCCTGCTGTCGTTCTACACGCTCTCCGGGGCACCGCTGATCGCCGTCGGCATGGAACTGGACGTGATCGCGGCCGTCGTCATCGGCGGCACCGTGCTCACCGGCGGGTCCGGCTACGTGTTCGGCACGGTGCTCGGCGTGCTGGTGCTCGGCGTGATCCAGACCCTGATCACCTTCGACGGGAGTCTCAACTCCTGGTGGACGAGGATCGTGATCGGTGGCCTGCTCTTCGCCTTCATCCTCCTCCAGCGCCTCATCGGCATCCGCTTCAAGTGAACGCCCCTCTCGGAAGGCAATTGCATGGCATCGCACGCTGAACCCGAGGTCTGGTTCCTCACCGGCAGCCAGGGCCTGTACGGCGAGGACACCCTCCGGCAGGTCGCCGACCAGTCCCGGCAGATCGCCGCGCAGCTCGACGACGCACCGGGGATCCCCGTACGGGTGGTCTGGAAGCCGATCCTGACCTCCAGCACCGACATCCTCGACGCGTGTCGGGACGCCGCCGTGCAGGGCGCGGTCGGGGTGATCGCCTGGATGCACACCTTCTCGCCGGCCAAGATGTGGATCGCCGGTCTGGACGCCCTGCGCACGCCGCTGCTGCACCTGCACACCCAGGCCAACGTCCTGCTGCCCTGGGACGAGATCGACATGGACTTCATGAACCTGAACCAGGCCGCGCACGGCGACCGTGAGTTCGGCTTCATCCAGACCCGCCTCGGTGTGGCCCGCAAGACCGTCGCCGGGCACGTGAGCGATCCCCGGGTGACCGCCCGGATCGGGGCCTGGGCGCGGGCCGCGCTCGGGTACTCGGCGATGCGTTCGCTGCGGCTGGCGCGCTTCGGGGACAACATGCGCGACGTGGCGGTGACCGAGGGCGACAAGGTCGAGGCGGAGCTGCGCTTCGGCGTCTCGGTCAATACCTACGGGGTCAACGACCTCGTCGCGGTCGTCGACCAGGTGGCCGACGCGCGCATCGACGACCTGGTCAAGGAGTACGACGACACCTTCCGGGTCGACCCGCAGCTACGGCCGGGCGGGGCGCGACACGACTCCCTGCGCTACGCCGCGCGGCTGGAGCTGGGCCTGCGCGCGTTCCTGGACGAGGGCGGCTTCCGGGCCTTCACCACGAACTTCGAGGACCTCGGCGGCCTGCGCCAGCTCCCGGGCATCGCCGTGCAGCGACTCATGGCCGACGGCTACGGCTTCGGCGGGGAGGGCGACTGGAAGACCTCGGTGCTCGTGCACTCGCTCAAGTCGATGGCGGTCGGGGTGGCGGGCGGGACGTCCTTCATGGAGGACTACACCTACGACCTGACGCCCGGCGACGAACTGGTGCTCGGCGCCCACATGCTCGAGGTGTGCCCGACGATCGCCGGTGACACCCCGAAGGTCGAGATCCATCCGTTGAGCATCGGCGGGCGCGAGGACCCCGTCCGGTTGGTCTTCGACGCCGCGCCCGGTCCGGCGGTGGTGCTCGGCCTCGCGGACATGGGGGAGCGCTTCCGTCTGGTGGCCAACGAGGTCGACGTGGTGGCGCCGCCGCGTCCGCTACGCCGGCTGCCGGTCGCGCGGGCCGTGTGGCGACCCCGCCCGCACCTGGCCGGCTCGGCGGAGGCCTGGATCACCGCCGGCGCCCCGCACCACACCGTGCTGTCCCAGGCGGTGGGCGTGGAGGAGCTGCACGACCTGGCCGAAATGACACGCACCGAGCTGGTCGTCATCGACGCGCACACCGACACGCGCCGCTTCGCCGACGAGATCCGCTGGAACCAGGCCTACTACCGGCTCGCCCGGGGGTTCTGAGCGCACACACCTCGACGACCCGGGTGGCCCCTCGGCACGGGGGCCACCCGGGCGGGTGCCGGGTGGTGTCCTGCTCCTCTCCGCGTTTCGGCTACCGGCCATCGCCGGGGCGGGCGCGGAGCGTCGGGCGGGCGCTCATGGTGCGTTGATCGCCCTGAGCACACCGCGGCAGTGCCGCGCCGGATCGCCGGGTCAGCCGTTCCCTGGTCAGTGGGACGGCTGGCGTAGACTGTCGGGGTTCCAACCTGGGCCACCGCACACACACGCGCGCGGCGGTCGCGAGGGCGGATTTCGTACCACGAAGGCCGCTCCCGTCGACCTCGACGCGCGATCGCCGACGGGCAGGCGGGGAGAGTGAGGTGGCCGTGCGCGGTCCTGCGATGACGGACGTTGCTCGCCTCGCCGGCGTCTCCCACCAGACGGTGTCCCGGGTGCTCAACGGGCACCCGAACGTGCGTGAGCAGACCCGGCTGCGGGTCCAGGCGGCCATCGCGGAGCTCGGCTACCGACCCAACCGGGCCGCGCGGGCGCTGGTGACCGGTCGGTCCCAGGTGATCGGTGTGGTCGCGCAGAACACCACCCTCTACGGTCCGGCGTCGTTGCTGGCCGCCCTGGAGCAGGCGGCCGCCGAGGCGGGCTTCGCGGTCAGCGTCGGCAGCGTGAGCGACCTGGACCACCGGTCCATCTCCGCGGCGGTGGAGCGGCACCTCGTGCACCGGGTCGCCGGCATCGTGGTGATCGCGCCGGTCGAGTCGGCGGGGGAGGCCCTCGAACGGCTCCCCAAGGACGTTCCGTTGGTCACCGTCGACGGCGACCCGCGCCGTCCGGTGCCCCTGGTGACGGTCGACCAGGTCGCCGGGGCCCGGGCCGCCACGCAGCACCTCCTCGACGCGGGGCACCGGACGGTCTGGCACGTCTCCGGGCCGTCGGACTGGTTCGACAGCGCCGGCCGGATCGAGGGATGGCGGGAGACGCTGCGGGCGGCGGGCGCCGAGGTGCCGCCGCTGCTGCCGGCGGACTGGTCGGCGGCAGCGGGGTACCGGTGCGGACAGATGTTGGCCCGGATGCCGGAGGTCACGGCGGTCTTCACCGCCAACGACCACCTGGCGCTCGGTGTGCTGCGGGCGTTGCACGAGCACGGCCGACGGGTGCCCGACGACATCAGCGTGGTCGGCTTCGACGACGTGCCGGAGGCGGCCTACTTCATCCCGCCGCTGACCACGGTGCGGCCCGACTTCGCCGCCGTCGCCCGGGCGAGCCTGGACCTGCTGCTCGCCCAGATCGAGTCCGGTGTCGTCGGCCCACTGCGACGGACAGTCGCACCGAGCCTGGTCGTGCGCGGCAGCGTCGGCGCCCCCGCGCGCTGACCCGGCCCGGCTCTCACCAACGGGGGCGTCGGCGGCGTGGAGCGGGTCGCGCCCGCCGACCCGCCCGCTCGGTCAGATGAAGCGCCAGCGCCGGTCGGCTGCCCCGCTGTCGTCGGCGAGGACGATCAGGGCGCCCTGGCTGCCGGAGCCGCCGCTGACGCCGAGGACCCGACCGCCGTTGGCGCACTGGATGCGGAAGTAGCCGCTGCCGCCGTAGCGCAACCGCCACCGGTGGTCGGTCGCGCCGTTGTCGGCCCACTGCACGATCCGGGCGCCGGCGGCACTGGAACCGCCTTCGACGCCGAGCACCTTGCCGCTGTGCGAGTTACGCAGGCGCAGATAGCCACCGGTGTCCACGATCGCGGTCCACAGGTGGTCGGCGGTGCCACTGTCGCCCCACTGGAGGACGAGCCCGCCGTCGGCGGTGGACATGTCCCGTACGCCGAGCACGAGCCCGCTGGCGAGGTTCTGGATCCGGCGGGCGCCGTTGGGCACGAACCGCCACTGGTTGTCCGGGCTGCCGTTGTCCCGGTCCTGCACCGCCTGGGCGCCCTGCGCGGTGGCGTCGCCGGCGATGGCGAGCAGCTTGCCGCTGTGCACGTTGCGCACCTTGTGCGTGCCGTCGCCCACGTCGACGGGCGTCCACAGATGGTCGGCGGTGCCGTTGTCGGCCCACTGGAGGATACGGGCGTTGTCGGCGGTGGACATGTTCTCCACCCCGAGCACCTTGCCGCTGTTGACGTTGCGCAGCCGGACCGCCGATCCGTCGACCAGGATCTGCCAGTCGTGGTCGGCGGTGCCGGTGTCGCCCCATTGCAGGGCGAGGCCGCCGTCGGCGGTGGACATGTCCCGGATGCCGAGTACGAGACCGCTGGCCGCGTTGACGAGGCGGAAGCTGGCCTCGCTGCCGCCCCCACCTGCGACGCTCCAGTAGACCGTGTAGTTGTGTCCGTGCGCGTCGTAGAACGGTCCGAGGTTGACCGTGGCGCCGTTGGCCACGGCGGTGAACGCGAGCGCGCTGGTGCTGGTCCGGGTGATCGAGGCGGTGTTCAGCGAGGGCAGCCCACTCAGAGCGGTGTTGCCGTAGTTGCCGGAGAGCACCACCGGCCCGTACGTGATCGCCTGCACTGCGGCGTTGTCGTTGGCGGGGGACAGCACGACCCGCATCGGCAGTTGGACGGTGACCACGTCGCCGGAGGCCCAGGATCGGGTGAGGCTGGCGTAGCTGCCAGGTGTCGTGGCGATGTTCTGCGGCGTGCCGTTGACGCTGACGGTGGCTCCGCTCGTCCACCCGGGGATCCGGATCCGCATCGTCCACGATCCGCCGGCTGTGCCGGTGACGGTCAGGGTGGTGGTGTCGCCAACCGGGTACGAGGTGGTCTGGGTGACGGTGATTCCGCGCTGGGACCAGGTGAGCACAGAAGGCATAAAGAGGTTCACCGTCAGCGTGCTGCCGTTGTGGAAGTAGATCGAGTCCATCAGCGTGGTGTTGGTCTCCAAGCCGGTGCCCTGACAGCACCAGAACGAGTGGTAGTCGGTGCTCCAGGTGCCGCCTCCCCACGCCGGGCCGACACCGCGCCGGCCGCCCGGGCTCAACGGCGTGAAGTAGGTGATGTGCCCGTGGTTGTCGGCCGGGTTCTGCTGCCCGATCATGTGGTTCAGCAGGGCCCGCTCGTAGAAGTCGAAGTAGGCGGCCCGGTTCGGGTCCAGCAGCCACAGCTCCCGGGTGAGCTTCAGCATGTTGTACGTGTTGCAGGCCTCGCAGGTGTCCGAGCGTAGGTATCCGGCGATGGCATGGGGCGCCCGGAAGTGCTCGGCCTGGCTGTTGCCGCCGATCACGTAGCTGTGCGCGTTGACGGTGATGTTCCACGCGTTGCTGGCGATGTCCCGGTAGCGCGTTGTGCCGGTGGCCTTGAACTCGCGGGCGGCGCCGATCCACTTCGGCACCTGCGTGTTGGCGTGCAGGCCGTTGAGCTGGTCGGAGTTGGCGGCGAGGGGGTTGAACACGGCGTCGTGGTCGAACCGCTGGGCGGCGGTGAGCCACCGGACGGTGCCGGTCTGCTGGTAGAGGTCCGTCAGAACGGCGTTCATGCCGCCGAACTCGGTGCCCAGCATGGCCTGCATCTGGGCGGTGGTGAGTCGGGCGGTACGCCAGTCGACCCAGCCGGCCAGCGCCAGCAGCACGTCGCGGGCCTGGGTGTTGCCGATGAGGCGCCAGACGTCGAGCAGCCCTGCGAGGGTCTTGTGAACGCAGTAGTACGGCACATTGCCGTTGCCCAGCGTTCGCGCCTCCAGCGCGGTGAAGTCGGACTCGGGGAATCCGGACAGGTAGCCAGCGTTGAAGCCGGCGGCAGCGTTGTTGGCCTGACACTTCGCCAGTTCGGCCACCATGAGGTTGGCCTTGTCCCGGCAGGTGGTGTCGCCGAGGACCACCCACGCGTGGGCCCACGCGGTCAGGAAGTGTCCCTGCACGTGGGTGCGGAACGGAAACGTCGGGGCGTCCCACCCGCCGGTTGCGGCGGCACCGGCGGTGGAGAGGCGGTGGTTGGCGCGAAAGTTGTACAGAAGCCGGTTGACGTCGACGAAGCGTAGGTAGTTCAGCGTACGGCCCTGGTTCTCCTGCCAGCGGCTCGCGGACAGCCGGACCTGACCCGGCTCGAAAGCGTAGGCGGAGACGCCGATGTCGGACCGGGCCGGGGGCAGGGCGGCGCTGGCCGCACCGCCGCCGCTGACGGCGCCGAGAACGGACCCGCCGGTGCTGGCGACGGCGACCACGCCAGCGGACCTGAGCAGGAGTCGACGGTTGAGGAAGGGAGAGGGCATCACGGCCTCCGGGCGCGGTGGGCGGGTGGTGGTCGGTCCGGCCCACGCGGTCCATCGCTGGACGAGCACCGCCGGGCCGGGTTGGGCGTACGGGGTGGGCGGCGCTGCCCCTGTGGAGGAGGACTCCGTCAGCGCACCCATCGCTGGTGGGAGCGCTGTATCGGGAAGGCGGTGCTGAGCGGGGCGTGCCTGCCCCGGGTCCGGTGGCAGGGTCGGCCAAGAGCCCGATGGATGCGAAGCATGTCGATGTTATCGATAACATTACATGGATCGGCGACATTCGGTCGAGTGCCTTGGTCGGCTTTCGACCGATCAAGGAGGCGCGCCGGATGACGACCGCGATCACCCCGGGGCAGGGCCAGCGGGTGACTACGTGCTGCCGACCAGGCCGGCCGCCTCGACCGGCGACGGCGTCTGACCCGCACGTAAGAAAGCGGTAATGCTGCCCGACCAGGAGGCCGGGCTAGTATCCGCTCATGCCCGGTCCCCGTACCGCATCCCTGCCCGGTGTGGCCGCCTTGACGGCGGTCGTTCTCGCCCTCGCCGCATGCGGCGGCACCGAGCCGCCCGCCGCCCCGGACGGCACGACCGTCGGGCCAAGCGCAGCGGCCCCGCCGACCACTGCGGGCACTGGCGGCCCGGCGGCCAGCGGTGCGACGAACGCCGCAGCCCCGGAGACGATCTCGTTCACCGGCCGGACGATCGATGGCGGGTCCTTCTCGGGTAGCAGCCTCGCCGGCAAGCCTGCGGTGCTGTGGTTCTGGGCGGCCTGGTGTACCCGCTGCCGTGCGGTCGCCGACGAGGTCGCCGCCGTGCAGCGCGAGAACGCCGGCCGGGTCAACGTGGTCGGCGTGGCCGGGCTCGGCAGCGGCGACGAGGCGATGCGACGGTTTGCGAAGGAGACCGGGATCGAGGGCTTCCCCCACCTGGCCGACGACAACGGTCAGGTCTGGCGCCGCTTCGAGGTGACCAGCCAGGAACAGTACGTGCTCATCGACTCAGCCGGCACCGTCGTGCACACCGGACCACTGTCCCCGGCGGACCTGCGCAAGCGGGTCGCCGGGCTGAACTGACCATGCCGGACACGCCATACGGCCTCGCCGTCGGCGCCGGGCTGCTGGCCGCGGTCAACCCGTGCGGCTTCGCACTGCTGCCCGCGTACCTGTCGATGCTGGTGCTGGGCGACGAGCCGTCGGCCGAGCGGGGCCTGCTCGCACCGGTCGGCCGGGCGGTCGCGCTGACCGGCGCGATGACGCTGGGGTTCGTCGCGGTGTTCGGCGCGTTCGGGCTGCTCGCCGCCCCTGCGGCGGACGCGGTCGCCCGTCACCTGCCCTGGGTGTCGATACTGATCGGTCTCGCCCTGGTGGCCGCCGGCTGCTGGTTGCTGGCCGGACGCCAACTGCCGGCCTTCACCCCGAAGGTGACGACCGGACCGGTGGTCCGCCGACGGTTCGGCTCGATGGTGCTGTTCGGCATGGCCTACGCGATCGCCTCGCTCGGCTGCACCATCGGCCCCTTCCTGGCCGTCGTGGTCGCCGGCTTCCGCGCCGGGTCGGCGCTCTCCGGCGTCGGCCTCTTCGTGGCGTACGCGATGGGTATGGGGCTCGCGGTGGGGGCCGCCGCACTGGCCGTCGCGTTGGCCCGCGATTCACTGGTGCGCCGTACCCGTCGGGCCGCACCGCTGCTGGGGCGTGTCGCCGGCCTGCTGCTGATGGTCACCGGTGGATACGTGGCCTGGTACGGCTGGTACGAGGTGCGGGTCTTCACCGGTCGAGGTGACACGGACGACCCGATCATCGACGCGGCCGGCGCCGTTCAGACAGCGCTCAGCGGCTGGCTGGCGGATCTGGGGCCGTGGACCGTCGCCGCGTTGGCGCTGGCGCTGCTCGCCTTGGCCGCTGGCGTGACACTGACGCGCCGGCGCCGGGCACTGGCCCAGCAGGGCCGTCGCCCATCCACCTGAGGGATCGGGACAGCACTGATCGCGCGGCTGCGCGGGCAGAGCACCATCCCCGCGACGTCGCCGTCGCCGTGCGGCTACGACCCACCGCGGCCGGCGGCGTGCCGTGCCGCAAGTGCACACGTCCATTGTCGAGGCTCAGACGGCCGCGAGTCGGACGACAAACCGGCATCCGTCTGCGGTGTTGCTTACCTCGACCCGGCCGCCGTGCGCTTCGACCAGTCCGCGCACGATCGCTAGTCCGAGACCTCCGGACGCGCTGTCACCACCTGAAGCGCGGGGGGTGCGGGCGGGCTCGCCCCGGAATGCGACGTCGAACAGTCGAGGTAGATCGGTAGGGGGGATGCCGCCGCAGGTGTCGGCGACGGACAGCCAGGCGAGGTCCCGGTCGCGGCCGGCCTCGACGACTACGGTGCCGTCCGGTGGCGTGTAGCGCACCGCGTTGAGCAGCAGGTTCGCCACTACCCGGGTCAGCTCTGGTTCACTGGCGGCGACCGTCGGCCAGCCGGACTCCGCGGCGACCAGCTTGATTCGTCGGGCTGCGGCCAGAGGGGCGGTGCTGGCCAGTGCGTCCGAGACCACCTCGCCGAGCGGTACCGCCGCCATGGACAGCCGCAGGGCCCCGGCGTTGATCCGGGACAGTTCGAACAGATCGTCGACGAGCCTGGTCATCCGGTCCGTCTCCAGCCGGATACGCCGGTGGTACTCCTCGACCGTCGCGGGATCACGGACGACGCCGTCCTCGAGCGCCTCCGCCATCGCCCGCAGCCCGGCGAGTGGGGTCCGCAGGTCATGGGAGACCCAGGCGACGAGGTCCCGACGCCCGGCCTCCACCTGCCGCTCCCGTTCGCGGGCCTGGTCGGCCCACACCGCGGCAGTGGCCAACCGGCGGCCGAAGTGCCCGCCGACGCCGAGGCTGACCACCGCCGCCGCGCCAACGGTGATCAACACCACCTCCAGGTCGTGCGGGGACAGGAACATCGCCTCCGCGACCGCCACGACTCCGAGGACAACCGCGACCACCGCCGTGGTGAGCAGCACGCAGAGGTGCACGATGATCGAGCTGCCTCGGAGCAGACGCAGCAGCAGCGCTCCGACGACGCCGGCGGCGAGCGCCGCGCCGAGAGCGATCGCGAAGATCAGTGCCAGATCACGCATCGGCGGGCCCGTACCGGTAGCCGATGCCCCAGACAGTCACGAGCCGTCGGGGGTTGGCAGGGTCGGTCTCGATCTTCTCGCGCAGGCGCCGGACGTGCACGGTCACGGTCGAGTGATCGCCGAAGCTCCAGCCCCAGACCCGCTCGAGTAGTTCGGCTCGGGTGAACACCCGGGCCGGGTGCCGCATCAGGTGGACGAGAAGGTCGAACTCGCGCAGGGTCAGAGCGAGTTCCCTGCCGGCGAGATGGACCGTGCGGGGGCCGGTCTGCACCATCAGGCTGCCGTCGGTGAGAGTCTCTGGCCGCCCGAGGGCCTGCTCACCGCCGGCACGGCGAAGCACCGAACGGACCCGCAGCACCAGCTCCCGCGGCGAGAAGGGTTTGGTCAGGTAGTCGTCCGCACCCAGTTGCAGGCCGAGGATCCGGTCGGCCTCGTCACCAAGCGCGGTGAGCATGATGATCGGTACGCCGTGTGGCCCGGCCCGCAGTTCACGACACACCTGCAGGCCGCTGACCTCGGGCAGCATCAGGTCGAGCACCACCAGGTCTGGCGTCTGCCTGGCGACGGCCGCCAACGCCGCTGCCCCGTCGCCCGCGTGGCTGGCCTGGAAACCGTCGTGCTCCAGATAACGGCAGATCACGTCGCTGACGTTGTGGTCGTCGTCGACCACCAGCACCTGCTTCTTGGCCTGCGGCCCTCGTTCCCGCCATGTCCCGGCCGCATCCATCCGGCCAGCGTAGCGACGAATCGGTTGCCGACGGCCGGCCCAAAGCTTGCCAGGTTCTTACGGCTGCGGCCTGCCAGGGGCGGAGGTCATGGCGCGGCGGGACGGTCCAAGCGGGTCAACTCGGCGAACCAGCGACAGTCAGACCGGAACACCTCGCCGACCGCCAGTCCCGCCGCAGCAGCGACACCTGACACCGCATCCGTGTCCAGCCACGCCCAGCGGAAGGTAGGGCCCCGGTGCCGTCCGGTCGCCACGTGGACCTGCCCCTGCCAGGCGCCGGCGCCAGGCGGTTCCAGCTCGACCAGCACCGTGCCGGACGGACGCAGCAGCGCCCCGCACCGTCGCAGCAGCGCGACCGGGTCGCCCCCGATGCCGATGTTCCCGTCGAGCAGCACCGTGTGTGCCCACCGCCCCTCGGCTGGCAGCGGGCCGAACAGGTCGGCGTGCACGGCGACCGCGCCGCGCGCCCGGGTCAACGCCACCGCCTGCGACGACACGTCCACCCCCACGGCGCTCAGCCCGGCCCTGGTCAGTGCCATCGACATCCGGCCCGGACCGCACCCCAGGTCGAGGGTGGGCCCGGCACAGCGGGCGACCACCGTCGCGTCCGCGGGGGTGGCCGGTCGATGCCACCGCTTCACCGGCAGGCGGCGGCGGGGCCCGTCCGCAGGCATCAGCCAGTGCACGTCTCCAGCGTGGTCGCGTAGCGCGGAGGCGAATCCGTCCCCGTTCACGCGCGTACCACCATGGCGCGACGCACGGCCTCGACCTGGCGGGCGAACCGGCCATCCGGGATCGCCGCCGCCACGTCGCGCGCGTCGGACCAGTTGTCGACGTCGCGCAGCACGGGCAGCGGCACGGCGCGTAGCCCGCGTCCAGTCAGTGCGGACCATGTCGATCGGCCCGTGTCCGGCGTCGACATCGGCACCGCGCGCAGCATCACCGCCTGCCGGGGGTCGCGTAGCCCCAGCGCCCACCAGCCGCCGTCGTGGGCGTACCCAAGCGCTGCGTCGGCATCTTCGAGCCGGCACATGGCGGCGGCCAGCCGCGCCGGGGTCAGTTGCGGGGTGTCCATCCCGATCTGCAGCACCCGACGGTCGGGGAAGGTCTCGGCGACGTCGAGGTGGGCGTGCGCGAGTCGGTCGGCGAGATCCGTGCCTCGCTGCGGCAGGACCGACCAACCGGCGAGGGCGGCGGTCAACTCCACGCCGTCCACGGCTTCCGCGAGGTGTCCGGCCAACGCCAGAACGGGTGTCACCCCTGGTGTCTCCCGGACGGCATCCAGGGTGTCCCGCAGCGCGGCGGCGGCCAACTCAGCGGCCTGGACGGGAGTCGCCGGCGGGCACAGCCGGGTCTTCACCAAGCCGGGCACGGGCGCCTTGGCCATCACCAGCACGACGGTCACCGGGGCTCCCGTACGGTACGCAACACGGCGGCGAAGTCTCGGGTGGCCCGTAGGGTGCCCCGTACGGAGCCGGAGACCTTGGAACGGGTGCCGGCAGCGCGCGGGGCGTAGGTGACATCCACCTCGTGGATGCGCCAACCCGCCGCGGCGGCCCGGATCAACAGCTCCAGCGGATAGCCGAAGGCCCGGTCTGTGACTCCGAGGGCGAGCAGTGCCTCCCGGCGGGCCACCCGGATCGGGCTGAGGTCACGCAGCGGCACGCCCCGGTGCCGCAGCAGCGCGGCGACCAGCGCCGTGCCCGCCCGGGCGTGCCAGGGCCACACCCCGACACCGACCGGTCGACGACGGCCGACGGCCAGATCAGCGACCCCGTCGGCGACGAGGGCGACCAGGGCGGGTAGCTCTCGGGGGGCGAAGGATCCGTCGGCGTCCAGCACGCAGACGAGTTCGGTGTCGGCCACCTCGATCCCGGTGTGCACGGCCGCTCCGTACCCCCGCCGTGGTTCGTGCACCACCCGCGCACCGTGCCGGGCGGCCACCTCGGGTGAGCCGTCGCGCGACCCGTTGTCAACGACGATCGCCCGGTATCCGGGCGGCAACGCGGTCAGCACGGCGGGCAGGGCAGCGGCCTCGTCCAGGCACGGCAGCACCACGTCGATCTGTGTCGGCATACCGCCGACGCTAGGGCCGGCCCAGGGCGGCCCGCGCCCGATCCGACCTTACGGAACACTTACCGCACAGACACTTCTTACCGTCCGGTGACATACCGACGAAGTGGCTGACGGGGGCGTGGACCGAGCCGTACCGTCCGGTCGACATGAGACCCGGTGCCACCGTTTCCCGCTCGTCCGTCCACCACCGCATCCCGAACCGCCACCGGGGCGACCTGCTGGTGCTGGGCGTCGAGGCGACGCTGTTGGTCACCGCCGTGGCGGTGGGCGCGATGCTCAACCGCGCAGGCGTGGGCCTGCACGCCGACGCCGCGCCGCTCTACGCCACCTGGAGACCGCACCTGGGCTGGGGCACGCCGGCCGCGTTGGCGATCGCCGTCGCGGTGGTCGGGCCCGGATCGCAGTGGGCCCGCACCGCCCGATGGGGCACTCTGCTGTCCGTCGGCTACCTGGCGGCGGTCGGCTGGACGCTCGCCCTGGCCCTCGTGGACGGCTGGTCGGAGGGGCTGACGAGACGGCTCACCCCGCAGGCGGAGTATCTGCACGAGGTACCCCGGGTGACAGACATCGGGCGGATGCTGGCCGGTTTCGCGGACCGCATTCTGGACTTCCAGCCCGGCTCGTGGTCCACCCACACCGCCGGCCATCCACCAGGTGCCCTGCTGGTGTTCGTCGCACTCGACCGGGTGGGCCTGGGTGGTGGCACGGCGGCGGCGCTGGCCTGCGTCCTGGTCGGGGCAAGCGTCGTGGTATCCGTGCCGATCGCCTTACGGGCCCTGGGCGCCGGCGGGGCCGCCCGAGCATCGCTGCCGTTCCTGGTGCTGCTGCCCGGAGCGGTCTGGATAGGTGCCTCCGCCGACGGTCTCTTCACCGGGGTGGTAGCCGCCGGCCTCGCGCTGCTGGCAGTACGAGGAACCGCGACCGCGTTGGCCGGCGGCGTACTGCTCGGCTTCGCGCTGTACCTGTCCTACGGCTTCGTGCTTGTCGCGCCCCTGGCTCTCGTCGTGCTCGCGCTGCGTCCAGGAGGCCGGGGTGCCGCGCTGCTCGCTGGCGCGACCGGTGTGGCCACGGTGGCAGTGGCGTTCACCGTGGCGGGGTTCTACTGGTGGCAGGGGTACGACCGGGTGGTCGAGCGCTACTACCAGGGTTGGGCGGCCGACCGTCCCTACACATACTGGGTCTGGGCCAACCTGGCGGCGCTGCTGCTCTCTGCCGGGCCGGTGGTCGGGCCGGCGCTGCGCCGCACTCTGCACTCGGCCCGCGGGGCCTGGCGGGCGTGGGCCAGCCCCCCGGAACTGACCGCGCCGACGCCGAGGACCAGCGGATCGGGACCGGGCGGTGGACTGCTGACCCGCGTCGCGGTGCGAAACCGGCGGCTCGGCGCGCTCGCGCGACGGGTCGAGACACTCGGGCCTACCGTTCTGCTACCGGCCGCCGCGCTGCTGGCGGTGCTCGCCGCCGACCTGTCGGGCATGAGCAAGGCAGAGGTGGAGCGGATCTGGCTACCGTTCACGGTCTGGCTGCTCGTGGCCACCGCGCATCTGCCCGCCGCGACGCACCGCTGGTGGCTGGCCGGGCAGGCGCTCACCGCCCTGGCCGTCAATCACCTGCTGTTCACCGTCTCGTGAGCCGGCCCCCCGCCGTCGCTGGGTGGGGGTGGGGCGAGTCTGCTCAGACCGACACGACGGCGGGTTCCCGTAGCGGATCGGTGGCGAAGGCGCTCACTCCGTCGACGAAGCTGACCCGGGCGGTGTATCCGAGCAGGTCGCGCGCGCGGCCGGGGTCGGCGACCACGTGCCGCACGTCGGCGGCCCGGGCGCCGCCGACGACCACCGGTGCTGGCCCGTCCATCGCCGCCGCCAACGCGGTGGCGAGATCACCGACGGTGTGCGGCTGGCCGGAGCAGACGTTCACCGGTACCAGACCGTCCGGAGCCGAAGCGGTCAGCGCCAGCACGTTCGCGCGCGCCACGTCGGAAACGTGCACGAAGTCGCGCCGCTGCAAGCCGTCCTCGTAGACCCGCGGCGGCCGACCATGGGCCAGCGCCGACCGGAAGATCGACGCGACGCCGGCATAAGGGGTGTCGCGGGGCATCCGGGGGCCGTACACGTTGTGGTAGCGCAGTGCCCAGACCCCTGCCCCGGTCTGCCGGCTCCACGCGGCGGCCAGATGCTCCTGGGCCAGTTTGCTGGCCGCGTAGGTGCTGCGCGGTTCGAGCGGGGCGTCCTCCGGCACGAGTGCGCTGGTGAGTGGGCCGGCGCATACCGGACAGGTGGGGTCGTACCGGCCGGCGGCGACATCGGCCTCGCGACGTGGGGCCGGTCGAACGACCCCGTGCCGGGCGCACGTGTATCGCCCTTCACCGTAGACGACCATGGAACTGGCCAACACCAGACGAGACACACCAGTCCGGTGCATCGCCGCCAGTAGTACCGCCGTGCCGTAGTCGTTGTGGCTGACGTAGTCGGGAGCATCCGACGGGTCCAGTCCGTGCCCGACCATCGCCGCCTGGTGACACACGGCATCGACCCCGGCCAGGAGATCGTCGAGCAGGTGCGGATCGCGGATGTCGCCAACGACCGGATCATGGCGGCGGAACCACGCGGGCAGCACGCTCCCGTGCGCCTGGGGCAACAGCGCGTCCAGGCACACCACCTGGTGCCCCTCCGCGACGAGCAGGTCCGCGACCTGCGATCCGATGAACCCGGCGGCGCCGGTGACGAGTACCCGCATTGCGTCACGCTAGGTCAGCGGGGCGGCCGTCGGGGCCGGTTCGGCTCCGACGTCAGCACTTCGTAAGGGGACGGCCGGTAAGCCTTCGGTAATGCCGCAAAGCCCGCCCGAGGGCGCCGTTGCCGGTTAGCGTCCTGCACGAAGCCCGTCGCGTCCGGTTCGACGCCCTCGCCGACTGGAGGAACCGTGCCAGCCGACCCGCCGTCTGACGATCCACCTGCGGGAGCTGACCGTGGTGAGCCGAGGCGCATGTCCGACGGGCCTGGGCGGTCCGCCGGGGCGATCGGTAAGCGAATGGACGCCTACCCGGCGCGGCTGTGGCGTGCGTTGGATCGGCATCGCCCTCCTGGAGCGGACGCCGCCACCAACGCGTGGCGCAGTCCGGTGCGTGGCCCGTGGTTGACGTCCGTGTTCGGCGTCGTCCTGCTCGCCACGCTACCGTTGGTGATCATCACCGGCCTCCTGGACTGGATCGCGTACGGCCCTCGGCTCGGTCAGGCATTTCCCCGCGACGTGGGCTGGTTGCGCCCTCTCGTCTTCGACTGGCCGACCCGCCCCGCCTGGTTGTTCCGGCTCACCCAGGGGCTGCACGTGACGCTCGGCATCGTGTTGGTTCCGGTGGTGGTGGCGAAGCTCTGGTCGGTGGTACCCAAGCTGTTCGACTGGCCGCCGGCCCGTTCGCTGGCCCAGGTGCTCGAACGGCTGTCGCTGCTGCTGTTGGTGGGCGGAATCCTCTTCGAGATGGCGACCGGCCTGCTCAACATCCAGTACGCGTACCTGTTCGGGTTCGACTTCTACACCGCGCACTGGTACGGCGCCTGGATCTTCACCGCCGCCCTCGTCACGCACGTGGTGATCAAGCTTCCTCGTACGATCTCCGCGCTGCGTGGCCCGCGCTTCACGCGTACGACGGCGGAGGAGACCACGCCGGAGCCGGCGGATCCGGACGGGCTGGTAGCCCGCCGGCCCGGCCCGGCGACGATGAGCCGACGTGGCGTTCTCGCCCTGACCGGGGGCGGCGCGTTGCTGTTGGCGGCGCTGACCGTCGGGCAGAGCCTGGACGGGGTGCTGCGCCGGACCGCGCTGCTGCTACCCAGGGGGCGGCAGCCCGACGAAGGACCGAACGGATTCCCGGTCAACCGGACCGCCGCCGCGGCCGGTATCCGACCCGCTGACACCGGGGCCCGGTGGCGACTGACGGTGCGCGGCGGCAGCCGTACGGTCGAGGTGGACCGCGATGGCCTGCTCGCGATGACGCAGCACACCGTGGACCTGCCGATCGCCTGCGTCGAGGGTTGGTCGACGACGCAGACCTGGACCGGGGTCCGGCTACGGGACCTCGCCGCTGTGGTCGGCGCACCCGACAGCGCCGTGGCGCGGGTCGAGTCGTTGGAACAGGGCGGTCTGTTCCGTCAGGCCCGGTTGCAGGTCAACCAGGTCCGCCACCCCGACTCGTTGCTCGCCCTGCGGGTCAACGGCGTCGACCTCTCGGCCGACCACGGCTATCCGGCGCGGATCATCGTTCCTGCGCTGCCTGGCGTGCACTGCACGAAATGGGTCCGCGGAATCACCTTCGAGGAACAGCCCCATGACTGAGTTCCGGCGCACCTATGGCGCCGCGCTCTGGCATCTACTGCTCCTGCTCGGCTGCTTCGCGGTGACCGGCTGGATAGCCTTGCGGCTGGCCGCAGAGCCGACCGCGGGGCGGATGCTGCTCTGGTTCATCGGCGCGGTCATTGCCCACGACCTGTTCCTGTTCCCGCTCTACGCGCTGGTCGATCGGGCGCTGCGCGCGGCGATGGGTGGCCCCGAGCGTCGATCGGCGCTGAATCACGTGCGGGTGCCCGCGCTTGCCTCCGGGCTGCTCCTGCTCGTCTACCTTCCCGGCATCCTCGGACTCGGCGGCAACACGTACACGGCTGCGACCGGCCTGCCCCCGCAGCCGCTGCTGGCCCGCTGGCTGGTGGCCAGTGCAGCGATCTTCGCCGTCAGCGCGGTGCTCTACGCGCTACGGCGGCGTCCCACTCAGAAGGTTGAGGGTTCGAGTCCGGACACACCTCGTGACCAGCGCAGATAGTGGACCGCCCCGGACGCGACCGAGGGCAGGGCAGGGGCGGGGCGTCGCGGCAGGAGATTCCCGCGACGCCCCGCTGTCCGTCAAACGGGACTGCCGGTGACCGAGCTACCGGACTTGGTCAGGCGGTGCGGGTCACGTAGACCTGGTCCGCGGACGCGGTGGCGGACCGGGTGGGCCTTTCTGACGTACTGCACATTCATCAGGGAACTCTTCGCCACCGTGTCGAAGGTGATCAACGGCCGGGCCGGGTCGCCGCGGACACCCGGGCGCGCGTCGAGGCGGCCATCAACCAGCACGGATACCGTCGGCCGTCACCAGTCACCCGCAGCAACACGATGGAGCTGGCCTTCGACGAGTGGCCCAGCTGGACGAGATGCAGCGCCGCCGGTTGCACGTCGGGGTATCCCGTTCGTGGTCTTCGACCCCACCATCGAGCTGACTGACGATGTTCCGTTCGTCGGAGGCGACGAACCGGGCCGGCGGCCGGTCCGCCACCCGCCACCTGATCGGGCTGGGGCACCGACGCATCGCGATGATCGGGGGCCCCGAATCGGTTCTGTGCTGCCGAGCCCGGCTGGACGGCTGCCACTCCGCCCCCGACGCGGCCACTCTGCCGGTGGATCCCGACCTGGTGGTCCACGCCGGCCTGAACCACGGGACGGCATGGCGGCGGCGCTGGAGCTGTTGAGCCGTCCCGGCCGCCCGACGGCGATCTTCGCCTGCAACGACCTGCAGGCCCCCGGCGTCTACCGGGCTGTCCGGGTCAGGGGCCTGCGGGTCCCCGCCGACCTCAGCGTGGTGGGCTTCGACGACCTGCCGATGGCCGCCCTGGTCGACCCCCCCACTGACCACCGTTCACCAGCCGCTGATCGAGATGGCCGTCACCGCCACCGGGTTGGCGCTCACCCTGGGGCGGGGGAGCGGGCGGCGCAGCTCCGGCTGGAACTGGCGACCACCCTCACGGTCCGTCACCACCGCGTCCCCGCAACCTGACGTACGCCGGCGGCAGCGCGGCGCGACAAGACGCAGCCCCGAACCCGCCGCTCGGCCGGCAACGATATCGCTAACAGGAGTTGCCGCCGACTTCTCTGCCCAAGGTCGCCGCACGGGGGCACCCGGTCGGGATGTCGCGGTCGGGCGTGGCCGAGGTCGGCTTCTCGTTCGCCGCAGCCGATCGCGCGGGCGTGCGCCGAGGGTGATGCGGGCCGAGTTCGGCGCGCTCCGACGGTGTCCCGGCTGTGTGGCATGGCGGCGTTTGCACGTCTTGACGAACCTGATGTTATCGCTCACCCTCGATGTCGAGGATGACGGCAGCCGTGGCTCACCGGGCGAGCTCGCTGGCCGGACCTCGCGTCCAGGGCATCCCAGGCGCCGCCTCAGGACCATCAGCAGCCGTGCACGACAGCCGATAGGGCCGCCGTGCCAGCGCGGACCGGCCGATGACCGGCGGAGCGCGCCCGGGGGGGCATCGCTACCACCCGTCCGACCGTCAGCGAACCGCGTCCGCCGTCCGGACCGGCTTGCCTGAGCGAAATGGCACATCACCACCACCGCTGAGGACAACGAGAAGGAACGACATGAGAACCAAGAGAACCCTGCTGTCGACGGCGACTCTCGTCGTCGCACTGACTGCGGGTATGACGGTGGCGCTGGCCTCGACGGCCAGTGCCGGCACGACCCTGAAAGCGTCCGCCGCCGAGAAGGGTCGCTACTTCGGCGCGGCCGTCGCGACGGGCAAGCTCTCCGACAGCCAGTACGTTGGCATCCTCAACCGCGAATTCAACAGTGTCGTCGCCGAGAACGAGATGAAGTGGGACGCCACCGAGCCGCAACAGGGTCGGTTCAACTACACGGGCGGCGATCGTCTCGTCAGTCACGCACGGGCCAACGGCATGAGCGTGCGCGGTCACGCCCTCCTGTGGCACGCGCAGCAACCGGGTTGGGCGCAGGGACTGTCCGGCACCACCTTGCGTAACGCCGCGATCAACCATGTCACCCAGGTGGCCGCCCACTTCCGTGGGCAGATCCACTCCTGGGACGTGGTCAACGAGGCGTTCGCCGACGGCGGCAGCGGCGGTCGGCGTGACTCGAACCTGCAGCGTACGGGCAATGACTGGATCGAGGCGGCGTTCCGCGCAGCCAGGGCGGCCGATCCCGGCGCCAAGTTGTGCTACAACGACTACAACACCGACGGCGTCAACGCGAAGTCGACCGGCATCTACAATATGGTGCGGGACTTCAAGGCCCGTGGCGTGCCGATCGACTGTGTCGGTTTCCAGTCCCACCTGGGCACCTCGGTCCCGGGCGACTACCAGGCCAATCTGCAGCGCTTCGCCGACCTCGGCGTCGACGTGCAGATCACCGAACTCGACGTCATGACCGGCTCCAACCAGGCCAACATCTACGCGACGGTCACCCGCGCCTGCCTGGCCGTCTCGCGCTGCAACGGCATCACCGTCTGGGGTGTGCGGGACAGCGACTCCTGGCGCGGCACCGACGACGCCCTGTTGTTCGACCGATCAGGCAACAAGAAGGCGGCGTACACCTCCGTTCTCAACGCCCTCAACGCCGGCGCCAACCCGCCCTCCACACCTCCGCCGGGCACCCCGGTGGACACCAGTGCCTGGTACGTGCTGGTGAACCGGCACAGTGGCAAGGCGTTGGACGTGTACAACCTCGCGACCAATGACGGCGCCCGGATCACCCAGTGGGCCAGGAACAACGGCAACCAGCAGCAGTGGCAGTTCGTGGACTCGGGTGGCGGCTACTACCGGTTGAAGTCCCGGCATTCCGGCAAGGTGCTGGACGTCTACAACTTCTCCACCTCCGATGCCGCAGCGATCGTGCAGTGGAGCGATGGCAACGGCACGAATCAACAGTTCCGGCTCGCCGAATCAGCCGGCGGTTACGTGCGTGTGATCAACCGCAACAGCGGCAAGGCCGTGGAGGTGCAGAATGCGTCCACCGCCGACGGTGCCAACATCGTCCAGTACGCCGACTGGGGTGGCAACAACCAGCAGTGGCAACTGATCCGCATCGGTTAGGACGGCCGTACCGTCGGCCCAGCGAACCGCACCAGGATTCCTGAGAAGGCGTCGGCTGGTCGCGGAGGTTGTGAACCGGTACCCACGGTGGCGCGGACGGCATCGTCCGCGCCACCGTGAGGCGTCGCTCACCCCGAGAACCACCTCGCGCTCGACCCCACGTGCAGGGGCAGGCCGTCGAGGGCCTGCCCTCCGTTCACTGCGCAGCGGTGGTACTCGTCCAGTTCTGCCAGCCGCCGGTGCCTCCCGCGGTGCAGGTGCCGACGACCGGGCCGTTCGTACTGTCCAGCCGCAGCTCGATCCACCGTTGGGCGGTACGCCCGCAGCTGGCGAGTCCGGGAGCTGCGGGGCTGGCGGGCGCAGCGTCCCCTCACTACCGGAGTCGCCGGCTCGCAGGCCTGGTGCGACCGAGGCGGGCAGGTGCTGGCGGATCTGGCCCCGCGCCGGCGGCAGACCTCGGGCTGACCCGTGGCCGGGGCGGGTGGGTGCGGGTGGTGCGGTACCTGCACCCACCCGCCCGAACGCGATGCGACGAGCGTGGTGGGGAATCTTCAGAGGGTGAAGACGACCGTGGAGATGCTGCGTGCCCCGATGTTGACGCTGACCTGCCCTCCGTTCACGCTGGTCGGCTGGCTGGCCGCATTGGCGTTCTGCGAGGTGAGGTAGTGCTCCGCCCTCGTCACGTCCTGCGGTGCCTGGATCACGGCATTGTCGACCGCGCTTGCCGAGCGGTTGAGGATCACCAGCGTGATCCTTCCACCACCCTGGTAGGCGGTGACCTCCAACGGTGAGGCCTTGGAACTCTTCGTCAGGGCGACCCGCTGGTAGCCGGGGCGGACGTGCTTGGCGTACTGCGAGAACGCGTACCCACGCTTCAGCGGAGCACCCGCGGTCGTGCCGTAGGCGGCCTCCCCGTCGCCGATGAAGGAGTAGTCACCGGGGGTGCTGGAGGGGCTGTCGGCCGCCCTCTCCGACCCTTCGAGTGCCTCCACCACCGACACGGCATCGCCCACCGTCGGTCAATCAGGTGGCGGGGAAGTCGCCGCCGTCCCGGGAAGTCGGAATGCCATGACCGCCGCACGGGCGGTAGTCGCGGAGCGGCTTCTAGTAAGGCGTCATCGACGGAACCTGGAATCCTGCTTGAATATGCCAAGTGTGGACAGGAGTCGTCCCGTGTTGGCTGACGATGATCGGGGCCACTTGAACCGGCCTAAATCCCCTGACGCGTTCCAAGTGTCCAAGCGCCAAAGACGCTCAACCCGTCCAGGTCGCCAGCCTTTCCAGCAGTGAAGATAGCCAGGGGTGGCCTCGAACGCGGGGGAAAGATCCCACCGCCGCTAGGGCGCCTAGGCGGATGCTTCGGAGCCGGGCGCCGGGATGAGCAAATACGACCTGTACCAGACATAGCGTGCGAATGCGGTTCCTTGCGTGGTACGGGGGGCGCGGCTACGCTCGCCCCATCGAAGATCGCTTATTGGCGCGAACTGCAGTTCCACGCTCCGTTGCTTGCGCCATTGTGTAGTCGCTCCACGGGGGAGTTGGCTTGATGTCTGCTGACGGCAGACATCGAATTCGTCCAGCGCCGCCGATCGCGCCTTCCCTTGTGGATCGTCGCACCTTCCTCAATGACTGTCTTTCATTCGAGGCGGTCTGACCCGCAGGCGATGTCACGCGCCGCAAGGCGCGGATTTGCGCTGCGGTCCGGCCGTGCAACAGCGTAACGGAGGTCTTCAGTTGCAGCTCGTACCCGAGGGCTCCGCCCTGATGTCGGGACGCTTGTCCAGCGGTCCGTCCCGTCAGGTGCATGAAGAAATCCTCCGGCCGCAGTTCATCTTCGACATGACTCACCTGCTTCCTCACTATCTCGCCGTGGAAGTGGCTCTCCTGTTCGAGTACGAGCGGATGGGAGTCATCACCGGCGATCAACGGCGAGACATCACGGACAAACTCGGCAGGATCGACGAATCCACGCTCAGCGCGGACCCCGCCACCAACATGTCCGACACGTCGATGGCCATCGAGCAGTGGGTGCATCGTCAGCTGACCGAGCCCGTCCCGACCTGGCACGTCGACCGCAGTCGCAACGACTCCCAGGCGACCGCACACGCTCTCGCGGCACGCGAGTGGTTCGGTGGCGCGGCGGAGGACCTGCTGGGCCTCGGTGAGGCTGTCCATCGACTCGCCAACGCTACGACCGACATCCTGATGCCGGGATACACCCATCTCCAGGCAGCCCAGGTGATCACTCCCGGCTTCTATCTGGCCGCCCTCTCCCAGCAGATCCTGCACAACCTGCGCCGCTGGCTCGCCACCTATGACAGCAACGACCTCTCGCCGCTCGGCGCGGGCTCGATGGCAGGTCAGCAGATGCCCTGGGACCGTCACCGCATGGCGCACCTGCTCGGCTTCGCGGGACCGGTTCCGCACGCCCTCACCGCGGTCGCGTCCCGGTCGCTGGCCCTGGAGATGATGGCGGAATTCTCCATTCTCAGTGTCGAACTGAGCCGCTTCGTCACCGACCTCATGACCTGGGGTAGCAACGAATATGCCTTCATCGACCTACCTGACGGGCTTTCCGGAATCTCGGCGGCGATGCCGCAGAAGAAGAACTTCCCGATCCTGGAGCGGATCCGCGGAAAGCTGGCGCATCTCGGCGCCTTCGGTGTGGACATCGTCCTCGCCCAACGCTCGACGCCCTATTCCAACATGGTGGAGGTGTCCAAGGAGGCGACCGCGAACCTCCACGTCTCCGTCTCCACCACGCGGACGGCTCTGCGGCTCTTCTCGACCGTCATCGACAACCTGCGTTTCCGATCCGACCGGATGCGGGAAGCCTGCCGGCGGGAGTATCTGGGCGCGTTCGCACTGGCGAACGACCTGACCCTCAACGACGGGATCCCCTGGCGCGAGGCCCAGATCGTCGTCGGGCAGTACATCGCCGCCGCCGTCTCCTCCGACATCCCGCCCCATCCCGGAGACCCCGGGCTGTTGACCGAGGTCGCCGGCCGGCACGGATATCAGGTCTCCGACGCCGAACGCGTGCTAGCCAACGCCTTCGACATCGAAAACGCAATTCGTGACAAGCGGTCGACGGGCTCGGTCAATCCCCAGGCGATGACCGACCTGCTCGCCAGCCAGGCAGACGATTTCCGACTCCTCCGGCAGCAGTGGGACGACCGTCGTGAACGGCGAGGTTCCGCTCGGGCACTGCTCGGACGTCAGCGTCGAATCGGGGAAGAATGACGATCTTGAGCGGAACAGTCCGGATGGGCGCGAACGACGTCGGCACCTACGCACGATCGGGGGCCAGCGCGTGATCTTCCAGAACGTCGTCGACGCCATCGGGCACACGCCGTTGATCAGGCTGAGGATGGATGTCGACCCGCGCGTCCAGGTGTACGCCAAACTCGAACTCCAGAACCTCTTCGCGATGAAGGACCGAGTCGCCCGCCACGTGATCCTCGAGGCCAGACGGCTGGGCGTACTCCAACCGGGCGCGCCGATCGTCGAGAGTTCCTCCGGCACGATGGCGCTGGGAGTCGCACTCGTCGGAACCGCCCTCGGACATCCGGTGCACGTCGTCACCGACCCCCGGATCGACCCCGTGACGCTCGCCAAGCTGCGCGCCCTGGGCTGCCGGGTGCACGTCGTCGACCGGATGTCCCGCCAGGGCTGGCAGGGTGCCCGCCTCGAACGGCTGCACGAGCTGCTCGAAGGCCTGCCGGGTGCGTTCTTCCCCGAGCAGTACCGGAACCCGGACAACCCGGGTGCGTACCGGTCCCTGGCCGCAGAGCTGCTGGGGGACCTCACCTCCTTCGACGTCCTGGTCGGGGCGGTCGGCACCGGTGGATCGCTGTGCGGCTCGGCCCGTGCGCTGCGACGCGCGCTGCCCGAGCTGCGAGTGGTGGGGGTGGACTGCGTCGGCAGCGTGCTGTTCGGTCAACCGGACGTGCCCAACAGGCTGCAGGGCGGCCTCGGCAACAGCCTCGAACCCGCCAACCTGGACCGTCGCCAGATCGACGAGGTGCACTGGCTCAACGACCGGGAGGCGTTCGGCGCCACCCGTGACCTGGCCCGCGAGCAGCAGATCTTCGGCGGGAACACGTCGGGATCGGTCTACCAGGTGTTGAAGGACGTGGCCCGCCGGGCGGAGCCCGGGACCCGCATCGTCGGCATCTTCCCCGATCGCGGCGACCGGTACGCGCAGACCGTCTACGACGACGGATGGGCCACCGACCGCCTCCACGAAATGGACGCGGCGGACCGGCCGCGTCCGATCAACCCCGGCGAGGTCGCCGTGAGCTGGTCGCGGACAGCCGACGTCCCGCGCACGGCCGACGAGCGGTACCTGCTGTTCCTGGAGGCGAACACGAGCGGGACCGGCGTGCTCGCCCTGAGCGTCGCGCGACGGATGGGGCTGCGTCCGGTACTGCTCACCGACCGTCCCGACCGCTACCCGGGGCTCGCCGACACCGACTGCGAGGTCCTCGTCTGCGAGACTCACGACCTGCCGGGCCTACGCTCGCTCATCCAGGGCAGGTTCCGTCGTGAACAGCTCGCCGGGGTGACGACGACGAGCGACTTCTACACCGTGCTCGCCGCCGAACTGGCCGACTGGCTGGGACTGCCGGGCAACCCGCCGGCAGCCGTGGCCGCCTGCCGGAACAAGGCCCTGCTGCGGGAGGCGCTGCGGGACAGCGGGATCCGGCAACCCCGCTTCGTCGCGGTGACGGACCCGGCACGGGCCGCCGCCGCGGTGAGCGAGGTCGGACTGCCGTGCGTGGTGAAGCCCGCGGACGACTCCGGATCGAACGCCGTACTGCTCTGCGCCACCGTCGAGGAGGCGACCGCGCACGTGGAGGCGGTCCTGGGGATGCGCTTCAACGTCCGGGGAATGCCGACCGCCCGCTGCGCACTGGTCGAGGAGTACGTGCGGGGTGCCGAGTTCAGCGTCGAGGTGTTCGGCGAGAGCACCGGGAACCGCTGTCTCGGGATCACCGAGAAGCGGGTGACCGGTGGGCCGCACTTCGTGGAGCTCGGTCACGTCTTTCCCGCGGACCTGCCGGCGGATCAGGCGATCGACATGGTGGATGCCGTCCTGCGGGCGCTCGCCACGGTCGGGATGTCACACGGAGCGACCCACACCGAGGTACGCCTCACGCCGTCCGGCCCGGCCATCATCGAGATCAATCCCCGCCCGGCCGGCGGGATGATCCCCGAGCTCTACCGCCTCGCCACCGGCTCCAACCTGCTCGCCGCGCAGCTGGCGGCGGCCGTCGGCGAACCGACCCGGCTCTCCTCGACCACGAACTCGTACGCCGGGATCGAGTTTCTGGTGGCTCCGCGACCCGGGACGCTCCGGGGTACCGCGGGCGGGGCGGAGATCGAGCGCCTCGACGGCGTCGAACAGGTGACCGTGACGGCGTCCCCCGGCACGTCCGTGCGACCACCACGAAACGCCTACGACCGCCTGGGGCACGTCATCGCCACGGGCTCCAGCAGAGCGGAGGTGATCCACCGGATCCACACCGCCGTGGACCGGGTCCAGCTGCTGGTCGACGAGGAGCGCCCGGAAGTCTTCAGCGACGAAGCGTCCCTGGCCCCGGCCCACTGAGAGACGACCATGACGCACACCTCTCTCATCGCGGCTCTGTCAGCCTGGGCGGACACCCGGGCCGACGAGCACGCTCTGACCTTCGTCGACAGTGCCGGGGCGGCGACCAGCACCACGTACGGGCAGCTCGACGAGGGCGCCCGTACCGTGGCCGGCCACCTGCGGTCGATCGCTGAGCCGGGCGACCGGGCGCTGCTGCTCTTCCCGCCCGGCCTCGACTACGTCACGGCCTTCCTCGGCTGCCTCTACGCCAACGTGGTCGCGGTCCCGCTCTACCCGCCGGGCCCCAACGCGCGCCTCGACCGCGTCACCACCGTCGTGCGCGACTGCGGAGCCACCCACGCGCTGACCACCGCGAAGCTGGTCGAACCGCTGTCGGGGCTGGCGGCCGAGCCGGACGGATTGGCGGTGCACCCGATCGAGGCGGTGCGGGCGCAAGCCGCTCCGGTGGGGCCCCACCGGCCGGGGCAGGACGACCTCGCCTTCCTCCAGTACACCTCCGGATCGACGGGCGATCCCAAGGGGGTCATGGTCGGCCACGGCAACCTCACCGACAACCACCGGGCCATCGCTGCCGGCTTCGGGATCACCACCGACGACGTGGTGCTCAGCTGGCTGCCGATGTACCACGACATGGGTCTCATCGGCACCACGTTGCTGCCGCTGTTCGTGGGCATTCCGGCGATCCTGCTCGACACGTTCGCGTTCGTCCGGGATCCGCTGCGGTGGCCGGCGGAGGTGTCCCGTTTCAAGGCGACCTGTTCCGGGGGACCCAACTTCGCCTATCAGCTCCTGGCGGACCGCTTCGACGCCGGGCTGCTCGACGGGACAGACCTCAGCTCGTGGCGGATCGCCTTCAACGGCGCGGAGCCGGTGGACAGGCGGACGATGGACGCGTTCTCCGCCGCGTACGCGCCGCTCGGGTTCGACCGCCGGGCGTTCTATCCGTGTTACGGCCTGGCGGAGGCGACGCTCTTCGTCAGCGGCCCCGAGGCGTCGACCGGCTACCGTGCCAGCACCTTCGATCGGGACGCTCTCGAAACGGGTCGGCTGACCGAGGCGACCGGAGCAGCAGGGACGGACTCGGTCACGCTGGTCTCCTGCGGTACCCCGCCACCGGGTACGACGGTCGCCGTGCGCCGCCCGGACGGCGAACCCTGCGCCGAGGGCGAGGTCGGCGAGATCTGCGTGAGTTCCGGCGGGGTGGCCGCCGGGTACTGGGGCAGGTCCGACTCCGCCGCGACGTTCGCCGCCACCGTCGGCGGCCGGCAGGGGACGTTCCTGCGTACCGGGGACCTCGGCGCGATGTACGACGGCGAACTCTACGTCGCCGGGCGCCAGAAGGACCTGATCATCCGAGCGGGCCGCAACTACCACCCGCACGACATCGAGGCCTTCGCCACCGCGGGCGACGAGTACCTGCGCCCGGGCGGTGCCGCGGCGTTCCAACCGGAGACCGGTGATCAACGGGTGGCGCTGGTGGTCGAGGCCTCCCGCAGCGGGCTGGCGCGTCTGCGCGCGGACCCCGCGCTGCTCACGTCGTTGACCGGTGGGCTGCGGCGTCGGGTGGTCACCGAGTGCGGGTTGGACCTCGACGACGTGGTCGTCGTCATGCCCGGCGCGATACCGAAGACCTCCAGCGGGAAGATCCGCCGGCGTGCCACCAGGGAGCAGTTCGTCGGCGGACGGCTCAAGCTCGTCGTGCCGGCGGTCCCGTCCGCGGCACCCGAGCGGGCCGCCGCCGACACCCACCCCGGCGACCGGTCCACTGCGGTGGAGCAGCTCGTGCGGCGGTACGCGAACCTCGGCGGGGCCGAGTTGGACCCGTCGCTGCCGCTGGCGGCGCTGGGACTCGGTTCGCTGCGACTGATCGAACTCAAGGCGGCGGTCGAGCGGTTGGTGAACGGCACCCTGGACGCCGAGCTGTTCTTCGGCGACCGGTCGGTGGCCGAGCTGGTCGCCGCCGCCGCGGCTCCCGGCCCGGCCGCCGTACCGCTGCCGGCGCAGACCGGCGCGGTGAGCCCCGCCTCGGCCGGCCAGGTCGAGCTGCACTTCTACGACGAGGTGTCCCGCGGCAACCGGGCGAACAACCTGGCGATCGCCCTGCGCCTCTGCGGCCGCGTCGAGGAGGAACTGCTGCGTGCCGCGATCGACACGGCCGTCGCCCGGCACCCCGCGCTGCGCACGACCCTCGGACCGCTCGGCTCCGGCGTCCAGACCGTCCACGACCACGGCACGGTCGACTGGGAGTGCCGGGCCTTCCCGGACGGCCCCGACGAGGCGGTACGGGCCTACCTGCACGAGCGGGCCTACCGCCCCTTCGACCTGGTGAAGGGCCCGTTGGTGCGGGCCGGGGTGGCGTACCCGCCGGACGGCACGGTGCTTCTCGTGGCGTGTCACCACGCGGTCGTCGACCACTGGTCGCTTCAGCTTCTGCTCGCCGAGATCCTGCCCCGGATCACGGGCGGCGACGCCCCGCCGGCCACGGGGGGACCGGGCGCGGCGGACGCCACCGACTGGGCCCGGCTACAGCAGCAGGCGCGACTCGATCCCGGTTGGCGGGACCGGGTCACGGCCCTGGCGCAGAAGTGGCGGCCACTGCGTGACCTCGTCCTCTTTCCGGAACGACCTGCTTCAGCCCGCTCGCCACGACGACGACCGGACCCGGACCGGCACCGGGCCGGCTGGATCGACTTCGAGGTCGACCCGGACGTCGTACGGACGCTCCACCGGCACGCGGCGAGGCGCGGCTTCACCCCCTTCGTCTCCCTGCTGGCCGCCTACGCCGGAGCCCTGCACCAGGTGACCGGCGAGCCGCGGATCGTGATCGGCGCGCCGCACCACGGGCGCACCGACCCGCGCTTCGCCGGCACCGTCGGCTACCTGGTCAACATGGTGCCCCTCCTCGGTGACCTGACCGACCGGCCCGATCCGTCGGCGCTCGAGGAACGCCTGTGGCGGGAACTCCGGGCGGCGCTGTCGACCGCGGACGTTCCCTTCAGCGACCTGGTCCGGGCACTCGCTGCGGATCGGCACGGCCAGAATCCGCTCTTCCAGGCGACGTTGACGCTCCAGCAGCCCGTGGACGGCAGCGACGTGGGACTGTCCGTGCCCTGGATCCGCCGGCGGCGACGGCTCGGCTCCCACGACGTCGAGACGTTCGACATGCCACCCGTGGACGTCGCCTTCGCGACGAGCCTCTACGGCGCCCTCGACGCGGACGGACTCGCGTTCCGCCTCGTCCACCAACGCAACCTCGTGTCCGCGGAGGCGGCAGCCGAGGTGTGTCGGCGCTTCTCCGAGAATCTCGCCCGGTTGGTCCGACGGCCGTCCACACCACTCGCTCACGACCCGGTTCGACTCAGCTAAGGCGGAGATGATGACTGCTTCCGATGGTGCCGTCGGTAATCTGGTGGAGTCGTTCGACGAGGTCGTCCGACGTCATCCGGACAGCATCGCGGTGTGCTGCGCAGACCGGCGGATGTCGTACGCCGAGGTGGCCGCCCGGTCGACGGCTCTCGCCGCGGCGATCAGGGCGCGGGTCGACGACCCGTCGCGTCCGGTGCTGCTGCTCCTGCCGCGTTCGGCGGACATGGTGGTCGCGAGCCTGGCCGTGCTGCGGGTGGGCGCGGCGTACGTGCCGGTCGATCCGTCCACTCCCGCCGCCCGGCTGAGGCTGATCGTGGCGGACGCGACGCCCTCGGTGGTGTTGACGACTCCCGAGCTGGCGGAACTGCTGCCACCGGACACCCCGGTGATCAGGCCGCAGGACGTCGCGGAGGACCGGAGCGACGACACCGACGGGCGGTGCCCTGCGGCGTGGGACACCCGCGCCTACGTGATCTACACCTCGGGCACCACCGGGCGGCCGAAGGGCGTGGAGGTCAGCCACGGCAACGTGCTGCGCCTGATCCGCGCCACCCGGCCGCAGTTCGGCTTCGGCGCAGGAGACGTCTGGACGATGTTCCATTCGTTCGCCTTCGACTTCTCCGTCTGGGAGATGTGGGGGGCGCTGCTGTCCGGTGGCCGGCTGGTCGTCGTGGGACAGGACGTCGCACGGGACCCGGTGGCCTTCCGGGCGTTGCTCGCCGACGAACACGTGACGATGCTCAGCCAGACGCCCACCGCCTTCAACAGCCTGGTGGCGCACGAGATCTCCCAGCCCGACAGGCTGCCGCTGAAGTGGGTGGTCCTCGGCGGTGAGGCGCTGCGCTTCGGTGACCTCCGGCCCTGGGTGGACAGGTACGGCGACCAGCAGCCGCAGCTGGTCAACATGTACGGCATCACGGAGACGACGGTCCACTCCTCGTACCGCAGGGTCCTGGCGGCCGACCTG
The DNA here is from genome assembly GCF_052068495.1 of Micromonospora sp. SD12. Classification (NCBI taxonomy): domain Bacteria; kingdom Bacillati; phylum Actinomycetota; class Actinomycetes; order Micromonosporales; family Micromonosporaceae; genus Micromonospora; species Micromonospora sp. SD12. Next base: position 157,441 of record NZ_JBQHDF010000006.1, on the reverse strand, counting down.
ACGAGCACGGCCAGCCTCATCGGTCGTCCGCTGTCGGATCTCGACTTCCTGCTCTGGGACGAGCAGGGCCAGCCGGTGGCCCCGGGCCAGACCGGTGAGATCATCGTGACCGGGCCAGGGGTGGCCACCGGATACCTGGGCCAGCCCGGAGCGACCGCCGAGCGGTTCCTCGACCTGACCGTCGACGGCAGGCCCGTGCGGGGCTACCGGTCCGGTGACCTCGCGCGCCTGACTCCCGCCGGGGAGTACGAGTACCTGGGGCGGGCCGACGACCAGGTCAAGATCCGTGGGCACCGGGTCGAGCTCGGGGAGATCCACGCGGCGCTGACCGCGGTACCCGGCGTCGAGCAGGTCGCGGTCACCGTCCGTCGGACGCGGCCGCAGCGCAATCCGGTGGTGAAACAGGAGGCGGTGTCCGGGCGGATCTCCTCGGTGCGCAGTCTCGTCCGGGCCGGGCAGCCGGCGGCGTCGGGCACCGGCAACAACCGGGCGCAGATCGTCGCATACGTGACCCACGACCCCGGCTGCGAGCTGGGGGAGATTCCGGAACTGCTGCGGGCGAGCCTGCCGTCGTACATGCTTCCGGCCTTCATCGTCCCGGTGCCGGAGATTCCCGTGAACGCCAACGGGAAGGCCGACTTCACGCTCCTACCCGCACCGACCGCGGCCAACCAGCTCCGGGCGCCGATGGCCACGGAGGCGGACGCCGACGCCTCGTCGGCGACCCTGGAGCGGGCGATCTGCGCGCTGTTCGAGGAGGTGCTCGGCGTCGAGGGGGTGGGACCCGACGACTCCTTCTTCGGCATCGGCGGGGACTCCATCATCGCGGTGCAGCTGCGTGCGGCCGCGGCGAACCGCGGGATGACGCTGGACCTGGCCGACATCTACGAGCTGAAGACGCCGCGTGCGCTGGCCGCGAACGCGGTCGCCACCGACGAGTCGGTCGACCCGCCGGTCGAGCCGTTCAGCCTCATCGACGCGGCGGACCGGGTGCGCCTGCCGGCCGGCGCGGTGGACGCCTACCCGTTGGCCACCCTCCAGGCCGGCGTGCTGTTCCACAGCGCGTACGCCGAAGGCGTCAACATGTACTGCGACATCTTCATGTTCCGGTTGCGCGCCAGGTTCGACCAGGACGCGATGAGCCGCGCGCTCGCGCGGGTGACCGAGCGCCACGAGATCCTGCGGACGTCGTTCCACCTGTCCGGCTTCTCGCAACCGCTCCAGGTCGTCCACGCGCAGGCCCGAACCCCGCTGAGCGTGGCGGACCTGAGCCGGTTCGACGAGGATCGGCAGCTGGCCGAGTTCGAGGCCTGGCGACGTCGGGAGATGAGCAACCCGTACGACTGGGCGCGGCCACCACTGGTCCGGTTCACGGCGCACCTGCTCGGCCCGGACGAGTTCATGTTCTCCATGAGCTTCCACGACACGATGTTCGACGGGTGGAGCGAGACGTCCCTGCTCGCGGAGATCCTCGTCGACTACTGGCAGGACCTGCGGGGCATCGCGTCGCACGACCGTGCCCTGCCCGTGCGCCGGTACGCCGACTTCATCGCCAAGGAACAGGCCGTGCTCCGCGACGAGGCGGTCCAGGAGTTCTGGCGACAGGAACTGGCCGACGTCGAGCCGAGCCTGCTGCCCCGCCTGGCCCGGGGCTCCGGCGCCGTCCACGAGGGGCGGATGGGCTTCCTCAGCGTGGACCTCCCGGCGGAACTCTCCGACCGCCTGCACCAGCTCGCCGCCGCCTGCGGGGTGTCGGTCAAACACGTGGTGATGGCCGTCCACTCGCGGGTGGTGATGGCGCTCACGGGACGCGACGACGTCGTGCTCGGCGTCGCCGCCAACGGGCGGATCGAGGAGGAGGGCGGCACCGAGGTCATCGGCCTGCACCTCAACCTCGTACCCTTCCGGCTCCGGCCGCGGGGCCGCACCTGGCGCGACCTCATCGCGGCCACCAGCGACAAGGAGCGGGAACTGCTCCCGGTGCGGCGCTTCCCGCACGCCGAGATGCTCCGCCTCGCCGGCGTACCCGAGCTGACCGACATCATGTTCAACTACACCCACTTCCACGGCTACGAACGGCTCGCCCACGCCACGGGCATCGAGGTGGTGGACGGCTTCGGCTACATCCAGACGAACTTCACCCTGCGGGCCGAGTTCAACAAGGATCCGTTCAGTCGACTGCTCACGCTCGACCTCGAAGCGAACATGGAGCGGATCTCGGAGGACCAGCTCCACGACGTGGCGGACATCTTCCTGCGGGCGCTGACGAGCATCGTCGACCAGCCGGACGACGAGCCGACGCAGGTCGCGCTGCTCGGTGAGCAGCGGTACCGGGCGTTGCTGGCGATCTCACGCGGGCCGGTCGAGCCGGCGACGGCGACGGGCTTCCTCGACCGGATGGCCCGTTCGGTGCAGACGTTCCCCGACGAGGTGGCCGCCGTCTGCCGCGGCCGCGAGATCACCTACCGGGAGCTCGCCGTGCACGTCGAGCGGGTGGCCGGATGGCTGCGTGAACGGCAGGTGGGTCACGGCACCGTGGTCGGCCTGGCCAGCGGCCGGAACATCGACTACCTCGTCGTCACCCTCGCCATCCTCCGCCTCGGCGCGGTGTACCTGCCGCTGCCGCAGGGCCCGGCCGCACGCGTCGCCCGCATGGTCCGACGGGCGGAGGCGAGGCTGGTGGTGTGCGACGAGACGCACCGCGCCGCGTTGGCCGCGATCGGTGAGGTGGAACTGGTCGATGTGGCGGACGTCCTCGCCGCCGCTGCCGGCGCCCCGGTCGCGCTCGGACCCGCACCGGGCGGTCGGGACAGCGCGTACATCATCTTCACCTCGGGATCCACGGGCGAGCCCAAGGGTGCCCTGATCCGGCACGACGGCATGCTCAACCACCTCGACGCCAAGATCCAGCAACTGGACCTGCGGCCCGGCGACCGGCTGGCCCAGGACGCCGCCGCCACCTTCGACATCTCCGTCTGGCAGTTCCTCGCACCACTCGCCGTCGGCGCCACGACCGTGATCTACCCGGACGAGATCGGTCAGGACGCGGCGTCGCTACTGCGGGCCGTGGCCGAGGACGGGGTCACGGTGCTGGAGGTGACGCCGTCCGTGCTCAACATCATGTGCGCCGAGCTCGCGTTCTACGGCGTCGACGCGTTCGCCCCGTTCCGCCTGCGCTGGGTCGCCTCGCAGGCGGAGACGCTGACCCCGCAGTCCGCCAACACGTTCCGCCGGCTGCTGCCCGGGGTGGGGCTGCTGAACATGTGGGGGACGACCGAGACGTCCGACGACGTCCTGCACCACCTCGTCGCGGCGGACGTCGACGAGCGGGACGCCTCCGTCCCCATCGGACGGCCAGTGCGCAACACCGCCCTGTACGTGTTGGACGGCGGCCGGGAGCCGGTGCCCACCGGCACGCCGGGTGAGCTGTACGCCGGCGGCATCTGCGTCGGTGGCGGCTACGTCAACGACCCCGACCGTACCGCCGCGGTCTTCGTCAGCGATCCCTTCGCCGTCGACGGGGACGGCATCATGTACCGCACCGGTGACCGCGGCCGCCGGCTGGCGGACGGCTCGCTGGAGTTCCTCGGCCGGATCGACAACCAGCTCAAGATCAGAGGGAACCGGGTCGAACTGGACGAGGTCAGTCGCGCCCTCGCCGGCGTCGAGGGCGTCCAGGAGAGCGTGGTGATCGTCCGGCAGTCCGATGACGGCGGTAAGCAACTCGTCGGATTCTTCGTACCGGAAGTGGTCTCCGGCGGTGCCGGCGGTTCGGCCGAGGGCTCCCTGCTCCGCCGGGACCTGCGGCCCGAGGAGGTTCGCTCCGGGCTGAGCCAGGTCCTGCCACGCAACGCCATTCCGGACTTCCTGGTCCGCATCGACCAGTTGCCGCGGACGAGCCACGGCAAGGTCGACACCCGGTCGCTGGCGGCGACAGCCCTGTCCCCGGTCGACGAACCGACCGAGGAGAGCTGCGCCCCGATGACCTCGACGGAGGAGGCCGTCGCCGAGATCTGGGCCTCCGTGCTGTCCGGTCGCCGGCCCGGGCCCCAGGTCAGCTTCTTCGACCTGGGCGGCCACTCCCTGCACGCGACGCAGGTCCTCGCCCGGCTGCGCGACCGCCTCGGGGTCCGCCTGCCGATCCGGGAGCTGTTCGAGAACCCGACGCTGCGGGGTTTCGCCGCCCGGGTCGAGGCGGCGCTGACAGACGACCGGGAATCGGGCGTGCCGATCCCGGCGAGGCCCGCCGGCCTGCGGGAGTTTCCGCTGTCCATGGCGCAGTCGAGCCTCTGGTACCTCGACCAGCTCGACTCCGACGGCGCCTACACCGACGGTTACCTCCTGCATCTGCACGGCGACCTCGACGTGACGGCGCTGCGGACGGCCGTCGACCGGCTCGTCACGCGGCACGAGGTGTTGTCCAGCCGGATCGTCGAACGCGACGGCGTGCCGTTGCTGGTCGTGGATCCCGAAGCGAAGCCGCGCCTGCGGGTACGGCAGGCCACTGACGCAATGGTCGCTCAGGGGGACACCGAGGCGATGCTGGAGTACGTCCGGCAGCGGGCGACGCGGCGCATCGACCTCGGTGGGGTGCTGACCCAGGCCACCCTGTACCGCTTCTCCGACCGGGACCACGTACTCGAATGGACGAGCCATCACGTGGTCACCGACGGCTGGTCCAACGAGGTGATCCTGCGGGAGATCGCGGAGTCGTACGCGGCCCACCGGGCGGGACGGGAGGCGGACCTGGCCCCGCTCCCGATCCAGTACGGTGACTACTCCCGCTGGCAGCAGAACTACCTCGAATCGGCGCCGGCCCGACGCGAGGGCGACTTCTGGCGGTCCTACCTGAAGGGTTACGACGGGGAACTCGCCCTCGCGACCGACCTGGAGCGGACCGAGGACCGTGCGCGGGCCGCGGGCCGGCACCGCCGGGAGTGGGACGAGACCTTCTCCGCCGAGGTGAGGGCGTTCGCGCAGCAACACCACGTGACCCTCTTCATGGTCGTGCACGCCGTCAGCGCGGTGCTGATGGCCAAGCTCGCCCAGCAGTCGGATGTGGTGATCGGTGCGGCCGTCGCCGGTCGGCACCCGGCGGAGACGAAGGACCTCGTCGGCTTCTTCGCCAACACCGTGCCGTTCCGCTACCAGGTCGACCCCGAGCACAGCGCGCGGGCCGTCGTCGCGGTGGTCCGGGACAGCGCCCTGAACGCCCTGGATCACCAGAGCCTGCCGTTGCAGAAGATCGTGGACCTCGTGGGAGCACCCCGTCGACCCGGAGTCAGCCCCCTGGTCCAGGTCGTGGTCTCCGTCGCCCGGTCGATGCGCGGTGCCGCCGCGCTGCCGGGCCTGGACACGACCGTGACCCAGCTGGGCGCGCAGACGAGCCGCTTCGACCTGTTGCTGCACTTCACCGACGAGGACCGGATCGGGCTGACCATCGAGTACGACCGGTCGCTGTTCACCCCGGAGGCCATCGACCGGCTGGCCGGGGCGGCCGACCGGCTGCTGAGGTTCTTCTCTGGCAGCCCGGACCGGCCGGTGGAGGAGGCGACGCTCGTCGACGACGAGGACCGCAGGGCGCTCGGGGAGATCTGGCGGGAGGTGAGCGGCCAGTCCCTGGAGATCGACCACCGCGCGACGGCGACGCTCATCGACTCCCCGCACTGGGGCGCGTACGTGTCGCGGGTCGAAGCGGCAGGGCTGATCGTCCCGCTGGTGCTCGCCCTGTGAGGACCGGCGGGACGAGACCTGGGGAGAACCGCTCATGACGTCGACCGATCGCGCGCTACGGCTGCGTCGGCGGCTCGCCGGACGCCACGACGTGTCCGTACCGGCGCTCGGCCGGGCCGGCACCGCGACGGTCACCGCCGACAACCTGGTCGCCGCCTTCGACGAGGTCGCCGCTCGGCACCCCGACCGGGCCGCCGTCCGCTGCGACCGGCAGGCCCTGACGTACCGGGAGCTGGCCACCGCCTCCCGGGCCCTGGCCGGCCGGATCGCGACGGTCGCGCCACCCGGCCAGCCGGTCGGCGTGCTGCTGCCGCGCTCGGCACGGATGATCGTGGCGGCGCTGGCGGTGCTCCGGACGGGTGCCGCGTACCTGCCGCTCGACCCGGAGGCGCCCGCCGTCCGTACCGGCATGATCGTCGGTGACGCGGCGCCGTCCCTAGTGATCACCACGGGTACGCTGGCCGGCTCCCTGCCCGCGACGGTCGCGGCGGTCCTGCTCGACGCGTCGGACAGTGGCGAGGAACAGCCGGACCCGCCCGCCGCACCGGTCCGCCCGATCGCGCCCACCGATCGGGCGTACGTCATCCACACCTCGGGCACGACCGGCCGCCCCAAGGGAATCGAGGTCTCCCACGCCAACGTCCTGCGCCTGATCGGCACCACGCAGCCACTGTTCGGGTTCGGGCCAGCAGACGTGTGGACCATGGCGCACTCGTTCGCCTTCGACTTCTCGGTGTGGGAGATGTGGGGGGCGCTGCTCACCGGCGGGTGTGTGGTCGTCGTCGAGGGCGAGGTCATGCGGGACCCGGTCGCCCTGCGGCGCCTGCTGCGGGCGGAGCGGGTCACGATGCTCAGCCAGACGCCCACCGCCTTCAGTTCGCTGGCGGCCCAGGAGGACGAGTACGACGACCGGCTGCCGCTGCGGTGGGTGGTCTTCGGCGGTGAGGCGCTCCGGTTCGGGGACCTGCGGCCATGGGTCGCCAAGTACGGCGACACCGCGCCCGACCTGGTCAACATGTACGGGATCACCGAGACCACCGTCCACGCCTCGTACCGCCGGATCCTCGCCTCCGACGTCGCCAGCACGACCAGCCTGATCGGTGCCCCACTTCCCGACCTCGACTTCCTGTTGTGGGACGAGGACGATCAGCCGGTCGCCGACGGTCAGATCGGGCAGATCATCGTCACGGGTGCGGGCGTGGCCCTCGGATACCTGGGACAACCGGAACTCACCGCGCAGCGGTTCATCACCGTCACCGACGCGCAGGGCCGGCCCGTAGGCGGATACCGCTCCGGGGACCTCGCCCGGCGGACGCCTTCCGGCGAGTACGAGTACCACGGGCGCAACGACGACCAGGTCAAGGTCCGCGGCTACCGCCTGGAGTTGGGGGAGGTGCACGCCGCCCTGGTCGCCCTGCCCGGTGTGCGGCAGGCCGCGGTGGTGCCGCACACCGCACCCGGCACGGGAACCCGGCTGGTGGCGTACGTCGTCGGCGGCGGCGACGCCGGTCCGGCGCAGCTGCGCTCCTCGATGGAGGGTCGGCTTCCGGCGTATGCCGTTCCGTCCGCGTTCATCCTCGTCGACGCGCTACCGCGAACCGCCAACGGCAAACTCGACCGGGCAGCCCTGCCCGACCCGGGCCCCGTCCTGACGCCACATGTGCCCGCAGGCGTCGACGACGTCACGCGGTCCCTGCTGGCGATCCTGGCGGAGCTGCTGCCCGGCACCGAGGTCGAAGCGGACACCGACTTCTTCCGGCAGGGCGGCAACTCCCTGCTGGCGACCCGCCTGCTGGCCGCCGTACGCCGACAGTTCGGTGTCGTCGTCCCGCTGCGCGACTTCCTGAGGGCGCCGACGGTACGAGCGGTGGCGGGCGCGGTCCGTCGGGCCCGGCCGGCCGGACGGAATGCGGCGTCCCGCCGCCCGGTCGACCTGATGCCGCTGGGGGACTCCATGGCGGGCCGGGCGCCCGTGGTGGCGCTGCCCGGCGTCTTCGGGATCGGCGCCTCGATGGCGCGGCTGTCGACGCACGTCCGGGGCCGCCCGTTCTCCGCCCTGCACACCCGCGACCTCCTCCGCGCGCGGGACGGCACGCCGTCCGCCGCCGTCGCCGCGCAGGCCTGCCTGACCGAGCTGCTGCCCGTCGCCGATCCCGGGGTCCACCTCGTCGGACATTCCCTGGGCGGAGCGATGGCGCTGCACCTCGCCCACGCGCTGCGGGCGGCCGGCCGCCAGGTACGGAGCATCACCCTGCTCGACGCGCCGAGCCCACGATGTCTCCACCAGCGCCTTTCCGAGGATCACCGGAGTCGGCTGGTCGCCTTCCTCTCCGACGTCGCCCTCGCGTTTCCCGAGCACACCCGCCGGTGGCGCGAGCTCTCCCCGCAGTCCGCGGCCGGGTTGGCCGACGCGGAACTCCTGAGCTGGGCCACCTCCACCGCGGCGCCCGCGCTGGCTGCCACGATCGGCGGGCTCGCCCGCGCCTTCGCGGACTACCGGACGATGGGACGGATCATGGCGGAGCCCGCGCCTGCCCTGGCCGTGCCCGCACTGCTGCTGGTGGCGGGCCTGGAGAGGTCCGACGACGATGACGGGCACACCGAGGGCTGGCACCTGGTGCTGCCGAACCTGACCGAGACGGTGGTGGCCACCAGCCACGAGGGCATGCTGCGTGACCCCGGAGCGGCTACCGTCGCCGAGGCAATGACCGAGTTCCAGCGCCAGCAGGACAAGACGGAAGGAAACCCGAGTTGACCCGGGAACCGGCTGCGAGCGCAGCGTTCCGCCCACCGCGACTGGCCAGGATCCTCGTCGGCGGTTCCGGCGTGATGAGCCTGGCCAACGGCGTGACGATTCCCTTCCTCGCCATCTACCTCCGCAACGAACTCGGCCTGTCCGTCTCGACGGTCGGCCTGGTCATCGGCTCCTCCGTCCTCTTCGGCATCTCCGGTGGGTTCCTCGGCGGCGCGCTCTCCGACATCGTGGGACGCCGCCGGGTCCTGCTCTCCTGCCTGCTGGTGGTGATCGGCAGCTTCGTCGGGTTCTTCTTCGCGCGCGACGCCGTGACGGCGTTCGTCTTCAACTCGTCCATGGCGTTCGCCACCAGTGCCTTCAGCCCGGTCGCGAAGGTACTCATCAGCGACCTGCTCCCCGTTGCGCTGCGGGTGAAGTGGTTCTCCTACCAGTACCTCGCGATCAACGCCGGCTACGCCGTCGGTCCGCTGATCGGCGTGGCCCTCGGGTTCACCGGCGCCCGGATCTCCTTCCCCGCCGCCGCCGTCGTGTACCTGGTCTACCTCGCCGTCCTCTGGGCGGCCACGCGGCAACTGCCACGACCGTCCCTCGGGGACGCCGGGCTGGCGACGCTCGGCCGCAGCACGGGCGCCATCGTCCGCGGACTGGGCGAATCGGCCCGGGCCGTGATGTCGGACCGCCGCCTGCTCCTCCTGCTCATCGGCGCGATCCTGTTGGAGACGGTGCACAGCAGGATCTCGGTGCTGCTCGCCCAGAACTTCGTCATCGACTTCGCCGACAGCGCCCGGGTGCTCGCCGCAGTCATGACCACCAACGCGGTGGCGGTGATCATCCTCCAGCTCTTCGCCGCCGGTTACGTGCAGCGCTACAACCCGCTGAACGCCATCACCCTCGGCGGGATCCTCACCTTCGTCGGGATGGCCGGCTTCGCGATCTCCGAGCAGATGTGGCACTACATCCTGGCGATGGTGGTGTTCACCGTCGCCGAGACCCTGATCGTGCCGTCGGAGTTCGCGCTCGTCGACCGCATCGCGCCCGAGGACCGGCGCGGAGCCTACTTCGGCGCACAGACCTTCGCGCAGGTCGGCGGGTTCACCGGACCGTTCCTCGGCAGTCTCGTCCTCGCGTCCTTCGGCGGGCCGGTCATGTTCCTCGCCATCGGCTCCCTGGCGATGGTGAGCGTCGCGATCTACCTGCTGGTCGGCCGGCGCATCCCTGACCTGAATCGCCACGACACTCTCCCGGAGACGGAGACCGAAAAGGCGTCATGAGAGCCGCGGCGGGCATCCTGCGCCTGGTCGCCTGGCCGAGCAGTCGTGCGCTCCGGCGCACCCGGGTGCTTTCTCTGGCGGCCCTGCACGGGACCGTCGACATCGACCGCGACGGACGCGGCATCCCGTGGATCCGTGCGCGCGACGAGCGCGATCTCTACGTCGGCGTCGGGGTTGCGATGGCGTACGACCGGCTGTGGCAGATGGACGTCCTGCGCCGGCGGGCGACCGGACGACTGGCGGAGGTGTTCGGCCCTCGCGCCGCCGGTTCGGACGTGCTCGCCCGTACGCTCGCCTTCGAGCGGGCCGCCCGCCAGAGCGAGGCGCTGCTCTCAGCGCCTGCCCGCGCCAACCTCGCGGCCTTCGCCCACGGGGTCGACACCGCGGTGCGCCGGATGCGCCGCCGCGGGCAGCTCCCGCCCGACTTCCACCTGGTGAGGTACCGGCCGGGCCCGTGGTCGGTCAGCGACTCGCTGGCCATCGTCAAGCAGCTCGGCTTCCATCTGGGCCGCAACCTGCAGCAGGAGATCTTCCGCAGCCGGCTGCTGGCGGAGCGACCGGACCTCGTCCGCAGCTTCCTGGCGCCGAAGTACCCGCCCGGCGGCAGCGTCACCATCGGGTCCGACGCCCCGGCAGGGCCGGCGGCACGGCGCGGCGACACCGCGCTGCTGTCCGCGGCCGGCGCCGCCCACCTGGGCGACCTCTTCGCGGGCCGGCAGGGGAGCGGTTCGAACGCGTGGGCGGTGTCTGCGGCCAGGTCCGCCACCGGCTTCGCCGCGCTGGCCAACGACCCGCACATCCTGTTCACCCAGCCGAGCCTCTGGTATCAGCTGGGTCTGGACCTCGACGGCGAACGCGCGTACGGCGTGACGGTGCCGGGCGTGCCCGGACTGGTGATCGGCGCCAACCCGGATCTCGCCTGGGGGGTGACGAACTCCACCATCGACACCCAGGACCTGGCCGTGGGGGAGCGGGCGGACCCGCCGGGAGAGTCACGGTGGTCGCAGACCAGCGTCGTGCGGGTGCGCGGCGGAAACGAGATCTCCGTGACCGCCGCAGGCGGGCCGGGATACGTCGACCTGCCGGGCCCACGCGGTGCGGAGGCGGACCCGGTGGCCCTCTACTGGAGTGGCCTGCACCCGTCCACCGAGGCCGAGAGCTGCCAGCGCATGTGGCGGGCGCGCGACTACCCGGCGTTCCGCGAAACCCTGCGGGGTTTCGGCGTGCCCGTGCTCAACCTCGTCGTCGCGACCCGTGACGGTGCGGTCGCGCTGCGGACGGCCGGGATCGTGCCCCGCCGCGACCGTCAGGAGGGCCTCGCCCCGGCCGGCGCGGCCGAAGTGGCCGCTCGCTGGACCACCACGCTCGCGTTCGACGAGCTGCCGGAGGTCGTCGATCCGCCAGCGGGCTACGTGGTCAGCGCCAACCACCAGATCCTGCCCGACGGAGTCGCCCCGCACCTGGGCAGCGACTGGGGCGGACCGTACCGGGCCGACCGGATCGGGGAGCTGTTGACGGCGATGCCGACGGCCCGTCCGGACGACTTCGCCGCGTGGCAGATGGACCTGCGCAACGGCCGGGCACAGCGCATCCTGCCCACCTTGCTCAAGGCGCTCGACGAGAATCCACCCGAGTCGCCGCTGGCCCGGTTCAGCCATCAGTCGCTGGCCACCTGGGACGGCAGGGACGACGCCGATCAGGCCGCACCTCTGGTCTTCGGGGCGCTGGCCCGGGTGCTGACCGGGCGCTGGATCACCAGCCGGCTCGGTGCAGCCGTCGCAGACGCCATGACCGATGTCACCCTTCAGGTGGATCACCTGGTGATGGACGCGGACGCCCGCCGGCGGCTCGGCGAGACGGAGGAACTGCCGGTCGTCGTCGCCGACGCCCTCACCGAGGCGGCGCGTCGACTCGCCGACAGATTCGGCGACGACCCCACCGGCTGGTGCTACGGCAGGTTGAACCGGATCGCGGACCAGCATCCCCTGGCCGCGGTGTCGGACACGCTGCGTTCGCTGTACGGATCGCCCCCGACCCCGGTGGGCGGTGGCGGGCAGAGCGTCTGTCTGATGTATCCCGACCGCGACGGCCAGGTGGTCGAGGGCGCGCCGTGGCGCTTCGTCGTCGAGTTCGGCCCCGCCGGCAGCACCCGCATCCGCGACGTGCTCCGCCACGGCAGCTCGGGCAATCCCCTCTCGCCCCACTACGGGGACCAGACGCCGGCGCACGCCGAGGGGCGGCTGTACGAGGTACGCCTCGACAGCCTGCCGGAGGTGCGCAGACGCCTGACCCTGGCGCCCCGGACGGCGGGGCGGTCGGATCGCGCACGTCGAGGGTGATGTCGCGGCGCACGAGCTCACGGACCGGCGGTGCAGCCGGGGCGGGGTCGTGGTGCAATCCGCCACGGGCCTTGGACGCGATGGTCGCCCACGCCGAGCGACGGGTACGACGCGACCAACGTGGACCGCGACCGCGATGATCGTGCTGGGTGTGGTCGTACGCTGGGTGATCGTGCTCATCGCCGGCCCGGCTCGCGGTCCGGGGAGCCGGGTCGCGGTGTGACACATTTCATAATGTTCTTAATTCGTGGATTCCCCGGGCGGCGTGGGGAGTGCGCGGGTCCCTTCCCGCGTCAGCGGAAGGGCCACAGAGGGTAGTCGCGGGGTAGCCCATCGCCCGGCCCCGGACCTCCGGCGATGCCCTGGTGGCTGCGGCTGTCCCCATGTGGCCAGTCAGCGGAACGGCGCGGAAGGGTCACGCTGTGTCGCAACGGCGGAAGCGGTCGTCCGGGCGGCATGCCCCCAGATTCCACCGTCGGATTAATACATGTAACTGGTTGATCAAGTTGAGGCGGTGTGTAAGTGTTCCTCCTGGTGGGCGACGGGGGGAGGCCGCGTGTCTGATCCATGCCTGGAAGTTTCCGACTATGTGCTCGAGGAGCTCGAGGACATAGTCGGCGGAAACACCACAGGAGCGATCTCCGCGGGCGTCACGGGTGACGTCAACGCCGTCTTCGGGATCGAGTTGACCGAGTGTGAAATCGCCACCGCGGACTCCCTGGTTGCCCTCGGCGTTCTCGTGCAGACGGCGCTCGTCAGCCGTTCCGTCGCCGGAACGGCTGACGACGAGCCCCGGCCCGATCGCCCGGCCGATGAGGAGGTGCCGCTGTCCGGCGCTCAGCGGCGCATCTGGTTCATGCAGCAGTTCTCCCCGTCCTCAACCGTCTACAACGTGCCGACCAGGTTGGAACTGACGGGCCCACTCGTCGTCGAGGCTCTGCACGCGGCGCTTACCGACCTCCTTGCCCGGCATGAGATCCTGCGGACCTACTACCCGGCGCGCTCGGGTGTGCCGTCCGTCGCGGTCCGGCCGGCGGGGCCCGCTGACGTGTCGCGGGTCGACGCGTCCACGGAAGCCGAGGTGGACCGGCTGGCCGAAGCGCAGGCGCGGATCCCGTTCCGGCTGGAGCGGGACCTGCCCGTCCGGTTCGTGCTGGTCCGCCGCGCGCCCGACCGACACATCCTGATCAGCACGTTCCAGCACATCGCCGTGGACGGCCTGACACTCGATCTGCTCAGCCGGGAACTGGGCGCCCTGTACAGCCGGTACGCCGGCCCGGGCCCGGCTCCGACCCCGCCGGCCGCCCGCCAGTACGCGGAGTTCGCTCGCGCCGATGCGGCGGCGGCCATCTCCGAGGCCCGGCGGAGGGCTGTCGCCGAGCGGGCCGCGCAGCTGAGCGGGATGCCGTTCCCGCTGGAACTGCCCACCGACTTCCCGCGGCCCCGGTCTCCCCGGTTCCAGGGTGACGCGGTGGCCGTGGCGCTCGACGAGAGCCTGACAGCGGGAGTGCTCGGCCTGGCCAGGCAGCAGCGGGTGACGCCGTTCGCGGTGCTGCTCGCGGCCCTCGCGGTCGTGCTGCGCCGGGCCGCCGGACGTCCGGATGTCGTCGTCGGGACGCCCGCCGCCGGGCGTCTGCTTCCGGAGTGCCACGACGTCGTGGGCTGTTTCATCAACATGGTGCCGGTGGCGGTCACGGTGCCGGACGGCAGCACCGGCGCCGGGGTGATCGCCGGCGCGGCGGAGTCGGCGTGGCGTGCCCTGGAGCGGCAGGACGTGCCGTTCGAGGACCTGATGCGCACGCTCACCCGCCGCAACGTGCAGCCGCTCACCGTCATGTTGTCGTACCAGGTCAGCGGTCCGCCGGTCCGCTTCGCGGGGCTGGCCGACACCACGCTCACGGTGAGCCGGCCCGCGGGGACGGCCAAGTACGACTTGAGCTTGTACGCCGTCGCCACCGGCCCCGCGATGCGGCTCGAGCTGGAGTACGACACCGACCTGTACACCGCGGAGACGGCGACCGCGATCCTGGGTGCCTTCCGCGCCCAACTGAAGGCGTTCGTGGCGGACCCGGCGGCGGCCGTGGACCTCCACGGGCCGAGTGGATTCGACAAGTCCGAACGTGTGGAGTTCTGATGACGCGGCTGGAGCCGGGCCTACGGGCCTGCGTCCATGAGCTGTTCTCCCGGCAGGTGCACGCTCGGCCGGACGCCGTCGCGGTCACCCGGGACGGCCACGACATGACCTACCGCGACCTGGACCGGCGGGCCAACGGCCTGGCCCACCGGCTGCGCCGGTTCGGCGTCGGGCCGGATGTGCCGGTCGCCGTCTGTGTCGAACGGTCGGCCGAGGCGGTCGTCGCGCTGCTCGGCGTGCTCAAGGCGGGCGGGGCGTACGTGCCGCTCGATCCTGAGCACCCGGACGAGCGGCTGGCCTTCATCTGCGGCGACTCGGGCGCGACCCTGCTGGTCACCGACCAGCGGGAGCGGACGTTCGGGATCGCGCGATCGATCCTGCTCGACAGCTCCGACGAGGAGACCTCGGGCGAGGACACGCAGCCGCCGCCGGTGGAGGTCCGGCCGGAGCACCTCGCGTACATCATCTACACCAGCGGGTCGACCGGCACGCCGAAGGGCGTCATGGTCGAACACCGCAACCTGGTGGCGCTGTTGGGTAGCACCAGCGCCCGGTTCGACTTCCGACCGGACGACGTGTGGACCCTCTTCGCGTCGCTCGCCTTCGACGTCTCGGTGTGGGAGATGTGGGGCGCGCTGCTGCACGGCGCCCGGCTGGTCGTCGTGCCGAACGAGGTGCGGCGGTCGCCGGCGGCCTTCCACGCCCTGCTGGCCCGGGAGGGCGTCACGGTGGTCAACCTGACACCCGCCGCGTTCCGCCAGCTGTCCCGCTACGACGAGGACGCCGCGCCGGCGCCGGTCCGTACCCTGCGCTGGCTGATCTTCGCCGGCGAGTCGCTCACCCCGGGCATGGTCGGCGCCTGGATGCGGCGGCACGGTGACGAACAGCCGGCGCTGGTCAACATGTACGGCATCACCGAGACCACGGTGCACAGCACGTGGCGGCGGATCACCCTGGCGGACCTCGCCGAGCCGGAGGCCAGCCTGATCGGCCGGCCGTTGGAGAACTGGACGGCCGTCCTCCTCGGCCCGCAGGGGGAGAGTGTCGCGCCGGGTGAGCCGGGCGAGCTCCACGTCGGCGGTGCCGGAGTGGCACGCGGTTACGTCGGCCGGCCCGACCTCACCACGGCCAGATTCGTGGACGGCCCGGACGGCGCGCGGCTCTACCGCTCGGGTGACGGCTGTCTGCTGCGGCCGGACGGGGAACTGCAATACCTGGGCCGGCTCGACCACCAGGTGAAGCTGCGGGGCTACCGGATCGAACTGGGGGAGATCGAGGCCGGGCTGCGCGGGCATCCCGCGGTGCACGAGGCCGTGGTGATCCTCGATCCGGACGGGGCGGCCGAACCCCGGCTGGTCGCCTACCTGGTTCCCACGGGCGCGGAGGCGCCCGCGCCGCCGGACCTGCGGGCCCACCTGAGCCGCACGCTTCCGGAGTACATGCTGCCGGCGCTGTACATGGTGCTGGACCGTCTGCCGCTGACCCCGAACGGAAAGATCGACGTCGCCGCGCTGCCCGCCGCGAGCGCGGAACGTCCGGAACTGTCCACACCGCTGGTCGCCCCGTCGTCACTGGCGCAGCAGCGGCTCGCCGAGATCTTCGCCGAGGTCCTCGGCCTGGACCGGGTGGGCCTGGACGACGACTTCTTCGAGTTGGGAGGGCATTCGATGCTTGCCGTACAGGTGGCCGCCTTGGCCCAGGAACGCTGGGAGATGCCTGTCTCGCTGCGGACGATATTCGACGCGCCGACGGTGCGGTTGCTGGCCGCGGAGGCGGACGCCGCGCCGGTGCTGGAGGCGCGGGCATGATCCCGGACAACGCCGTCGCCGTCATCGGCATGAGCGGCCGCTTCCCCGGAGCTCCGGACGTCGAGGCGTTCTGGCGGCTGATCGTCGACGGCGGTGTCGCCGCGACCCGGTTCACCCGTGACGAGTTGCTCGCCGCGGGCGTTCCCGCGCACGAGATCGATGCCGACGGACACGTTCCGGTGGGCTATCCGCTGGACGGGTGGGCCGAGTTCGACGCCTCGTTCTTCGGCTACTCGCCCGCCGAGGCGGCGATGATGGACCCGCAGCACCGGCTGGCCCTGCAGACCTGCTGGCAGGCGCTGGAACGGGCCGGATATCCGCCGCGCGGCACGCGGGAGCCGATCGGGGTGTTCCTGAGCGCTTCGTCCAGCGCCTATCTGGAGCAGCGGATGCCGCCGCGGGACGCCGCCGAGCGGGGCTCTGACGAGCTGCAACGGGTGATCGGCACCGACCCGGGGATGCTGGCGCTGCGGGTGTCGTACAAGCTGAACCTCACCGGTCCCAGCCTGACCGTCCAGACGGCCTGTTCCTCGTCCCTGGTCGCCGTGCACCTCGCGGTGCAGAGCCTGCTCACCCGCGAGTGCGACACCGCTCTCGCCGGCGGTGCGGCGATCCGGTCGCTGGACCCGCGCGGCTACCGGTACGAGGAGGGTTCGATCCTGTCCCCGGACGGGTCGTGCCGTCCGTTCGACGCCGAGGCCGGCGGCACCGTCTCCGGCGACGGCGTCGGCGTCGTGGTGCTCAAGCGGCTCGAGGACGCGCTCGCCGCCGGGGACCACATCGATGCGCTGATCATCGGCTCGGCCGTGAACAACGACGGCAGCACGAAGATCGGATTCACCGCGCCTTCGAGCGCGGGACAGGCCGCGGCGATCGACGAGGCGCTGGCCGTCGCCGCCGTGACCCCGGCCGACGTGCAGTACGTCGAGGCACACGGCACCGGGACGCCGCTCGGCGATCCGATCGAGGTGCGTGGGCTGACCGAGGTGTTCGCCCGTACCCCGCGTGCCGAGGCGTGCCTGCTCGGCAGCGTCAAGTCGAACATCGGCCACCTGGACGCCGCGGCCGGCATCGCCGGCCTGATCAAGACGGTGCTGGCGATGCGGTACGGCATCGTCCCGGGCACGGCCCACTTCCGGGAATCCAGCTCGCAGCTCAAGCTCGACCCGGCGCTGTTCCGTGTCCGCGGCGAGAGTTCGGGGTGGCCGTCCCCGCCGGCCGGGGCGCCGCGCCGGGCCGGGGTCAGCGCCTTCGGCGTCGGCGGCACGAACGCCCACGTGGTGCTCCAGGCGGCGCCCGCGCGCGCGGAAGCCGCCGACGACGGCGCCGGGAGGCGGGTGCTGCCGTTGTCCGGGCGTACCGCCGAGGGTCTGCTCACCACCGCCGGCAAGGTGGCGGCCGTGCTCGCCGGTCCGCATCCGGTCTCGCTCGCCGACGTGGCCCACACGCTCCAGCGGCGGCGCCGCCCGCTGACGGCTCGCACCTCCGTGGTGGCCCGTGACCTCGACGAGGCGATCAGCGCCCTGAACGCGCTCACCCCGCAGGACGTGGACACCGTCGGCGCCGACGACGACCAGCCGCCTGGCGTGGTCCTGATGTTCCCGGGCCAGGGCAGCCAGTACGCCGGGATGGGTGCCGACCTCTATCGCGACGAGCCGGCGTTCCGGCGGGCGATGGACGAGTGCGCCGAGGCCTTTCGGCCGCATCTGCGCTTCGATGTGCGCGAGGTCGCCTTCGGCGACGACGAGGAGCTGCTCGGGCAGACCGAGTACACCCAGCCCACGGTCTTCAGCGTGGGATACGCGACGGGCTGGCTGCTGCTCGACGCCGGGATCGAACCCGCCGCGATGATCGGGCACAGTCTCGGTGAGTACGTCGCGGCCTGCCTGGCCGGGGTGTTCAGCCTGCCGGACGCGGCCCGGATCGTCGCCGCCCGTGGTGCCCTGGTCCAACGGGCCACCCCCGGCCGGATGATCTCGGTGGCGCTCGGCCCGGAGGAACTCGCCACGGTGGTCCGGGACCACGGCACGATCGCCGCCGTGAACGGCCCCGAGCTGTGCGTACTGGCCGGCACCGACGACCAGATCGCCGCCGCCGAGCGGCTGCTCGCCGAACGGGACGTGCCGGTCCGCCCACTGGCGACGTCCCACGCCTTCCACACCACGCTGATGGACCCGATCCTGGCCGAGTTCGCCGCGGTCGTCGCCGACGTCACCCGCACCGCGCCGCGACGTCCGTTCGCCTCCAACGTGACCGGTCGCCTGATCACCGCCGAGCAGGCCACCTCCCCGGACTACTGGGTCGCGCATCTGCGCCAGCCGGTCCGGTTCGGGGACGGCCTGTCCGGGCTGCTCGGCACCGGCGACGACCGGCGCGTACTGGTGGAGGCCGGCCCCGGGTCGGCGCTGACCGCGATGGCCCGGCTGACCGGAACGACCGCGGCCCTGGTGCCGTTGCTCGCGCGACGCGACCGGCCGCCGTCGCCGCTCGCCGCGGTGTGGCGGGCCGGCGTGGAGATCGACTGGGCTGCCCAGGGTTGCGCGGGCCGGGTGGTTCCGCTGCCCGGCCTGGAGTTCGACCGCCAGGAACACGCGCTGCCGCGCCGTGATCCCGCCGACGGACGGACCGACGAGCCGGCCGAGCCGCTGCGTTGGACGTACGCGCCGGTGTGGCATCGCGGCGGCCGGGTGGCCGCCGACCCGGCGGGGACGCCGGAGACCTGGCTGGTGATCGAGGACGAGGTCGGGCTCGCACACCGCATCGGTGTGCTGTTGCGGGCGGCCGGGCACGAGGTCGAGTCCGTCACGGCGTCCGCCCTGACGGATCCGCAGGAGGCACAGCGGCTGGTGCAGGGGCTGGCCGCCGAGGGTCGGCTGCCGAGCCGGGTGCTGCACGCCGGGGCGATCCTCGGCGCCGACGCGGGCGATGCGATCGGCTCCTTCGACCTCGTGCAGGGTCGCGGCCTGCTCGGCCTGGTCGGGCTGGCGCAGGCGCTCAACGAACTGGGCCACCTGGACGGGCTCGGCGTCGTCGTGCTGACCGACCGGTTGCAGGAGGTCGCCGGGTCCGTTCCGGTCCGCCCCGAGCGGGCCACCGTCCTCGGGGCGGTGACGGTGCTGCCGCAGGAGTTCACCGGCCTGCGCTGCCGCGGCGTCGACGTGGAACTGCCGCCGCCCGGTGCGGAGGCCCGGTGGGCCGAACTGGCCACCACGCTGACCGGCGAACTGCTGGCCGCGGTGCCCGACGACCTGTTCGTCGCCTACCGTGACGGCTTCCGGTGGCGCCGGGCGTTCGCTCCCGTCGAGCTGGCCGGCGGCGTGGCGGTGTGGCGTCCGGACGGCGGCTACCTGCTGCTGGGCGCCGACACCGAGACCGGGCTGATGGTGGCCGAGGAACTGATCGCCCGCGGGGCGCGGGTGGTCGGCGTGACCGAGCCGGCCGCACCCCCGCAGGACCGGCGGGCTCGGCTCACCGACCTGCAGGAGCGGGCCCGGGGGCAGCTGACGCTGCTCACCGCCGATCTGCTGGACGCGGTGCAGGTCACCGCCGTGATCCAGGAGGCGCTGGTCCGGCTGGGCCGGCTGGACGGCGTGTTCCACCTGCTCGACCACCGGGCCTCCGGCATGGTCGCGATGAAATCGGCGACCGACATCATGGCCACCCTGAACGCCCGGGTGCGCACCACGTTGCTGCTGGGCGCGGCCCTGGACCAGATGACCGGCGACGGCTTCGACGGTTTCCTGCTGCTCGGCTCCTCCATCACGGGCGTGGTCGGCGGGTTCGGGCAGCTCGAGAACTGCGCGGTGGCGGCCTTCCTGGAGGCCTACGCCCACACGCACGACGTGCCTGGGCGTACCGTCACCGCCCTGCACTGGGGACAGTGGAGCTGGGACGACTGGTTCGAACAGCAGATGGCGGGTCTGCCGGAGATCCGGGCCGACTACGAGCGGCAGCGCCGCCGGTACGGCATTCCGGTCGCCGAAGGGCTGGAGCGCACCGAGGCCGCGCTGGCCGGTGGGCTGCCGTCGGTGCTCGTCTCCACCCGCGATCTGCGGGACGTGCTCAGCGAGCAACTGCAGCTGACCGCCGCAGGGTTCGCCTCGGCGGTCGTGGCACCCGGCGAGGCGGCCGATCCAGGCTGGGACCCCGCCCGGCTGTGGCCGGACGACGAGGTGGCTCAGCAGGTCGCAACCGTTTGGCGGGAGGTGCTCGGCGTCACTCTCGACGAGCCGGACACCGACTTCTACACCGTCGGCGGCAACTCGCTCTTCGCCATCCAGGTGGTCGCCCGGCTCCGGCAGATCTTCGGCCCGCTGCCGATGAGCGTGATCTTCGAGGCGCCGTCCGTGGCGGGTCTGGCCGCCGCAATCCGTGCCCATCAGACCCGAGCACTGGCCGACGAGGAGATAGCGAGCATGCTCGACGAGGTCGAAGCCATGTCACCCGAGGAACTCGAAGCGCTGCTGGCGAGCGACCATGGCTGAGGCCACGGCGTCCCGCGACGAGCTCCAGCGGCGACTCGCCACCCTGACCCCGCAGCAGCGTGCGGCATTCGAGCGTCGCCGCCGTGAGCGGGCGGCCGCCGCCGGACCGGTCCCGGCCGTCCCGCAGGCGAGCGGCCCGGCCGCCCCCCGCCGCCGGCGACGCCCGGGCAGCACGATGGACTTCAGCGTCTTCTTCTTCTCCGGGGACGGGTCCAGCGTCGAGGAGAACCGCTACGACCTGTTGCTGGAGTGCGCCCGGATAGCCGACCGGGAGGGATTCGCCGGCATCTGGGTGCCGGAGCGGCACTTCGTCGACTTCGGCGGTCTCTACCCGAACCCGTCGGTGATCGCGGCGGCGCTCGCCGTCGCCACCGAACGGATCCAGATCCGTGCCGGCAGCGTCGCGCTGCCGCTGCACCACCCGGCCCGGATCGCCGAGGAATGGTCGGTGGTGGACAACCTCTCCCACGGCCGGGTGGCGATCTCGGCGGCCTCCGGGTGGCATCCGGACGACTTCGTCCTCGCCCCCGGCGACGGCGCCCAGGTCTACCAGGACCGCAAGAACGTGATGTTCAGCCGGCTGGAGACGGTGCAGCGACTGTGGGCCGGTGAGACCGTCGAGATGCCCGGCATCACCGGCACACCGACCGCCGTGCGCACCCTGCCGCGCCCGATCCAGCCGCGGCTACCGGTGTGGGTCTCCTCGCAGGGCAGCATCGACACGTTCGTGCAAGCCGGCCGGGTCGGCGCGAATCTGCTCACCGGACTGGTCGCGCAGCAGCCGGAGCAGGTCAAGGCGAAGATCGCCGCCTACCGGCAGGCACGCGCCGACGCCGGACACGACCCGGACGCCGGCGTGGTCACCGCGATGGTGCACACCTTCCTCGGCTCGGATCTCGACGAGGTACGCGAGATCGTCCGCCGCCCGCTGATCGACTACCTCGGCACGTTCCTGCGCCAGCAGGACAGCACCGGCAGCGGGTACGCGCTGCTGTCCGAAGCCGAGCGTGAGGTGATGCTGTCGGCCACCTTCGACCGGTACTTCGACCATCTGGCACTGCTCGGGACGCCGGACACCGGTGAGAGCTTCGTCGAGGACCTGATCGACCTGGACATCGACGAGGTGGCCTGCCTCGTGGACTTCGGTGTGGCGCCCGACCTGGTGATCGAGGGACTGACCCACCTGACCGAGTTGAAGAACCGCTACCAGGGGACCCGGGGTGTCGCATGACCGAGCTCGCACAACGGCTGGCGCAGCTGACTCCGGCACAACGGGCGGTGCTCGACCGCCGGTTGCGGGAGAAGGGTGCGCGGGCGCCCGAGGTGCCGCCGGTCACCCGCCGTAGGGACATCGGCGGCCACGCGCTCACCGTCGACCAGGAGCGGATCTGGCTGATCCACCAGTTCGACCCGGACGACCCGGCGTACAACATCTTCTTCGCCGCGCGTCTCACCGGGCGGCTGGATCTCGACGCGTTACGCCGGGCGGTCGGCGACTTCGTCGCCCGGCACGAGCCGCTGCGGACCACGTTCGTGGCAGTGGACGGGCGGCCCCGGGCGGTCGTGCACGAGCAGGTTCCGGTCGATGTGGTGGTGACCGACCTGCGGCACGTGCCGCGGGACGAGCGGGAGGCGGTGGCGCAGCGGCTCGCGCTCGACGAGATCCGTACGCCGTTCGACCTGACGGTGTGCCCGCTGATGCGGATCCGCCTGCTGCGGATCGCCGACGACGAACACATGCTGCTCGGCACCGTCGACCATCTGATCTGGGACCGGGCCTCGCTCACCGTGTTCAACGCCGAGTTCCCGGAGTTGTACAACGCGCACGCCACCGGGCGCGCGCACACGTTGCGACCGGTGGAGCTGCACTACGGCGACTACGCCGAATGGCAGCCCGGCTGGCTGAGCCGGGAGGTGGCGACCCGGCACCTGCCGTACTGGAGGGAACAGCTCGCCGGGGCCGCGCCGGCGTTGGAGCTGCCCACCGACCGGCCGCGCCCGCCGGTGCAGACCTTCCACGGCGCGCGTCACCAGTTCCGCCTCACGCCGGAACTCACCGCGGCGATCCGGGAGCTGGCCCGCGCGGAGAACGTGACCGTGAACGTCGTCCTGCTGGCCGCCTGGCAGCTGCTGCTGCACCGGCTGTCCGGCCAGGAGGACGTCGTGGTCGGCACCACCTCGTCGACCCGGGGGCGGCCGGAGACCGAGTCGATGATCGGCTACTTCCTCACCATGCTGCCGCTGCGTGTGCGGGTGCGCCCGGAGATGAGCTTCCGGGAGCTGCTCGGCGAGGCCCGGACGGCCGTGCTGGGTGGGTTCGACCATCACGATGTGCCGTTCGGGGTGCTGCTGGACGCACTCGACGTGCAACGCGACCCGAGCCGGAACCCGGTCTACCAGTCGACGTTCATCTACGTCGACTTCGTGCACGAGGAACGCGTGCCGCTGCACGGACTGCGCACCGAGACGGTCATGCTGGACAACCTCACCGCGAAGGACGACATCACCCTCGGCTTCTTCGACGATCGTTCGCTCGGCGACGACCACTTCTACGGCCTGCTGGAGTACAACACCGACCTGTTCGACGCCGAAACGGTGGAGCGGATCGGCGAGCAGGTCGTCCAGCTGCTGGAGCAGCTCGTCGTGGACCCGGGGCGCACCGTCGCCGACTACCAGCTGATGGACGCCGAGCAGGTGCACCAGGTGGTGGTGGAGTGGAACGCGACGGCGGCCGAGCGGGACCCCGACGCCACGGTCGACCGGCTCGTCCGCGAACGGGCGCTGCGCACACCGGACGCGGTCGCGGTCCGGTGCGGTACGCAACAGTGGACGTACCAGCAGCTGATCGATCGTGCGGCGGTGATCGCGCGGCGGCTGCGGCTGCTCGGGGTCGGCCCGGAGGTCGTGGTCGGCGTCGGACTGGAGCGCTCCTGCGACCTGGTGGCGGCGCTTCTCGGCGTCCTCTGGGCGGGCGGCGCGTACCTTCCGCTCGATCCGTCGCACCCACGCGAGCGGCTGGCCGGCATCGTCGAGCGCTCCGACGCGCGCGTCGTGATCACCACGGCGGAGCACAGCGACGGTGTGCCGGCGCCCGAGGTGCTCCTCCTGGACGACCTGCCGCAGCGGGAGACGGAGCAGGAGCCGTCCGCGTCGGGTGACGGCCGACGGCTGGCGTACGTGATGTACACGTCCGGTTCGACCGGCACGCCGAAGGGCGTGGAGATCACCCACGGCAACTTGATCAACGTACTGCTCGACCTCAACGACCGGGTCGGCGTGGAAGCCGGCGAGGTGCTGGCCGCGGTCACCCCGGTCACCTTCGACATCGCAGGTTTCGAACTGTTCGGGCCGCTGCTGGCCGGAGCCACCGTCACGGTGCTGCCACGGGCGGACACCCGCGAGGGCGGTCGGCTGGCGCGGGCGCTGGCCGAGTGCGGCGCCACCGTGATGCAGGCGACGCCGACGACCTGGCGGCTGCTGCTCGACGCCGGCTGGCGCAACCCGGCCGGCCTGCGGATGCTGGTCGGCGGCGAGGCGCTGCCGCCCACCCTGGCCGCCGAGATGGGTTCGCTACCCGGTCGCGCCTGGAACGTGTACGGGCCCACCGAGACCACGATCTGGTCGACCATCTGGCCCATCCCGGCCGAAGGCGGGCCGGTGTCGATCGGCCGGCCGCTGGCGAACACCCAGGTCTACGTGCTGGACGCGGATCGCCGGCCGGTGCCGGTCGGCGTACCCGGCGACCTCTACATCGGCGGGGCGGGCGTGGCCCGCGGCTACCGCGGCGCCCCGGAACTGACCGCGCAGCGGTTCCTCCCCGACCCGTTCCGCACGGGCGGCATGCTCTACCGGACCGGCGACCGGGCCCGGTGGCAGCGCGACGGCACGCTGATCTTCCTGGGCCGTGACGACAACCAGGTGAAGCTGCGCGGACACCGGATCGAACTGGGCGAGATCGAGTCGGCGCTGGAGCGGCATCCCGGCGTACGACGCGCCGTGGTGATCGTTCGCGAGGACCGTGTCGGCGACGCGCGGCTGGTCGGTTACGTCGAGCCGGCCGGCGAGGACCTCCCCACCGCGCCCGAGCTGATCGCGGACCTGCGCGGAACCCTGCCGGACTACATGATCCCCGCCGCGGTCGTCGTGCTCGACACGCTGCCGATGACGGCCAACGGCAAACTGGACCGCACGTCGCTGCCCGCGCCGTCGATCGACCGCGCCGCGGCCAGCTACGCCGCGCCACGCAATCCGTTGGAGCTGCGGATCGCCCGGATCTGGGAGGACGTGCTCGATGTCCGGCCGGTCGGCGTCCACGACCGGTTCTTCGACCTGGGCGGGCACTCGCTGCTGGTGCTGCGGCTGATGGCCGAGCTGGAGGCGGCGTTCGGCGTGACCCTGCCGATGGCGGCGATCTTCCAGGGCGCGACCGTCGAGCAGTTCGCCCGCATGGTGCGGGACGGCTTCCGTCCGGAGGGCGACGTGCACGCGATCCGGCTGCGGGCCGGCGCGGACACCGAGACACCCATCTTCTTCGTGCATCCGGCGGGCAGCGAGGTGGTCTGCTACATGCCGTTCACCGAGCTCGTCGAGCCGGCCGAGCGACCGCTGTACGCCCTGGCGTCGCCCGAGCCGGTCGACGGCCGGTTCCCGTACGAGACGTTCGAACAGCGCGCGGCCGCATTCGCCGGGTTGGTCCGCGAGCTTCAGCCGTCCGGCCCGTACGAGCTGGTGGGCTGGTGTTATGGCGGTTCCAACGCCTATGCCGTGGCCGCCGAGCTGGAACGTGCCGGTGAGACCGCGTCGGTGGTGCTGATCGACGCCCACCCGCCGGCCCCGGTGGACGTCGAACCGGACCGCGCCGAGATCGTCGCGGCGATCGCCGCCAATCTGCGCTGGGACCACCAGGACGACACGGCTGTCGACGACCTGCGCGCGATGAGCGACGACGAGCACATCGACCACCTGCTGCGCATCGCCCGTGCGGCGAACTACCTGCCGGCCGACAGCGGGCGGGCGCAGATGGCGTCGGTCGTCGAGATGTGGCTGGCGAACCTCCGCCTGCTGTGGAGGTACGAACCGCCGCCGCTGCGCGGCCCGGTGACACTGGTCCGGGCGGAGGCCGAGGAGCTCGTGCCGTTCCGCGCGTGGCAGTCGCTCGCGGCGGGGCGGTTCCGGGAGGTCGAGGCGCCCGGAAACCATTACACGGTGGTGCGGTGGCCCCACGTCAGAGTGGTGGCACAGGTCGTGAGCGATGCCCGTAACCGGGCGCTAGGGGACGAGTCGTGAGAGAACTGCTGCGGGACAGGGTCTACATTCGCTACTGGCTGGCGGTGGTCACCTCCTTCCTGGGAGACGGCATCGCCAAGGTCACCGTGATCTTTGTGGCGGCGGACCTGACCGACTCGCCGGCGCTGTTCATCGCCGCCATCGTCATCGCGCAGCTGTTGCCGTCCGGGGTCCTCGGCACGTTCATCGGCCCGCTGGTGGACCGGATGTCGCCGCGCGTGCTGCTGGTCGGCGCGGACCTCGCCCGCGTGGTGATCGTCCTGGCGATGATCTTCGCGGTGGACTCGGCATGGCTCCTCGTGGTGCTGATCTTCCTGGAAGGGCTGGGCAAGGCGGTGTTCGAGACCGCCCGGATGGCCGCCATCCCCAAGGTCGTCGGCAAGCACAGCATCCCGGTCGCCATCGCACTGTTCCAGAGCACCGTGCAGGCGCTGAACCTGGCCGGCCCGCTGCTCGGCGGCTTCCTGATCCTGGTCGCCGGGGTCAAGCTGGCGTTCGTGGTCAACGCGGTGACCTTCGTGGTCTCGGCGCTCCTGCTGGGCAGCATCGCGGTGCTCAAGGAGGCCACCGTGACCGCAGCCGGGCCGGGCCAGTACTGGAGTTCGCTGCGGACCGGTGTCACCGGCGTGCTGAGCATCGGGTCGCTGCGCCTGGTGGCGTGGGCGATGGTCCCGGTGATGCTGGCGATCGGGCTGTTCACCACGAACGTCAACACGCAGTTGCTGGCCGGGTTCGACCTGCCCGCCTTCGAATTCGGCCTCGCCCAGGCGATGCTCGGCGGCGGCGCGATCATCGGGGCGTTCCTCGGGCCGGCCCTGGTCCGGCGGCTCCCGCTGACCGGGCTGCTGGCCGGCGCCGTCGCCCTGTTCGCCGTCTCCCTGCTGGTGCTGTGGCCGATCGACGACCGCTGGCCGGGCAGTGGTGTGGCCCTGGTCTGCGCGTGGTGCGCCCTGGTCGGCCTCGGCATGAGCCTGGTGCAGGTGCCGGTGGCGAACATCCTGCTCCGGGACCTTCCCGAGGACCTGCGGGGACGAGGGATCGCCCTGCTCAACGCAGTAATGATCAACTTCTCGATCGTCGGCGTCCTGCTCGGCGGCGTGGTGGCCAACGCCATCGGCGCGGCCGCGTCGATCGTCCTCACCGGTGTCGTCCTGCTGCCGCCGGCCCTGGTGCTGTTGTCCAGGTCGCGCACCGAGAAGAACAACCTCGCTCCGGCTGCCGACACCGAGGCGGGGGTCCCGCGATGAGCGCGGACAACCTCGCCACGCCAGTCGACGCGGAGCTCGGCCTGCCGGACGCGGAGTTGGTCGCCGCCTGGGCGATCGTCCGTGCCGCCGCCCTCCGGCAGCAGGCGCTCACCCTCCCGCTCGACCTGCGTGGGCAGTCGACCGAAGTGGACGTCGACCTGGCCGCCACCCCGACCACCAGCGACCTGATCGCGCACTGCGCGTCCGCGCTGGCGGTACGGCGGCCGGCTGGTCGAGGCCCGGCCGTCGACCCGATCACCCTCGCCGTCACCGAGGCAGGGGCGGAACTGCGGCACCGGTCCGGCGCCGTCGACCCGATGCAGGCCACGCTGCTGGCCGAGCTGGCGGGCCGGGCCGTACGGGAGCTCCACCGCGCGCCGCACAGCCCGCCGTCCGACCTGGACCTGCTCAGCGACGACGACCGGCGCCAGCCGCAACGCTGGCGGCAGGCCGCTCACCAGGTCGTCGACGGGCCGGCGCCCGAGCGCCACCGGGCCGTCAGCGAGCAGGCACGCCGGGACCCCACCCGGCTCGCCGTGATCTGCGGGGAGCAGCGGCTCACCTACGGCGCACTCGACGCCCGGGCGAACAGGCTCGCGCACCTGCTCGCCGACCGGGGCGTCGGCGCCGACGTCCGGGTCGCCCTCTGCCTGCCACCGGGCATCGACCTGGTGGTGAGCATGCTCGCCGTGCTCAAGGCGGGCGGTTGCTACCTACCGGTCGACCCGGGGTTCCCGACCGCCCGGATCGCGTTCCTGCTGGACGACGCCGACGTCGCGGTGGTGCTTGTCGACGACGCGACGCCCGCCGCCGCCACGGCGGGACGGCCGGTCGTCCGGCTCGGCACGGAGCAGGCGCGCGAGCAGTTGGCGGCCTGGCCCGAGACGCCGCCGGCCGACCCGTCCGACACCGGACGGCTGGGCTACATCCTCTACACCTCCGGATCCACCGGCGAACCCAAGGGCGTTGCGGTTCCCGAGGCAGCGGTCGGCAACCTGCTGCGATCGCTCGGCCGGTACGTGACGTTGCGGCCCGGCGACACCGCACTGGCCAGCTCCGCGCCGGTCTTCGACATCTCCACCGTCGAGATCTTCCTGCCTCTGGTGAACGGCGCGCGGGTCGTCGTCGCGACCCGCGACCAGAGTCGCAGCCCGGCCGAGATGGTCCGGCTGATCGACGCGTACGACGTGCGGTTCGTCCAGGCCACGCCGACCGCGTGGCGTCCGCTCACCGACGCCCTGACGGCCGGTGGGCGACGCGAGCGCCTCCAGGCGCTGACCGGCGGCGAGCCGCTGACGGCGGACCTCGCCGCCCGGATGACCGCGGTGGCCGGTCAGGTGATCAACGGGTACGGCCCGACGGAGACCACCATCTACTCCACGTTCGCGCGGATCACCGACCCCGCCGACGTGACGATCGGGGAGCCGGTCGACGACACCACCCTCTACGTGGTCGACGCGCGGGACCGGCTGGTTCCCGCCGGCGTCCCGGGTGAGCTGCTGATCGGCGGCCGCGGTGTGGCCCGCGGCTACCTCAACCGGCCCGAGCTCACCGGCCGGCTGTTCGTCCCGGACACCTGGGGACCGGCCACGCCCGGCGAGACGGTGTACCGGACCGGCGACCTGGTGTGGTGGGCGCCGGACGGCCGGCTGCGGGCGATCGGGCGCATCGACACCCAGCTGAAGGTCCGCGGCCACCGGATCGAACCGCGCGAAGTGGAGGCCCGGCTCGACGCGCACCCGGACGTCACCGCGTGCGCGGTGCGGGCGCGCGAGTTCGGGCCGGACGACACCCGGCTGGTCGCGTTCGTGGTCACCAGGGACGGCCGTCCGCTGTCCCTGGCCGACCTGCGGAGCTGGTGCGCCGACACGCTACCGGAGTACCTCGTCCCGACCGTCTGCCTGACGCTCCCCGAGCTGCCACAAACCGGTAGCGGCAAGCTCGACGAGCGTGCCCTGCCCGACGCCGCGCGGATGCGGGACGGCCTCACCTCCACCCCCGGCGGAGAGCACAGCCGGGTGGAACCGCGTACCGCCGCGGAACGGGCGGTGGCCCGCATCTGGCGGGAGGCGCTGTGGGCGGACGAACTCGGCGTGCACGACGACTTCTTCGAGCTGGGCGGCGACTCGCTGGTGGCCACCCAGGTCACCCTCCGCCTGCAACAGGAGTTCGTGCTCGACGTGCCGATGCGCGCCATCTTCCAACACCCGACGGTGAGCGAGCTCGCCGCCGCGCTGGTTCGGGCGCGCCGCGCCGGCGGATTCGACGTCCCGGCACGCGCCGGAGCCGGGGAGGGGCGCGATGGGTGACCGCGAGACCCTCCTCGTCGTCTACGACCGGGGCAGCCTGGCACCCACCCGGCTGGCTCACGCCGCCGAGGCCAACGACGTGGAGCTGGTTTTCCTGGTCGGCGCCCAGACCCTGGGCGGCGGCGTACGGGACCGGCAGGCCGAGGCGCACACCGAGCTGATGCTGCCGACGCTGCGGATGCTCGGGGAGACGATCGACGCCACCGGTACGGGCGAGGACGAACTGCTCTCCCTGATCAGTGGGCACCGACCAGCCGGCATCGTGACCTTCAGCGAGTTCCAGCTGGAGTCGACCGCCCGGCTCGCCGACCGGCTCGGCCTGGCCCACCACCGGCTCGCCGATCTGCCCGGGATCACCCAGAAGGACGTGCAGCGCCGGCGATTCGCCGAACGGGGGGTCGACGCCGTACGGGTCGCCACGATCACCGGCACCGACCAGGTCGACGCGGCGGTCGCACACGTCGGGCTGCCCGCCGTGGTCAAGCCGGTACGTGGCGCGTCCAGCCGGAACACCGTCGCCGTGCACACCGTGGCGGAGGCGCACACGTTCGTGGCCCGGGCCCTCGCCGGTGACGGACCGGGCCCCCGCGAGTCGGCTCTGATGCTGGAGGAGCTGCTCGTCGGCCGGCCGACGCCCGCGCCCTGGGGTGACTACATCGCGGTGGACTGCGCGGTCTCCGCCGGGCGGGCCGAGGCGATGTTCGTGACCAGCAAGTTCGCGCTGGCCGAGCCGTTCCGGGAGCGGGGCGGCTACGGCGGCCGGTCGTTCGTGGAGGACTCCCTGGTCGCCGAGGTGGAGGCGCTCGCGTGTCGGGCGGTGGAGGCGGTCGGCGTCACCACCGGCATCGCCGACGTCGAGATCAAGCTGACCGGGGCGGGTCCACGGGTGATCGAGGTGAACGGCCGCCTGGGGGCCTGGGTCGACGATCTCGCTGTCCGCTCCGGCTTCGCCGACCCGGCGGACGTCGCTGTCCGCGCGGCGCTGGGCCGCCCGTTCGAGGCCCGCCGGCGGCCCGCGCCGGACAGCCCGATCGCGTTCCACTACCTGCTCGTGCCGCCGGTGCACGCCCGCCGGGTGCGGAGCATCCAGAACGTGTCCGCGCTGCGCCGGGTGCCGCGCGTCGGGCGGGTCTCGGTGCTGACCGCTCCGGGGGAGCCGGCGGACTGGCGGCTCGGCGCGGCGGCGAACGCGGCCGCGGTGACCGGCGCCGCCGGATCCCACGCCGAGCTGGCCGACACCGTCGCCGCACTGGAGGAGGTGCCGTGGATCGCCTACGACTGAGCGGTGGCGACTCCGCGGCGATCGAGCTGCCACCGTCGCGGTGGCTGCGGCCGTGCGCCCCGACCGGAGCTTCCGGTCCCTTGCGCGCGGTGCTGGTCCTGCTGCCCCATGCGGGCGGCGCCGCGCACACCTACAGCGCCTGGGGCCCGGCCCTGCCGGAGGGCGTCACCGCGCTGGCGGTCGAGTACCCGGGCCACGGCACCCGGATGAGCGAGCCGCCCAGCGCCGACCTGGGCAGCGTCGTGACCGAACTCAGCGACCTGCTCGTCGCGGTGCAGGATGCGCTCGACGGCCGTCCGCTCATCCTCGGCGGGCACAGTTTCGGCGCCCTGCTCGCCCACGAGATCGCCGGTGAGCTCCAGAACCGTGGCCGGCCCGTCCCCGACCTGTTCCTCTCCGCGGCGGCGCCGCCGCACCGCCGGGCCGGGCTGCCGGACATCAGCCGATGGGACGACGACGCGCTCGCCGCGGCCCTCGGCGACATCGGCGACCTGCCGCGGGAGATCCTCGCCGACGTCGAGGCCCGCGCCCTGTACCTGCCGATGATCCGACACGACTTCGTGCTCGCGCGGCGGTACGGCCCCGACGCCCGCACCGCCGCCACGGTGGTGCGGACCCGGGCCGTGATCGTCGGCGGTGCGGAGGACGGCCGGTGCCCCGCCGCCGACCTCGCCGCCTGGACCGATCTGATCGACGGCCCGGCACAGGTCACCGTGCTGCCGGGTGGCCACTTCTACTACCGCGACCAGCTCGGTGCGGTCGGCCGGCTCATCGACGGCCTGGTGACCGCGCCGCGACCCGCCACGCCACGCCACTGAAGGAGGGACCCGAATGACCATGAGACGACTGCACTTCACCCCCGCCACCGGCACGACGACCGAACTCATCCCCGGCTACCAGGGCCGGTTCGTCCACGGTGACCAGTTGACGGTGGCGATCTGGGACGTCAAGGCCGGCAGCGAGGTGCCCAGCCACAGCCACCCGCACGAGCAGATCGTGAACTGCCTGGAGGGCACGTTCGAGATGCGCGTGGGCGGCGAGGTCTTCCTGATGGGACCGGGTGACAGCGTGGTGGTGCCGGGTGGCGTCGAGCACTCGGCCGTGGCCCACACCGACGCCCGCTGTCTGGACGTCTTCCACCCCGTACGCGCCGACTACCGGATCTGAGGACGGTGACGCTGATGGAGTCCCAGGTGCACGTCCACACCCTCGGTCCGTCCGGCACGAACTGCGAGGCCGCGGCTCACCACTGGCTCGACCGGCAGGGGATCGACGACCACCGGGTGACCTTGTACGGCACGCTGGAGGAAGCCGTCGAGGTGGTCACCACGGCGCCCGCCGCACACGTGCTGCTCGGCTGCGTCGTCTATCCGGACCTGCACCACATCGTCTTCCGTAACCTCGACGCGCTGGCCCTGGTCGAGTGCTTCGTGATGCCGACCCACCACATGGTGGTGGCCGGTGACATGTCCAAGCCGGTGCCGACGGTCGCATCGCATCCCGCCCCGATCAACCTGCTGGACGCGTGGACGCCGGAGATCAGGTTCGTCGACAGCAACGTACGGGCCGCGCTGACCGTCGCCAGCGGCGCGGCGGACGCGTGCGTGACCACCTCGGTCGCCGCCGCCGAGGCGGGCCTGCCCGTGGTGAAGGACTTCGGTCCGGTGCCGATGGGCTTCACCATCCACGCCAACCGCACCTACCGGCGACAGCATGGCTGAGCCGGCGGTCTGGTTCGACGGCCGCATCCACACCGGTGTCACCGCCGAGCCCACGCTGAGCACCTTCGGCCTGCACTACGGGTACTCGGTCTTCGAAGGGCTGCGGTCGTTCGACGTCGGCGGCACCGCGTCGATCTTCGCCCTGCAACCACACATCGACCGGCTGCTCGGCTCCGCGGCCACCCTGGACATCCCCATCCGGTACGACAACGACACCCTTGTCGCCGCGCACTACGAGGTGCTCGCCGCGAACGGGCTGACGGAGGCGTACATCCGGCCGATCGCCTTCTTCGGCGACGGCCTCGCTGGGCTCGGCACCCAGCGGCACCAGGCACACCTGGCGATCCTGGCCTGGCCGTGGGCCAACCCGGCACCGGGCGGAGGCGGTGTCCGGTTGGCGATCGCCAGGCGTCGGCGCCCGTCGCCGGAGAGCCTTCCGCCGCACGCCAAGGCCGCCGGGAGCTACCTGATCGCCAAGCTGGCCCACAACGAGGCGACGGCCCGCGGCTTCGCCGACGCGATCATGCTGGACGACCGCGACCACGTCGCGGAGGCCACCAGCATGAACGTGTTCCTGGTGCGCGACGGCGGCCTGCTCACCCCGACCACCCGGGCCTGCCTGCCCGGCATCACCCGGCGGACCGTCATCGACCTGGCCCGCCGGACGGGCATCGGCGTACGGGAGGCCGACCTCACCGTGTCCGACGTGCTCGGCGCCGACGAGGTGTTCCTCACCAGCACCGCGGCCGGCGTTCGTCCGGTGCTGGCCGTCGAGGACCACGTGTTCGGCGACGGCCGCCCCGGCGCGCTCACCACCCGCCTGCTCGGCCACTACGACGAGCACGTTCTCACCCACTCCACCCCGTCGGCCGCGTTCGCCGGTCCCGCACCGCGCGGGACGTCCGGCCCGGCCGCCGTTCTGATCCCGGAAGGCCGCGCATGACAGAGACCCGAGACATCGTCGCGAAGACGATCGGTGACGTGGAGCTGAGCACCTGCGCGCTCGTCGACGTCCTGGACGGGCTGGGCGTCACCTCCGCCGTGCTGCCCAGCACACTGCAGCAGCGGGCCGGCCGGCCCGCTCTGGCCTACGGGACCGCGTACACCGTGTCCTGGGTGGAGGTGCGCAAGCAGGCCTCCATCCACCAGCCGGCGCCGAGCACCTGGCAGCAGGTCCGGGACTTCCTGGTCCCGGAGATCACGGACGGCGCCGGCCGGATCTACGTCGGCGGCGCCGGCGAGCTGCTCACCCACGCCGCGCTGGCCGGCGGCATGTCGGTGACCTACCTGCTGGAGCAGGTCGGCTTCGAGGCGATCGTGCTGGGCGGCGCCGTGCGGGACCGGGCGGTGGTGGAGGCGGCGGACCGTCCGGTGATCGCCAGCAACTTCACCCCGACCGACACCCAGGGCGCCTACCGGGTCGCCGCCACCGGCACCGAATGCCGGATCGGCGACGTACGGGTCGTCACCGGCGACTGGGTGTTCACCGACGGCAACGGCACCGTCGTGATCAAGGACGAGATCCTGCTCGAGGTGCTGACGAAGGCGGTCGCGGTGGAGAACGCCGAGGCCCGCATCCTGGCGCAGGTCCGGGCCGGCCGGCCATTGCACGAGATCGTGGACGAGGGCGGGCAGATCTGAGTGGGCCACACAGTCGTACCGCTGTCGCCGGCACAGGAGCGGCTCTGGATCTCGACCCAGATCCGCCCCGGTGACCCGTTCTTCCACATCCCCTTCGTCATCGACGTCGCCGGCCGGCTCGACGACGCCCTGTTGCACGCCTGCCTCGGTCAACTGATCCGCCGGCACGTCGCCCTGCGCGCCCGCGTCGCCTGGCGCGACGGCCGGATCTGCCTGAGCGCCCCGCCCGCCGACGAGTCCGTCCTGGACTGGTTCCGGGGTGCGGTGCTCGACGTCCCGGACGAGGCGGCCGCCGATCGGGAGATCGACGCCATCGGGCGCGCGCCGTTCGACCTGACCGCCGGGCCGCCGCTGCGGGTCCAGCTGATCCGGCTCGCCGAGCGGCGGCACCGGCTCGCGGTCACCGTGCACCACCTGGTCTTCGACGGCTGGTCGATGGACCTGTTCGTCGCCGAGTTGGCCGCCCTGTACCGGGCCGGGGGCGATCCGGAGCAGGCGTTCGCCGGGCCGCCGCCGGACTACGCCGACCACCTCGCCCGGCGCGACGCCGGCCGGTCACCCGACGCGGACGTCGAGTTCTGGTCCGCCCGGCTGGCCGGCGCGCCGGCCGCGATCCCGCTACCCAGTGGCCGGGTGCGCCCGGTGACCACCGACCATGCCGCCGCCCGCTACACCCGGGTGGTGCCGGCGGCCGCCGTCGAGCCGCTGCGGCAGCTCGCCCGGTCGCGCCGGGCGACGATGTTCATCCTGCTCAAGGCCGCCTGCGACGTCGTGCTCAGCCACTACGGCGGTGCCGACGTGCTGACCGGCGTGGCGCTGGCCGGCCGCGACCACACCGAGAGCCACGGCCTGATCGGCTATCTGGCCCGGCCGGTCGTGCTGCGCAGCGACCTGGGCGGCGATCCGTCGTTCCTGACGCTGCTGAGTGCCGTACGCGGGGACCTGCTCGACGCCCACGAGCACCCCGAGCTGCCGTTCGACGCGGTCGTACGGGCCCTCGGCGTGCCCCGCGACCCCAGCTACAACCAGCTCTACCAGGTCATGTTCGGCTACTCCGGTGAGCGGGCGGCGCATCGGGCCGGCGAGCTGCGGCTCACGGTCACCGAGTTCGCCCCGGCCACCATGAAGGTCGACCTGTCGGTGGTCTGCACCGACACCCTCGGCGGCCTGCGGCTGGACCTCGACTACCGGCGTGACCTCTTCGCCGAGGCCGATCTCGCCCGGATCGCGGACCGGATGGAGGCCGTGCTCGCGCGGATCGCCGTCGACCCGACCGCGACCGTGTCACAGCTGAGGCAGCTCAGCGAGGTCGAACTGCGCGCGGCGGTGGACGAGCCGAACCGTCCGGCCGCGCTGCCGGACCCCGGTCCTGTCGCGCTGCACGACCTGGTCGCCTCGGTCCTGGACCGTGCGGCCACCACACCGGACGTGATCGCCGTCAGGGCGGCCGGAAGCACGCCGGAGCTGACCTATCGGGGTCTGGCCGCGGCGGTCGCCGCGACCACCGGACGGCTGGTGGCGGCCGGGGTCAGGCCGGGGGACCCGGTCGCCCTGTGCGGCGAGCCGTCCGGTGCTCTGGTGGCGGCCCTGCTCGCGGTGATCCGGCTGGGTGTACGCGCGGTGCTGCTCGATCCCGGCCGGCACTCCTTCGAGCTGCGCAACGCCCAGTCCGAGGCGGGCTTCCGGGTGGTGCTGGCCGACGCGCACGTGGCCCGGCTGTTCGACCGGTCCCGGGTCGACGTGCTCGACATGGGCGCCGCCGGCACTGCCACGGACGACGTCGACGCCGGGCACGGCGGAGCCGCGTTCGTCGCGTACGACGACGACGCGGAGCAACAGGCCGTCGTCCTGTCCGACGAACTCCTCTCGGTGGTGCTGGGCACCCTGCGGCGCGAGGTCGCCTCGCCGCCGGCGGTGGTGCTGCCGCTGGTCAGCTCGACCGCTTCGATCAGCGTCGTGATCGAGGCGCTGCTGGCTACGACGGCGGGCGGAACTCTCGTACCGGCACCGTCGGCCACGGCCGACGCCACCCTGGTCCTCGCACCCGCCGACGGCATCCACCGGCTGGCCGGGGCGCTGCCGGCCGGTGCCGTCGTGGTCGCCGGCCACGTCGACGCGGTGCCGCCGGCCGCCGTGCGGCGCCTGCTCGACGGGCACGGGCTGCGGGCGGTGCATCAGGTGTTCGGCCCGCTCGCCGCGGGCGGGCTGGCCCTGCTCGACGGCCGTCCCCGGCCGGGAATCCGCGCCTAC
Organism: Micromonospora sp. SD12; assembly: GCF_052068495.1. NCBI lineage: Bacteria > Bacillati > Actinomycetota > Actinomycetes > Micromonosporales > Micromonosporaceae > Micromonospora > Micromonospora sp. SD12. The sequence continues at coordinate 121,181 of NZ_JBQHDF010000006.1, read as the reverse complement.
GTGCTCGGGCCGGACGGTACGCCGGTGCCGCCGGGCGCCGCCGGCGAACTGTTCCTCGGCGGGGACCTGATCGCCGACGGTTACCTCGACGAGGAAGCCACCGCCGCCACCTTCCGGCCGGACCCGCTGGCCGGCCGTCCGGGTGCGCGCCGGTTCGCCACCGGGCGGCTCGCCCGCCTCACCGCGGACGGGCGCTTCGAGATCCTCGGCGACGCCCGCGAGCCGCTGCTGCGCCAGGGGCTGCGGGTGGATCCGGGGCCGGTCGAGGACGCCCTGCTGGAGCATCCCGGGGTCGCCGCGGCCCGGGTGCTGCCGTGGCGCCCCGAGCATGGTGGACCGGAGCTGCTCGCGCTCGTCGCCCGTACCGCCGCCACCGCCGAGCCCGGTGCCCTGGCCGTCCACCTGGCCGCCCGGCTGCCCGGCTATCTACGGCCGGACCGGATCGTCGTCCTGGACGCGTTGCCGGCCGACCACGACGAGATCGAGCGGGTTCTGGCCGACGCGCGTAGCAGCGCGGACGCGGCGGAGCCGATGGCGGCGGACGGGCAGGCGATCGCGGCGGCCTGGGAGAAGGTCCTCGGGCGCGCCGTACCGGCGAACCTCAACTTCTTCGAGGCCGGCGGCAACAGCCTGTTGCTGATCCGGTTGCGCGACGAACTGCGGACGGTCCTGGGAACCGAGGTGTCGCTGACGGACCTGTTCAGCCACCCGACGATCCGGGCGATGTCCGACGCGCTGGGCCAGCCGGTGGCAGCGCCGCCACCCGCGGCCAACCGTGGCGAGGCCCGGCGGTCCACCCACATCCGTCGTGGCCGCTGACCCGTGGCCGGGACAGACCGCCGCACCGATTCCGATCTGGGAGACGTCATGCTGAAACGGACGCTGTATCAATGGTTCGAGGAATCGGCCCGCCGGCACCCGGAGGCCACGGCGCTGAAGGCGGGCGGAACCGCGCTCAGCTACGCCCAGCTGGAACGGCGGGCGCTGGCCGTCGCGGCCGACATCATGGCCGGGCGCGACCGCCCGCCCGCGCGGATCGCGCTGGTCGCGCCGCGCACCACGCCCTCCGCGTACGTGGGCATCCTGGCCGTGCAACGGCTCGGTGCCACGGTGGTGCCGCTGAATCCGGATCATCCGAGTCACCGCAACATCGACATCGCCCAGCGGGCGAACGTCGAGGTGGCGCTGGTGGACCGTGAGGTCCGTGACCCGTTCCAGGACCTGCCGCGGCGGTTCCGGCCGGCGACCCTGGTGGTCGGCGACACCGACCCGGTCGGGCACGCCGACGTGGCCGGACTGCCGCCGGTGGGCGAGGACGCCGACGCCGAGGCGTACCTGCTGTTCACCTCCGGCACCTCCGGCATGCCGAAGGGGGTGCCGTACAAACACCGGCACATCTCGCCGTACCTCACGCACAACCTGTTCCGGTTCGAGGTCGGCCCTGGCTGCGGGGTATCGCAGACGTTCGGGCTGACCTTCGACGCGTCGGTCGGCGCGACCTTCATGACCTGGGCAGGAGGCGCCACCCTCGTCGTGCCGAGCCGTGAGGAGCTGTTCCAGCCGGTCGACTTCATCGTGCGCAACCAGCTGACGCACTGGTTCTCCGTACCGTCGGCGGTCCGGGTGGCGCAGCACCTGGGCAACCTGCCGTTGGGCGTCGCGACGTCCGTGCGGCACAGCCTCTTCGGCGCCGAGCCGGTCACGCTCAAGCACGCCCGGCTGTGGCGCTCGGTCGCGCCGAACACCGACATCTACAACCTGTACGGCCCCTCCGAGGCGGTGGTGAACTGCACCGAGTTCCGGCTGACCGGCGATCCGGCGGGCTGGACGGCGGCCAGCAACGACACGCTGCCGATCGGGGTGATGTACCCGGGCATGGAGTCCCTGGTCATCGACCCGGACGGCAATCCGGTCGACGACGGCGAACTGTGTCTGCGGGGATGGCAGAGGTTCGACGGTTATCTCGACCCGCGGGAGAACGACGGCCGGTTCGTGGCGTACGACGGCACCGGCCCGGCCACCCCGCGCCCGCCCGGCCAGGCGCCGTCACCCGAGGACTGGTACCGCACCGGCGACCGGGTCAGCCGCGAGGGCGTGAACCTGGTCCACCGGGGCCGCCTGGACCACCAGGTCAAGGTGATGGGACACCGGATCGAGATCGGCGAGGTGGAGGCCGCGATCCACCGCCATCCGGGCGTCACCGACGCCGCGGTGATCGCGATCCGCGTCGACGACGACACCCAGCTGGTCGGGGTGCACACCGGCGCCGGGGTGGCGGCCGCCGAACTCGACCGGTGGCTGCGCCGCGAGCTGCCGATCCACATGGTGCCCACCCGGCTGGAACACCTGCCCGCGATGCCGCTGAACGACAACGGCAAGATCGACCGGCGGGCGCTGACCGACCGGTTCGCCACGCGGGACGCCGCGACGCTCGGCGCACGGCGGTGACGGCACCGGAGTTGGTCATCTTCGACCTGGACGGCGTGCTGGTGGACACCCAGGCCGCCGAGACCGGGGCGCTGAACCACCTGGCCGGGCTGATGGGCGTGCGACTGTCCGCCGACGAGGCCGCCGAGCTGTTCGCCGGCAAGCGGATGGCCGACTGCATCGACGCGATCTCCGATCGGGCCGCGGTGGAGCCGCCGCCGGGCGCGGTGGAGCTGGTCCGGGCACGCTGCGAGGAGCTGATCGGCGACCGCCTGGAACCGATCGACGGCGTACGACATGTGGTCGACGCCGTGGACCGACTGATGTGCGTGGCTTCCAACAGCCCTCGCGAGCTGATCCGTAAGCGGGTGGAGGCGGCCGGGATCGCCTCGGCGTTCGGTGAGCGGCTCTTCTCCGCGTACGACATCGGCAGTTGGAAACCCGCCCCCGACCTGTTCCTCTGGGCGGCCCGGGAGTGCGGCGTGCCTCCAGCCTCGTGTGTGGTGATCGAGGACAGCCCGGTCGGGGTGGCCGCCGCGATCGCGGCGGGCATGCCGGTGCTGCGGTACGGCCCGGACGGCACCCCGGCCGACCACGCCGCGATCAGTCCGCACCTGCCGCCCGGCACTGCTGTCACCGGCCTGAGTTCCTTCGCGAAGATGGCCGACCTGCCGGCGCTGATCTCGCATTTCTCCGGTCCTCGTGCATGAACGCGTTGGGAGAGTCACACGATGGTTGATACCCGCAAGGCAATGGTGATCGGCGCCGGGGACCTCGGCAGCCGGGTCCTGCAGGGCCTGGCCTCGGGCGGTTCCGGACGCGAACTCCGGCTGGTCGGGCGCGACGGCGAGGCGACGCTGCGCGCGGCGAACCTGGCCGCCCTGAGCGCCCTGCAGACGGGCCACCGCAACGTGGTGTCCGACGCGGTGAGTGACCTGTTCGACGTCGACCGGACCGCCGAGACGATCAGCGCGTTCCGGCCCGACGTCATCTTCCTGACCGCCAGCCTCCAGTCGTGGTGGGTGATCTCGACGCTGCCGCAGCCCGCCTTCCAGCGGCTCTACCAGGCCAACTTCGGTCCCTGGCTGCCGATGCACCTGGTCCCGGTGCTGTACGCGATGCGCGCGATCCGGGCCGCCGGCAGCGACGCCGTGGTGGTCAACGCCGCGTTCCCCGACGCGGTCCACCCCGCGCTGGCCGGCGCCGGCCTGTCGCCGCACGTCGGCATCGGCAATGTCGCGAACAACGTGCCGGGCATCCGGAGGGCCGCCGCCGACCTGCTGGGTGCGGACGTCCACCGGGTGGAGATCCGGTTCATCGCCCACCACTACGTCTCGCACCGGCTGTCCCGCACGGGCGACAGTGGCGCCGCCGAGATGATCCTGCGGGTGCTCCTCGACGGCAGGGACGTCACCGGCCGGTTGGACCTGGGCGAGATGCTCCGCGCGCTGCCCGGGCGTTACCGGCGCACCGGAGGCCGCGACGGGCAGGTGATGACGGCGGCGTCCGCGCTCAGCGTGCTCGCGCCGCTGCTGGACGGCCGGAAGGCGATCGTGCACGCGCCGGGACCGCTGGGGCGGGTCGGCGGCTATCCGGTGGCGTTGTCGCCGTCCGGCGTCGACGTGGTGCTGCCGGACGGTGTCAGCCAGGCGGAGGCCGCCGCGGTCAACCTCAGTGGGCAGCGCTGCGACGGCATCACCGAGATCGACGGCGCCGGCACGGTCGTCTTCGAACCGGAGGCGGCCGACGTGCTCGCCCGGGAACTCGGCTACCACTGCACCCGGATGCAGCTCGACGAGGCGGAGGATCGGGCCCGGGAGATCGCCGAGCGGTTCGCGGCCTACCGCGAGCGGGTGCTGATCGACCCGGCCTACCAGGCCGGGGCGCGATCGGCCGTGACGGTGTGAGCACGCTACTGGTGCTCGGCGGGACCCAGTTCCTCGGCCGGGCGGTGGCGGAGGAGGGGGTCCGCAGGGGAGCGCGGGTGGTGGTCGCGCACCGTGGCGAGCATGAGCCGCCGCCCGGCGTGACCGCCGTCCGCGGCGACCGGACGGATCCGGGCTCGTGGGCCGAGGTCGAGGAGCGGCTGGCCAGTGAACACTGGGACCTCGTGGTCGACACCTGGTCCGGCGACCCGGCCGCGGTCCGCCGGTCGACCGCTGCGCTGCGCGAGAGGGCCGACCGGTACACCTACGTGTCGAGCCGTTCGGTCTACGCCTGGCCGGCCGTGGACGGTGCCGACGAGGACGCGCCAGTGGTCGATCCGCCGTCCGGCGACGATCCGGACGAGCTCGGCTACGCCGAGAGCAAACTGGCCGCGGAACTCGCCGTCGAGCAGGCCTTCGGCGCACGGGCGCTGATCCTGCGCGCCGGCCTGCTGGTCGGGCCGCGCGAGAACACGGGTCGGCTACCGCGCTGGCTGGCCCGGCTGGCCGCCGGCGGTCCCGTACCGGTGCCAGGGCCCGCGGACCTGGACTGGCAGTACGTCGACGCCCGCGACCTCGCGGCGTGGACGTTGCGGGCCGCGGCCGACGGACTCGGCGGGGTGTTCGACGCCGTCGGCCCACCGGGCGGAACGACCACGGCCGAGCTGCTCGAGTTGGGCGTGGGGATCACCGGGGGCGGGAGCACGCTGCACTGGCGCGATCCGGCGGCCTTCGCCGCCGCCGGTGTCGAACCGTGGACCGACCTGCCCGGTTGGTTCCCGCCCGGCCCGGAGCACGCCGCGGTGCATCGCGGCGCGGCGGCCAAGGCGGCCCGGCACGGGCTCGTGCAGCGCCCGTTGCGGGACACCGTGACCGACACCTGGGCCTGGATGTGCACCGCCGAAGGCCGCGCGGCCTGCCGGGACCTCGATCCGCTGTGGTCCCCGGAGGTCGAGCGGCGACTTCTGGACGCGGGCTGAACGCAGCCCGGGCCGGCCCGCTGACGACGTGCGAGGAGCCGCGATCGGCTCTCCGCCGGGGTTCGACTGTCCTGTTGGAGTTCGTGCCGAGGTTTGCGGGCTGTGGGGCGGACCGGCCGGGACTGGCGAGTGCCCGTCCCGGCCGGCTGTCGACTCAGGTCACCTGCTCAGGAGTGGTTGCCAGCCGTCGCGGTAGCGCAGGCCGCGAGGTTGCAGTCGGATCTGGTCGTGCACTGCTCCGGAGACCGGCTCGGTTCGTACCGCCTGGGGCCGCTCCACCACGACGCAGACGTCCTCGCCGGGCCACCACCAGCCGCAGGAGCGGGCCAGGCCGGCCCAGGCGTCGAGGTGCTCGGCCTGGTCCGGCTCGTACCGGGCAAGGCCGAGTCGATGCAGGACGTCGTAGTAGGCGATCCATGAGGCGTCCTGCTGCCCGTACCAGCACACGGGCACCGGGCCGTCGTCCGCGAGCGCCGCGCGCACGGGTAGGTAGTACCCGTGCGCGAGGCTCCGGTGCATTGCCGTGCGTACGCCCTGGTGCAGCACGACAGCGAGCGGCACGCCGCTGTCGAGCGCCTGCGCCGGCGCCAGTTCGGGCCATGGTTCCTTGGTCTTGCTCGTGCGCACGGGTGACAGCTCGGGATCGGTGTGAGTGACGCCCGCGCTCAGCGCACCGCGCAACTGGGAGGCGATCATGGCGAGGTCGCTGGCCAGCGGTGGTGTTCCGCGCGGCCGGGGGGCCCGGATGCGCTCGTAGAGTTGATCGAGGGTGGGCCAGCCGGTGGTCAGGGGCCGCGCCTTGTCTGGCGAGTCGACCCATTCGAACCGAGGTCGCGGCCGCGATGCCCTGGCGTAGATCGCGGTCAGGCACCGTTCGGCGGTCGGCTTGTCAGCCGGCTGTGTGGACAGGGCGTGATCGAGCCATTCCTGGCGGATCCGGATGGCCTGCTGCCACAGGTCGTGCGGGTTGCCGCTGCGAACGGCCTGTGGAGGTTTCGCGGCGTCGTTGCGCCGCGTGGGGGCGCTCACAGCGCCAGGGCGTCGCCGCCCTTCCGGTACGAGATCATGCAACGACTATGGCCCACGACTTGGCACCGGCGCAAGGCGGTTCCCCACCCGCAGCGCCCCGTCAGGGGCGTGGCGCGACGTGCTGCACGAACTGACCGGGACGGCGGCCGGGAGCTTGCGCCGGGGCCTGCCCGGAACGTAAGTTGCCGATGTATCGGGCCGATATATCGGATCGATACCGACAGAGATCCAGGCGGCGAGGCCATCGCGCGCGCAGCGGGGGATGGTGACAGTCAGGGAGGCAGCGACATGTCCAGCGCGCAGCTGTACGACACCATCGGCGCCACCTACACCGCGACACGGTGCACCGAACCGCGGATCGCCGCCCGGGTCTGGGCCGCCCTCGGCGACGCGCGGACGGTCGTGAACGTCGGGGCCGGAACCGGCTCCTACGAGCCCGTCGACCGTGACGTCACCGCGGTGGAGCCGTCGGCGCTCATGCGCGCGCAGCGCCCCGCAGGCGCAGCCCCGTGTGTGGCTGCCGCTGCGGAGAGCCTTCCGTTCGAGGACCAGTCGTTCGACGCGGCGATGGCCTTCGCCACCCTCCACCACTGGCGCGACCCGATCGCGGGCCTGCGTGAGATGCGGCGCGTCGCCCGCCGCCGCGTGGTGGTGTTCACGCACGACACCAGTGACGCCGGGTGGCTTGATCGATTCTGGCTCACTCGCGACTACCTTCCCGAGGTCGCGAGCCTCCTCGTCGACCGGCCGTCGCTGAGCGAACTGGCCGCCGCGATCGAGGCCCGGGTGGAGCCGGTACTCATCCCGTGGGACTGTGCTGACGGCTTCTTCGAGGCCTACTGGCGCCGGCCGGAGGCGTACCTGGACGAGAGGGTCCGCCGCGGCATGTCGGTCTGGACCAAGGTCGGGCCGGACGCCGAGCGAAGGGCGGTACGCAGCCTCCGGGACGACCTCGCCTCAGGCCGGTGGGCGGAACGCAACCGCGACCTCGCCGATCTCGACACGGCAGAACTCGGCCTGCGCCTGCTCGTGAGCTGAGTCCGATCGGGCCGGCGAGCTGGGTCCGGCCGTGGGCCGGCGAGCAGAGTGCCGCCGTGGGCCCTTCACGGCGTGGTCGGGTTCGTCGGGGTGTCGGCGAGCTGGGTGACGAGGAAGTCGAGGCGCTCCTCCTGCGCGTCCGGGGGGATGCGGCCGCTTTCCGACAGGACGGCCATGCCGTGCAACGCGCTCCAGACGACCTCGGCGAACAGTTCCCGCCGCTTGTTGTCCGGGCGGAAGCAGCTGACGAACTCGTCGAAGGCGGCCCGCAGCGGAGGCGGTGTCTCGACGCTTGCGAACTTCAGGTCGGTGGGCAGGATGAACATGGCCTGGTACAGGGCGGGTCGTTCGGTCGCGAAGTCCAGGTAGGCGCGGCAGACGGCGCGCAGGGCCCGCCCGGGATCGGGGGCGGCCTGCCGCGCGCGGCGCAGGTGGACGGCGAGTTCGCCGAAGCCGTCCAGGGCGACGGCGCTGACGATGGCGTCCTTGCCGGTGAAGTGGCTGTACAGCACCGGCTGGCTGTACTCGACGCGCTCCGCCAGCCGTCGGGTCGTCACCGCCTCCCAGCCTTCGGTCTCCGCGAGTTCGCGGGCGGCCGTGATGATCAGCTGATGACGGTGGGCGCGTTCACGTTCGCGGCGCTCGCTGATGGCGGACATGACGACATCCTAGCGGCGCTAGACCTACTGTCGACGTTAGAGTAACGTCGCTCTCATCGCTAGCGCCGCTAGATTCGCTGCTTCGTCGAGGGGGACACCCATGCTCATCACCGTCGCCAACGTGCTCGCCGGCCTGATCGGCGTGAGCATCAGCTTCATCGGCGTACGCGCCTTCTGGGCGCCACAGGCCGCAGCCGGCTTCGGCATCCCCGGCACGCCGACCGGGGACCGCACCTTCCAGGCATGGCTGTCCGTCAAGGCCGTGCGCGACATAGCCGCGGGGCTCTTCATCTTCATCCTGCTGGCGGGAGCGACACCCGACCTGCTGGGCTGGTTCATGCTGGCCGCCGCCGGCATACCCGCCGGCGACGCACTGGTCGTGTGGCGCAGCAACGGGCCCAAGGCGGCCGTCTACGGCGTCCACGGGGCCACCGCCGTGGTGATGCTGGCGATCGGCGTGATCCTGCTCGTCGCCTGACCGGATGTTGCGCCGCTCCGGGCGGCCAGGACGGCCACTGACGGACGGGGGAAAGGTGTCCAGCCATGCTCAGCTACCAGATCACTCCGATAGGTACGGTCCGAAACGACCGTACGGACGTCCAGCACACCGACAACTGGGGTGCCGTCCGCAGCACGGTCACCATCGACGAGCGCTTCGGCGAGGCGTGCCTCCAGGGCCTGGAGGGCTTCTCCCACGTGGAGGTCCTCTTCCTCTTCGACCAGTTCCCGGAACACGACGACTACCGCGAACCCCGCCCCAACCGTGGCCGTTCCGACCTCCCGCCCGTGGGCGTCTTCGCCGGCCGCGGCCCCCGCAGACCGAACCGCATCGGGGTGACGTGCTGCGCCATCGAGTCCGTCCAGGGCCGCGAACTGACGGTGGTGGGCCTCGACGCGGTGTCGGGCACCCCGGTCATCGACCTGAAGCCGACGATGACGGAGTTCCTGCCGGTGGACGTCAAGCAGCCGGAATGGATCAGCCGCCTGATGTCGGAGTACTTCCGGCCGTAGCCGGGACCTGGGGCGAAGCTCGACGCCGGTCGCGCAGGAGCTTCGCCGAGTGCGCCTGTCCCGGAGGACTCGACCGTGGAGCCGCCGTCGCGTACCCCCGGGGACGGTGACCGGCTCGGCGGTCAGCCGTCGGCACAGGCCTCCCGGAGGGTCTGGGCGTCGCGGTCCGTTCTGGCCTGCACCGCGTCGGGGTCGCCCGCGACCATGCCCGACAGGATGAAGCGCAGCTCCGAGAAGTCCTGCGACAGCGTCACCGTGGCCTGGTAGACCCCGCCCTGGGCGTTCAGGCTCGCGCCCATCATGCCCTGGTACGCCGTCGTGGCGGCGGCCTGCCGGCTCTGCCTGGTCGAACCCGAGGTCCGGTAGAACCGGTCGACGACCGCGAGCGCTTCCTCGCAGCCGGCGGGTCGCAGCGGCGCCACCGACGGCAGTCGACCCAGGGCCGGCGTCCGGGACGTCGCGCTGGTGGGGCGGGGCGTCGTCACGCCGGGCTCCGGCACGGTCGTCGGGGCCGGCGTCGTCCGGTCGGGCGTGGCCCGGCCCGGCGTTGTCAGGTCGGGCCCCGTGACTGGACCCGCTCCGGTTCCTGAGGCCGGCGGCGGCACGGGCGGCTCCCGTGGCAGCACGTACGTCAGCAGGGTGAGAAGGGTGGCCGCCACACCGGCGATCGCGCCCACCGCGGCCCAGTCCGGCTTGCGCGGCGTGGAGCCGCCTCCGGACGGGCTGCGAGCAGGCCGTTGACTGCTGATGCCTCCAATGTAGCGCCCGGCGCCATCCGGGAGCGTCCGCGCCGTCCGCCGGGTGCTCCTCGCCCCGACCGGCGACGGCACCCCTGCCGCGCGCGGCCAAGCAGGCATCGGCTAGGAACGTGACATGCCCCGCTACCTGCTCTTTCCCGGCCGCCACCACCTGCTGACCCGGTTCCAGGCCGGGTACCTGCGCCAGCTCGCGGCGCAGGGCGACGGCCCCCTCGCCGACGGTGACGGTGCGACCGGGGGCGGGGACGCCGGCGGGGCGACCGTGGTGTGGGCGGTCACCTCGGCCAACCACGAGAACACCCGGCGCAACCCGGTTCCGTACCACCGGCGGGAGGCGGCGATCGAACGGTTCAGCGTGCTCGCCGGGCTCCGGTCGGTGGTGGTGCCGATCTTCGACACCGCGCCGACCGACCGGTTCGCCGAGGTGACCCTCAAGACCGTCGCGGCGTCCACCGGGCTGGAGCTGACCCCGGCGGACACGGTGGTCGCCTGCTCCACGCCGGAGGTCGCCGCGATGTACGAACGACTCGGGTTCCGCATCGCCGGCGTGGAGGCCGACGTCGAGCCGGCCCCGGTGCGGCCGTGGGACGTCCTGCTACGGCTGGCCGACGACGACCCGTCGTGGCGTGAGCTCACCCACCCGGCGACCGTCGACGTGTACCGCCGCTACCGGCTCGACGACCTGGTCCGCTCGGTGGTGAACGACCCGGTGGTCGGCGACGAGGGCGGACTGACCGCAACCCGCGACTACCGGACGTACGCCGAGGCGTTCAGCGACGCCGCGCAGCGCAAGTGGGACGCGGTACGCGAGCACGTGCGGCCGGGGCGGATCGTCGACGTCGGCTGCGGCGCGGGCGCCGTCCTGGAGCTGGCCGACCGGGAGCCGGCCCTGCGTGAGAGCGACCTGATCGGCGTCGAGGTGGCCCGGCAGCTGTTCGAGGAGTGCGTGCACAAGAAGGCGCAGGGCGTGTTCACGAACCCGAACGTCTTCTTCTACCGTCGCAACGTGCTCGGCGGGGCGGTGTTCGCGCCGCGCTCGGTGGACACCACCATGACCTTCGCGCTGACCCACGAGATCTGGTCGTACGGCGAGCGGATGGCCTCGCTGCGCCGGTTCGTGCAGGCCCTCTACGACCACACCGTGCCCGGCGGGGTGTGGATCAACAGTGACGTGTGCGGGCCGGACGGCAGGGACCGGACGGTGCGCCTGCGGCTGACGGTCACGGACGGCGTCAACCCGCCGCGGCCGCGTACCGACCTGGCGGGCCTGCCGCCCGGCGAGGTGGCGGCGTACGTCGGCGGGCTGTCGACCCGGGCCCGGCTGGGCCAGTTCGCCGTCGACTACCGGTTCCCGTTCGCGTACCGGCCGGTGGCCGGGGCGGACGACACGGTCGAGCTGACCCTCGGCGCGGCGATGGACTTCCTCACCCGCAAGGACTACACCGACAACTGGCTGTCGGAGACCCAGGAGCAGTTCTGCGGCATGGAGTACGCCGACTGGAAGTCGTTGCTCACCGACGTCGGCTTCGAGATCGACGGCGCGAGCGGGACGTCCCGTAACGACTGGATCGTCACCAACCGTCTCGCCCCGGTGGCCGCCCTCAGCACCCCGGCGGGCGAGCCGCTGGACTGGCCGGTCACCCACGTACGCCTGGTCGCCCGCCGTCCGGTCAACACCTGACACCTGCTGGCCGGTCGGGCGAGGACCACCCGGTCGTCGACGCTGCCTGGTGCGGCTCCGGTGGCGCCCGACCTGCCGTCAGCGCCGTAGGGCGGCCGACCCGGACATGGCGGTGGCCGGGCCTGTCCGGCCCGGCCACCGCCCGGCCCACACCTCGGGTGCCCCGGGCCCTCCACCGACCGGCGGCACCGATCGGGCGTCGCGCTCGGGCCGCGGCTGGTCACCGGCCTGTGGCGTACGCGGGCCGGCGGTCAGCCCGTCGTGCAGGTCAGCCCGTCGAGGGTGAAGCCGACCGGGCGGTTGTTGCTCGTCTTCCAGCCGGCGAGGAAGCCGAACTCGACCGTCCCGCCGGCGGGCAGGGCGGAGTTCCAGGACGCGGGGGCGACCGTCACCTCCGGGCCGTCCTGCCGGACCGTGCCGTTCCAGAGCTGGCTGATCAGCTGGCCGTCCGGGAACCGCCAGCGCACGGTCCAGCCGTCGTGCGCGGACACCCCGGTGTTGGTGATCCTGAGGCTCGCCTGGAAGCCGCCCGGCCACTGGTTGGTGACGGTGTACGTCGCCCGGCAGGTGTCCAGCCCCGTGGTCGGCGTGGCAGTCGGGGAGGCCGTGGGGGAGACCGTCGGGCTGACCGTGGGGGAGGCCGTCGGCGTCGGAGTCGGGTCGATCCGGGTCGGGTCGACGATCCCCCAGTACGCCGACTTCGCCTGGAGTTCCGTGTCGAACAGCAGCGGCGCGTCCTTGCGGGCCACCGGGAAGGTGTCCAGCCAGGTGTCGTCGTCCGCCAGCCCCCAGAGGGTCACCGAGGTCAGTTCGTCGGCGTAGCGGCGGTAGAGGGCGAACAGGTCCCGGTACCGGTACGCCTGGGTCAGCAGCCGGTCGGCCGGCGGGGTGGGGAAGGACTCGTTGTCGGCGACGTAGATGCTGACGTCCATCTCGGTGACCTGTTGCTCCACGCCGAGCGGGATGAACGCCTGGAGCATGGCCTCGGTCTCGGCGATGGACGGCCACTGGACGTTGACGTGCATCTGGTGCCCGACGCCGTCGACCGGCACCCCTTCGGCGCGCAGTCGACTCACCAGGTCGCGCAGCTTGTCGCGCTTGGCCGGCACGTTGGTGTTGTAGTCGTTGATGTAGAGCTTGGCCGTCGGCGCGACCTCCCGGGCCACCCGGAACGCGGTACGCAGGTAGTCCAGCCCGCTGATCTCGTACCAGCGGCTGCGCCGCAGCCCGTCGGACTGGTTCTCGTCGATCACCTCGTTGGCGACGTCCCAGACCCCGATGGCGTCGCCGTAGCGGCCGACGACCGCCCGGACGTGCGCCTCCAGCCGCGACAGCAGCAGGGCCTTGTCGGCCGGGTCCGAGGTCAGCGGGGTGCCGTCGGTGTCGGTGAAGACCCAGGCCGGGGTCTGCTGGTGCCAGACGAGGGTGTGTCCGCGTACCGCCAGGTCGTTGTCGGTGGCGAAACCGACCTGCGTGTCGGCGTCGGCCCACCGGAAGGCGCCCTCGGTCGGCTGGGTGGCGTCCCACTTGAGCGCGTTGCCGGGCGTCACCGTGTCGAAGTGCCGGCGCAGCAGGACCGCCTGGTCGCCGATGATCTGCCGGTTGCCGATCGCCGCCCCGATCGGGAAGTCGGCGGCGAGCACCTCCCGCAGGGCCGGGATGTCCGTCTGCACGGGCCTGGTCGGCTGGTACGCCATGGCGAAGTCGTCGACGTGCAGGTCGGCGGTGCCGTCGGCGGTCTCCACGTACGCCGACAGTCCGTCCACGTCGTGGGCGAGCACGTACGTGCCACTGAGCCGGACCCAGGCGTCGGCGGTGACCGCGGTGTCACCCACCACCTGGTCGTAGGCGGAGGTTCCGCCGGAGTCGCGTTGCACGCTGAGCCGCGCCTGGCCGGGCGACTCGCCGGCGGCGAGCCGGACCCACACCGTCAGCGTGTAGCGGGTCCCCTTGACCATCTCGTCGAGCAGGTCGATGGCGGGGCCCTGCCAACTCGCGGTGCGGCCGGAGGTGAGCAGGCTGCGGGTGCCGCCGTGGGCGACGGCGGTGCTGACCGCGACGGTCTCACCGGCCCGGGGCCGGAAGCCCTGAATGGTGCCGTCCTCGAAGGTGGCGTCGAGGACCAGGACGGGGTCGGCGGCGCGGGCGGGCGGGGTGGTCAGCGGAACGGCGGCGGCCACGGCGACGGTGGCGAGGCAGGCCAGGGCCAGCAGCCCCGGCAGGAGGCGGCGACGGCGCGTCCAGGGAGCGCGCATGGGGGTGTCCTTCCGGTGCGGGTGGATGCGCGCGGACCGCTGGGCGAGGTTCTCGCGGATGCGGTCGCACGCCGGTGGACCGGCATGAGCCCGCATGCCGGTGGTCGGTGGTCCCGCTCCGCTCGCGACACCCGTGCCGGGCGCCGCTGTCGAGGACCGATGGTACGGATCACGGGCGCGGCGCTCCAGGGCCCGTGCCGACCGACGGGCAGGAGCGGCCGTCCGCGTGCCCGCTGCGCCACGGCGTCGGGCCGGCGCTGTCACCGTCCGACCACGTGATCGATCTTGTCAAATATTTACCAACCCGTATATCGTGCCGGTGCTAAGTTCCGGACCCGGACGAAGGGCGGTCGCATGGCAGCCAGAGGTGCGCCGGTGACGCATCGTGCGATCGATCAGAACCGGTTCACGCTGGACGGTTCACTCGACCTCAGCGCGCCGTTCACCTCCGTGGCCGACGTGACGATCGGTGGCCGGCTGCACGAGTTCACGGCCGGCGCGATCGGGCTCGCGGACGACGTGGCCCGCACCCTCGGCGTCGAGACGTTCGACGAGGAACTCACCTACCAGGGCGGAACGCTGCTGACCGCGCGCGTCCGGTCCTACGACCCCCAGATCCAGTTGGCCGAGGAGCGGCTCGTGGCGGTCTGGCGGGGGCGGCGACACTGCTTCTTCACCGAGATGTACGGCGCGGCGACCACCGACCTGCTCGGCGCGCTGCGGGCACTGCGCGTCGAGGAGCACGACGACGGGCTGGCCCTGCGCCCGACCTCGAAGACCGGCGCCAGGTTCGCCGAACCCGCCACCGTGCTCAAGGAGGTGCCCGGGCTCGGCCTGCTGGAGATCGCACCGCTGACCAAGCAGCGCGTCGGGCAACTGCCCTCCTGGCGTGGCCTGCGGACGCAGGCCGGTGAGCTCTTCCGCGACGTCCTGCCCGACGGGCAGCCCTACTTCGTACTGGCTGCGGCCGACGCCTGGCTCAGCCTGGTGCCGTTCGCCGACACGGACGTGGAGCAGGTGCCCGCCCTGGTCGACCGGCTCCGCGTCCGGACGGCCGGGTAGGCCGCGATGTCCGTACTGCTGGCCGGCGTGGCCGCGTACACCGTCCTGTTCACCCTGCTCGTCAGCACCGCCGAGCACCTGTCACGGCCGGCGGCGCTCGCCGGGGCCCTGGCCGCGCACCGGATCCTTCCCGCCCCGGCCGCGCTCGCCGCCGTCGCCATCGTCGGCGAGGCGGTGCTCGCCGGTGCCGGGATCGTGGCGCTGCTCCGTCCCGGCGGCGAGGGCCTGCTCGTCGGGGTCCTCGCCGGCAGCGCCGCGCTCCTCGCGCTGTACGCCGGCTACGGCCTGCTCGTGAGGTCGACGGGGCGCGCCGGGCCGTGCGGATGCTCCCGGGTGGAACTGCCGATGACCGGCTGGGTGGTGGCACGAGCGGCGGTGCTCGCCGGGCTCGCGCTGGTCGCGCTGTCGCTGTCCGACTCGATCGTTGCGCCGCACCGCGCCGACGCCGCACTCGCCGTCGTGCTGCTGGCCTCCGCCACGTTCACCGCGCTGCTGTGGCACCTGCCCGCCGCGATGAACGACCCGGCGACGACGCCGGCCGGGCGCCCCGCGACCGGCCGGTCCATCGGCACGACGGAGAAAGGCCTGCCCGGATGAGCTTCCAGACCAGCGCACTGATCCTGAGCTGGATCGCGATACTCCTGCTGGCGTTCACGGTCTCGGGCCTGGTACGCCAGGTGCACGCGCTGTCGAGTGGGGCGGTGCAGCGTCGTTCCGAGTCGGTCGGCCTGCGTCCCGGCACACCGGCCCCCGGAATCGCCCGGTTGGCGCCGGCGGCACCGACGGTTCCGCTGGTGCTGCTCTTCCTGGAGCCCGACTGCGGGACCTGCACCGAGGTGCTGGCCGAAGCGACCGACCACCACGAGCGCCCCGGCCTGGAGTTCCGGGTCCTCTACCGGGAGGACCCGCCGGCGCGGGCCGCACAGCTGCCGATCACCGTGCTCGGCGGGCAGGCGGAACTGTTCGAGCGGTACGACGCCATCGCCACCCCGTTCGCCACCGTCGTCGACCGGGCCGGCCGGGTGCTCCGCGCCGAGCCGATCGGCTCCCGCGCGGCACTGCACCGCCTGCTCGACGAGGTCGACAGCCCACCCGGCGGCTCCGCACCGGCGGGCGCCACGAATCAGGGAGGCCGGGCATGACCGGTATCGACACCGTCCCCTGGCTGCGCGGCGACGACCCGGGGACCGGGCCCGCCGTGCGGCGGGTGCCGCTGGAGCGGGGCGGCCGCAGGCGCGGGGGGTGGGAGCTGTCGCGACGCACCCTGCTCCGGGCGGGCACGGCGGTGGGCATGGCCGCGCTCAGCGTGTTCCCGGCAGCCCGCCGCGCGTACGCCGACGGCTACACGATCTACGCCGGATGCCCGACGTACGCCAGCGACCACAACTGCTCCCCGGGGTGCGGCCCGAGCACGATCTTCGCCGATTCCTGCAACACCAGCGGCACGTACACGGGGTTCCACAAGAACGACGGCGTCACCTGGATCCTGCGGCCGAACCAGTGCTACGGCGGCACCTACGACGGCTGGCTGTGGGCCTACAACGGGGCGTGCGGCGCCTGCGCGTGCTCGGTGGAACGCCGGTGCCACGACGGATACAAGAAGACCAGCGCGGGCTGGGTGAAGTCGATCTGCCGCTGGAACACCAAGTGCGGATGCCTGGGCGCGGCCAGTTGGCCCACCACCCGGCGGAGCAACACGGGGGTCAACGTCTACACCGTGCAGCACCTGCTGACCGTCCGCGGGCACCCGACCGACATCGACGGGATCTTCGGTGGCGACACCGAGGCGAAGGTGAAGAGCTTCCAGACGGCGGCCGGCCTCGGAGCCACCGGTGTCGTCGACGCGACCACCTGGCCGAAGCTCGTGACCACGGTCCGCTCCGGGAACAACGGCCACGCCGTCAGCGCCGCCCAGCGCCAGCTCAACAGGCGCGGCTACGCGCTGGTGGTCGACGGTTCCTTCGGGCCGGCGACGGACAGCGCGACGCGGGACTTCCAGCGGCAGAACGGGCTGACGATCGACGGGGTGATCGGGGGCAACTCCTGGCGGACGCTGACCGGCGCCGCCGTATGACCCGGACGCTGCCGGGAGGTGCCCGGGCGGTCCTGCGCCGGGGCGGCGACCCCCTCGTACCCCTTCTGCTGCTCGCCGTCGGCGCGCTCGCCGCCGCCGCGTACGGGCACGTCCTCACCTGGGCGATGATCGGGGGGCTCGCGGGTTACACGCTCTCCGGCTCCGTTTGAACGCACAACAGCGCGCACGCGCTGGCCTCGCCCGGGTGGCGGGATCGAGATCGGCAGGGCGTCGTGCTCACCCTGTTCGTCGTGGGGTTGATCGCCGGTGGCCTGCTCAGCGGATCGGTGCTGTGGTTGCTCTCCGGCCTGTCCGCGCCCCTGCCCGTCCCGTGGCGGTACGCGGGCATCGTGGCGGTGGCGGTGCTGGGGCTGCTCCGCGAGGTCGGCCTGGTGCCGATCCGGCTGCCGCAGAACGCCCGGCAGGTGCCGCAGGACGTGCTCCAGCGCAGCCTGCGGCGCGGGGCCCTGCAGTTCGGCTTCGAGATGGGCACCGGGGTCCGCACGTACGTCTCGGCGAGCGCCCCGTACGTGCTGGCGGTCGCTGTGCTCCTCGGCGGTCAGCGCCTGCACGTCGCGTTGCTCGCCGGGATCGGGTTCGGCGTCGGACGGGCGTCGACCCCGCTGGCCCGCCGCGCCGCCGGCACGGGCGACAGGTGGGACGCCGATCTGCGGCTACGGATCCGGACGATCACCGTCACGGCGGGCGCCGTGCTCATGGCGGCCGTCAGCCTGCTGGCCGTGCGGCAGTTCTGAACGCGGCGCGAGCCGCTCCTGTCCCGGCAGCCGCGGCTTCCCCTCGATGACGGCCGGGAGTACGGTGACGGCAGGTGCGCCGGGAAGTCTGGTCGGCAGTTCGAGTCCTGCTGCTGGCCTATGGAGGCTCCGATGGGCATTGCCGCCCTGCACACCGAAAACCTGTCCAAGCGGTACGGCCGGCTGCTCGCGGTCGACGACGTCACCCTCGACGTCGCGCCGGGAGAGGTGTTCGGCTTCCTCGGCCCGAACGGCGCCGGAAAGTCGACCACGATCCGGCTGCTGCTCGGCCTGGCCCGGCCGACCTCGGGCCGGGCGTGGATCTTCGACACGGACGCTGCCGACGTCGCCGCCGCGCATCGCCGGCTCGCCTACGTGCCGGCGGACGTGGCGCTGTGGCCGCGGCTGACCGGCGCCGAGGTCCTGGACCTGCTCGGGCGCATCGGCCCCGGCGTCGATACCGCCTACCGGGACGAGCTCGTCGAGCGGTTCGCGTTGGACGTGTCCAAGCCGGCCGGCACCTACTCGACGGGTAACCGGCAGAAGGTGGCCCTGGTCGCGGCGTTCGCCACCCGGGCGCCGCTGCTGGTGCTCGACGAGCCGACGAGCGGCCTGGACCCGCTGATGGAACTCGAGTTCCGGCGGGCCGTCGGGACCGCCCGCGACAACGGGCAGACGGTGTTCCTCAGCTCCCACCAGCTCGTCGAGGTCGAGTCCGTCTGCGATCGCGTCGGCATCCTGCGCGCCGGCAAGCTGATCGAGGTGGCATCCGTCGCGGGGCTGCGCCGGCTGCACCGCACCGAGGTGGCCGCCACGTTCACCGGCACGCCACCGGACCTCACCGGCGTCCCGGGCGTCGACGCCCTGCGCGCCGACGGCGTGTCGGCCCTGCGGTTCACCCTGAACGGCCCGCCCGCGGCGGCGCTGCGCGCCCTGGCGGACGCCGGCGTGGCGACGATCGCGGTGCGCGAACCCAGCCTCGAGGAGATCTTCCTCGCCTACTACGGCCGGGACGCCCGATGAGCGCCCCCACGCTGGCAGCGGTGCGTCCCCGGCGGGTGCTGAACGCTCTCGCGGCGCGACAGGTGCGCCGCGGCGCCGCGGTCGTCGTCGCGGTCTGCGCCGGCATGTCCGCGCTGATCGTGGCCACCTACCGTACGCAGCCGCTGGATCCGGCCGCGTTGGCGGCGCTGACGCGCAACCCGGCGATCCGGACCCTGTTCGGCGAGCCGGTCGCGCTCGACGACGCGGGCGGGTTCACGGTGTGGCGGACCGGAACGGTCCTGGCCGTGCTGCTCGGTGTGTGGTCGATGCTGGCCGCCACCCGGATCACCCGTGGCGAGGAGGATGCCGGTCGGTGGAGTCTGCTGCTGTCCGGTCGTACCACTCTTCCCGAAGCGGTCCGCTGGCACCTCGGCATCCTCGCGGTCGTACCGGCTGTGGCCGGCGGGGCGACCGCGGCGGCGATGATCGCCGCAGGAGCGGGCGTCACCGGTTCGGTGCTGCACGGCACCGCCCTGGCCGTCGTCGGGTTCTTCTTCGTCGTCGTGGGTGGACTCGCCGCGCAGCTGTTCGCCGGCCGGTCGGCGGCCAACGGCGCCGCGGCCGCCGTTCTGGTCGTCGGGCTGCTGATGCGGATGGTGGGCGATGGCGTAGCCGCCCTGGCCTGGCTTCGGTGGCTGTCACCGTTCGGACTCATGGCGCTGGCCCGCCCGTTCGACACCGACCGAGGGCTGCCGGTGCTGGTGCTGGGGTTCGCCGCAGTGCTGCTGACGGCCGGCACGGTCCGGCTCGCGGCGCGCCGCGACGTCGGCGGGGCGATCGTCGGTCCGGCCGGCGGCCGGTCGGCACACAGGGCGCTGCTCGGTTCCGTGCCGGCCTTCGCGGTGCGGCGCACCCTGCGGCCGTTGGCCGGGTGGTCGGCCGGCATCGGCGCGTACTTCCTGCTCATCGGGGTGATTGCCCGGTCGATGACCGACTTCCTGACGGCCAGTCCGGAGTTCGCGACGAGGGCGGCCGCGGCCGGCTTCGGGGAACTCGGCACCGTGCGGGGCTACGCGGCGACCATGTACGCCCTGCTCGCGGTGCCCGTCGGGGTGTTCGTCGCGGTCCGGCTCGCGGCCGTCGCGGCGGACGAGAGTGCCCGGCGGCTCACGTTGGTGTTGGCCGCGCCGGTGACCCGGCTGCGGCTGCTGGCCGCCGAGACGGCCGCCGCGATCGGCGGCGCGTTTGTCCTGGTCACGGTGGCGGGTCTCGCCATGTGGGTCGGTACGGCCACGGTCGACGCGGGACTGGGCGTGGGCGACGCCCTCGCCGGTGCCTGGAACGTCCTGGCCGTCGTGGCGCTCTGCCTCGGCGCCGCGGTCCTGGCGCTGGGCTGGATGCCCCGCGCCGTCGCGGCGATCGGAGCCCTGCCGGCTGCCGGTGGTTTCCTGTGGCACGTCGTCGCGGACAGCGTCGGCGCACCCGCCTGGCTCGCGGCGTCGACTCCCTTCGCGCACCTGGCCGCCGTGCCGGCCACGACACCGGACTGGGCCGCAGCCCTGGTCATGGCCGGCCTGGCAGCGGCCGGGCTCGTCGCGGGCGCGATCGGATACCGCCGCCGCGACCTGCACGCCTGAGCGCCTGCGACACGGTCTCGGCCCTGCGCCGACGGTTGCGGTGACGCGCGGGGCGGCCGGAGTCGGGCATCCGGCCGCCGGTGGGCAGCCGGCCAGGTCGTGCTCAGCGGACGGCGCCGCCGCGGGCCCGGCAGGTGTCCCGCACGTGCCAGAAGTCGCGCAGGTACTCGTCGTGCATGCCGCGCCCCATGATCCGCAGCAGGGTCTCGTCGGCCTGTCGCAGGGCCGAGACGGCGTAGTTGTGGCTGCCGGTGAAGACCCGCGGCACGATGTCGTCGTCGTACGCGCCGTCGATCAGCATGTACTTGTTGTGGGTCCGGATGTCGCGCCCCGGGCCGACGTTGAAGTTGCACCTGGTGAGCTGGATGTTGCCGCCGAGCGCGTTGAGCACGGCGGTGTTCGCCTCGGTGTAGACGACGTCGACCCAGCAGCCGGCGTTGCGCAGGGCGGTGAGTCGCTTGGCCACCTCGGGCCGGTTGAACGAGTACATGTTGACCCGGATGTCGGTCTGCCGGCGGGTGCCCGCGTCGTCGTAGCTGCACGAGGTCACGGCGTTCAGGATGCTGACCACGGTGTCGGTGGCGGGGTCGGAGAGCGGCTGACCGGAGCGTTCGCGGCGGGGGAAGAAGTGCGCCTTGTAGGTGCTGCCGGTCGGCGTCACCCAGTAGTAGTCGTTGTCGCCGGTCGAGCTGTACCGGTGGGAGCGCAGGTCCGCGAAGTACGTCCGGTAGGCGTTGTAGGTGGTGGCGTCGCTGAACGTCACCCCGTTGTTGTACGCCTCGTTCGCGTCCCACCACGTCAGGTTCGCCGAGCCCTGAAAGACCACGTTGGACACGCTCGCCCCGGTGCCGAGCACGATCCGCGAGGCGGTCAGGAACTTGTTGTGGTTGTACGCGGTGACCGTCGAGTCGGTGTACTGGATCGCCCGGGTGCCGATGCAGCCGCGGTCCTGGCTCGGAAAGCGGTCCGCGCAGTGCACGATGTACGAGCCGGCGGTGTCGGTCGAGCCGAGGACCGGTTGCAGCCGTTGGAACGGGCGCCCGGTCGCCGAGGACTGGTCCACGATGATCTTCACCCGGACGCCCCGCTGGTACGCGGAGACGAGGCGGCCGGGGATGTCCGGCGTGGTGGCGGAGTCCGTCACGTCCGAGAACGAGAAGTGGAACCACGACATCTGGATCTCCTCGCCCGCCGGAACCCGGTCGATGATCCCGGCCAACTGCATGAAGATCGCGTTCTGCTCGGCGACCGAGCCGAGCGGCCGGCTGAACACCGGCTTGTCCAGCACCGGGTCGGGCCCGGCGGCGCTGGCCGGCGCGGGGCGGAGGGCGGGGACGCCGCTGGCGGCGAGGACGGCCACGAGGACCAGCGCCGAACGGGTCGCGAGTCGCGTCATGAATCGATTGGCATCCATCAATGGAGGATCCCATCGGCGCCGGTCGGCGGGCTACCCCCTCGCCGTAGCGGCCGGAAAGGGCGCGGACCGCCCTTCCCTGCTGCTCCCGCGAGCGTCCACGCGCCCACCGCCGTCCACGACGCCCAGCCAAGGTGTATCAGGACCTCCTGGACCCTGAAGCAGCCGGGCGACGTCCATGGCGTCCTGATCACCATGCGGGCCTCCCGCGTTCGCGCTGTCGGTGCGCGGCGGCGGAGGAGGTGGACAGGCCGGTGGGCGGCCCGCGCCGTGCATCTCCCGTGGCAGCGCGGAGGCCCGACGAAAGCCGATGTCCTAGGACGCTTAAGGGGGTGTGCCGGCTGTCGCCGGCCTCACCCGACGACGCCTGCCACGCCCGCGCCATCCGGCGATGGCGCACGGCGGTAGCGGCGCAGGTCGCCGGTGGGTGGGGGTGCCATGCGGACCCCACCGCAGCGCATTCGCCGGCAAATGCGATGGCCATGCCGAAACGGCGGGTGCGATGATCGACACCTGGGTCGCTAGCTCAACTGGCAGAGCATTCGACTGAGTAGCGCGTCCGCTCTCCGCCTGTGCGGGCATGGAGGCGCTTCCTTCTCCTTGTTGGATCGAAGGGTTCGGGGTTCGAGTCCCCGGCGACCCACTGTGCCGCGGCTGCGGGTTGGCAACCGCCGGAGTCGAGCGGAACGGGGGACCACGTGCTCGAGAAGCTGATCATCCAGAAGACACTGCGGGTACCGGCCAGCACCGGCGCGGCCGGCGACGGCGGGCCGGTGGCCCGGCAACTGGACGCGGCGCTGCTCGACGTCGGGTTCTCGGCGTCAAGGGCGCTGCTGGAGCACATCGGCGCCCTGGCGCCCGCGCCGGCGATGGACCTCGCCGCCACGGTCGTCGGGGCGGTGCGCGAGCTGGTGGGCGACCACGTCCAGCACAACGCCTATTTCATCGGCTTCCCCGACGACGTGCCGGACACCATCGAGTTCTGGACGGACCGCCTGCGGGCGGCCGTACTCACCGGCGGAGGCACGGCGAGCGACGCCCAGCTGCGCGACGCCGTGGCCTCGGGCGGCGTGAACCTGCTCGACCTGCCGGCCTACGGGACCTACCAGCACACCTGGGCCGAGCTCCTTGCCGCACACGACGATCTGATCAGCGCAGCCGGTGACCGGGTGACGGTGCTGCGTCTCGGCGACGCCGTCGACGTGGAGACAGAGCGGCTCTATCTTGCCCTCGCCGGCAGCGCGACGCCGCACGGCGAAGCGGACCTCGCGATCCTCAGCGAGCTGGCGGTCGCCTGCGTGGACGGCACGCAGCCGGCCGAGATCCCGGTACGCGAGAACCGGGCCGTGCTCAACGGGATCCGGCTCGTCCTCGGGCGGCCGCTGGTCGGCGTCGACACGACGACCGACGTGCTGCGCCTCGCCTGCCAGGTCTCCGGCGGCGACGCCTCGCTCGTGGCACCCACGCGCTTCCGTGCGTTCCGGCGCCCGGAGCGGCGGATGCTGCTGGCCGCGCTGGACGAGGTCGTCGGCGCGAGCCCGGCGAAGCTCGCCGACGTCGTGCGCCACGCGGAGCGGTGGAAGCGGCTGGGGGAGCGGCTGCACCCGCACGAGTACGGCCAGTGGCCGCACGCGCAGGCGGTGTTCGCGGTCGCGCGCGGCGAGCGGCCGGTCCGCACCATCGCCGGCCGCGCGGAGGCCGCGATCCGCGCCGGAGCCGTCGGTCGGGCCGCATCGGTGCTGTCGGCCGCGCCGGGCCTGCTCCTGCGCTCCGCCGACCGGCTGCTGCGGCTGGCGCCGCCGGCGCAGCGAACCGCTGTGGTCGAATCGGTCACCGGTGCGCTCGCCTCGGCGTCGGGCCGGGTCCTCCTCTCCTTGCGCGAGCATGTCGACAACCGGCTGACGCCCGCGTCCGCCCGGATGTACGCGAGCCGCTCGCGCAACGCGTGGGTCGGGCCCGACGAGCGGCCACCGCTGCCGGCCGGGCTGGTGGCCGAGCTGTCGTCGTTGCTGGACGCCGAGATCAGCGCCCGGCTGCCGGAGCTGGAACGACCGCTGGTGGTGGATCCGGAGGTGCTCGACGTCGCACTGCCGCTGTCCGGCAAGGCCGCCGAAGGCGGTTTCGCGGTGCTGCCGAGGGGCTCGCGCGCGGCGGTCTCCGGCGAGCTGCTCCGCTTCTTCACGTACTGGCGTCAGAGCAGTCGTCGCACCGACTACGACCTGTCGGTGCTGCTGCTCGACGACGGGTTCCACAGCGCGGGCCAGGTGTCGTGGACCAACTACCACCACGACGGCGTGGTGCACTCCGGCGACATCACCGAGGCGGGGAACGGTGCGACCGAGTTCATCGACGTGCCCCTGACGGTCGGTGGGCGCTACGTGGTGCCGCAGGTCAACATCTACGCGGGCGAGTCGTTCGACGAGGTCGCCGAGTCGATGTTCGGGTACCAGACCCGTTCGCGCGACCAGCTCGGCGCCCCGTTCGACGCGCGCACCGTGCGGGCGCGTTCGCACCTGCGGGGCCAGGGCCGGGTCGCGCTGCCGATGGTGTTCGTCAGGGGCGAGGAGGGCTGGCAGGCCGTGTGGCTGCACCTGTACCTGCGCGGCCGGCCCTCGTTCAACCGGGTGGAGGGGAACACGTTCACCACCGCCGACCGGGTGCGAGCTCTGCTGGAGCGGCGATACCTCACGGTGTCGTACCTGGTCGACCGCTGGCGGGCTGGGGCGGAGGTGACGATGTGGGACGGCCAACTGCCGGAGGAGCCGGTCACCTTCGTCGGCATCGAGGCCCCCGAGGGGCTGCCGGACGGGTCGGAGGCCTATACGCTTGATCGGCTCAGTGAGTTGATCCCTGAGTAAGCGGCGAGAGCCGAGGCCATGCGGGCGCTTCCTGCTATCCCGTTCGATTCGGTACCTCCGCCACGCGGGGGATTGGTATTCAGCACCCGCGCTCTCCTCGGCCCTCGCCCGCTCAGGCGGTGTCCTCAGGCCAGCAGGCCCTCACGCATCCGCGCGCCCAGGTTGATCGCACCCACCGCCCGGGGGCTGGTCGGGTCGTACACGTCGTAGGTGTTGTTGCGGCGCATCAGCTCCCGGACGGCAGGCGGCAGCCGGGGCGGGTCGTCCATGGCCGCGAGGACCTGCGCGGTGCTCGAGATCAGGCGATCGGCCAGGGTGGCGGCGTCGGTGTCCAGCCGCACCCGGCCGTACTCCCAGCCGGCCGTGGTCAGGTCGAGCACCTCGAACATGCGGGTCACCAGCGGGTCCGGGTCGGTCACCCGGTCGAGCCGGGACGCCTGGCTGCCGAGCACCGTGACGGCGGCGGCCACCTGCGCGTACGGATGAAAGCCGCACGGCAGCGCGGACAGCGGCCATCGCAGGGCCTGGCCGGCTTCCTTCCACAGCGGCCGATAGTTGCGGCGGTTCACCAGGAGCCGCCGGCCGGTGCGTCGGTGCACCTCGTGGGCCTGGCCCTGCAGGTCCGCGTGGGCCTCGTCGGCGACCTGGCTCACGATCCGGGCCGCCACCACCAGGCCGTCGTCGTCGCCCAGTATCGCGGTGACCGCCTGGGCCTGCTCGCGGAACGGGATTCGCGCGTGGGCGCCGTAGCGGTGCTGGACGTCCCGCAGCAGCGCCTGCTGCCGACCCTCATCGAGTTGGATCCGCCCGCCACCGCCCAGTAACCCCCGGAGCCACCGCATTTCGCCTCGTTTCAGCAGAGCCGTCCCGGACCGCGGCAATGCTAGTGCGTCAGACCTTTCCCGTACGGATCGGGTGGCTTGATCGCCACGGCGCCCGTGATCCCCGCCCCGGGCGCCCGTCGTGGCCCTTCGCGCGGCGGGCCAGGAGCACCCGTGGCTCTTCGCGCGGCGACCATGAGCACCGTGGCCCTCCGCGCGGCGGGCCAGCGGCAGACGTGCGGGGACGCCGCCGTCGCAGCCGTGTTCGCGTGCCGTGGCCCGTCGCCGGCTGGCGGCCTGGCGACGTTACGGCTTGACGAACGGCATGTTATCGCTGACAGTCGATGACTAGGGACGGCGGCGGTGTGGTTCACCGGGCGGCCACGCTCGCCGCCTCGGGCCAGGCTTCACCAGGGCGTGCACGAAAAGTGTTAACGCTAACTAGCGCGCGCCCGGCGCGCCGCCACGCGTCGCGGTGCGCCCGTCCGTACGCCATTTCCCTGTGTTTGAGGAGGATCATGTCTGCCTTTCGTCAGGCTCCATCGATCGCGCCGCCGTCGCGGCGGCGCGGGCTGCTGCTGCGGTTCGTCGCCGCCGGCGTGGCCCTGTTGGTCGGCGGTGCCGCCGCGGCGGTGGTGTCGTCGACGCCCGCCGCCGCGGCGACGGTCGACACGAGCGCGTGGTACGTGTTGATCAACCGAAACAGTGGCAAGGCCCTGGACGTCTACAACCTGGCCACGAATGACGGCGCGCGCATCGTGCAGTGGGCGCGCAACGACGGCAACCAGCAGCAGTGGCAGTTCGTGGACTCCGGCGGTGGCTACTACCGGTTGCGGTCGCGGTTGTCCGGCAAGGTGCTGGACGTCTACAACTTCTCGACCGCCAACGGTGGCAGCATCGTGCAGTGGGCCGACAACAACTCGGTCAACCAGCAGTTCCGGTTGGCCGACTCTGCCGGTGGCTACGTCCGCCTGATCAACCGCAACAGCAACAAGGTGGTGGAGGTCCAGGGCGCCTCGACCGCCGACGGTGGCAGCGTCGTGCAGTACGACGACTGGAACGGCAACAACCAGCAGTGGCAACTCGTCCGCGTCGACGGTGGAGGAAACCCCACCACGCCGCCGCCTGGTACGTGTGCTCTGCCGTCGTCGTACCGGTGGTCGTCGTCGGGTGCGTTGGCGCAGCCGCGGGCGGGATGGGTGTCGCTGAAGGACTTCACCCACGCCCCCTACAACGGCCGCCACCTCGTCTACGCCACCACCCACGACACCGGCACCACGTGGGGTTCGATGAACTTCGGTGTCTTCACGAACTGGTCCGACATGGCCTCGGCCAGCCAGAACCCCATGCCCTTCGCCGCCGTCGCACCGTCACTGTTCTACTTCGCCCCCAGAAACATCTGGGTCCTGGCCTACCAGTGGGGCGGACCCGCCTTCTCCTACCGCACCTCCACCGACCCCACCAACGTCAACAGCTGGTCGTCGCCGCAGACGCTGTTCTCCGGCAGCATCTCCGACTCCGGCACCGGCCCCATCGACCAGGCGATCATCGGTGACAGCACGAACATGTACCTGTTCTTCGCCGGCGACAACGGCAGGATCTACCGGGCCAGCATGCCCATCGGCAACTTCCCCGGCAGCTTCGGCTCCACCTCGACGGTGATCATGAGCGACACGACGAACAACCTGTTCGAAGGCGTTCAGGTCTACAAACTCCAGGGCCAGAACCGGTACCTCATGCTCGTCGAGGCGATCGGCGCGCAGGGTCGCTACTTCCGCTCCTTCACCGCCACCAGCCTGGGCGGTACGTGGACACCGCAGGCCGCCACCGAGAGCAACCCCTTCGCCGGCAAGACCAACAGCGGCGCCACCTGGACCAACGACATCAGCCACGGCGAACTGATCCGCAGCAACGCCGACCAGACCATGACCATCGACCCCTGCAACCTCCAACTGCTCTACCAAGGCCGATCCCCCAACTCCGGCGGCGACTACGGCCTGCTGCCCTACCGACCGGGCGTGCTGACGCTGCAGCGCTGACGACGTGACACCGGTTCCGCTCGGCTGTTCCTGACGTCCGCGGGCGCCGGCGAGTGCCGGCGGTCAGCGTCAGGGTGCGGGGCCAGGATCGGAAAGTCGCCAGGGGCGGGCTCGGCGTGACGCCGAGCCCGCCCCGGGCCACGCAGAGGGTACGTGGCGCGTGAAACGATCGATCTCGTGCCGGACGCCCGGCGCGCGGGTTTCCTGCCGGCCAGCGGCATCCGCTTGACCCTGGCTTCGATGACACGACAGATGTCGACTGCTACCCGAGTTCGGATAGCGACATCGATCATCGCCGACAGGAGAGGGCCGCGCGGCGACGGTCGAGCGTCACCGCACAGCCCTCTCCCGAGGCCGACCCGGGCGCGGGACCACTGCACGCTGGCGGCGGAGGTCGCAGGTGCCGGAGGCCCCGCTGACCGCGCAGGTGGAGGTGGTCCACGTCTGCCAGCCGCCGGCACACGTGCCCGCGAGCGGGCCGGTGACGCTGTCGAGTCGTACCTCGATCCGACCGCCGGCCGCTCCGGAGGCCACCCGGGCGCGGAGGAACTCGCGTCGGCG
Organism: Micromonospora sp. SD12; assembly: GCF_052068495.1. Lineage (NCBI taxonomy): Bacteria > Bacillati > Actinomycetota > Actinomycetes > Micromonosporales > Micromonosporaceae > Micromonospora > Micromonospora sp. SD12. The sequence goes on along the minus strand of NZ_JBQHDF010000006.1, from coordinate 93,213 downwards.
CCGAATCGCCAGCGCCCCGGTCACCGTCGCCAGCACCCGGTCGCGGTACAGGCCCCGGCCGGAGGTCTCCGGCGGGCGGATCTGGGTGCTGGCCAACGCCGACATCCGACCCGGCTCGGGGCGGCAGGAGAGGTTCTCGTACAGCACCGACGGGGTCACCTTCGTCGCGCTGGGCAACGCGCTGACCCTCAACAACGCCTGGCAGTTCTTCATGGGATACCGGTTCGGCATCTTCAACTACGCCACCCAGTCCCTGGGCGGCGCGGTGACGGTGCGCCGGACCGGACGGCTCAGCCGCACTCTGGGCGACGGGACGGCTGGCGTAGACTGTCGACGTTCCAACCTCGGTCACCCGGCACACGTCGCCGTGGCGGATGGGAGGGCGGCTTCAGCACCACGAAGGCCGCTCCTGTCGACGTCGGCGTGCGCGATCGCCGACGGGCGGGCGGGGGAGGTGAGGTGGCCGTGCGGAGTCCCGCGATGACAGACGTTGCTCGCCTCGCCGGCGTCTCCCACCAGACGGTGTCCCGGGTGCTCAACGGGCACCCGAACGTGCGTGAGCAGACCCGGCTTCGCGTGCAGGCGGCGATCGCCGAGCTGGGCTACCGGCCCAACCGTGCGGCCCGGGCACTGGTGACCGGTCGGTCCCAGGTGATCGGTGTGGTCGCACAGAACACCACCCTCTACGGTCCGGCGTCGTTGCTGGCCGCCCTGGAGCAGGCGGCCGCCGAGGCGGGGTTCGCGGTCAGCGTCGGCAGCGTGAGCGACCTGGACCACCGGTCCATCTCCGCGGCGGTGGAGCGGCACCTCGCGCACCGGGTCGCCGGCATCGTCGTGATCGCGCCGGTCGAGTCGGCCGGGGAGGCCCTCGAACGACTTCCTCAGGACGTGCCCCTGGTCACCGTCGACGGTGACCCGCGCCGACCGATCCCGCTGGTGACGGTCGACCAGGTCGCCGGCGCCCGGGCGGCCACGCAGCACCTCCTCGACGCGGGGCACCGGACGGTCTGGCACGTCTCCGGCCCGTCGGACTGGTTCGACAGCGCGGGGCGCATCGAAGGATGGCGGGAGGCCCTGCGACTGGCCGGCGCCGAGGTGCCGCCGCTGGTCTCGGCGGACTGGTCCGCGGCGGCCGGCTACCGGTGCGGTCAGATGCTCGCCCGGATGCCGGAGGTCACGGCGGTCTTCACCGCCAACGACCACCTGGCGCTCGGTGTGCTGCGGGCGTTGCACGAGCACGGCCGACGGGTGCCCGACGACATCAGCGTGGTCGGCTTCGACGACGTGCCCGAGGCGGCCTACTTCATCCCGCCGCTGACCACCGTGCGGCCCGACTTCGCCGCCGTCGCCCGGGCGAGCCTGGACATGTTGCTCGCCCAGATCGGGTCCCCGGACCTCGCCGGCCCGCTGCGGCAGACGGTCGCACCGAGCCTGGTCGCCCGCGCCAGCGTCGCGGCCCCGCCGCGCCGCTAGCCACCCCACCGCGCGTGGGCGCGGTGCGACGGGCTTGTGGCGTACGCCTTCGCGGCCAGCGGGCACGCCAACCACAGGTCGCGGCAGGCCGCGTCCCGACCGCCGGAGCGCCCTTCCGCGGCGTCGATTTTTCGGCGCGTGGCCTTGTCCCGGCATGCGGTCGTGGTGGGCGAGCGGGGTCGTCCGGTGGGTCGCGGGCCGGGTCGACTGACCTGCTGATTCTCGGCCGAATACTCCCTAATCGCCGCAGGCGCCACTGGTCGAGCTGTCCGGACCCAAGGTATGAGAAGTGGCTGAGTCCGACCAACCATCACTCTTGCAACCAATATGAGATCTATGAATACCGCGCTCTTCAGCGGAAGTACCGCCCTGGGCCTGACCTCCGGTGGCAGCGGCAACTGTTCCTCCGGCGGAACCACCTACTTCCAGCCGGTCACCGAGGCGCTGAGCGTCTACGGGGTGGAGATCGTCTGAGGGACGGCACACCAGCGGGGCCGCCGGGACACCGGCGGCCCCGCTGGTGTGCCCGCGCCCGAGCCGCCGACCCGGCCGGGGACGCCGGTAAGGGTCATCGATATTGACGTTCGACGACGGCACGGACAGAATCACGGCACCCACCATGATCCCTCTGGGAGATGCCATGACCCGTCCCCGCCTGCCGTTGCTCCGGGCGGCCAGCCGGCTCGCCGCGTTCGCCGCGGCCACCGCCGGTGTGCTGCTCGCCTTCGCCGTACCGGCCAACGCCGCCGCACCCACCGGGCGCTACGTCGCGCTCGGTGACTCGTACACCTCCGCCCCGCTGGTCCCCACCCAGGTGGACCTGAACTGCCTGCGCTCCAACCGCAACTACCCGTCGCTGGTCGCCGCCTCCGCCGGTTCGTCGTCGTTCGCCGACGTGAGCTGCTCCGGCGCCACCACCGAGGACATCCTCGTCGGCGGCAGCGGCGCACTGGGCATCTCGCTGCCGCCGCAGCTCAGCGCCGTCACCTCGAACACGAGCCTGGTCACCGTGCAGATCGGCGGCAACGACATCGGCTTCTCCGGCATCATCAGCGACTGCGCGGAGGCGAGCCTCAAGAGCCCGCTCGGATCCCCGTGCAAGAACCGGTACACCGCCGGTGGCGTGGACCAGTTGCAGGCCAGGATCGCCGCCACCGCGCCGAAGGTGACCGCCGTGCTGCAGGCGGTCCGCCGGGCCGCCCCGGGCGCGCGGGTCGTGGTGCTCGGGTACCCGGCGATCCTGCCCGACAGCGGCTACGGCTGCTGGCCGGTGGTGCCGATCGCCTACCAGGACGTGCCGTACCTGCGCAGCGTCCAGAAGTCGCTGAACACGATGCTCGCCGCCACCGCGGCCGCGAACGACGCCAGCTACGCCGACGTCTACGCCCCGTCGGTCGGCCACGACACGTGCAAGAGCAGCGGCACCCGGTGGGTCGAGGGGCTGATCCCGCAGAACGCCGCCGCCCCGTTCCACCCCAACGCCAGGGGCGAGCAGGGCATGGCCAACGCGCTGCTGGCCAAGCTGAACAGCTGACCGACCCGTCGGCCCACCGGGCCGCGCTCTGCCCGGTCTCCGGACCGGACAGGGCGCGGCCGCCGCCTCACGCGCAGGGCCCGCGGACCCGACCGGTTTCGGGCCGGGGTCACGCGATGATGTGATGGCCCGCCTTGACGACCTGGTCGTACTCGCTGCGCCGGGCGTCGTAGGCGGCCTCCAGGAAGGTCTCCGAGTCCGGTCCCACCGGCAGCCGTAGCGGCGGCGACTCCATCTGACCGAGCCGCCAGACCACGTCCGCGAAGAGCGCGGGGGAGTTCACCTCGACCTTGGTGTTCATGCCGCGCAGCGCGCCGAGCAGGCCGTCGCTGATGGGCGTGTAGTCCGCGATCCGGTGCTCCGGCATGACCAGGTTGGCGCTGTAGCCGGTGGCGAAGCCGCCCGGCTGAAGGATGGTGACCTTCACCCCGAGGTGCCCGGCCTCGGCGGCCAGCGACTCGGCCGCTCCCTCCATCGCGAACTTGCTCGCCGTGTACGCGGCCAGCCCGGGAAAGGGGACCACACCGGCGACCGAGCTGACGAAGACCGCGTGCCCGCGGCGCTGCGCCCGCCACACCGGCAGTACGGCCCGGGTGAGCCGCCACGGCCCGAAGACGTTGGTGTCGAACTGCGCGGCGACCTCCGCGTCGGAGACCTCCTCGAAGGTGCCGAACTGCCCGTAGGCGGCGTTGTTCACCAGGACGTCGACGCCACCGAAGGCGTCCACCGCCCGCTCGACCGCCTCCGCGCACTGCGCCGGATCCCGTACGTCCAGGGCGGCGGCCACCAGGTTGCCCGGATGCCGGGCCACCAGTTCGTCGAGGGTCTCCGGCCGTCGGGCCGTCGCCACCACCTCTTCCCCCTCGGCGGCGAGCCGGGCCGCGAGGGCCCGACCGAGTCCGCTCGAACATCCCGTGATCAACCAACGCTTCGCCATCGCTCTCGACCTGCCCCATCCGAAGGGTAACCCATCGGATGCAGAGTGTCAGGATCGCCGACGCGGGTGAAGGGACACCGGCTGTCGCCAACCGGATTCGTCGGGTACCCGGCGCACCGTCCTGATCCATCAGCTGACTCGTTTGGATCGATCAGCTGCGCCCGTCAGGCGGCGAAGTCGCACGGGAAGCAGCCGTCGTAGGGTTCAGCGTCCGTTCGCCCGCGACCACGGCGGACAGCCAGCGATCCTCGGCAAGGAGCTCCGCCGGCGGGCCGTGCGCGACGACCCGGCCGTCCCGAACCACCGCCACCGCGTCCGCATCCAGTGCCCCCAACAGGTCGTGGGTCACGACGATCGTGGTGCGTTCGAAGCGCAGCAGGCGGGTGGCCTGCTGCACGGCTCGGTCAGTCTCGACGTCCAGGCTGCTGGTCGCCTCGTCCCAGATCAGCACCGCCGGGTCCGCCATCCACGCCCGTAGGATCGCGACCACCTGACGCTGACTCGCGGACAGCGCCGCCCCGCGCACGCCCACCTGAGTGCCGAGGCCACCGGACGTGGCGGACAGGACCGGCCAGATCCCCAGCTTACGGGCGGCCGCCTCGATGTCGGCGTCGGTGGCCGTGGGATCACCCCACCGGATGTTGTCCCCGACGGTACCGGTGAAGAGGAACCCCTCCTGCGGCACGTAGGCGACCGCCCGGCGCAGGTCCGCGTGGGTCAGCCGGCGCAGGTCCACCCCGTCGAGGGTGATCCGGCCCCGCCGCGGGTCGTAGAAGCGCAGCACCAGCTTCGCCAGCGTCGACTTGCCGGCCCCGCTCGGGCCGACGACGGCGAGGGTGCTGCCGGCCGGCACGGTGAGGTTCACCTCGTGCAGCACGTCGGGTCCGGTGACGCCGTCGGCGTCGGGGTAGGCGAAGGTGACGCCGGACAGGACGACCCCTCCGCGCGGCTTCACCAGCCGTACCGGAGACGCCGGTTCGGCCACGGTCGCCGGTGTCGCCATGATGCCGTTGACCCGCTCTGCGCCCGCGACTGCGGCCTGCACCGTGTCGTACACGGTGGACAACTCGTAGATCGGGCTGAAGAAGCCGCGCAGGTAGAGCAGGAAGGCGGTGAGGGTGCCGATCTCCAGGCCGTCGGTGACGACGGAACGGGCGCCCATGGCCAGGACGGCGACGGTGGCGAGCGTCGAGCAGAGGTCGATGGTGGGGAAGTAGACGCCAGCGCTGCGGACTGTCGCGGCCTTGGCCAGCCGCTCCTCGGCGTCCACCGCGGCGAGCCGGGCCAGTGTGGCCCGTTCGTGGCGGAACGCCTGGATGACCGGCACAGCGGTGAGCATCTGCTGCACCTGAACGGTCACCGCCGTCGCGGTCTCCCGCACCTGTCGCCAGGCCACCGCGGACCGGCGGCGGAACCATCTGGTGGCCAACACCAGCACGGGCACCACGACCAGGCAGGCGAGGGCCAGCCCTGGATCAAGTAGTACGAGGACGACCGCCGTGCCGGCGAAGGTGAGCGTACTGACGAAGAGGGTGACGAATCCCTGGGTCAGCAGCCCCGTCATCGCCTCGATGTCGGCGGTGAGGCTGGCCACGAGCCGGCCGGGGCGACTGTGTTCGTGGTACTGCATGGGCAGCCGCTGGAGGTGCGAGAACAGCGCCACCCGGGCGGTGCACAGCATGCCGTGTCCCGCCCGCGCGACCGCGCGGACCTGGGTGCGGGCCGCGAGCACCTCGATGCCAGCCAGCGCGATGCCGGCTATTGCCGCCAGGGACAACACCCCGGCGTTCCCGGTCAGGATCCCGTCGTCGATGGCGACCTTCACCAGGTACGGGATGGCGAGCGCGGCGGCGGTCTGGACGACGGCCGCCGCGACACCGAGCAGGACCTGTCCTCGGTGCGCCCGCGCCAACGGGCGCAGCAACGCGACCGTGCCCCCACGCCGCGCGGTCACCGATGACCACCGCCCGCCTCGGTGGCCTCGCGCAGAACGCCTGCGTCGGTCAGCGTCACCACCCGGCCGGCTTTGTGTCGTGCGGTGCCGGGTCGTGTCAGGTGCAGCACCGTCACCGTGCCGACCAGTTCGCCCAGCCGGTCGTGCACGCGGCGTCCGGTCTCCATGTCGAGCTGGGTCAGCGCGTCGTCGAGGACGAGGATCCCAGGTTCCGTCAGGAGCGCCCGGGCGAGGGCCAGGCGTTGGCGTTGACCGCCGGAGAGAAGGTGTCCCTGGTCACCGACCACGGTGTCCAGACCCTCGGGCAGCGATCGGATCACCTCGTCGGCAGCGGCGAGGCGCAGGGCCCGCTCGAGTTGCGCGTCGGTGGCCATGGAACGGCCGATGAGCAGGTTGTCCCGGATGGTGCCGTGGAACAGGGTGGCTTCCTGCGGCACGTAGCCCACCGTGCCGCGCAGGGAGGCGAGCGTGACGTCGGAGACGTCGACGCCGTCGACCAGCAGGCGACCGGAGTCCGGCGGCCAGAGCCGTACCAGGAGCCCGGCCAGGGCCGACTTGCCGCAACCACCGGGGCCCTCGATCGTCACGTGCTCACCGGCCATCACGTGCAACCGGATCCGGCGCAGGCCCGGCCATGTCCCGCCGGGATGCCGGAAGCAGAGGTCGTCGAGGGTGACGGAAGCCCCGCCGGAAGGTCGGGGCAGGTCGACCGCGCCAGGACGGTCGGTCATCGTCGGGCGTTGGTCCAGCACCTCGAAGACGCGTACAGCGCTCGCGGCGGCCCGCCGGGCGGAGCCGAACAGCCCGACCATCGAGGCGACCGGCCAGACCAGCAGCGCCATGTAGGTGCTCAGCGCCACGAGGGTGCCCACAGTCAGCGATCCCCGGATCGTCAGGTACCCGCCGAACCAGACGATGAGCACCAGCCCGATCTCGGGCAGCCCGATCGTCCAGGGCAGGTAACGGGCCTGGAGAGCGGAGGCGGCCACGTTCTGCTCGCGAACCTCGATCGACCTGCGGGTGAACGCCCGGATTTCCTCGTCCTCCCGGCCGAGCCCCTTGACGACCCGGATTCCCGCCGCGTTCTCCTCGGCGTGTGTGGCCAGCGCGGCCACCCTCTCCTGAAGGGTGGCGGAGACGGCGAACGTCTTGCGGCCGTAGCCCACGGTGACCAGCCCGAACAGCGGCAGGACGCAGGTGGCGGCGAGTCCCACCGGCCACGACAGCACCCAGATCTGGGTCAGTGCGGCGGCCGCGGTCAGCGAGTTGAGGATAATGAACAGAGCGGAGTAGGAAACGAAGGCGCGGACGATCCGCACGTCGGATCCGACGAGGGAGAGCACCCGGCCGCTCTCGACGCGGCTGTGCCAGCCAACGTCGAGCGAGAGCAGGTGTCGGAACAGCCGGGCCCGCAGGTCGGCCTCCAGTCGCAGCCCGACGCCTCCGCTGGCCTCCCGACGGACGACGTCGCAGAGCCAACGCAGGGCGGCCAGGCTGAGCAGGAGCCACAGGCCGTCGATGGTGGCGTCGCTGTCGCGGGGCACCAGTCCGTGATCGATGATGTGCCGGATCACCAGCGGCAGTGCGTTGGTGAGGAGGATGACCAGGACGCCCAATCCCACTGCCGCCGCGGCCGCCCGCCACTGGGGCCGCAACAGTGCCATTACGCGGAGCAGGCCATCCCGCTCGTCGACGGTGTCGGTCGGCATAGGACTGCTGGTCAGCCGCGCAGGGAAAGGGCCGGCCGGCGGGCCTGCTCCGTCATGAAGTCGAGCATGGTGAATCCGTCGGGCAGCACGCCCCGGTATCGGATGAAGATCTCCCGGTACAGGTTGAACACCAGCAGGTCGGACTTCTGGTCGAAGTACGCGCCGTACTCGTCGTCGCGCAGGTAGTCCGCCGGCAGCACCTGCTCGCAGAGGCGGATGAACCGCTCCCGGTGCCCGAGTACCGAGGTGGGTGCCCCGATCTTGCGGCGCAGCACGCTGCCCACCAGGTTGACCTCGTCGCCCCAGGTGGTCAGGACGGCATGCTTCAACAGTCGCTTGGCGATGCCCAACTCCCAGTCGACCCGGTACGCAAGCGGCTGACGGAAGGCGAACTCGACCACTCGGTGGTCGAGGAAGGGCACCCGCATCTCCAGGCTTGCCGCCATCGAGGAGGCATCGAGGAGCTCCAGGTGGTCCCGGGTGAGCTGTTCCCGCATGTTCTCGGCGAACAGCGTCCGCAGGTACTCGGGGAATGGCTGGTCGGCCGTGAGGGAGTCCAGGAACTGCCGGCCCCGACTGCTGACGCTGTGGCCCGACGTTTCGAGGGCGGCGAGTCGGTCGAGCATGCGACGGGTGCGGAACCGCCGGTCGACGTACTCGCCGTAACCACCGAAGACCTCGTCCGCGCCCTCGCCGTTGAGACACACCTTGACATCGCGGCCGATGCGTCGGCAGAGGACGTTGAGTGCGATCCCGCCAAGACCGGCGGGCTGCTCGGCGGCGGTGAGGTAGCGGGGGATGGCGGCGACGAAGTCCTGGAAGCTCAGGATCGACACATGGTGGTCCAGTCCGAACTGCCCGGCCAGCCGTCGGGCCTGCACCACGTCGGGATGGTCCGGACGGTCCCCGATCGTGTACGCGCGGATCGGGCCGTCGTGCAGCTCGCGCATGAGCCGTGCCAGGAGCGTCGAGTCCAGCCCGCCGGAGAGCGTGACGCCGACCTCGACCTCGGCCATCAGGTGCGATTGGACGGTGTTCCGCAGCAGGTCCATGAGTTCGGCGGCGGCCTCGGGTAACGGGACCGGATCGGGGTCGACGTCCGGCAGCGTGTGGTAGCGGGTGAGCGCGGTGACCAGCCGGCCCTCTGCCACGACCGCGCTGAGCACGTGGCCGGGCGGCAGGCTCACCACCCCGCGCAGCAGGGTGCCCGGGCCGGCGGGATGGCCGAGCACGACGGTGTCCACCAGCGCCTCGCCGTCGATCTCGGGCGTCAGCGAGGAGTTCTGTAGCAGGGCCTTGACCTCGGAACCGAACAGCAGGGCACCGTCGACCTCGGCGTAGTGCAGCGGCTTGATGCCGAATCGGTCGCGGGCCAGCAGCAACCGTTCACCGTCGACGACCGCGAAGGCGAACATGCCCTGGAGATGATCGACGCAGCGGTCGCCGTACTCCTCGTACAGGTGCACGATCACCTCGGCGTCCGAGTCGGTACGGAAGTCGTGTCCCCGCCGCCGCAACTCGTCCCGGAGTTGTCGATAGTTGTAGATCTCGCAGTTGGCCACCACGTACACCTCGCGGCGGTCGCCGCGGATCGGTTGGGCGCCGTTGTCGATTCCTATGATGCTCAGGCGTCGATGACCGACGCCCACGACGCCCGCGTCGTACCGGCCCTCGTCGTCGGGGCCGCGGTGGCGCAGTACGTCCGTCATCGCCGTCAGAGCCGACCGGTCCTGACTGCCGAAGATTCCGGTGATGCCGCACATCCTCAGCACGTCCTTCCGGTCGTCAGCGCGATCGCCCCGAACCGGTGCAGGGCGCGGAGCGCCTCGACGACCGGGCGCGGGTCGGGATAGGCGGAAGCGATCTCGTCCACCGTGCGGACGCCGTCGCACCGGCGCCACACCGACTCCATCGCGACGTTGAGCCGACAGGTCTGTACGAGGGCCTTCAGCGGCCGCTTGACGAACAGGATCCGTACCGGCTCGGCCAACGGCGGCACGTGCTCGGGCACATCACCGGACTGCAACCTTGGCAGAAGGGCGGTCAGGTCGTGTCGGAAATGGTCGACGAGCACATGGGGGCCGGTGATCGGCACGTGGTCGCCGAACGACCCTGGCGGGGTCGTCCGGTGCGCGAACTCGGCGGCGCTGGCACAGGATGCGACACCGAACCCCTGCACCAGCAGGTGTTTCTCGTACCGGAGCAGATCCCAGGCGTACGCGGGCCGCAACTCGCCCTCGGCGAACAGCTTCTCCGCGAACTCGCACAGCCGGGTGGTGGCCAGGATGACGGCGCTCTCCGCGACCGGGATCGGGGGATACTCCCGACAGAAGCGGACCAGGTGGCGGTCCAGTTGGGTGTGCAGGACCAGCGCCGACAACGGCGTCGACTTGAGCGCCAGGCCCAGCCGGGCGTGCGCGAGGTTGCCGGCGTGCAGCCGCAGTCGCTTCCGGTCCATCCGCCGCAGGCTGTCCAACTCCCGTTCGGTGAGGTCGTATCCTGGCGGCCGGTCCGCGCCGTCGGCGAAGAACTCCCGCTGGAAGTACGGGTCGGTGAGTAGCCGGCTGAACACCCGTTGCATGTCGAGCAGGCTCATGAGCCGGCTTCCACCCGGTCGGGCAGCAGGTCACGTGCGCGGTCCAGGTGGTCGAGCAGCTCTGCGAACTCCGGCCAGTCAGAGTCCCACTCGAGCAGGATCGCCTTTACCGGCGCGCGTTCCACCACGTGGGCCGCCAACTGCCAGACATGCTCGTTGACGGGGCTGCTGTGGGTGTCGACGATCATCCCGGCCATCTCGACCCCGCCGGCGATGTGCATCTGCACCACCCGCTCCAGAGGTATGGAGTCGAGGAACTCGTACGGGTCGAAGGCCAGGTTCACCGAGTTGATCCACACGTTGTTCACGTCGATCAGTAGGCCGGTGTCGGTTTCCTCCAGCACCCGGGTGAGAAACTCGCCCTCGCTGAGGTCGTTGCCGGGGACGGGAAAGTAGTAGGTGACGTTTTCCAGCAGGAAGGGCGGATCCGGAATTCGCGCCTTCAATTGCCGGACATTCCGGCACACGGCGTCGAGGCTCTCTTCGGTGAACCATACCGGAGTGAGCTGCTCAACATCGACCTCGGGCACCTTGGTGAAGCTGAGGTGGTCGCTGAACCAGTGGCCCTTCGTGGCCTCCACGAACTGCGCGAGCCTATTCAGGTAATCGTCGTCGAGAGGCGCGGCCGTGCCCACGGAGAGGCCGACGCCGTGCGGAATCAACGGGAAGGTGTCGCTGAGTTCCAGAAGCCGAAGGAGTTTCTCCGGCGGGGCGTGGAGATATTGGTCGGAAATTACCTCGAGAAAATCGATTCGGTCCGCGTTGGCGACAATGTCGTGGTGCAGCGCCGTGCGGTACCCCAGGCCGGCGCCGAGCCGTGGTAGAGCCTTGCTCATTGCATCCTCCTGTGGAAAATTGTGAGGAGTGCGGGCTGCGGTGCCGGCCTAGGGCATCAGCGGCTTGGGTCAGAAGGCGGTCAGGCCTCCATACCGCAGCCCGTGCACCCACCGCAGCTCGAGCAACTCGCGCAGCCGGGGGCGTCGGTGTCGGGGACGTTGCTGAGCGAGAGCTCCTCCATCTCGAACACGATGTCCTCCTTGGTCTCCATGTGGTTCACCTCCCTTCGTGGTCGAGTGGCCGACCGACGGTGCGGACGCACTGCCGGGGTCTCAGGGAGTGCCGTCTGGGGCGGCTTCCTCCAGCACCACCGCGCCCTCGCCGCGCAGGCGCACGAGGGCGCCGATGACGTCGGCCTCCGGGGCCGGGGCCAGCGCGGCGACGATGTCGCCCACGGTGCGGGTACCGTCGCAGAGGCCGAGCAGGCGACGGGTGCCGTCGTTGAGACGCAACTCGCGGTGCTCGAGGTTGGGGTACCGGACGAAACAGACGACGCAGCCTCTGCCCGCCTCCCCGGCAGCGGCGCGGACCGGGTCGGAAGGCTGGCAGAACAGCTCGGTCACGTCGTGGTCGAACGACTCCACCAGGGTCGTGCGGGTGCGGCGCGGTACCATCCGCCGCAGGACCGGCGTCGGGAACCGGGTGCCGGCGTGCACGTCCCGGTCGTACGGGCCGTCCTGACTGGCCCAGAGCCGGCCCCGCTGGTAGCGCAGCACGTCGGCGAGGTAGGCCGGGGTGACGGCGGCAGCCGCCGCGGCCCGGTCCAGGTGCCGGGCCAGGTGGTCACAGAACGCCTCGGCGACGGCGAACTCGTCGGCCGGCGGTGTGGCGTCCCGCGTCGCCACGAACCCGGCGACGACGTCGGACCAGGCTGTGCCGAACAACGCGGCCAACTTCGGCGTGAGCTCGGCCAGCAGGTCGGGCAGGTGCGGGGGTGCGGGCATACCCCGGGCCGACGAACCGATGTCGACCAGCGATTCCCAGGCGTCGGCGAAGACGTCGAAGGTGTCGAACTCGGTGCCGAGCATCCCTCCCGCCGCGCCGATGCGGGCGGCCTTGTCGGGGTCGCGGATGACCAGCTCGAGTTGCGCAGCCAGCTTCTCGTGCTCCTTGGGGTCAGCGACAGTCAGGACGTTCTCCTGGTCGATCAGGCGGTGGGCGTACGACTGCTTCTCCAGGATCTCCCCGGACAGCACCAGGCAGGTGCCGCAGGAAAGCACCTCCCGCGGTACGACCGGACCATGGATGCCGATCGGAAAATCCCGCTCCAGGAAGCACACCGCCGTGCAGGTACGGATGAACCGGGCCACCCGCCACGGCGGCACGAACCCGAGGATCGTGCTCCGGTCGGCGAGACCGGCGGCGCGGATCTCCGAGCGCATCCGGTCGAGCTGGGACTCCCCGCTGAGGAAGAGCGCGTTGAAGCGAAGTCCCCGGCCGGCGAGGACGGCCATTGCCGCGATCAGGTCGAACGTGCCCTTCCGGTCGCCGGGTTTGCCGTACATGCCGATGGTCGGTAGCGCCGGGTCGAACTGGACGCCGAAACCGTCGATGGATGCGGCGGCGATCTCGGCGGGGTTCATCGGCTCGGCTTCGGGTGAGAACGCCGATCGCGGCAACGGGTAGGGCGGGCCGGCCCGCAGCGCGTTGCGCTCGACACCCATGCCGAGGAACCGGCGTACCAGGGAGGGTTTGGTCGCGACGGCGGTGGCCGAGCGCAGGATCTCCTTGTAGACCGCCGCCAGTTCGGGCAGGCGCATGAGCCGGTCGAGGTCGCTACCGGCATGCTCGACCAGCATCGGCGTGCCGGTGAACGTCGACGCGAGGTGTCCGGCCACCACGTACGGCTCGAAGTAGTAGGCGACGATGAGTTCGCAGTCGTGTTCGCGAATCGTCGCGGTGGCCAGGCCGGCGAGCTTCGAGACGAATGGGTTGCTCAATGGGATGTGTGTCATCCGGCGCGGCGTCATCGGTTCCGGGTTTAGCACCCTGACCCCGCCGCCCGAATCGGGGAATTGCGGTTCGTAGTGCTCCGCGTCCCCGTCGTCGAGGCGCTGCCGGAAACGCGCCTCGACCTCATTCGCGTTCGTTACCACGAATACTTGGTGACCACGGGACGCCAAAGCCCTCGCGGCCCAGTAGTTCTGGGCACTGACTCCGCCCTCGATCGGAGGATACTTGCCGATAAAACATATCCTCAAGGATCCGCTCCTCTGGGTGAGGGGAGTTGCGAAGCGAGCGTATGGGGAGGTCGAGTTTTCCGTCAACGGATCGGAGAATCCTGGGCCGGGTTGAAGGTGCATCAAATGGCGGGTAGACCCCGGAGGGGTGTCACGCTCGGTCATGTCTGGCCCAATGGATCAACAGTCTGGCTGCCGGAACGGGAAAGGCTCCTGAAACCGCCGGCCAACGGGAATCGCACAGCCTGTCGGGCATTCGCGTCGAGGCCGCCGGCCAGCTCCGCCCCGGGCTGCCTGTCCGACATGCGTGACATCGGCCAGTGATGCCTGGGCCACGCATCGTGACGGTCGTGGCTGGAGAATGCAAAGCATTGGTAAGCCGTTGACCAAACAGGTCATCAGGGAACAGGAGGAGCCATTCCCTGCTAGCCCGAGCCCATTTTTAGCCTGTTCGGCGCTCGTTGCGCAGTGCGGGATACCGGACAAGACGCCCCGCCGGACGGTGCGCCCGGGGGTCTTCCCACGTCCGTAGCGCGGCGCGACGCTGGAGAAAGCTGGGCCTTGAAGATCTTCCCGTACGAGGAAGCGGGACGACGAGCCAGGGGTGCGCGCCGATCGGACGGACCGCCGGGCGGCCCACCAGGACGCCGCCACCACCGTCGGCAGCCCGCCGATCCCGCCAGGGCGGCGTGCGTTCCGTGCCGACGAGACGGTCAGGTGGCGACGGTACGGTGCAGCCGGAGGAAGGACTCGGTGAATCCGAGGGCCGGCCAGGCGCGCGACGCGAGCAGGTTCGTCACCCGCCAGTCGGTCGCCACGCTGTCGAATCCACTGTCGGCGGCCCAGTCGATGACGGCCTCGCCGAGCGCCCGGCCCGCGCCCCTGCCCCGCGAGTGGGGGAAGACAGCAGCGAAGCCGAGGAATCCGGCGTTGTCCGGGCGGGCCAGACCCAGATGCGTACTCGACTTCTCCAGAGCGCATCCGATGGCCGAACCGACGACGTGGCCGTCCGACTCGGCCACGAACGTGACGAGTCCGGTGTCGGCGATGCCCTCCTCCCACTCGGCCAGGTTCTCCTTGACGGTCGACAGCACGCCGGGGGAGAACGTCGGGGACGATCCGTGCTGCCGGGGAAGTTCCAGGTCGAGCTCGGCGAGTGCCGGGATGTCCCCACGAACAGCCCGACGCACCGACAGCCCCGCGACGTCGACGGTCCGCGTCCTGACCGCAGGCCTGACGGCGTGCGCCTGCTGCTGTCCGAAACCGAGTCGGAACCAGGCCCGGACGAGGTCGGCGTCGTGCGCCGGCACCAGCACGTAGTGGGCCGTCCGGCCTTCTGCGACCCATCGGGTCGCCGCCGCCGCGTACAGGTCCCGTATCACCTCTGCGTCGGTCACCGCCTGCCCCGCCGCTTCCACCCAGATGTTCGGCCCCCACACCGGTGACGATTTAGGCGATCCGAGGACGAAGCCGACCGCAACGGCGTCGCGCAGTGCCACCGCGCCTGACGCGCCGGTCATCTCGAACGCGACGGTCAGCTCGCGCAGTGCGGCGTCGACCGCACAGAACCGCGCGGACAGCAGCGGCTCGGCCATCCGGTGCCGGCGGTGCCGTTCGGCCAGCAGCGCGCCGCACGCGGCCAGATCGGCGGACTCCATCGGCCGTACTCTGACTCGGGACATGTCCCGCAACGGTAGCCACCGGCCCGTCCGCCGGCATCGGATTTTCCGGGACGGGCAGCGACAGGCACGTCACGGGTCACGACTCAGGACCCTGCGTCGGATCCCGCCTACGCCGGTACCGCCTGCGGATCCTCGGCGGCGTCGTGCGCGGCCATGGTCTCCTGCCGCAGGGGTTCCTCGCGCAGGATGGCGCAGTGCAGCCACGCGTCCGGGATGCCGAAACCGTCGACGAGGGTCCGCATGTGCGGGCGCAGCTCCTTGAGCAGCCCGTTCACCACGCCGGTGATCGCCTTGCTGCGGGCCGGCGTGAGACGGCCGTGCTCCAGGAACCATCCCTTGTGGGCCTCGATGACGCTGAGCGCGTACAGGTCGCAGACCCGGGACAGCAGCGCCCGGACCGCCGGGTCCGGGGTGTCCTCGATGCCGGCGACGAACGCCTCCAGGGTGACCCGGTCGACGTGCGCGGCGGCGACGGCGAGGACGTGGTCCTGGACGTCGTTGAAGATGTCGAACGGGCGGTCCTGCTTCGTGGCCGCGCCGTTGCGCAGGCGCCGGACGGCGCCGTCGAGGAGGTGCCTCTCGCGGTCGTCGAAGACCTTGAGCTGCCAGCCGCGGTCGGTGACGGCGACCTCGTCGTCGCGGCCGGGCACCGCGCTGATCATCCGCTCGATGAGCGAGCGCGCGGCGGTGCGCTCGAGCACCATCTCGCGGACCTGTTCGGCGACGAACGAGGCGCGCCCCCAGCCGTCCAACGAGCCGAACTCGTCCCGGTAGCCGGTGAGCAGCCCCTTGGCCACCAGTTGCAGCAGCACCGTGTTGTCGCCCTCGAAGGTGGTGAAGACGTCGGTGTCGGCCTTGAGGCTGGGCAGCCGGTTCTCGGACAGGTAGCCGGCGCCGCCGCACGCCTCGCGGCACATCTGGATGGTGCGGGTCGCGTGCCAGGTCTGCGCGGCCTTGAGACCGGCGGCCCGAGACTCCAGCTCCCGTTGCCGGTGCTCGTCGACCGGCTCGTCGCCGCCCTGCGCCTCGCTCAGCGCGACCACCAGCTCGGCCTGGGCGAAGTGCAACGCGTACGTGGTGGCCAGGGCGGGCAGCAGCTTGCGTTGGTGGGCCAGGTAGTCGTTGAGCAGCACCTCCCGCTCCGCGTCGGGCGTGCCGAACTGGCGGCGGATGTCGCCGTAGCGCACCGCGATGGCCAGCGCCGACCTGGTGGCCGCCGACGCGGCCCCGCCCACGCTCACCCGGCCCCGGACCAGCGTGCCGAGCATCATGAAGAAGCGCCGGGAGTCGTTCTCGATCGGGCTGGAGTACGTCCCGTCCTCCGCGACCTGACCGTAGCGGTCCAGCAGCATGTCCCGGGGCACCCGCACGTGGTCGAAGCTGAGCCGTCCGTTGTCGACGCCGAGCAGGCCGGCCTTGGCTCCGGCGTCGCCGATGGTCACGCCGGGCAGCGTGTTGCCCTGCGCGTCGCGGATCGGGACCAGCCACGCGTGTACGCCGTGCCGCCGTCCATCGGTGATCAGTTGCGCGAAGACCACCGCCATCCGCCCGTCCCGAGCCGCGTTGCCGATGTAGTCCTTGCGGGCCGCCTCGTGCGGGGTGTGCAGGTCGAAGGTCTGCGTCTGCGGATCGTACGTGCAGGTGGTGCGCAGCTGCTGGACGTCGGAGCCGTGGCCGGTCTCGGTCATCGCGAAGCAGCCGAAGATCTCGCCCGAGACGATGTCCCGCAGGTAGGCGTCGTGGTGCCGCCGGGTGCCGAGGGCCGCGACCGCGCCGCCGAACAGGCCCCACTGCACGCCCGCCTTGACCATCAGCGACAGGTCGACCTGCGCCAGCATCTCGCAGGCCACGATCGAGCCGCCGATGTCGCCCCTGCCGCCGTACTCGGTGGGGAAGGCCGACGCGATGCCCAGTCCGACGGGGAGCTCGGAGAGCAGCCGGGTGATCCGCTCACGTGCCTGGTCGCCGGTCTCGCCGTACACCGGGAGGAAGCGCGCGTCGAGGTGGTCGCGGTGCGCGTTGCGGACGTCGGCCCACGGCCCGTCGAGCGTTTCCCGCAGGCGGGCGGGGTCGATGCGGTCGGACGCGTGATCGGCCATGGTCACCCCTCGAAATGGCGGACATATCGGTACGTCTCTGCCCAATCAACACTACCCGCCACCTACCATGGCCCGGCGAGCGAGATCGCGGTGAGACGGGACACCATCGCCGTGTCGTAACGTCGGCGGCCCCCGCACGGTCGTGCTCGTCGCCGGCCGCTCCCGTCGTCCCCGACAAGGCACCTACCCGCACAACGGCAGGCGCACACGTCCGATCCTCCCGTCGCCATGGCTCGTCACCGTCCCGGGCGTGAATCGTCACGAGGCTGTCGTATTGCGGCGGAGCCTGCGGGGTAGGGCTCTCCGGGAGACGCCAAGACGTGAGGAGCGAGTCGTGACGTACCCCTGGTTGTTCCCCGACGGCCTGCCGTCGCAGTTCCGTGCCGAGCCCACCTCGGCGGACGCCCGGCTGGCCTGCCGGCTGCTCGACCGGATGCAGCGCGATCCGCTGCTGCGTCCCGAGCGCATCTGTATCGAGGTGCAGAACCGCGTGGTGATCCTGGAAGGAACGGTCGGCGAGCCCGACCTGAAGGCTCGTGCCCACGCCCTCGCGTGGAGCACCCCTGGCGTGCACGACGTGAACAACCGGCTGTGCCCGCCCTCCGACGCGTGATCGCACAGACCTGAGAAGAATCTCCACGGCGATGTCGAGAATCCGGGACTGGCTCCGTCCCTGCCATGAACGCGACCACAATGGTCGGCGCCAGCACCGAGGAGAGACATCATGGCCAAGTACCTGCTTCTCAAGCACTACCGTGGCGCACCGGCCGCGGTCAACGACGTGCCCATGGACCAGTGGACGCCGGAGGAGATCTCGGCACACATGCAGTACATGGACGACTTCGCGACCCGGCTCGAGGGCACCGGCGAGTTCGTCGACGGCCAGGCCCTCGCCCCCGAGGGGACGTTCGTCCGGTACGACGGTGAGGGGCGCCCGCCCGTCACCGACGGCCCGTTCGCCGAGACCAAGGACCTCATCGCCGGCTGGATGGTGATCGACGTCGACAGCTACGAGCGCGCCGTCGAACTGGCCGGGGAACTGTCGGCGGCCCCGGGGGCCGGCGGGAAGCCGATCCACGAGTGGCTGGAGCTGCGTCCGTTCCTGACCGCACCGCCCACCATCACCGAGTGACCTGATGGACGAGGCGCTGCTCCGGAGCCTCACGCCGGTGGTGCTCGGCGTCCTCGTCCGCCGCGGAGCCGACTTCGCGGCGGCCGAGGACGCCGTTCAGGACGCGCTGCTCGACGCTGTCCGGACGTGGCCGGCCGACCCGCCGCGCGACGCGAAGGGCTGGCTGGTCGCCGTGGCCTGGCGCCGGTTCCTCGACGCGACCCGCTCCGACGTGGCCCGCCGCCGGCGGGAGGACCTGCTCGACGAGGAGCCGACGCCCGGGCTCGTGCCCGCGGTCGACGACACGCTCCAGCTCTACTTCCTGTGCGCCCACCCGACGCTGACGCCGTCGTCCGCGGTCGCGCTCACGCTGCGCGCCGTCGGCGGACTGACCACCCGCCAGATCGCCCAGGCGTACCTGGTGCCCGAGGCGACCATGGCGCAGCGCATCAGCCGCGCCAAGCGCACCGTGGCCGGCGTACGGTTCGACCAGCCGGGCGACGTCGCCACCGTGCTGCGCGTGCTCTACCTGGTCTTCAACGAGGGCTACTCCGGTGACGTCGACCTCGCCGCCGAGGCCATCCGGCTCGCCCGGCAACTCGCGGCCGCGATCGACCACCCCGAGGTGGCGGGGCTGCTCGCCCTCATGCTGCTGCACCACGCCCGGCGTCGCGCCCGGACCGCGCCCGACGGCAGCCTGGTGCCGCTGGCGGCGCAGGATCGCGGCCGGTGGGACACCACGTCGATCACCGAGGGCGTCGCCATCCTCCAGGCGGCCCTCGCCCGCGACCGGCTGGGCGAGTTCCAGGCCCAGGCCGCCATCGCCGCGCTGCACGCCGACGCGCCCACCGCCGAGGAGACCGACTGGGTGCAGATCGTCGAGTGGTACGACGAACTCGTGCGCCTGACCGACAGTCCGGTCGTCCGGCTCAACCGCGCCGTGGCGGTCGGCGAGGCCGACGGGCCGCGCGCCGGACTGGCGGCGCTCGCGGCGCTGGACGATTCGCTGCCCCGCCACACGGCGGTGGCGGCCTACCTCCGCGAGCGCGACGGCGACCTGACGACGGCGGCCCGGCTGTACGCCGAGGCGGCCCGGAAGGCACCCAACCTCGCCGAACGCGACCACCTGACCCGCCAGGCCGCCCGGCTCAACACCCGCCGGTGCCCCTGACAGCCGGACCGGTGGTGACACCGGCAACGGTCCACCGGTCGCGCGGACAGCAGCGCCGGCCCGCCCCCTGGGGGGACGGGCCGGCGTACGCGCTGCGCGTCAGCGAATCCGACGGCGACCGTAGGCGCCCGCGACGACGGCCACACCGATCGCGGCGAAGATGACCTGGATGGCCAGCTCGATCCAGTCGATGCCCCTGGTGTCGTCGACACCGAGGGCGCCGGCGACGAGGGTGCCGAGGATCGCGGCGACAACGCCGATGAGCAGGGTCAGCCAGATCGGGATGTTCTGCTTGCCCGGTACGACCAGCCGACCCAGCGCGCCGATGATCAGGCCGATGATGATCGCGGTGAAGAAGCCGGTAACTTCCACGAGAGTCGTCCCTCCAGAGGGGTTGTCGTCGGTTCTGATCTTGCCCAGCCCCGTCGGCGTCGAAACCCTCGCCGTGTCGGCCGTCAGGCACCTCAGCAGGTACGGAGGACGCTCCGCACCGGCGGCCGGCGGCACATGATCACGGAGAGTGAGTCAATGCCTACCTCACCGTAACCCGAACCGGACCCGGCGGGCCGGAACACGCGCAACGCCGCCACACCGTCCGCCGTCGGCGGGAACCCGGCCGGGTGCCGCGGTGCGTACGGCACCCGGCCGGGTTCCGCGTCAGGCCGCCTTGACCCAGTCGAGGGTGAAGCGGGCGAAGTGGATGCCTCCGGTGTTGCCGACCTCGTACAGGTTGCCGATCCTTCCGTCGGACAGCACGGCCATGGTCGAGTAGCCCGCCCCGCCCGGCTTGATCAGCGCCCGGGCCGGCCAGCTGGCGCCGTCGTCGGTGGACAGCCGGACGGTGAGGTCGTTGCGCGCGGTGGGGTGGGCGTTGTTGCTGAACAGCGCCGTACGGGTGCGCACCGGCGCCCCGTTCGCGCCCACGTCCGACGGGCGCAGGTAGGACAGTTCGTCTGCGTTACACAGCGGATCGGTCAGCGCGGCGCTGGCTGTCGCCGGGCCGAACGTCGCGCCGCCGTCGGTGGACGTGGCGTAGAAGCGGCTGCGGGTCGAGTTGTGGCGCATGTTCTGCACGACGGCTCCGGTGCCGCGCTCGATCGCCTTGCTCTCGTTGATGTTCCCGCCAGCGGAGCCGCCCCGCCGCCACGTCACGCCGTGGTCGTCGCTGTAGATGTTGCCGGCGTGGCTGGTGCCGGCCGCGTCCCGGTAGGCGATCGGCTGGACCAGGCGCCCGGTGCTGGTCTGGATGCCGTGGCCGGAGGAGAAGAACACCTGCCGCCACGCCGGGTCCTTGATGGCCGGGTTCAGCTCCACCGGCGCGCTCCAGGTGGCGCCGTCGTCCCGGCTCGTGATGTACCGCAGGTGCATGCTGTTCGGGTCGTCGGCGGTGTTGAGTCCGGAGCTGCCCGACCAGAAGCTGATGCCCGGCCTGGGGGAGTACGTGAAGAAGCAGTAGACGGTGCCGGTGGCGCGGTCGACCAGCAGGCTGGGATCGCCCGCCCCCTCACGGGTGGTGGCGGGGGCGTGGATGACGCGCGGCTGCTCGAAGGTGCGGCCGCCGTCGGTGCTGCGGATCATGGCGATCTGGATGTTGTTGGTGCCGCCGCCGAGGTCGTACGAGCCGTCGACCCGCGCGTCGGCCACGGCGATGACGGTGCCGCTGTTCGTGACGGCCATCCCGGGGATGCGGACCGAGGCGACGGTGCCGTCGTAGCGGCCGCCCGCGCCGTTGAGGTTGCGGATGACGGTCTGCGTGGTCAGCAGCGTCGTCGTGGTCAGCTGCGGGTTGCCGGCGGCCATGTCGCACGCGGTGGTGCCCCGCAGTGTGGTGTCGAAGCCCGGGGCGGTGACCCGCAGGGTGTACGGGGTGCCGCTGCCGACCGTCCAGTAGTGCAGGAAGTTGCCGCCTGCGGCGACCGTGCGGGTCCATGGCGAGCCGGTGCGCCCGGGCCACGTGACGGTGAAGTCGCGGGCGGTGGTGGTGCGGTTCTCCAGGATGAGCTGGAGACGGCCGGCGGTGCAGTCGAAGCCGGTCTGCGCGGACATGCCGGTGCCGCAGTGGAACACGCCGGCGGAGGTGTCGTCCAGACCCGTCGGGGTGGTCGTGCGCAGCGTGTAGGCCGTGCCGGCCGCCAGGGTCCAGTAGAGCTGTGCGCTGCTGCCGGCGGTGACCGTCCTGGTCCACGGGGAGTTGGCGCGCCCGGGCCAGGTGACGGTGAACGTCTGTGTGGTGGTGCTGCGGTTGTCCAGCAGCAGGAGCAGTCGGCTGGTCGTGCAGTCGGCGCTGACCGTCGCGCCCACTCCGGCGGGAGCGGCGTGGGCCGGCGTGGCGGGCAGGAGCGCGGCCAGGCCGAGGAGGGCGGCCACGACGGCTGTCACTCGGCGCGGTATGGCGCGGGCAGGAGGCACGGGGATTCCTTCCGGGGGAGGTGGGGAATCGGAGAGCCGAATCAGCCATAAGACGTCGGATGTCCGATGTCCTGACGCTAAGGGGCGCCGCGCCGGCCGTCAAGAGATCGATCGATGGGCAGGCGTCGGCGCCGGCGCGGGACGTGTCCACGTGCCACCGCCCCGGAGCTGTCCGGTCGACGGCGGGTGATGGCGGGTCTGGCCGCCGGGCGCAGACCGGGCGGGCGCGGGAGCCGGCCGGACGGCACGCTCCGCCACGGCGGGCATCCTCGTGCCCGCCGGTGGGCCGGGGCCGTCGGCCGGCGCGGCGACGGTGCGGCGTACGCCATCGGTCGGGTCGCCCGCGAGCGCGTGCCGGCCGCGAGCCTGGTGCTGCGGGCGCCGTCGCGGGGCGTGCGGGGTGGGGGGGAGGTGGGCCGCCGTCTGCCGGCTCAGGGCTGTACGGCGCGCGCGATGCTCGCCCGGATGGGCGCGTAGTGCTCGGCGATGGCGGAGCGCAGGCCGGCGGGGTCGCCGGCCGCGACCGCGTCCACGATCGCCCGGTGCCGCTGCGCGGTGATCACCCGGTCCTCCGGCTCGGTGCGCAGCGTGGGGGCCACGATGGCCTGGACCTGCCAGAACGCCTCGGTGAGCTGGAGGATCAGGTCGTTGCCGAGGGGCTCCATCAACTTGAGGTGGAACGCCCGATCGACCTCGAGGAAGTCCTTGCCCTGGGCGGCCAGGTTCTCCATCTCGTCGGCGAGCGCGGAGAGTTCCGCGCGGTGCTCCTCGTCGAGGACGTCGATGGCCTGGGCCGCCAGCCCCTGTTCGAGGGTCTGCCGGACGTCCACGACCTGCCCCAGTACGTGGTGGTCCTCCTCGCCGCTCAGCAGGCCACGGAAGGCGAGGCTCTCCACGAGGGCGTTGAGGGACATGCGCCCGACGAAGGTGCCGTGACCGTGCCGCACCTCGACGATGTCGAGGGCGGAAAGGATCTTGACTGCCTCGCGGACGCTGGAGCGGCTGGCTCCCACCGCCTCGCACAGCTCGATCTCGGTGGGCAGGAGGTTGCCCGGCTTGAGGCGGTTGCGCAGGATGTACTCCTTGATCCTGGTCGCGACCTCCTGCCGGCGGGGACCCGGGCGCTCCGTGCCGCGTAGCGGAGTCGCGTCAATGGTCGTCATCTGCCCCTTGCCCTTCGTTCATGAATCTGACACGCTCAGCCTATCGGCATCAGACGTCAGACGTCATACCCATAACTTCGAATCCCCCAAGCGCGAGCGGTGACGCGAGCGCATGAAGAGCCTATGGAGGCATCTCCGTGAGCACCACTGGTAAGCCGCCGAGGAGCCGGCGCGTCCCCGCGCGCCGAGTCCGCCCACTGGCCATCGCGTCCGTCGCAGCGACCCTGGCGATCGGGCTGGCGGCGTGCAGCGGCGGCCCTGCATCGACCAACGCCGTCGGCGACGGTAAGGGGGGATCGTCGATCGAGACCACGTTGGCGTTCACCCTCTCCAGCGGGTTCGATCCCGCCAACGCCTCCTCGGCGGTGGCGACGGCGGTCAACCAGCACATCTTCGAAGGCCTCGTGGATCTTGACCCGGTTACCCGGGAACCCTACCGGGCGCTGGCCAAGGACGACCCGACGGCCAGCGCCGACGGGCTCACCTACACCGTGTCGCTGCGTGACGGCGCGAAGTTCTCCGACGGCACCCCCGTCACAGCGGAGGACGTGGCCTGGTCCTTCACCCGGGTGCTCAAGCCGGCGGACCCCAAGACGCCGCCGCTGATGCAGGGGTTCGTCTCGTTCATCGACTCGGTCGAGGCCAAGGACGCCACGACGGCCGAGTTCACGCTGAAATACCCGTTCGCCCTGTTCGCCGAGCGCATCTCGGTCATCAAGATCGTCCCCAAGGCGAAGACGGCGGACGCCGCCGCCGCGAAGGCCTTCGACACGGCACCGATCGGCTCCGGCCCGTTCAAGATGGACAGCGCGTCCAAGGAGTCGGGCATCAAGCTGAGCAGGAACCCGAACTACGCCGGCCCCCGGCCCGCCAAGGTGGACACGATGACGTGGAACACCACCACCGAGGCCTCGGCCCGGGTGTCGGACCTGCAGGGTGGCCGGGTCCAGGCCATCGAGTCGGTGCCCTACCTCAACGTCGACGCGCTCAAGGGCAAGTACACCGTCGACGTGAAGCAGGCCTTCAACCAGGTCTTCCTCATGTTCAACTCGGCGGCGGCGCCGTTCAGCGACAAGCGGGTGCGCCAGGCCCTGCACCACGCGATCGACAAGGACGCGGTCATCAAGACCGCGCTCAACGGCTACGGCAGCCCGGCGACGAGCTACCTCGACGAGGGCAACAAGGACTACCAGAAGGCCGCCACGGTCTACGACTACGACCCCGAGAAGGCCAAGGCCCTGCTCGCCGAGGCCGGCGTCACGAACCTGTCCTTCCGGCTCGACACGACGGACAACTCCGTGGTGAAGGACGTCGCCCCGCTGGTCATCGAGCAGTGGAAGAAGATCGGCGTCAACGCCAGCCTCAACACGGTGCCAAGCTCGGCCATCTACGGCGACATCGTGCCGAAGGACACCTTCCGGGTGCTGATGGCCACCGGGGACCCCAGCGTCTTCGGCGTCGACACCGACCTGCTGATGCGCTGGTTCTACTACGGCGAGACGTGGCCGGGACAGCGCTACCGCTGGAGCGACGCGAACCGTAAGGCCATGGCCAACCTGCTCGACAAGGCGGCCCAGACGTCCGACGAGGCGGCCCGCAAGGCGCTGTGGAAGCAGGCCCTCGACCTAGCGGCCGAGGAGGCCGCGCTGTACCCCGTCCTGCACACCAAGGTCGTCACCGCGTACGACCCCGCCAAGCTCACCGGCTTCTCGGGCGCCGCGACCACCGGCCTGTACTTCCTGGGCGCCAGCCGGAGCGGCTGAGCCCGCCCCGGGGGCCCGGCCCCCGGCCCTGCGCGTCCCGCCCGGCCCACGCCACCCGCGGACCGGGCGGGACGCCTCGGCGGCCCTCGACGAGAGAAAGACACCATGCTGAGCGTTCTGAGCCTGGTCGCGCGACGACTCCTGACCCTGGTTCCCCTGGTGCTGGGCATCACGCTGTTCGTTTTCGTGATCATGCAGTTCTCCCCGATCGATCCCGCGCTGTCCGTGCTCGGTGACCAGGCGACCCCCGCGCAGGTCGCGGCGTTCAAGGCCGCCAACGGCCTCGACGACCCGCTGCCCCTGCGCTACCTGCACTTCCTGGGCGACCTGGTCCGGGGAGACCTGGGCATGACCTTCCCGCCCTCGGTGCCGGTCGCCGACAAGATCGCCACCGCGCTGCCGCTGACCATCCAGCTGACCGCCCTGGGCGTCGTCGGCGCGCTGGTCATCGCGTTGGCCCTCGGCATCCCCGCCGCGCTGTACCGGGACCGCTGGCCCGACCAGGCCATCCGGTTCGTCTCCATGGCGGGCATCGCCACGCCGTCGTTCTGGCTGGCGCTGCTGCTCATCCAGGAGCTCTCGGTGCGGCGCCCGGTCTTTCCGACGGGCGGCTACGTCAACCCCGCCGACTCGGTCGGCCTCTGGTTGCAGTCCCTCGCCATGCCCGCGCTGGCCCTCGCGGTTCCGGTCGGCTGCTCACTCGCCCGGATCGTGCGCACGTCGATGGTGGAGGAACTCGACAAGGACTACGTCCGTACGGCCGTCGGCGCCGGACTGCCGCCCCGGGTGGTGATCGGCCGCAACGTGCTGCGCAACGCGCTGGTCAACCCGCTCACCGTCCTGGGCCTGCGGATCGGCTACCTCATCGGCGGCACGGTCGTCATCGAGGCCATCTTCTCGCTGCCCGGCATGGGCACCCAGATCATGAGCGCGGTGCAGCAGAACGACACCGCCCTCGCGCAGGGAACCGTCCTCACGATCGCCGTCGGGTTCGTCGTCGTGAACCTGGTTGTCGACATCCTCTACCTCTTCGCCAACCCTCGACTGCGCGGAGCCCACTGATGCGTCGCACCCTCACCGCCCGGCTGTCGCGTCCCGGCATCGCCTTCAGAAGGCTCACCGTCACCTCCCGGATCGCGCTCGGCTTCGTCCTGCTCATCGTCCTGGTCGGCATCTTCGCGCCCCTGCTTCTCCGGCACGATCCCGCCCAGGCAGGGCTCGGCCCGGCCCTGACGGGCCCGAACGGCGAGCACTGGTTCGGTCTCGACAAGCTCGGGCGCGACGTCTTCTCGCGGCTGGTGGCCGGCACCCGGCGTTCGCTGATCGTCGGCTTCGGCGCCGCCGGCATCGCCCTGTTCGTCGGCGCGATCCTCGGCGCGCTGGCGGGAACCAGCCGGACCGCGGTCGACGAGGCGGTGATGCGCTGCCTCGACGTCGTCATGGCCTTCCCGGCCATCGTGCTGTCCGCCCTGCTGATCATCTCCTTCGGGAAGAACAGCCTGCTGGTCCTCGTGATCGCGATCGGCTTCGTCTTCACCCCGTCCGTCGCGCGGATCGTGCGCGCCAACGTGCTCTCGCAGTACCGGGAGGACTACGTGGCGGCCGAACGGATCATCGGCGCACGCCGGCTGCACATTCTCTGGCGACACGTCCTGCGCAACTGCGCCGCGCCGATCCTCGTCTTCGTCACCGTCATGGTGGCCGACGCCATCGTCTTCGAGGCGTCCCTCTCCTTCATCGGTGGCGGGCTGGCCCCCCAGGAGGCGGAGTCGTCGTGGGGCTCGGTCATCGCCTTCGGTAAGGAGATGGTGCAGATCGGCGGCTGGTGGGCCACGTTCTTCCCCGGCCTGCTGATCCTGCTCACCGTGCTCGCCCTGAACGTGCTCTCCGAGGGGATGTCCGACGCCTGGGCCGCCCCGGCGGCCCGGCGCGCCACCAGCTCGCCGGCCGCCGACCCGCTGGCACGGGCACAGCCCGGCTCCGGCGAGGTCGTGCAGCTGCCCGGCCTGCCGGAGGCGGCGCGGCGGCTGCGCGAGCGCGCCCGCCCTCTCCCGCAGGGCGAGCCCGTGCTCCAGGTCAGAGACCTGTCGATCGGGTTCGAGGGACGCCACCGGGGCGTCGACATCGTCGACGGCCTGAGCTTCGACGTGCGCCCCGGCGAGGTCGTCGGCCTGGTGGGGGAGTCGGGCTCGGGCAAGTCGCTGACGTCCCTCGCGGTCATGGGGCTGCTGCCCCAGGGGGCCAGGGTGCGCGGTGCGGTCCACTTCGCGGGTACGGACCTGCTCACCCTAGGCGCGAAACGGCGGCGTGCCCTGATGGGCCGCGAGATCGCGATGATCTACCAGGACGCCCTCTCGGCGCTGAACCCCTCGCTGCGCATCGGCCCCCAGCTCGCGCAGATGATCCGCCGCGGCGGCACCCGGTCGGCCGAGGAGCTGATGGGACTGGTGGGCCTGGACCCCGGGCGCACCCTGGCGGCGTACCCCCACGAGCTCTCCGGCGGGCAGCGGCAGCGCGTGGTGATCGCCATGGCCCTCTCCCGCGACCCGCGCCTGATCATCGCCGACGAGCCGACCACCGCGCTCGACGTGACGGTCCAGGCGCAGGTGATGGAACTGCTGCTGCGGCTACAGGAGCGGCTGGGCTTCGCCCTGATCCTGGTCAGCCACGACCTCGCGCTGGTCAGCGACGTCGCCGACCGGGTCGTCGTCATGTACGGCGGTCAGATCGTCGAGAGCGGTGTCACCGCCGACGTGGTCGGGGCCCCGGCGCACCACTACGCCCGGGGGCTGCTCGGCTCGGTGCTCTCGCTGGAGGCCGGCGCGCAACGGCTCACCCAGATCCGCGGCGTGGTGCCGTCCCCGGCCGACTTCCCACCGGGATGCCGCTTCGCGGACCGCTGCCCCATGGCGACCGAGGTCTGCCGCGACACGGCGCCCCGCCTGACGGGCACCGCCGCCCACGGGTACGCCTGCCACCACCCGGCCGTCACCGTCAGCGAAGAGGAGCTGGCCCGATGAGCGCGACAGCCACGCGACAGCCGATCGTCGAGCTGTGCGACGTGCACGTGGTCCACCGAACCCGCGGTGGCGGCATGTTCAACCGGGAGCGGGTGTACGCCCTGACCGGCGCGGACCTGACCGTCCGCGCCGGCGAGACCATCGGCGTCGTCGGTGAGTCCGGGTGCGGCAAGTCCACCCTGGCCAAGGTGCTGGTGGGGCTCCAGCGGCCGACGAGCGGCACGGTCACCTTCGCCGGCTCCGACGTGTGGTCGATGGCCGCGTCGCAACGGCGCCATCTCATCGGCACCGGCATCGGCATGGTCTTCCAGGACCCGGCCACGTCGCTGAACCGCCGGATGCCGGTACGCGACATCCTGCGCGACCCGCTCGACGTGCACCGCCGGGGCAGCAGGAGCCAGCGGGAGGAGCGCGTCGCCGAGCTGATGGCCCTGGTGGGACTGCCCAACTCGGTCGCCGACGTCCTGCCGAGCCAGCTCTCCGGCGGGCAACGCCAGCGGGTTTCCATCGCGCGCGCCCTGGCCCTGGAGCCGGGCCTGGTGATCGCCGACGAGCCCACCAGCGCCCTCGACGTCTCGGTACGCGCGCAGATCCTCAACCTGCTCCTGGACCTCAAGGAGCGCCTCGGCCTGGCCATGGTCTTCGTCTCGCACGACATCCAGACCGTCAAGCGGATCAGCGACCGCGTGGTCACCATGTACCTCGGCCGGATCGTGGAGCAGGCGCCCGCCGCCGGGCTCCCCGAGGGCGCCCAGCACCCGTACACGCGCGCGCTCTTCTCCGCCACGCCGGGCCTGCTCTCGCCCATCGACCCCATCCCGCTCGTGGGTCCCGTCCCCCTGGCCACCCGGCCACCCAGCGGATGCCCGTTCCGCACCCGCTGCTGGCAGGCCACCGACGTGTGCGCCTCCGACATGCCACCGGTCGAGCCGGGCGCCGACGGCGGTGGCCACGAGTTCCGCTGCCACCACCCCGTGCCCGCCGGGTCCAGCAACGCCGAGTTGATGGAACTCGCCAGAGCAGCGACGGGCCGCACCACCCCCCTACACGTCGAGGAGACAGCGTGACCACCCCAGCCCCGCGGATCGCCGGAGTCGTACCGCCGGTCGTCACCCCCCTGACCGAGGAGGGCACGGTCGACATCCGCTCCCTGGAGCGGCTCGTCGAGCGGCTGCTCGCGGCCGGCGTCGACGGCATCTTCGCGCTCGGCAGCTCGGGCGAGACGGTCTTCCTCACCGACAACCAGCGGGACCAGGTCCTCGAAACCGTCGTGAAGACCGTCGGTGGGGCCGTACCCGTCATCGCCGGCTGCATCGAACCGACCACCCGGCGGGTCCTGGACCGCGCGGAGGCGTCGGCGCGGCTGGGCGCCGACGGCCTGGTGGCGACCGCGCCCTTCTACGCCATCGTCGGCCCCCACGAGATCGAGCGGCACTTCCGGTCCCTCGCCTCGTCGGTCGAGCTGCCCCTGTTCGCGTACGACATTCCCGTCTGCGTGCACACCAAGCTCTCCACGGACCTGCTGACCCGGCTGGCGGCCGACGGGGTCGTGGCCGGCGTCAAGGACTCCAGCGGGGACGACGTCGCGTTCCGCCAACTGGTGCTGCGGATCGCCGAGCGGGCGCCGGACAGCGGCTTCAGCCTGCTGACCGGGCACGAGGTGGTCGTCGACGCGATGATGCTCGCCGGCGCCTCCGGTTCCGTTCCCGGGCTGGGCAACGTGGACCCGGCGGGCTACGTGCGACTGCACCGGGCCTGCGTCGGCGGCGACTGGGACACCGCCCGGCGCGAGCAGGACCGCCTGACCCGGCTGTTCCGGATCGTCGACGCGGCCGACCCCGCCACGACGGCGGGGGCGACGAGGGGTGTGGGCGCGTTCAAGACCGCCCTGGCCCTGCTCGGTGTCATCGACGGCAACGCCGTGTCGCTTCCCCTGCGGCCGCTCGACGCCGACGAGACGGCCCGCGTGCGTACGCAGCTGGAACTGGCGGGGCTGCTCTGAGCATGTCCGAGGCACGCGATCGCGGAGCCGGCGCCGACGAGGCGGTCGCCGCGCTCGACATCGGGGGAACGAAGACGGCAGCCGCCCTCGTGACGGGGCAGGGGCTCGTCCTCGACCGGATCACCGCCGCCACCCCGGGCAGGGCGGGCGCCAGCGCCGTCCTCGCCACCGCCGCCGACCTCGTCCACCGGCTGAGGGCGAGGGCGCCGGGGACACGCGTACGCGCCCTCGGGGTCGGCAGCGCCGGGGTGGTCGACAGCCGGACGGGCCGGGTGCTCTCGGCCACCGACGTGCTGACCGGCTGGGCCGGCACCGACCTGGCCGGGCGGCTGCGGGAGCTGACGGGCCTGCCCGTGGCCGTCATCAACGACGTGCACGCGCACGCCCTCGGCGAGGCGCGTCACGGCCCGGCGGCCGGGCACGAGACGATGCTCTTCGTCGCCGTCGGCACCGGCATCGGCGCCTCGTTCGTCGTAGGCGGCGGCGTGCTCGCCGGCGCCCACAGCGCGGCCGGCCACGCCGGTCACCAGCCCTCCCCGTACGCGGGGTCGCTGCCCTGCACCTGCGGCCGGCTCGGGCACCTCGAAGCGATCGCCGCCGGGCCCGGCCTCGCCGAGGAGTACGCGCGGCGCACCGGCCGGCCGGTCGACGACCTGCGGTCCGTGGCCGCCCGCGCCGAGGGCGGCGACGACACGGCCCGGGAGGTCGTCCGGCTGGGCGGGGCGGCCGTCGGCTCGGCCGTCGGCGGGCTGGTCAACGTGCTCGACCCGCACGCCGTGGTGGTCGGCGGCGGCGTCACCGGGCTCGGCGAGCCATGGTGGCGGGCACTTCGCGACGCCGTACGGCGGGAGACGCTGCCCGGCCTGGCGGACGTGCCCGTGCTGGCCTCGACCCTCGGCGCCGACGCACCCCTGCTCGGCGCCGCCTCGCTCGCCTGGGAGACCGTCGCATGAACGCGCTCGTCGCACAGCTGCGCCACCGCCTGGTGGTCTCCTGCCAGGCGTACCCGGGCGAGCCGATGCGCGACCCGGAAACGATGCGCCGGGTCGCCCTCGCCGCCGCCGCCGGCGGCGCCGCCGGCATCCGCGCCCAGGGGCTGGCGGACATCGCGGCCATCCGGGACGCGGTCGGCCTCCCGCTGATCGGGCTCTGGAAGGACGGCGACGACGACGTCTTCATCACCCCGACGCTCGACCACGCGCTGGCCGTGGCCCGCGCCGGCGCGCACGTCGTCGCGCTCGACGGCACGTCCCGGCCGCGGCCCGACGGCCGTACCCTCGGCGAGACCGTCGCCGCCGTCCACGAGCGGACCGGGGCCCTGGTGATGGCCGACTGCGCCACCTTCGAGGAGGGGGTGGCCGCCGCCGAGGCGGGCGCAGACCTGGTGGGCACCACCCTGGCCGGCTACACGGCGTACACCCGCAAGCAGCCCGGCCCGGACCTGGACCTGGTCGCCCGGCTCGCCCGCGAGGTCGACGTGCCGGTGGTCGCGGAGGGCCGCATCCACACCCCCGCGCAGGCGGCGCAGGCGCTGCGGGCCGGCGCGTGGGCGGTGGTGGTCGGCACGGCGATCACCCACCCCACCACCATCACCGGCTGGTTCGCGTCCGCCATGGCCGGCGCCCGATAGCGACCGGGGCGTACGGCGGCCGCCCCTCGGCCGTCGTCGCCGGTCGCACCCGCACGACGACACCCGACGATCCTGTCTGGCACGGAGGTCACACTGTGGCGCTGAGCGATCTGACCCTCGCCGACTGCCGGGCGTACCGGCCCGAACTGGCCGTTCCCGAGGACCTGGACGCCTTCTGGGCGCGGACGCTGGGTGACGGCGGGGCGGGACCGGCGGCGTACGAACCCGTCGACACCGGCCTCACCCAGGTCCGTACGTTCTCGGTCACCGTCCCCGGATACGGTGGCGAGCCCGTGCACGGCTGGTTGCATCTGCCCACGAACGTCGCAGGGCCGCTGCCGTGCGTGGTCGAGTACCTCGGTTACGGCCGAGGCCGCGGCCTGCCGCACGAGAAGCTGTTCTGGGCGGCGGCCGGCTTCGCGCATCTGATCATGGACACCCGGGGCCAGGGCTGGAGCGCCGCCGCCGGCAGCACCGCCGACCCGCACCCTCATCCGGGCGGCACCGTGCCCGGCTTCCTCACGCGCGGCGTCACCGATCCCGACGACTTCTACTACCGCAGGCTGATCACCGACGCCGTGCGGTTCGCCCGCGCCGCGCGGGAACATCCCGCCGTCGACGCCGACCGCGTCGCCGTCACGGGCGTCAGCCAGGGCGGTGGCCTGGCGCTGGAGGTGGCGGCGCTGTTCCCGGGCGTGGCGGCGGCCATGCCCGACGTGCCGTTCCTGTGCGACTTCCGCCGTGGCGTGCAGGTCGCCCTCCGCGGCCCCTACGGCGAGATCGCCGAATACCTGAAGCTGCACCGCGACCGGGCCGGCCGGGTGTTCCGCACGTTGTCCTACTTCGACGCCGCCGTGCTCGCGCCCCGCGCGACCGCGCCCGCGCTGTTCTCCATCGCGATGCTGGACCAGGTCTGCCCGCCCTCGACCTGTTTCGCCGCCTACCACCGCTACGGCGGCGAGAAGGAGCTGCGCGTGTACGAGTTCAACGACCACGAAGGCGGCGAGGCGGCGCATCAGCTCGAACAACTCACCTGGCTGCACAAGGTCCTCGGCCGGCGGTGACGGGGGCGGTCCGCCGATCCGGTCGGCGCCGCGGCCACGGCTGCCCGCGCCGCGGCGCCCACCCCGTCCCGGCCGGTCGTCGCGGCGGTCAGCCGGTGCGCCGGGAGCGAACCATGGCGAGCCCGCCGAGGACCGTGGCGGCCAGCCCCAGCACCAGGGCCAGGTAGGCTCCGCCCCGCCCGTTGCCGGTGCCGATGCCGCTGTCGGCGGTGAGCACCACCACGGCGCCGAGGGCCATGCCGGTCAGCGCCGCCGCCAGGGCCAGGGTGGCGCCGAGCCGCCCGGCGCCGGTGCCGATCCGACTGGTGGGGCGGGCCAGGGCCAGCCCACCGACGATCACGCCGGCCAGCGCCAGCACGCCGGCGGCGGCCGCCGTGAGCCGTCCGGCGCTCATGGCGTACGCCTCGGCGGCCGCCGGTCGGGTCGCCACGTGTGCGGCCGCCGGCGCGGCGAGCCCGAGCCCGCCGAGCGGGGCGGCCACGGCGGCGGCCAGCATCAGCCGGGCCGACTTCAAGGTTCGTGACGAGCTCATGTCGTCTCCTCCTGCGTGCGTCTCGTTGCCGAGCTTCGGATGTCGCCCGATCATGTCGCCGGGCACGCCGCCGGTCGTCGTGCGTACGGATGCGGTTCGCGCTGCCGTGGCCGCCGCAGCCGGCTACCGCGGACGCGGTAGGCGACGGCGCGCGTACCGCGGGCGCGGCAGGCGGCCGCTCGGCTGCCAGGAGGAGTCGCGGGCGGCGGGATCTGGCTAAGGTGCGCCCATGCGCACAGGACGGTCCGGCGTTCCGGCCGGTGTCAGAGACTGGGCGGTCGCCGTCGGCGTGGCGGCGACGCTGCTGGTCGCGGGGCTGTCCGGGGACCGACCCGACGCCGACCCGCTCGGCTACGTGCTGTTGGTGGCCGGCGGCCTGGCGTTGGCTGCCGCACGGCGCGCTCCCGTCGCGGTCCTGGCCGTCACCGGGCTGTGCGCGGCGGGCCACCAGGCGCTCGGCCTCGACGTGCCCGCCGTCGCGTTCCTGTTCGCGGTGTACGCCGCCGTACGGGCCGGGCACCGCGTCGTCACGATCGTGGCGGCGGTGGCGATGCTGGCCGCTCTGCCGCTCGCGGCCCTCGCCCCGCCGTCGGACCTGTCCCTGGGCGAGGCGCTCGTCCGGTCCCGGGGCGCACTGGAGCTGGCCTGGCTGGTCGCCGCCGGGGCGGCGGGCGAGGCGCTGCGGCAGGCCGAGCGGCGCGCGGACGAAGCCGAACGCACCCGGGAGGAGGCGGCGCTGCGCCGCGCCGACGAGGAACGGCTGCACATGGCGCGGGAGCTGCACGACACGCTCACCCACCAGATCTCGGTCATCAAGGTGCAGGCCGAGGTGGCCGTCCACCTGGCCCGCAGGCGGGGCGAACCGGTGCCGGAGGCCCTGCTGGTGATCCAGGAGGCCGGCCGGGAGGCCGCCCGGGAGCTGCGAGCGACCCTGGAGGCGCTGCGCGACGACGGCAGGACCCCGCCGCACGGGCTCGCGCACCTACCGGACCTGGTGCGACGTGCCCGGGTGTCCGGTCTGGACGCGACGTTGACCATCGCGGGGCGGCGGCAGGACGTGCCCGTCGCGGTCGACCGGACCGCCTACCGGATCGTCCAGGAGTCCCTCACCAACGTCGCCCGTCACGCCGCTGCCGCCACGGCGTCGGTCCGCGTCGACTACCGGCCGGACATTCTCGCGATCCGCGTCGACGACGACGGCAGGGCCACGCCGGACGCGCCCCCGGTGCCGGGCATCGGACTGCTCGGGATGCGCGAACGCGTCACCGCCCTCGGGGGCCGGCTGCGCGCGGAGCCCCGCAACGGGGGCGGCTTCACCGTCCACGCCGAGCTCCCCGTGGGCGGAACGGCATGATCCGCGTCCTGCTGGTCGACGACCAGCCGCTCCTGCGCAGCGGCTTCCGCGCGCTGCTCGACGCGGAAGACGACATCGAGGTG
This sequence comes from Micromonospora sp. SD12, assembly GCF_052068495.1. NCBI lineage: Bacteria > Bacillati > Actinomycetota > Actinomycetes > Micromonosporales > Micromonosporaceae > Micromonospora > Micromonospora sp. SD12. The sequence continues at coordinate 58,910 of NZ_JBQHDF010000006.1, read as the reverse complement.
GTGGCCGAGGCCGCCGATGGCGAGGAGGGCCTGGCGCTCGCCAGGGAACGCCTGCCCGACATCGCGCTCGTCGACATCCAGATGCCGGTCATGGACGGCATCGAGACGACCCGCCGCATCGTCGCCGACCCGGCCCTGGCCCGGGTGCACGTCGTCATCCTGACCAACTACGGCCTCGACGAACACGTCTTCCACGCGCTGCGCGCTGGCGCGGCCGGCTTCCTCGTCAAGGACATCCAACCGGAGGACCTCCTGCACGCCGTACGGGTCGCCGCGCGCGGCGACGCGCTGCTGGCGCCGTCGATCACGCGCAGGCTGATCGACAGGTACGTCAGCGAACCGCTCCACGACGGTGCCGAGGCGGGGCTGCGGGGGCTGACGAACCGCGAACGCGAGACCGTCGCCCTGGTGGCGAAGGGCCTGTCCAACGAGGAGATCGCCGAGCGTCTGGTGATCAGCCCGCTGACCGCGAAGACCCACGTCAACCGGGCGATGGCCAAGCTCCACGCCCGGGACCGCGCCCAACTCGTCGTCCTCGCCTACGAATCCGGTCTGGTCGCCCCTCGCAACCGCTGACGTCGCCGGCCCGGACGCCCTCGGGGGTGCGGAGCTGCGCCGCCTCAGGCTTCCGTTCGACCCGTGTCGCGCCGGTTCAGTCGACGACCGCGGTGGCTTCGATCTCCACGAGGAGATCGGGGCCGGCGAGCGCGCTGATGCCGAGCCCCGTGAACGGCGGGGCCGAGGTGACGCCGAGTTTCGCGGCGGCCCGGGCGATCCCCTCCATCAGCGCGGGCATCTTGTCGGGCGTCCAGTCGACGACGTAGGCGGTCAGCTTCGCCACGTCGGCGAAGGTGGCGCCGGCCGCGGCCAGGGCGGTGGCCACGTTGAGGTAGCACTGTTCCGCTTGGGCGGCGTAGTCGCCCGCGCCGACCGTGTTGCCGTCGGCGTCGACGGCGACCTGGCCGGCGGTGAAGACCAGCTTCGTGCCGGTGGCGACGGACACCTGCCGGTAGAGGTCGACCGTCGGCAGTCCTTCGGGGTTCACCAGGGTGATGGCCACGTTTCTTCCTTGTCCTCGAAGCCGGGTGTCCGCCGAAACATAGCACAGCTATGTTATGTATCGTCGTGGCATGGCGAGGACGAAGGATCCGGCGGTACGCACCCTGCTCATCGAGCGCGCCGCGCACATGCTCCGCACCCGCGAACCCGTCACCCTCCGCTCGCTGGTCGCCGGGACGTGCGTGTCGACGATGGCCGTCTACACCCACTTCGGCGGGATGGACGGCATGTGGAAGGCCGTACGGCAGGAGGGCTTCACCCGCCTCGGGGCCCGACTCGCCACGGTGCCGACGTCCCAGGACCCGGTCCGGGACCTGACCGCCCTGGTCGCCGCCTACGTCCACAACGCGTTGGAGCACCCCGACCTGTACCGGGTCATGTTCGACGCCGACTTCGACCTCGAGGACGCCCAGGCGGCGGACGACACGCTGGAGTACCTGGTCCGGGCCGCCGCCCGGGGCGGGGCGGCCGGTCGGTTCCGCGCCGACGTCGAGCCGCTGGAGTTGGCCACCCAGAGCTGGGTCGTCGGCCACGGCCTGGTCTCCCTGGTCGCCACCGGTCCGCTGCCGCGACAGACCCTCGACCACGGCACCGAGCTGCTGGCCGCCCTGTTCGTCAGCTCGGGGGACCGGCCCGACGCCTGTCGCCGGTCCGTCGAGGACGGCTGGCGGCAGGTGCTCCCCGTCGGCGGCTGACCCGGCCGTCCGGCCAGGCGCCGACCACGGTCGGCGCGCAGGATCTCGTCCAGCTCCGGAGGGCTCATGCTTCGTCAGCCGCTCGTCGTCGCCGTCGCCCAGCCGCACACCAGGGCGTACGACGTGGCCGCGAACGCGGTCGAGCACGCCGCCGTGGTCCGGGCCGCGCTCGCGCGGGTGGTGGTATTCCCCGAGCTCTCGCTGACCGGATACGAGCTGGACGCGCCCGCGGTCACCGCCGGGGACCCCGGGCTCGCGCCGATCGTCCGGGCGTGTGCCGAGGCGGGTTCCCTCGCGCTGGTGGGCGCCCCCGTTCGCGGCGAGGGGGGCCGCGAGCACATCGCGATGCTGGCCGTCGACGGGGCCGGCGCGCGCGTGGCGTACCGCAAGGTGCACGTGCACCGGTCCGAGGAGCGGTTCAGCCCCGGCGAGGGACCCGCGGTGCTCGACGTGGACGGCTGGCGGCTGGGCCTCGCGATCTGCCGCGACACCCGCTTCGCCGGGCACGACGCCGCCACGGCGGCGCTCGGCATGGACGTCTACGTCGCCGCCGTCCTCGAGCACGCCCGCGACGCCCAGGTGCCCGCCGAGCGGGCCCGGCGCGTCGTCGCCGACCGCCGGGTGTGGGTCGCCGCGGCGAGCTTCGCCGGGTCCACCGGCGGGGGCTTCGAGCGGGCGGCGGGCGGCTCGGCGGTGTGGGCACCCGGCGGCGGACTGCTCGCGCAGGCGGGACCCGACGCGGGGCGGTACGTCTCGGCCACGCTTCGCGACCCGGGTCCCTGACCCCTCGGGCGCGGGGGTGCCGCCGTGGCCGAGGGGCGCCCGTGCCGTCCCGGGAGCGAGGTCGGTCGGCGGGCCGGAGCCGCCTTCCAGATAGAGGTACGCCGATTGACAAAGTTTGGAATCTAAACTTAACCTGCGATTCGCGATCGGGTGCCGGCCGCGTTCGGGCGGCACCGCCCGCCGTCCCGTCCCAGCGGTACCCACGCGAGGAGCGTCATGGTCGAGAAACGAGGCACGACGAGTGCAACCCGATGGCGCCTGAGCCTGGTCACCGGCGTCCTCACGATGCTGGTGGTGAGCCTCGGCCTGACGTTCGCGGCGAGCGCGCACGCGGCGGCCGGCTGCCGGGTGGCGTACTCGGCCAACCAGTGGCCCGGTGGCTTCACCGCGAACGTGGCCGTGACCAACCTCGGTGACCCGATCGACGGCTGGCGTCTGACCTGGACGTTCCCCGCCGGACAGCAGGTGACCTCGGCGTGGAACGCCACCGTCAGCTCCGTCGGCGCCGACGTCACCGCGGTCAACCTCGGCTACAACGCCGCCATCGGCACCAACGCCACGGTGTCGTTCGGCTTCAACGGCACGTGGTCGGGCGCCAACACCGCCCCCGCGGTGTTCGCCCTCAACGGCGTCACCTGCACCGGCGGCGTGGGTCCCACCACGGCCCCGCCGACCACGGTCCCGCCCACCACGGTCCCGCCCACCACCCCGCCACCGACCACCCCGCCGCCGACCGGCGACCCGCTGGCCTACGTGGCCGCGATGCAACCGGGCTGGAACCTCGGCAACACCTTCGACGCGGTCGGCAGCGACGAGACCGCCTGGGGCAACCCGCGCGTCACCCAGGCGCAGTTGGACGCCGTCCGGGCGCAGGGCTTCAACAGCATCCGGATCCCGGTCACCTGGAGCAACCACCACGGCCCCGCGCCGGCGTACACGATCGACCCGGCGTGGTTGAACCGGATCAAGGAGGTCGTCGGCTGGGCCCTGGACGACGGCTTCTACGTGATGATCAACATCCACCACGACTCGTGGCAGTGGATCAACGCGATGCCGACCGAGCGGAGCACCGTCCTCAACCGCTACAACGCGCTCTGGACCCAGCTCGCGGCCGCGTTCCGGGACGCCTCGCCGAAGCTGCACTTCGAGAGCGTCAACGAGCCGCAGTTCGCCAACAGCTCCGGCGACGCCCAGAACGCGCAGCTGCTGCACGAGCTGAACGCGTCCTTCCACCGGATCGTGCGGGCCTCCGGCGGCAACAACGCCACCCGCATGCTCGTCCTGCCGACCCTGCACACCTCGGCTGACCAGGCCCGCGTCGACGAGCTGGCGAACACCTTCACCCAGTTGGGCGACCGCAACCTCATCGCCACCGTGCACTTCTACGGCTACTGGCCGTTCAGCGTGAACGTCGCCGGCGGCACCCGGTTCGACGCCACCGCCCAGAAGGACCTGACCGACGCCTTCGACCGGGTGCACAACGCCTTCGTGGCCAGGGGCATCCCGGTGGTGATCGGCGAGTACGGCCTGCTCGGCTTCGACCGGCACACCGGCACCATCCAGCAGGGCGAGAAGCTCAAGTTCTTCGAGTTCCTCGGCTGGTACGCCAGGACGAAGAAGATCACCACGCAGCTCTGGGACAACGGACAGCACTTCGACCGCACCGCCCTGCGGTGGAAGGACCCCGAGCTGTTCGCGCAGATCAGGTCGAGCTGGACCACCCGCTCAGGGACGGCCTCGTCCGATCAGGTGTACGTGCCGCGTACCGGCTCCGTCGCCGCCCGGTCGCTGACGCTGAACCCGAACGGCACCACCTTCCAGGGGCTGTACCAGGGCGGCACCGCCCTCGTACGGGGCAGCGACTACACCGTGTCGGGCAACCAGCTCACGCTGACCGCCAGCGCGCTGACCCGGCTGGTGGGCAACCGGGCGTACGGGGTGAACGCCACCCTCCAGGCGCGGTTCTCCGCCGGGGTGCCGTGGCGGATCGACGTCGTCACGTACGACCCTCCGGTGCTGTCGAACGCGACGGGGAACACGACCTCGTTCGCCGTCCCGACCCAGTTCCGCGGTGACCAGCTCGCCACCATGGAGGCGAGGTACGCCGACGGTCGCAACGCCGGCCCGCACGACTGGACGCCGTTCAAGGAGTTCGACGTGGCCTTCGCCCCCGACTACCCGGGCAACCGCATCACGCTGACCGAGGCGTTCTTCGCGGCGGTCGACGACGGTGCCCGGGTGACCCTCACCTTCCACTTCTGGAGCGGCACGACCGTCACCTACCACGTCACCAGGTCGGGTGGGAGCGTCACCGGCGTCACCGCCGCCGCCGTCCGGGCGGGCTGACCCGGCACCGGTGTCCCCGTCGGAACGGGCCGTGGCCGCGAGCCGGTCACGGCCCGTTTCCGCGTACCCGATGGATCATCCGCTGTGGTCGTTGCCAACCGGCGCTTCGCCGCGGCGCGCGCGGGCGGGGTCGCTGAAGGTGCTGACCCCGGGGACCAGCAGCGTGACGGCGCTGGCCGCGGCGGTCAGGACGGCCGCCGCGAGGAGCGTGGGCCGGATCCCGAACGCCGCGACGGCGGGCCCGGTGAGGGCGTACCCGACCGGCAGCAGGGCGAAGGCGCTGAGTTGATCCAGGGCGAGGGTCTTGCCGAGCACCTCGGCGGGGATCTCGCGTTGCAGGGCGGAGAGCCAGTAGAGGAAGTAGATCTCCACGACGAATCCGCCGACCGCGAAGCAGACGGCCGTGACCGGCAGCGGCAGGGCGAAGGCGAGGCTGCCGGGCAGGGCGGCGTACGTGGTGAGGGCGAGCATGCTGACCGTGCCGGGCCGGCGGGGCCGCCACCGGCCGGCCAGGGCGATGGCGGGCAGCGCGCCGGCGGCGGCAGCGGCGAGGACGAACCCGTAGGCGAGCTCGCCGCCGAGGCGGTCCGCCGCGATCAGCGGGAGCAGCGTCAGGCTCGGCGCGGTGCCGGCGAAGAGCTGGACCGCCACGGCGGCCATGACGGCGGCGACCCAGGGGCGGCGCCGGACGGTGGCGATGCCGGCCCGGGCGTCGGCCAGGACGCTGCTGCCGGGCCGGTTGCCGGCGGCGATGTCGCGTACGCCCAGCACCGCGAGGGCGCCGGTCGCGAAGAGGAGGGCGGCCAGGCCCAGCGCGGCGTGGATGCCGATGGCGGTGACGATCGCGGCGCCGGCGAGCGCCCCGAGCAGGGTCGCGGAGCGCTGTACGGCGGAGACCAGGGCGTTGCCGCGTTCCAGCAGGGCGGTGGGGAGCAGCGCCGGGACCAGCGAGCGCATCGCCGGCCGGGACAGCGACTCGGCCACGCCGGACAGCGCGGTGACGATGCCGAGCGCCGCCAGGGGCAGATCGTCGAGGGCGAAGAGCGTGCCGAGGACGATGGCGGTGCGCAGCGCGTCGGCGGTGAACAGGATCCGGGGCCGCGAGACGCGGTCGGCGAGGATGCCGCCGGCGAGCAGGCAGACCACCAGGGCGATCGCCCGGCCGGCGAGGATGACGGCGATGGTGCCGGCGCCGGCCCCGAGCTGCACGGCGTGCAGCGCGAACGCCACCGGCAGGATCTGGTCGGCGACCGCTCCGGCGGACTGGCTGGCCCACACCCGCAGGAACCGCGGATGCTGGCTCAGCTTCTCCACCGGCACGGTGGCCGGGCTGGTGGCGGCGCTCATGGCGTACGACGGGGGACGCCGGTGCGGTCGGTCGCGCTCATCCGAGCTGGTCCTCGCCGGCCGCCAGGTCGGCGGGTGACCGGTGCGTGCTGGCGGCGAGGCGGGCCGGAGGCGGGTACTCCGGCCCCACGGGGCGGATGCCGTCGCCGGGAGCGGGATTGCCGGCGGAGAGCAGGTAGGTGGCGAACTCGTGGTCGCCATCCACCCCGAGCATCGCCTCGACGCCGCTGTCGTGGAACGCCACCGTCTGGAACGGCGCCAGGCCCAGTGCGGTGCAGGTCAGCGCGAAGGTCTGACCGTAGTGGCCGGCGTCGAACATCCACAGCCGGTAGGCCCGCGGGTGCCGGTACTTCCAGGACAGGCGGGCGGCGACGGTGGTGGTGAGGCAGGTGAAGGCCCCCTGGTAGGAGGGCTCCTGCTCGTAGGCCAGGGCGGCGATGCGCTGCCGGTCGACGCTGGCGTCGAGCAGTTCGAGGCGGTGCACCTCGGGAGCGTAGTGGTAGAGGCCGGGCGGCACCCCGGTGACGTCGTAGACGGCCACGTAGCACTCGACCTCGTGCCGGCCGCCGGCGGAGGCGCTGATGCGCCCCTGCTGCGGGCCGAAGGCGCCGCCGTCGAGGAAACGCTGGGGCGCGAAGGTGCAGGCCAGCACGGTGGCGAGCGCGTCGATCCCGACCGGGGTCCCGGCGAACGCGCGGTGGGTGCGCCGGGCGGCGAACACCTCCTCGACGGGCGAACGCAGCGGCAGGGCGCGCCGGGGGAGGTGCACGGCCGGGGCGTGCGGGTAGCGCTTGAAAGGTGCCGGGGGCTCGCCGTCGGCGACGATCTGCGCGGCGGTGGCGTCCCGGCGCGGCGAATCCACGAGGTAGTTGGCGTCGCGGGCCTCGATGTGCATGCGGGACGCGACCGGACCCCAGTGCTGCCAGACGGGCGGGGTGGCGTCGTCGTCGGTGTCGGCCACGAGGATGCCGGCGTCGCGGAGCTGGTGGAGCGCCCGGGTGGCGGCCTCGGCAGCCTCGTCCCCGAAGTGGGCGGCGACCTCGTCGACGTCGGTGTAGTCGTCCAGGCGCTGCAACAGGGCGAACAGGTCGGGGGTGACGCGCAGCCATCGGCGCTGGCCGGGCAGGGCGACCATCAGCGCATCGCTGTCCCAGCGGCAGATGAGCTGGTCGCGGCGGCGTACACGCATTCCGATGCCTTTCCCACGCACGATGAACGGAAATGGTGCCGGACCCGCGTGCGGGTCCGGCACCGGGCTCGTCAGACGGCCCCGTGGTTCAGGACTTCCTCGTTCGTCTCGACGATCACGATGTCGAAGGCCATGGCTCGTACCTCCTCTCCGGCGCGGTGGGCTCGTGCACCCCTGGACGGGACCGTCTCCGCCGGCTTTCGAGACGGGCGTACGGGGGAACCTCAGTGCCGCGGAAACGCGTTCGGGATGGCAGCCGGTCGGCTGGCGCCTGCGGCAGGGGAGTCGTCTTCGGCGGCTTTCGCGGAGCCCGTCGAGAATGCGGAACAGGTCTGCGGTCGGCGCACCGTCATGACAACTCCTCTCATCCGTTCTCGCTTGCGACATAAAGAAGGTAGCGAATGCGTTGACGCCTTGCCAAGAGGTCGATCGCCGTTCATTCGCCGACGTGCAGCAGAAGTCGATGAGAATGCGAGGCGGCCGTGAGGAATCCTCCAGGAGGCGGCGTGGAACAGGCGCAAAGGCGGCAGAGAGCGGCCTCCGGGCAGGCAATTCCCGACCGGTGGGCGATGAATGGGCCATTGGTGTGCGCGACGGTTTATGGCGAGGGCGGACGCCGCGAAGATTCCGTTCGTGAAGCTCCGTCGCAATTCGGGGCCACGCTGCGCACCGACGCGTTCGGCCCGGAATTCGGCCGCTCGACGCCGTCGCCGGCCGCGTTGACCTGGCGACGCTTCCCAGGGCCGGTGACCGGGTCGGAGGCGCAGGCCAGCCGGTCGCTCCGGCGCAGTGAAAAGCAGCCGGCCGCTGCCCACCCGGAGGGGGAAGCGGCCGGCTGCCGGGAGAGGTGGGGCGTCAGACCGCCCCGACGGCCACCGGCTCGGGGGCGGGAGCCGGAGCGGGGACGCTCGCGCCGACGGCGACGGGAGCCGGCGTGTTCTCGGGCAGGTACCTGCCGAGCTTGCGGATCCGCCTGGCGTTGTTCTCCATGACGTCGATCGACGGCAGGTCGGCGTCGATCCGCACCGTCGTCGGGTTCGACGCGGCGGTGTGGATGTTGTTCAGCAGGGTGTGGAACGACCGGGGGAACAGGGAGCTGACGAACTTCGACTGCTGCCGGCCGCGCCGGATGCTGGCCACCGGCTTCGACCAGTCGATCTGACCGGGCCGGAAGCGGTGCTGGCGGACCAGCTCGCGGCGGAACGTCGCCCACGGCACCAGCTTCAGCTTGAACCGCTCGGCGATCTCCTCGGTCGTCACGGGGGTCACCGGGTAGCTGATCACCCTCGGCGCGCTCGACAGGGCGTTGGCCACCACGGACCGGGCCAGCACGTCGCCCGCCACGACCGGGCTGGTGACCTCCGAGTCCCAGACCATGCCGAGCTGGAGGATGTGGGAGATCATGTTCCAGAACGAGTACTCCATCCCGGGGTCCTTGAACCCGGTGCCCGGGCCGCCCAACGCGAACGGCGCCTGGTAGATGTGGATCGGCACCCCGTCGCGGTTGGCCCGCAGGCTGATGTGCTTGACGACCCACTTCATCCGGCTGTAGCCGGTGTAGAAGAAGCTGTTGCGGTAGAAGTCGCGCCACTGCTGGTAGACCTCGCTGCCGACCGAGCCGATGACGTGTAGCGTCTTGAACCGCTTCTGCAGGCAGAACTCCGCGAGCCGCAGCGTCGGCAGGACCTTCTCCTCGCGGTACCGGGAGTAGGGGTAGTCGTGGGTCGTCGCCCCCGCGGCGTCGATGACCACGTCGACCTCGGTGAGCAGCTCGTCGTACGTGGCGGGGTCGAGGCCCATCGCCGGGTCCAGGTAGCTGCCCTCCAGGACGGACAGCTTCCCGCTGTCGGGCAGCTCCAACTTGTACTTGCGCAGCTGCCGGGCGATGCGGTCCTCGCCGGACTTGTCGCCCTTGCGGCGTACCAGGGCGTAGACCGTCGCGACGCGGGCGTCGCCGAGGAGTTCGCGCAGCATGTGCATGCCGACGAAGCCGTTCGCGCCCAGCAGGAGCACGTTCTTCGGCTCGTCGTTGCCGCGACGCGGAAGTCTCTTCGCGACCGTCCGCGGGTCCTCCGAGTAACCGAGCGAGATCCGGTTGGGGTTACCCATCGAGAGCGCGATGCGGTCGCTGTTGTGTCGCAGGAAGATGTGCATGGGTCCGCCTTTGCATGAAGGGTGAGGGTCGTGGAGCCAGAACGGGACCGGCGGGCCGTCAGGCCACGCGCCGCTCCAGGTGCTGCCAGAACCTTTCACGCAGCTCCCGGCGGAGGAGCTTTCCGCTGGGGTTGCGGGGCAGCTGGTCGACGAACTCGTAGCTCGCCGGGATCTTGAAGTCGGCGATCCGCCCCCGCAGGAACGGGGTGAGGTCGCGGGCGGTCACGGGTTGGTCGGGGTGGGTCACCACGAAGCAGTGCACGACCTCGCCCCAGTGCTCGTGCGGCACGGCGACAGCGGCGGCCTCGACCACACCCGGGTACGCGCTGACCGCGTTCTCGATCTCCGCCGGATAGACGTTCTCGCCGGCCACGATGATCGTGTCCTTGATCCGGTCGCGGACGAACAGGAAGCCCTCGGCGTCCAGGTAGCCGGCGTCGCCGGTGTGCAGCCAGCCGTTGACCAGGGTCGCGGCGGTGGCCTCGGGCAGGCCCCGGTACTCGATCATCCGCGCCGGGGTGGACAGGCAGATCTCGCCGACCTCGTACGGCGGCAGGACCCGGCCCGTACCGTCGATGATCTTCACACCGAAGCCCGGGTACGGCAGACCGGCCGCCTGCATGCGCGGCCCGCCGACGACGTGCGCCGACGGCGGCAGGCAGACCGCGGTGTTGCCGCTCTCCGACAGGCCGTAGATCTGCGCGAAGTCGCAGTCGAACATCTCGATGCTGCGCGCGAGCAGCGCCTCGGAGATCGGCGACCCGCCGTAGACGATCTTGCGCAGCGAGACGAAGTCCTCCCGCTTGGGCCGGGGCGGCGCGAGCATCATCTGCAACTGGGCCGGTACGACGCACGCCGTGGTGACGCCGTGCCGGCGGATGAGGCGGACCGCCTCGTGTCCGGCGAACACCCGGACCGACACGTTGGTGATGCCGGCGCTGAAGCCCTGGATCGACCACCAGAGCCCACCGATGTGGAAGCCGGGGATGCCGATCAGGCTCACGTCGTCGGGACGCCAGTCGATCCAGTCCAGGCCCTCGGAGGCGAGCGCGTCACGCACCGCGAAGAAGCTGCGGTGGGCCAGCACGACGCCCTTGGGATTGCCCGTCGTGCCGCTGGTGTAGACCTGCGCCAGCGGCTGCTCCTCGGTCCAGGACGGCTCCAGATCCCCGTCCTCGTCGCCCTGCCAGCCGGTGAAGTCGGCCAGCGACACCACCTCGCGCAGCTCGGGCAGGTCCGGCCGCAGCGCCTCGGCGGTGTCCAGCAGGTCCTCGTCACAGAAGAGGACCGTGCTGCCGGAGTCGCGCATGATGTGGCGGATCTCGCCGGCGCGCAGCCGCCAGTTGATGGGCACCAGCACGGTGCCGGTCTTGGCGCAGGCGAACAGGACGTCGTAGTAGTGCTCGGACTCCTTGCCCAGGTAGGCGACGCGGTTCCCGGCCGTCGCCCCCGCGCGCCGCAGGGCGTGCGCCGTCCGGTTGCTCGACCGGTGCAGCTCGGCGTAGCTGACCGTACGGTCCTCGCAGTGCACCGCCGGGTGCTCCGGGCGCTGCGCGGCGTGGAAGGCGACGACGTCGTGCACGGTGCGCAACTGCGGGTGGTACGCCCTCATCGGCTCGTCCCGTCCGGGACCGCCAGCGTCTCCTCGAGGTAACGCACGATCGCCGAACCCGACGCCAGGGCCGGCAGCAGGTTCGGGTCGATCTCGATGCCGAACGCCTTCTCCAGCGCCATCATGAGCTGGATCTGGCGCAGCGAGGTCCAGCCCGGCACGGTGTCCGGGTCCAGCCGCTCGGGCAACTCGCCCGGCGCGACACCGAACACCGAGGCCACCACCTCGCGGACACGGGTCTCCAACATTGCTACTCCTTGGGTGTCGCGCCGGGGCCCTGCCCCGGGGTGAAGAAACGTCGCGTGATCCGCGAAATCGTGCGGAAGTCGTCCGTGCTCACCTCGTCGAGGGAGATCTCCGTGCCCAGCTCCGCCTCTATCAGGTAGAGCAGCTCGACGAAGTGCATCGAGTTCAGGACGCCGGTGTCCACGAGGTCCTCGTCGACCCCGACCGAGTCGATGTCGGGGCATCTGGCGCGCAGGAACGCGGTGAGGAACTCGGGAACCGTCTCGGTCGTGCTCATGACCCCTCCTGGGGGCGCGTCGGTGCGGGGAGGATCTTCGTGGTGACCCGGGCCGCCGTCGGTCCGCCGGCGCAGCGGTGCGCGGCGACGGTCCCTCCGGTGGACAGGCCGGTCGGGATGAGGCGGTTGGTGCGCAGCGCGACGGCCGGGTCGCGCAGCAGCGGGTTGGCGTCGCGCACGGTGGCGGAGAAGAGCGCGAAGACCGGGTCGATGACCTTGGTCGCCCCGTCGTCGTCCTCGACCTCGACCCACGCGTGGACCAGGTCGAGCATGCCGACCACCCAGCCGATCCGGGTGACCGCCGCGAAGCCGGCCCGGTCGCAGAGCCCGGCCAGGTACCGGCTCGCCGAGTCGCAGCTCGCCACGCCGCGCGTGGTCACCAGGTCGACGTCGTCGCTCAGGGCCTCGGGCAGCTTGACCCAGCGCAGGTCCATGGCGGCGAACTCGGCGGCGATCGCGCGCAGCTCCGGTGAGCGCAGCTCGGCCCGCTCGCCGCGGGTGTGGACGGTGGCGGTGACGGCGAGCTGCGACGCCGTACGGGTGACGGTGTCGTCGTCCGGCCCGACCGTGCCGCCGGTGGGCTCGACCGTCAGGTCGTGCACCGCGCCGCCGCAGCGCTCGGGGCGCGGCAGGGCGAGCACGCTGGTCGGCTGCGGGCCGCACGCGTCGGCGGCGCACGCGACGCTCAGCGCGAACCGGGAGGCGCGGGGCGAGAGCAGCTCCTCGGTCGACGCGCGCATCCACCGCAGCGAGTAGGCGAAGGCCTGCTCCGGCACCGTCGTGCCGGTACCGGAGTACAGCGCCAGGTTGAACAGGTCGCGCGAGTCGAAGCGTTCCTCGCCCGCGTCGCCGCTGGCCGGGAGGCCACGGTCCAGCAGCTCGGACAGCGTGTGGTCGTCGCAACCGAGCACCTGCCGGGCCGTGACGCGGTCGACGTCGTCGAGCCGGTGCTCCGGCGGGACCGCGAAGAGCGTGTCGAGCCCGCGACACAATCCGGCCGCGGTCACGACGGAGCCGTCCTGTCGCGCCACATCGTCTTGATGACGCTCCCGGTGCTCAGCACGTACTCGTCGACCGAGGTCCAGCCGAGCATCTCGTTGATCTGCACCTGCTCCGGGCCGGCCGAGGTCTCCAGGTAGCCGGGCAGGCCGAGGGCGTCCGCCCGCGCCTGGCCGGCGCGGATGAGGACGTAGCCGACGCCGACCGAGTCGACCCGCCGGCCGAGCACCGCGAACCACACGTGCGGGCGGCTGGGGCGCATCCGGTCCAGCGCGTTGGAGATCCGGACGGCGTGCACCACGGCCCGCGGCCCGGCCAGCAGGCACGCCACCGAGCGCAGCGCCCAACCCCACCACGGCGTGGTGCGCTCGTCGCCGTAGAGGACGAGGATCCCGTCGAGCCGGTCGGCACGGTACGCGGCGAGGGTGATGCCCGAGCTCATCAGCTGGGCGATCACCAGTTCCGCCAAATAGAGGGCGGTCAGCGCCGACCGGCGCTGCCACCGGGGCAGCGAGCCGGCGGCGGCCCAGATGGCGCCGTCTTCGTACGCCTCGGCGAGCAGCCGCGCGCCCGCCCACAGCTGTCGCCACCGGAGATTCCGGACCTCGAGCCGGGGCTCCGGCCGGGCGATCGTCTGACTGTTCACATTGCACCCCACGTCCCGCACGCGAGCCCGCTGACCTGGGTGAATTTAATGGTCTTGGGTAATCCGCCAGTAACAAACGAGGTCTCTGCGACGGGCTGCGCGCACCCGGCCGCCCGCCCCGCGCGGGGCCCGGGGCAGCCGTCCCGGCACCCGCTGCCCGGGGCTGCCCGCCGGGCCGCTCCCTTCCCCGGGTCGGGTGCGGATCGGAGGCTGAGCCGTGTCGCGTGACGACGTCGGGAGCCCGCCCGAGCAGCACCGCGTCGAGTCGGTGCCGGCGTGATCGTCGGCCACTGGGAGGTCGTCATGGCCGGTGGCCGGAGCGTCCACCGCCTGGGCCCTCGCGCCGTACGCCGGGCGCGTCCTCGCCCTGGACGCCTCGCGGACCACCGCGATCTGGCCGCGGCAGTCCACCTGGGACCGCTCCGGCAACCTCGCGCGGGCCGAGCGGGGCCTGCTGGGGACGGTCCTGGCCTGCGGGGCCCCGCCCACCTACGACGACACCCAGCGCATCGGCGACGAGGTCGTCGAGCGGTCTACCCGCGCGAGGACGTCTACTCGTGCCGGATGGGCGTGCCCCGCGAGGTGCTGGACCCGGCGCTGTTGGCCGCGGCGCACAGCCGGGGCAACGTCACCGTGCTGCGCCCGGCCCGGGTGCGGGACCTCCGGGGCCCCGGCGAGGTGTTCCTCCGAGAACGCGTCGCCGGCGCTCGGGTCGCGCGTGCCCCACCGCCGCACGAAGTCCGCGTACGGCGGCCGGCGCGGCGGGTCGGGCTCCCGGCCGGCCCGGCGCGCGGCGTAGTCGGCGGGCGCGCGTCCCGCCGCCGCAGGTCCGACGCCACGGTGGGCGGCACGACCTGCGCCACGCCGTGCTCGCCGTCGACTTCGAAGGCCGTACGTTGCACGGCGAGGGCCGGATACCGCCGGAGGCTGCCGTTCCTGCGCCCTCGTCCGGTGCGGCGTCAGCCGGTCGCGGCGTGCTCGTCCATCCAGCGCCGCAACGACAGCGGCCGCATGTCCGTCCACACCTCGTCGATGTGGGCGAGGCACTCGGCACGTGTCCCGGTGGTGCCCTCGCGCCGCCAGCCGGCGGGCAGTTCCCGGTCGTCCCACCAGATCGAGAACTGTTCCTCGTCGTTCACGACCACCGCGTACGTCCGGGTGTCGTCGTCGTCAGCGCTCATCGGACCCCCTTCGCCGGAAGGATTTCAGCCACGTCGATCGCGTGTCAAGGAATCGGGGGCCACCGGGCAGGCGATCGCGGTGACCAGGCGTCCCGGTGACCGCCCGTGGTGCCGGTCAGGCCACCCGGGCGACCGTCACGCCGCGCCCGCCCGCAGCACGAGCCGGTCGGTGGTCCTCTCCTCGACGTACGGCAGGTCGGCGTCCCAGCCGAGCCCGGGCGAGTCAGGCACCGCGACGAGGCCGTCGGTGCTCACGATCGGGCGGGTGGTGACGTCGCGGGCGTAGTACTTGTCGGAGCCGGAGACGTCGGAGGGCAGCGTGAAGCCGGCGAGTGCGCTCAGCGCGACGTTGGCGGCCCGCCCGATGCCGAACTCGTGCATACCGCCGCACCAGACCGGGACACCGTGCTCGCGCGCGAGGTCGTGCGCCCGTACGGCGTGGGTCAGCCCGCCCATCCGCGAGACCTTGACGTTGAGGACGCGTACGGCGCCCAGCCGCAGCGCGGTGACGAGGTCGTCCACCTCCTCGACGGACTCGTCGAGACAGACGGGGGTGTCGATCCGCTCCTGGAGGGCGGCGTGCGCGACGAGGTCCCGTGGCGCGAACGGCTGCTCGATCATCATCAGGCCCAGGCCGTCGAGCGCCTCCAGGACGGCCCGGTGCCCGGGGACGTCCCGGTAGGCGCCGTTGGCGTCGACGTGCAGCGGCACGTCCGGGTGCGCCGCGCGGACGGCCCGTACGGGCTCGACGTCCCAGCCGGGCGCGATCTTGAGCTTGATCCGGCGGTAGCCCTCGTCTACCCGCAGCCGCACCTGCGCGAGGAGGTCGTCGACGGTGGGTTCGATGCCCAGGGAGACGCCCGCCTCGACGGTGCCGCGCGAGCCGCCCAGCGCGTGCGCGAGGGAGACGCCGTTCGCGGTCGACCACAGCGCCCAGGCGGCGATGTCGAAACCGGCGCGGGCGAAGTGGTTGCCGCGTACCTTGCCGAGCGCCGTGGCCAGCTCCGCCGGGTGCGCCCAGTCGGTGCGCAGCACCATCGGCGCGAGGTGGTCCCGGGCGACCGCCCAGCAGCTCTCGACGGTCTCGGCGCAGTAGAACGGCCCGCTCGGCGACGCGATCTCGCCCCACCCCACTGCGCCGTCGGTGTCGGTGAGCGTGACCAGGACGTGCTCCAGCTCGCGCTTGGCGTGGGAGCTGGTCTGGAACCGGCGCACGAGCGGCAGCCGGACCCGGCGCAGCTCCACCACCTCGATCCGCCTCACGACGCCCCCTTCCCGTGCTCGGCGTGGCCCCGGGCCGGCCCGTGGGCGGCCTCCGCGCCCCGCCACCGGCCGGTCACGGCCGCTCCGCGTAGAGACCGAGCTCGGCGGCGAGGGCGTCGCGCTCGCGCAGGCGGCGACCGGCGCCCTTCGAGCTGGCGATGGTCAGGGTCGCGAGCAGGTGCAGCGCGAGCACCACCGAGGTGGGGGAGTTGGCGTACGAGGCGCTGTCGGCGCCGATGACGATGCGCGCGGCGGCGCTCTCGGCCAACGGCGCGTCCTCGGCGTCGGTGACGAGCACCAGCCGACCGCCGTGGCGGACGTACGCGGCGGCGACGTCGATGGTCTCGCGCCGGTAGCGCGCCATGCAGACGGCCACGAGCAGGTCGCCCTGGCGGATGTCGCCGAGCACGTCGAGGGAGCGCAGCGCCGCGCCGTCGACGAGGTGTACGCCGGAGAGCCCGGCGCTGAGGTCGGCGGCGAGCAGGGACGCGAAGCCGAGCGACTTGCCGTGGCCGAGCAGGTACCGGCGCCGGGCCGACACGATGAGGGCCGCGGCCCGTTCGATCGCGTCCTGCTCGGCGGCCCACGCCAGGGCCCTGGCGAACTCGGTGCGTTGCTGCTCCAGGACCCGCTGCTTGAGCACCTGCGCCGACCTGCGCTGCACGTTGCGGTCGAAGCGCTCCGCGGGCGTCGATCTCGTCGTGGTCATGTCTCGTCCCGTTCGAACAGGTAGCTGACGCGGCCGGGGGTCCGGGTGCGCCGCACGACGCCGACCAGCCGTCCGCCCGTGGCGAACCGGTCGGCCAGCTCCCGGCGCAGCCGCGCCCGCTCGTCGGGCGCCCGCGCGGCCGTACGGTCGTCGGCGGGGGAGTCCACGGCCGCGTGCCCGGGGGCGGGCGTCGGCGTGCTGCCCCGGGCGCGGTCGAGGTCCCAGCGGACCAGGACGCGGTCGCTGCCGCCGTCGTCGTAGAAGTCGGGCAGGAAGCGGATCCCGACGGCGCCCAGCACGTTCAGGTTGAAGTGGGCGTTGCGCAGCGCGTACGGGTCGAAGGTCCACCGCATCGTGTGCACGCCCGCGCGCCGGGCGGCGTCGGCCTGGGCGTGCTTGAGCAGACGGCCGACACCGCGCCCCTGGACCCGCGCGTCGACTACGGCGGCCTGCGAGTAGTGGTAGAGCTCGCCGTGCTCGACGCCTGTAAAGCCGTAGCAGAAGCCGACGAGGCAGCCGTCCTCGTCGAAGGCGCCGATCGCGGTTCCGGCGTTCTCGCCCAGCGCGGCCAGGAGGCGGGGGCTGACGGCGTGCTCGGGACCCTCGTAGCCGAAGACGCTCCGGTAGAGCGCCGACGCCGCCGTCCGCTCGGCCAGCCCGGCGAGGTCGCGCGCCACGATGCCGCGGGTGTCATCGGCCATCGCGCCTGCCCTCCTCCCAAGATAGCGATCGTATGTCTGCCAGGCTGCCGTAACGTCCGCTCGTTGACAAGGTCTTGGTTCGATCATAGTGTCCGTATGTGTCGTCGTCGTCGCATCCCGGTCCCGCGCTCGCCGCGCTGCGCCGCTACACGTTGCACGAGTCGCCGACCGGCGACCGGCGGGCGCTGGCCGCGCTGGCCGACGTGCTCGACGCGGACGCCGCTGACGCCGGCTTCCACACTGCCCGGGAGCCGCACCCCGACGGCGACCATCTGGTCTGGACCCTCCCGGCGTGCGGGGTCGCGGGCGGTCCGCTGCTGCTGCTGACCCACTACGACACCGTCTGGCCGGTCGGCACGCTGGCGGGCATGCCGTGGTCCGTCGAGGGCGACACCGTCCGCGGCCCCGGCGTCTACGACACCAAGGCCGGGCTCGTCGCACTGCTCGCGGCGGCGGCGCGCGTCGTACGCGAGGGCGCCCCGCACCCCGAGATCAGGGTCGTCGTCGTCGCCGACGAGGAGATCGGCTCGCCCACCGCCACCGGGCTGGTCCGGGCCGAGGCGGGCCGGGCCCGCGCGGTGCTCGGCCTGGAGCCGCCGCATCCCGGCGGCGACCTCAAGACCGGCCGGCGCGGCAGCACCCGGGTCCGCATCGAGGTCACCGGCGCCGAGGCGCACGCCGCGCTCGACCCTGACGCCGGGGTCAACGCCATCGACGAACTGGTCGATCAGCTCGTGCGGGTCCGCGCGCTCGTCGCGGGCCGGCCGGTCCTGCTCAACACCGGCACCGTCGCCGGCGGGGGCCGGACCAACGTGGTCGCCGGCGCGGCCCACGCCGACCTCGGCCTGCGCTTCACCGACCCCGGGAACGAGGACGCCGTCCTCGCCGGCCTGGCGGCGCTGCGTCCGGTACGCGGGCGCGCCCGGCTCGCCACCCGGCTGCTGTCGCACCGGCCCACCTGGCAGCCGGACGAGGCGGGGGCGCACCTGCTGGACCGGATCGTGGCCGTCGCCGCCGGCCTCGGTCAGCGCCTCGCCGGTCGCCCGGCCGACGGCGCCGCCGACACCAACACGACGGGCGCGCTCGGCCGTCCCACCGTCGACGGGCTCGCCCCGCCCGGCGGGGGCGCGCACGCCCGGCACGAGTGGGTCTCGGCCGCTGGCCTCGGTGCGCGCGCCGACCTGCTGGCCGCCCTGTTCACCGGCCTGCACACGGCGGGCCCGTCCCACGGGGACGGTGCCTGACCCGGCGCGCTCCCGGGAGCCGGGGCGGCGGGCACGACCCCGTGGCCCGGGACCGGGACGGCGGGCACGACCCCGGCGCCAGCGCGCGGATCAGCGCCGCGTCCTCGGTCAGCGCGACCGGGAACGCCGCGCGCGGGCCAGCGCGACCAGCCCCACGGCGATCAGCGCCAGCCCGAGCGCGCCGGCCGCCACGAGGTAGGTCCCCAGGGCGCCGGAGCGGCCGGTCCCGTCGCCGGCGGCGCGGACCGTCGGTTCGGGCGCGGCGGGCGACGTGGGGGACGCGACGGGCGCCGGCAGCGGGTAGCGCAGGACCGTGGGCAGCGTCCCGGGTGGCTGGTCGGCCGTCTCGGACACGGTCAGCAGGGACTGCCCGTCGCGGCTGTAGGTGACCGACTCGCCCTGCGGCTCGTCCGGCAGCGCGACGACCCGTGGCGTTCCGCCGGTCAACGCCGAGACCACGTCGCCGTCGCTGACGTCGAACTCGTACGCGTCGGCGTACGTGCGCAGGACCACCCGGCGTCCGTCCGGCGCGGTGGCGGCACCGGTGACCGCCGTGCGGCCGAGCGCCCCGAACGGGTTGCTCGTCGTGGAGGCCGGCAGCCGGGCCTGCCCCACCTTCTCCAGCCTCGCCGTCGTGCCCGGGCGCAGGGGGGCGCTCGGGGCGTACAGCGTGGCCGAGTACTTGGTCACGACCAGCGGCCGGTCGTCGGCGGTCACCAGCAGGGCCTCGGCGTCGTGCGGGCCGTCCGGGTACGCCATGCGGTACAGCACCGGTCGGTCGGCACCCGGCGGCAGCTTCCACACCGCGATCGTCTGCCGGGAGCGGTCGTTGTCGCCGGTGTCCGCCACCCAGACCGTGCCGTCCGCTCCGACGGCCAGGTCCTCCGTGTCGCGCGGACGCGACGGATAGGACACGCTCCGTACGACGGAGCACCGCTCGTCCAGGAAGAAGATCCGGCGGCGGGCCTCGTCGTCCGCGCCGTCGTTGACCATGACGAACCCGCCGTCCGTGGCGACCATCCCGGAGATCTCGCTCAGCCGGCCGCCGCGCACCTCGCACACCGGCGTCGCGGGTGCCGGCGCCGGCGTCGGATTGGCCACGGCCGGGCCGGGGGCCGTCGTGGCGGCCAGGACGACGACCGCCCCCGCCGCGACCCGTAGCCTCCGGGTCCCGTTGCCTCGTCGCCTCACCAGTAGTCCCCTCGGTGCGGGCCCGCCCCGCCCGGCAGCGGCGGTTACGCGAACCGGTGTCCCGCTCCTGCCGGACCGGGCGCCGCGTCGTGTGTCGTCACCGGCCGCCGTCCGCGCGGCACCGGTGCGTCGCCGACCCCGGACGCGAGCAACGTCCGGGCGCCTGACCAGGGGGTGAGTGTATGACCCGGGGGCACCACGCCCGGCACGGCCCGCCGGTGCGACGCGACCCGGGCCGCCGCCGTGACCGCGCGGGCCGCGACGGGCGCCCCCACCGCCCGGCACCGGCCGGCCGACGGCGGCGTACGCTGCCGCGATGACCGCACCGGCCCGCGTCCTCGTCTACGGGGTGTACGGCGCCGGCAAGTCCACCCTGGCGGCGCGGCTGGCCGAGCGGCTCGGGCTGCCGTGGTACCCGGTCGACGACCTGCTGTGGCAGCCCGGCTGGGTCGAGGTGCCGGTCGCCGAGCAGCGCCGCCGGATCGAGGCGGTCTGCCGACGCGACCGCTGGATCCTCGATGGCGCGTACCACGGCTGGCGGGACGTGGTGCTGGCGCGCACCGACCTCGTCGTCGGCCTGGACTATCCGCGCTGGCTCTCCTTCTGGCGGCTGCTGCGGCGCACCGTGCACCGGCTGCTGAGCGGCGAGGAGATCTGCAACGGCAACCGCGAGTCGCTTCGCAGCGTGTTGTCCCGGGACTCCATCCTGCTGTGGCACGCGACCGCCTTCCGCCGGGCCCGGCGGCGGATGCGCGCCTGGCAGGCCGATCCCGCCGGCCCGCCGGTGCTGCTGTTCCGCTCCCCGGCGGAGCTGGAACGCTGGTTGGCTGGCCTGACCCGCCGGTGAGGATCCTCGACCACCCCGCCCCGCCACCGGGCCGGGCCGGCGACGCCGGCGGGATCCACGCATGGACGTGCGCCATTGCCTTGGTCCCCGTGATCACCTAGGTTTTCACCCGATCGCACCCAGCCGCAGCGAGCACCTCCCCGGCTCTTGGCCAGGCAGCGAGACAACACCCATCGCGCCGCCGACGTGACTTAGGAGCTCACCGTGGCACCGTCTTCCGGTCGAAGAACGTTCCCCTCCCGCTGGCGGACGCCGGTCCGGCTGGTCGCGGCGGTGGCGGCGGGCACCATGCTGCTCGCCGTGGCCCCCGCCCCGGTCGTGGCGGCACCGCTGCCAGCGGGCGACACGACAGCCGAGGGGTCAGCCCGCCCGGCGTCGAGCAAGGCGCAGCCCAAGAGCGGGCTCTGGCTGGTGAAGATGGACAAGCCGTCGGTGGTGGCCGCCTCGCGGGCGAGGCCGGCAGCCACCGGCAGGATCGACACCCGGTCCGCGGCGAGCACCTCCTACGCGCAGGAGTTGGCGCGGCAGCAGGACACGCTGGTGGACGAGATGGAGGCGATCCTGGGCCGCTCCGTACGGGTCGCCCACACCTACCGCAACGTGGTCAACGGCCTGGCGGTCGAGGTCAGCGCGGACGAGGCGGCGCACCTGTCCGGCCTGCCGGGGGTCAGCGCCGTCGTACCTGACGAGGTCCTGGAGCTGACGACCGACACCAGCAACGCGCTGATCCAGTCGCCCGCGGTGTGGGAGGGCAGGACGGCGGAGAACGTCGGCACCCGTGGCGAGGGTGCCGTCGTCGGCATCCTGGACTCCGGCATCAACCCCGACCACCCGTCGTTCGCGGCGGTGGACGGCGACGGCTACCGGCACACCAACCCGTACGGTGCGGGCAAGTACGTCGGCGTCTGTGCCCCGACCCACGCCCAGCACAAGGCGATCTGCAACGACAAGCTGATCGGCGCCTGGTCGATGGTCGGCGCCGACGCCCGGGACGACAACGGTCACGGCAGCCACACCGCGTCGACCGCCGCCGGCAACCGGCACGAGGCGACCATGACCGTCGGCACGAGCACGCACAAGGTCACGGTCTCCGGGGTCGCGCCGCGGGCCAACGTCATCTCGTACAAGGTCTGCATGGTCATCGGCTGCCTCTCCTCGGCGACGATCGCCGCCGTGGACCAGGCGATCGCCGACGGCGTGGACGTCCTCAACTACTCGATCTCCGGTCGCGACGACCCCTGGAAGGACCTCGTCGACCAGGCGTTCCTGGAGGCGTACTCGGCCGGCATCTTCGTCGCCGCCTCCGCCGGCAACAGCGGCCCGGGCGCCAGCACCGTCGCGAAGACCGCGCCGTGGAACATGTCCGTCGCCGCGGTCAGCCACGAGCGGGTCATCGCCCACCGGCTCGACGTGACGGGCCCGACCCCCGTCCCGGCGGCGCTCACCGGCATCGCCGCCGTGATCGGGGAGAACTCGCCGAACCCGCCCATCGAGGGTGAGATCCGGTACTCCGGCGCCGTCGACGCGAACAACGTGCAGGCCTGCGTTCCGTTCCCGGCAGCGGCGTTCAGCGGCAAGGTCGCCCTGCTGCCCCGGGGCGGCTGCGACTTCTCCGTGAAGGTCAAGAACGCCACCGCCGCCGGCGCGACCGGCGTGGTCGTGCACAACCAGTACAGCGGCCCGCCGATCACGATGGGCGCGCTCGCCGGGACCACCATCCCCGCCGTGATGGTCTCCCTCGCCGACGGACAGCGGTTGCGCGACCACGCGGCCGCCACCGACGGCCCCGTCACCGTGCGCGTCGACCCCGGCAGCGAGGTGCTGCGCAACGGTGACTGGACCGACGTCGTGGCCGACTTCAGCTCGCGCGGACCCAGCAGGTTCGACATGCTCGCGCCCACCGTGGCCGCCCCGGGCCGCAACATCCTCGCCGCCACCATGGCGGCGAAGGACAACTCGGCCACGTACGCCTTCATGCAGGGCACGTCCATGTCGTCGCCGCACGTCGCAGGCGCCGGCGCGCTGCTGGCGGCGCTGCACCCCGACTGGTCGCCGACGCGGATCCGGTCCGCGCTGGCGGTCACCGCGGACCGCGACGGGGTGGTCAAGGAGGACGGCCGCACGCCGGCCGACGCGTTCGACGTCGGCTCCGGCCGGATCAACCTGGCCCAGGCCGCCCGGACCGGCATCGTGCTCGACGAGACCGCCGCGAACTTCGTCGCGGCCAACCCCGACGCCGGTGGCGACCCGCAGACGCTGAACCTGCCGGCCGTCGTCGAGCACCACTGCCTCAAGGTCTGCACCTTCACCCGGACGGTGTCCAGCGTGGCCAAGGTGGCCGCGACCTACCAGGTGACGCCGCAAGCCCCGACCGGGGCGCGGATCACGGTCGCGCCGACGCAGTTCACCCTGGCGCCCGGCGCCAGCCAGGAGCTGACCATCACCCTGGACGTCACCGGGACCGCCCGCAAGAGCTGGCTCTTCGGTGCGATCAACCTGACCACCGACGCCCGGCACGCGCCGGACGGGCAGCCGATCGCCCAGGCCCACTTCCCGGTCGCCGTCCTTCCCGCGGCCCCGGACCTGACGGTCGACAAGACCGAGCTGAGCTCCAGCATGGACGTCGCGCAGAACGAGAGCCACACCGTCAAGGTGGGCAATGCCGGCGGCGCCGAGCTCACCTGGCGGGCGACCGGCGACGGCGACGACTGCGCCTGGCCGACCTGGGTCAAGGTGACCCCGGCGCAGGGCATCCTTGGCGCGTTCAAGAGTCAGGACATCCAGATCACGCTCGACTCGACCGGCCTGGACGACGGTGGCGTGTTCCGGGCCAACCTGTGCCTGGCCAGCAACGACCAGGACCAGCCGACGACGACGATCGCGCTGGAACTGACGGTGGTGCCGGTGCCGAAGATCGAGGTGGCACCCAGGTCGCTCTCCGCGCGGCAGCCGGCCGGGCTGGTCACCAGCCAGAAGTTCGCGGTACGCAACGCCGGGCACGGCGTGCTGGACTGGCGGCTGGACGACCCGGACGCCGGCCCGGGCGACGAGCGGATCCGGCTCCTGCGCGACGGCGTCCTGCTGGTGCCCAACTCGGGCAGCGCCACCCGTGGGGTGATGGCGTTCGACCCGCACTCCGGCAAGCTGATCGACCCGCAGTTCGTCCCGCACACCGCGTTCGACCCGTCGACCAGCCTGTACACGCCGTTCCAGGTCATCGCCAAGCCGGACGGCAGCGGCTTCCTCATGTCCGACCAGGTCAACTCCGTCATCACCGAGTACGGGCTGGACGGCCGGTTCCGTCGGGTCTTCGCGCCGGCCTCCGGCGTACGCGACCCGGCGATCATGACCAACGTCCGGGGCATCGCGCTGTCGCCGCGCGGCACCGTCCTGGCGACGGTCGCGAGCCAGGCCAACGCCCACTCCGTGGTCGAGTTCGACGCCGAGGGCAAGTATCTGGGCACGTTCGTCGCCCCGGGCGCCGACGGGCTCAAGGGGCCGTGGGGGATCCTGTTCCGCGGCGACGACATGCTCGTCTCCGCCAGCGACAGCGACGCCATCCACAGCTTCACGAAGGACGGCTCCCGCGCCAACGCCCGCTTCTTCGAGGGACTGAGCTGGCCCGGCCAGCTCGCGGAGCTGCCCAACGGCAACGTGCTCGCGGCGAGCTGGGGCAGCGGCTCCACCGCCGGGGTCTGGGAGATGGACCGCGCCGGCAAGCTGGTCGGCGTCTACGCGCCGCCCGGTGGCTCCGGGTACCAGGGCGTACACCCCCTCGGCAACGGCAACATCCTCACCACCAGCTCCAAGGGGGTCCACGAGATCGACCGCTCCGGCCGCCTGGTCGAGGTCGAGAACGACAAGGGGGCGGCCCGCTTCATCACCCACGTACGCCTGCCGGACCTCCAGCCGTGCGTCACGCCCGACGAGGTGCCGTGGCTGACGGCGTCGCGTACGGCGGCCGGCACCGGCGCCGGCAGATCCAGCGAGGTGACCATCTCGATGGACAGCACCGGGCTGGCCGCCGGCACGTACCGGGCCCAGCTCTGCGTGACCAGCGACGACCCCACCACCCCCCTGGTGACGCTGCCGGTGACGCTCGAGGTCACCGACCAGACCTGCACCCAGGTGGTCAGCGGCGAGCGCCGCGGGCCGCTGCTGGTCGGCGCCGGGGTGGCCTGCCTCGCGCCCGGCGCCGCGGTCTCCGGACCGGTGAGCGTCGGCAGGGGCGCGGGGCTGGTCGCGCTCGACGCCAGCGTCGTCGGGCCGGTGACCGCCACCGGGGCCTCGGTGGTGGAGCTGACGCGCAGCCGGATCGACGGCCCGCTCTCGGTCGCCGGCGTCACCGGCCGGGTCCTGATCGCCGGGACGCGGGTGACCGGCCCGGTCGCCGTGGTCGACAGCCGCACCGGCGACACACCGGTCGTGCTCTCCGGCAACCGGATCGACGGGCCGCTGCGGTGCGTGGGCAACCAGCCGCCGCCGGTGGACGGCGGCGTGGCCAACACGGTCGGCGGCCCCGCCTCCGGCCAGTGCCGAGGGTGGTGAGCGGGCCGCCCCGCCCGGCTCGTCGCTGACGTGGCCACCCCCGCCGGTGCGCTCGCCTCCCGCGACCGCACCGGCGGGCCGCCGGTCCTCGGGCGGCCGGGTGGGTGGGTGCGATGAGTACGCGGGCTCACGTCCCGGAGCCCCGGCTGCGCCAGGCTGTACGCCATGACCCCGTCGACATCCGCCGCCCGCCCCCGGTACGCCCTGGTGCTCATGACGGCGCTCTGGGTGGTGGCCTGCCTGGCGTTGCTGTGGTGGTTGTTCACCATCGGCATGGAGGGATGGGCCGACCACCACTCGAACGGTGACGCGCGGGCGGCGGAGATCGGGCGTCGCTCCGCCCGTGCGCTGGTACTGCTGGCGGTGGTGGCGGCGGGCGGAGCGGCCGTCATCGCGCTGGTGGCGTTCGGCTGCCGGTACCGCCGCACCGCACTGGTCTACGCGTTCCTGGCCGTCGTGATCACGGTGGCGTTGACGCCGGCGGTGGCGGACGCGGCGCGCACGCTGAGGCCGCCGGCCACGCCCGTCCCGGCGCCGACGACCTGCCAGGAGCACAGCGGCGGCGACAGCCGCTGCCCGGGCGGCTGAGCGCGCCGGGTGGGTGGACCGGCCTCGTGCCCGGCCGGGGCCCGGCGGTCGACAGATCCATTCGTGGCTATGTATCGTCACTGCCTCGACCGGCGCACCCGACCAGCAGGGAGCACGTGATGGACCAGCTCGACCCGCCCGCCTGCTGTGGCGACGGCCCGCCGGCCACCGGCATCGACCGCCGGGCGGTGCTGCTCGCCGCCGCCCTCGGCGCGGGCGCCCTGGCCGGTCTGGCCGTTCCCGGCCGCGCCTCCGCCGCGCCCGCGATCTACCACCCGTTCGCCGCGTACCCGGTCACCGGCACCTGGCAGGACCACCTGAACCGGGGTTCGCTCGGCGGCGTCGACTTCGGCATGCCGGTCGGCACCCGCCTGCCCGCCTGCGGCGCGGGCACCGTGCAGAACATCCCGTACAACGGCACGGGCGGGCACACCGTCACCATCCACCACGCCGACGGGTACCGCAGCCAGTACATGCACCTGTCGCAGTTCCTGCTCGGCAACGGCGCGGCCGTGTCCAGCGGCACCGTCGTCGGTCTCTCCGGCGGCGCGGCCGGCGCGCCCGGCTCGGGATCCTCCACCGGGCCGCACGTCCACTGGCACATGATCAATCCGGCCGGCGTACGCATCAACCCGTTGGCCTACCTCGGGCAACAGCCCGCGCCCGGGCGACTGCCCAAGACCTCCACCGAGCACGACGGCATTCCCGGCACCATCTTCTACCAGCGCATGCAGAACTGGCTGCGGCTCACCGCCGGATACACCGGCCCGATCGACGGCGTGCCGGGGCCGAACACGTATGCCGCCCTCCAGCGGGCCATGCGGGCCTACGGCTACACCGGACCGATCGACGGCCAGCCCGGCCCGAACACCTGGCGTGCCGTGCAGCGCCTCGCCTCCGGCCACGGCTACACCGGCCCGATCGACGGGGTGATGGGCCCCAACTCGTGGCGCGGCTTCGCCCGCTTCCTCAACCAGGACAGGTGGGACTGAGCGTCCGTCGGGCTCACAAGAGCGCCGACGAGGGCCGTCCCCCGATGCTGCGGAGGACGGCCCTCGTCGACGTACGCACGCGT
Organism: Micromonospora sp. SD12; assembly: GCF_052068495.1. Lineage (NCBI taxonomy): Bacteria > Bacillati > Actinomycetota > Actinomycetes > Micromonosporales > Micromonosporaceae > Micromonospora > Micromonospora sp. SD12. Next base: position 32,210 of record NZ_JBQHDF010000006.1, on the reverse strand, counting down.
CAGGCGACCGAGGCGGGGAACCTCTCCCACACCCGGTGGGCGGCCAGCAGGCGCTGCACGGCGGCGAAGACCTCGGCCCCCGAGCCACCCGCGACGACGCCCGGCGTGCCGGCGACCCCGGCCTGGCTCAGCACGTCGACGCCGGCGCCCCACGCGCCGATCGCCTTGGCGTGCCGCCAGCACTCGTCGATCAGCAGCAGCACCCGCGGGTCCACGGTGGCGGAGTCCGCCGCGCCCGCCTTGGCGTCGCGCGCCGGCGACGCGTCCGGTGCGGGCGTCGGCGCCCCGGCCAGCAGGAGCACGTCGAACTCGACCGAGCGGCCGGTGGCGAAGGTGCGCTGCACGGGCAGGTCGCCCACGAGGCCGCCGTGCGGGGCGATGAGGAGCGGCACCATGCCGGCGGCGAAGACCGCCCGGCGTACCTCGTCGACGTCGTCGAGCCCGGCGCGGGGGTCGACGACGATCCCCACCGTGCGACCGTCGGCCGGCCACTGCCTGCCGACCTGCGACAGCGCGGGGCTGGGCGCGGCGTCCGTGAGCGGCACGGTCGGCTCCGGTGCGGGCAGGCCCAGCCCGGTGGCGACCTCCGCGCACAGCACCGGGTCGATGTTGGCGAGACACTGGAGCTGGCGCTCCCGGATCGCCTGGTGGTAGCACTTGCCCAGCTCGAAGGTGTAGGCGCGGACGATGTGCTCCTTCTCGACCGGCGACATGCTGAGCCAGAACAGGCGGACCTGGCTGTAGTGGTCGTCGAACGAGACCGGGTTGGCGCGTACCTTGGGCGCCTGCGTCACCTGCACCGGCACGTCGACGAACGCGCCGTCGGTGTCCCCGGCGGGGAAGGGGTTGCCGCCGTCGAGCGAGTTCGGCCGGTACGGCGCGACCCCGGCGTGCACGGCCTGCTGGTGGAAGCCGTCGCGCAGCATGTCGTTGACCGGGGCGTGCGGGCGGTTGATCGGGATCTGCGGGAAGTTCGGCCCGCCCAGCCGGGTGAGCTGCGTGTCGACGTAGGAGAACAGCCGGCCCTGCAACAGCGGGTCGTTCGTGACGTCGATGCCCGGCGGCAGGTGGCCGACGTGGAAGGCGACCTGCTCGGTCTCGGCGAAGAAGTTCGTCGGCGTCCGGTTGAGCGTGAGCTTCCCGACCGGCTGCACCGGCGCCAGCTCCTCCGGCACGATCTTCGTCGGGTCGAGCAGGTCGATCCCGGCGAAGGTCTCCTCGGGGGTGTCGGGAAAGACCTGGAGGCCCAGCTCCCACTCGGGGAACGCGCCGGCCTCGATGGCGTCGTAGAGGTCGCGACGGTGGAAGTCCGGGTCCACACCGCCGAGCAGCTGCGCCTCCTCCCAGGTCAGGGAGTGCACGCCGAGCTTCGGCTTCCAGTGGAACTTGACCAGCGCCGTCTCGCCGGCGGCGTTGACCAGCCGGAACGTGTGGACGCCGAAGCCCTCCATCATCCGGTAGGAGCGCGGGATGCCGCGGTCGGACATGTTCCACATGGTGTGGTGCTGCGCCTCGGTGTGCAGGGAGACGAAGTCCCAGAAGGTGTCGTGCGCGCTCTGGGCCTGCGGGATCTCCCGGTCGGGGTGCGGCTTGCCGGCGTGGATGATGTCCGGGAACTTGATGGCGTCCTGGATGAAGAAGACCGGCATGTTGTTGGCGACCAGGTCGAAGGTGCCCTCGTCGGTGTAGAACTTCGTCGCGAAACCACGGGTGTCGCGGACCGTGTCGGCCGAGCCGCGCGAGCCGAGGACGGTCGAGAACCGGACGAAGACGGTGGTCGTCCTGCCCTTGGCCAGGAAGCCGGCCTTCGTCACGCCCTCGGCCGTGCCGTACGCCTCGAAGACGCCGTGCGCGCCGGCGCCACGCGCGTGCACGACGCGCTCGGGGATGCGCTCGTGGTCGAAGTGGGTGATCTTCTCGCGCAGGTGGTGGTCCTGGAGCAGGACCGGACCGCGTGGGCCGGCCTTCAGCGAGTGGTCCGTGTCGCGCAGCCGCGCGCCCTGCGCCGTCGTGAGGAAGGCGCCCTGCTGGCCGTTCGCCGTCGTCGGCGCGCCGGTCGGTACGCCCGTCGGCGTACGGGTCTCGGGCGCGCCCTGTTCCGTCTTGGGCGGCAACGGCTCGTGTGGCGTCGTCGGCTCCTCGACCGTCGGCGGGGCGCTACCCGGCGCGCCCGGCACGTCCGGGGTCAGCGCCTCGGCCACCTTCCCGGCTGCGGTTCCCACGACGTCCCTGACCGCCTTGGCGGGCTTGCTGACATCCATCTGACGAGTTCCTCCGTGAAAGTGGCGATGAGCAGGCGTCTTGGCCCGTACCCCCAGCCGGGCGGGGGAAACGGGGACGCGACGACGGGAACCACCGGTGCCGGACGCCGGCCCCGGCGCGTGGATCGACCGGGCCGACACGTACCGGCTGGACGGCCGCTACGGCCAGTACGTGGTCGCCAGCCCCGCGCGCCGGGCCGCCGTCACCGTGACCGCGCAAGCGGAGCGCGATCAGGACCTGCTCGCCGCCATCCACGAGCTGGTCGTCGCGCGGCTGTGACGCGTCGATGCCGTCCGCCAGCGGGGCGGACGGCATCGGCCGTGGCGGTCAGCAGCGCGGCACGCCGGGGATGAAGCCGTCGTGACCGGTCAGCAGCGCGGCACGCCGGGGATGAAGCCGTCGTGACCGGTCAGGACGAAGGCGTCAGAGACGTACCGGTTGGTGCCGATCCGGTCCCAGACGTTGGTCGTGCCGTAGGGGCCGGTCACCGTGGTGCCGACGGCCTGGCAGTAGATGCTGACGGCCGCGCCGTCGGCGACGGAACCCACGACGCTGTAGCCGGTGCCGGGCCCGGAGCGCACGTTGAGGCTCACCCCCTCGGTGTTCACCGTGCCGGAGCCGACGCCGCTCTGCTGGTTGACCAGCTGCATGTAGTAGGTCCAGTTCCAGTGGGGGCCCGGGTCGGTGTGGGTGGCGCCGGGGACCTCGTGGTGACCGATGATGTGCGCCCGGTCCTTCGGGATGCCGTACTTGTTGGCGAGGCTGCGGGTCAGCGTCGCCGACGCCCGGTACATCGCGTCGGTGAACCAGGCCGCGTTGTCGACGTACCCCTCGTGCTCGATGCCGATGGACTGGGTGTTGTAGGTCCAGTTGCCGGCGTGCCAGGCGATGTCCTTCTCCCGCACCGACTGGGTCACGGCCCCGTCGGAGGAGCGGAACGTGTAGTGCGCGCTGGCCTTGGCGGCCGGGTTCTGGAACCAGCTGATCGAGCCGGCGTAGCTGCCCTGCGTGACGTGGATGACGATGTACCGGACCGGGTGGCTGGTGGGTCGGCTCGCCACGGTGTAGTTGCTGGTGCTGGCCGGTGCCCAGGCGGCCGGCCCGTAGTCGGTGCTGAGGATGCCGACCTCGTCCGAGGCGCCCGGCAGGTCCCGTTCCGGCGTCACCGGGCGGCCCTGGACGCTGCCCACCCCGGCGGGACCGGTGTCGAAGCCGGTGCCGAGCAGGTCGTAGACGGCGTCCGCGTAGAGCCGGGCGAGCGCCGGGCTGGCCGCCCCGCCGTAGCGGGCGACCGGGGCGTACCACTCGTCGACGTCGTCGCGCTCGGCCGCGTCCAGGCCGGCCCGGTCGGCGTAGGAGCGCAGGACGGCAGCCGCCCCGGTGATGTTCGCGGCGGGGTCGGCGCGCAGCGCGCCACGGCTGAGCCCGGTCAGCGTCGCCGCCTCGTCCAGGGTGCGCAGCTTGGGGTTGCTGACCAGGTGCATCATGCCGTAGCCGCCCGCCGCGCTGGGGGCGCCGCCGTGCCCGTCCAGCCGGGTCTCGGCGTAGCCGAGGGCGACGAGCAGGTCGCGGGGGACGTCGTAGCGGCCGGCGGCGGTGTCGAAGGCGGCGGCCAGCCGGGCGGCGGCCGGTGGGCCCGCCTCCGGGGCGGCCGACACCGGCGCGGCGGCCAGGGCTGATCCGCCGGACAGGACCAGGGTCGCGGCCAACGTGGCGCCGAGCAGCCCACGCCTGCGTCGCGCGACGGGTCGAGCAGTCATCTGCACCCCTCCCGATATTCGTCGACATCGATATAAGCCGACGGGTGGCGGTACCGTACACCGCGACGCGAGTCGATGTAAATCCCTTCCGCCCTCGCGGGCGGCGATGACGGAAACCTTCATCGATGGGGCGGGCGACCCCTCGGTCGGCGGCGTGCGGGGTGCCGCGCTCGCGGCGCGACCGGCGTCACGAACCGCCGAGGCGGGGCATGACCGGCCGGACCTCGACGGGGGCGCCCGGCCGCCCGCCCGCCCGCGAGCGGTACTCCGGCACGCCCACGCAGGTGAAGAGCAGGGCCGCGAGGTCGTCCGGCTCGGCCAGCAGATCCGGGACCGCCGCGTCGAGGAAGGTCATGCCGGAGGCGCCCGCGCCGAGGGCGTACGCCGCGAGGTGCAGCCGGCCCTCGACGAGCCCGGCGGCCAGCTGGGCGTCGCGGTAGCCGCGGTCGTCGAGCGCCGACAGCGGCGCCGCGGCCACGACGACGTAGGCCGCGTCGCCGGCGAGCGCCTGGTCCAGGCAGACCCGCAGCAGCTCGTCGCGCAGGTCGCCGGCCCGCAGCGGCGCCGACAGGTCGGGCCACCGGTAGAGGCCGGGCGCCACGCCGTCGACCCCGTGCACGGCGACCCAGTGCGGCACCGGCACGCCGCGCAGGGCCGCGGCCAGGGGCCATTCCAGCAGGGCGCGCGGCAGCGTCCGGGACCTGTCCATCCGCCGTTGTGAGCCGCGCCGGCGGACGACCTCGTCGAGCGGGTCGGACGGCGGGAACGTCGACAGTGGCTCCGCCGACGGCCAGGGCGCGCCGAGCACGTCCCGCTCGCCCGCGCGCTGCGCGGCGGTGCACAGCGGCAGCTCGACCGGGGGCAGCTCGCCGGAGAGCGCCGGCCCGGTGGGCCCGATCGCCGGCTCGCCGTCGCCGAAGGACAGCAGAGCCAGCGGGTACTCGTGCACCCCGTCCGCGCCGACGAGCGCGCGCACGGTGGCGTCCGGGAACAGCGACCGCAGCCGCGGCGCCAGGCCGGCGCTCGCGGCCGCCGCCGACAGCTGGGACAGCAGCGTGCCGGCGTCCCAGTAGAGGTGGCGCCAGCCGCGCTCGGCGTAGCGCCAACCCGTGCGCCAGGGCACGCCCGTGACCACCAGCGTCGTGACCGCCCCGGCCGCGGCGGGCGCCACCCGGACGAGCGCGTGCCGCCGCGCGTCGTACCAGTGCACGCCGTCGGGCACCCCCGCGACGCCCCGGGTGCTCGCGTAGACCTCCAGCGGGAACCGCGCCCCCGCCGAGCCGGAGGCGCGGTAGAGGACGGGGCGGCCGTTGCGTTCGGCGGTGCGCACGACGCCGGCGCCGAGGAAGAGGACGCGGCCGAGCTGCGCGGCGTCGAGGGGCCGGGCGGGGGACGCGACGCCGGCCAGCACGGCGGTCGCGGGGACGCCGGGATCGGGCAGGTCGCGGGGCAGGGCGAGGACGGCGGGGCCGTCCGGGTAGCCCTTCATGGGCGGCGGCAGGGTCGCGGGGTCGTTCGGGACGAGGTCGTGGCGTACGCGGGGATCGTCCACGGGCACGTCCCACTCGCGGCCCGCCTCGTAGGACGTCAGCCGGTGCAGCAGCCCGGCGCCGGTGTCGAGGTCCATCCGGTCATCCTGCCAGCGCGCGACGCCCCACGGGGGACCGCGCGGCCGGCGGGGCGCCGCCGCCGGTCAGGCGCTCTCCACCTCGGCGGCGAACTCGCTGAGCGCGATCCGGTTCGGCAGGCCCGTCTTGCCCAACAGGCTGGACACGTGCCGCTCCACCGTGCGCGGGGACAGGTGCAGCCGGGCGGCGATCTCCCGGTTGCTCAGCCGCCCGACCAGCAGCCGCAGCACCTCGTACTCCCGCACCGTCACGCCCACCGACCGCAGCTCGGCGGGGATGTCGCCCGCGCCGGAGCGGCGCTGCGTCAGCCGTACGCCCGCCCGGCGCAGCAGGGCCCGGCAGGCGCTGGCCACCGCCGGCACGTCGCTCGAGTGGAAGTGCTCCTCGGCAGCGCGCAGCCACTGCACGGGCGTTCCCCAGCCGTCGGCGAGGGCGGCCTCGCAGACCAGCCGCAGGGCGAGGTGCCGACCCATCGCGTACGGCGCCCCGGCCCGCATCGCCTCGGCTGCCGCCTGCGCCGCCGCCTCCGCTCGACCGGAGCGGCCGAGCAGCACCGCCTTCGCGAAGAGCGCGAACTGCAGGTCCCAGCGCAGCCTGCTCGCCGAGTCGCCCTGCACCGCCTCGTAGGCCGGCCAGCCGGCCTCGCCCGACATGACCTGGAGCAGCAGGTGCAGGCCGTGCCGGCCGGAGAGGTGGAAGACCGTCGGGCTCTGCGCCTCGGCGTCGAACGCGCGGGCCAGCTCGTCGAACGCGCGGGGCCGGTCCTCCTCCAGCAGCGCGCAGAAGGCCCGGGCCAGACCGTGTACGCGGGTGGCGTGCAGGGCCTGGTCGCCGCCCCACCGGCGGAACTCAGCCAGCGCGTGCTCCATCTCCCGGCGCCGCCCCCGGTGTGCGGCCAGCACGGCGCTGACCAGCAGCACGTACTGGGTCGTCTCCAACAGCTTCAGCCGGGTGGTGGCGGCCAGCACCTGCTGGACGAGGGTGGCCGCCGTGTCGAAGTCGCCCCGCAGCACCGCGTGCAGGGCGAGGCTCGCCTCCGCCTGGTGGCGGGCGGTCACCGCGCCGGCCTGAGAGGCCCGTTCCCGGGCCTGTTCGAGGCGGTCCAGGCGCGCGTCGCGCAGCGCGTCGTCGTTGCCGAGACGGATCAGCGCGTGGATCTCCCAGATCGGCAGCCGGTGCTGCGCGGCGATCGCCAGGGCCCGTTCCAGGCACCGGGTCGCCTCCGCCGGGTCGCGGTGCCGGGTCAACGCGCCGAGCAGCTGCCAGGCCTGGCAGGCCACCACGGGCAGCGGGACGGTCTCGGCGACGGTGGCGGCCCGCCGGGCCAGCGCCTCGGCGGTGGCGAGCTGGTCCTGGCCGGCGGTGTCCAGCACCAGGTGGGCGGCGACCACGTCGACCGGGGCGGTGTCCTCCGCGGCGGCGTCCGGACCGAGCAGGGCCCGCGCCTGCTCCACCTGGGCCAGCCCCTCGGCCGACCGGCCGGCGACCGTCGCCGCCCAGGCCAGCCGGGTGTGCAGCTGCGCCCGCCGGCGCGGGTCGACGCCACCGATCTGGTCGAGGGTGCTGACCGAGGCGAGCGCCCGCTCGACCAGCCCCGCCTCCGCCAGGGCGTGCAACAGGGCTTCGAGGGCCGCGGCGCGCGCCACGGGGTTCTCGCCGAGCAGGCCGATCGCGCGGTCCAGCAGGGCGACCGCCGTGGTGGCGCCGCCCTGGGCGATCGCCCGCCGGCCCGCCTCGGTGAACAGCCGGCCGGCCGTCTCCGGGTTGTCGGCCTCCAGGTGCAGGGTGGCCGACACCTGGCACCACTCGCCGGGCAGCCCGGGGAAGACCGCCTCCACCGCGTCGGCCATCCGCTGGGCGAGCCGGGCCCGGTCGCCGGGACCGAGGAGGGTGAGCAGCGCCTCCCGGGTGAGCCGGTGCCGGAAGGCGTACCAGTCGGTGAGCTGGTCGTCGACCGTGACCAGCCGCGCCGCGACGTCACCGCACAGGTGCTCCAGCACGCCCCGGTCGCTCAGCCCGGTGGCCGCCTGCACCACGGCCAGCGGGAAACGCTGACCCAGCAGCGCGCCCATCGAGAGCAGCTCCCGGGCCCGGGGGTCGAGCTGCTCGACCCCCTGCGCCATGCCCTTCGCCAGGGTGCTCGGCAGGCCGGCCGGCAGTTCCTCGGACATCCGCCAGCCCTCGGAGCCCCCGACCAGCAGGTCGCCGTCGACCATGCCGGCGACGAGTTCCTCGATCAGGAAGGGGTTGCCGGCACTGCCCGTCGAGACGAGGGCGTGTGCGGCCGCCGGCACGCGCTGCGGGTCGGCGTCGAGGCACGCGCCGACCATCTGCCGCAGCTCGTCGTCGTCGAGCCGGCCCAGCTCGATGAGCGTGCACTGACCGCGCTGGGCGGCCGACCGGGCGATGGTCGACGCCGCGCAGGGCTCGGCCCGGATGGCGCCCAGCAGCAGGGTCGGTTGCAGGGCGAGGTTGTCGATGAGGTACTCCAGCACCGTCAACGTCTCCGTGTCGGCGTCCTGGAGGTCGTCCAGCAGCATCAGGCAACCCCGCCCCGCGCCGGCCACCCCGGTCAGCCGGAGGACGGCCTCGGCGAGGATCACCAGGGACGCGTTCTCCTGATCGGCCGGCGGCCGCCCCCAGTCGGGCACGAGCCGGCCGAGGATCGGGCCGTACGGGCCGAGCGCGCCGGGGTCGACCGGCCCGGAGCGCAGCAGCGACAGCACCGCCTCGGTCAGGGGCCGCAGCGGCACCGCTGTGCCGATCGTGCTGCCCCGGCCGCGCATCACCCGCATGCCCGACGCGGTGGCCAGTTCGGCGACCCTTGACGCGAGGCGGGACTTGCCGACGCCGCTCTCGCCGACCACGAACACCGCGCCGCCACGGCCCGCCCGCGCCGATTCGAGGCTTTTGCGCACCGCGTTGAGCTCGACGTCCCTACCGATGAACTTCGAGGCGCGGTACACACTGCGCACGCTATCCGAGGAGGCAGGCCACGGCCCAACGCGGTGCCGACGACGCCGGCCCCGGGCGGCTATCCGATCACAGCGGGCGCTCGGGGCAGCAGGTCGTCAGGGGCGCGGCGTCCGCAGCCGCGGCGCCGCCGTCACCGACGAGACCGCCGATCACCATGCCCACGGGTACGACCAGGCTGGCGAGGGCCGCCGCGCGGATACCGAACGTCACGACGGGCTGCAACCACATCGCTCCGGCCGGGTCGTCGATCGGCGCCGCGGGGTCGATCTCGTCGGCACGGTACGAGGGGAGCTGGTTCTCGGACAACTGTCATTCCTCCTGGAGTGCTTCGTAGGGTGCTTCCGGAGCTTGCCGCTCCACTCGAGATCGTCGTCGCTCGCCGGGCGGTCCTCAACCCGAGGAACGCGGTTCAGGGGTCGGTTCCAGCAGCAGCACCGACGGCACCGGCCCGGCCCGGCAGAGCCGCAGCAGCCCGTACCCGATGCCGGCGAGGCCATCGACCAGACCGGGGGTGGGCACGTTGCCCGGCGTACCGCAGCGAGCCCCGTGGCGGTCGACGGCGGCGAGGACCCGACCGGCGAGTCGGCGCGTCGCCGACCCCTCGCCGTCGAGGACGCCCGTCGCCTCGGCGACGCCCAGCTCGCCGTGGCAGAGGCTGAGGTCGTCGAGCAGCGGCCGGTCGGTGAGCAGGCGCAGCGCGTCGGCGTCGAGCGGGCCCGTGTCGGGGGCGAGGGCGTGGTGGGCGAGGGCCAGGCCGGCCGCGCCACGACACCAGCCGTACCCCGCCGGACCGCCTCCGCCAGGGGTGCCGGCCCCCCGCAGCGCGCGCCGGCCGGCCCGCGCGTACCGGGCGCCGCCGGTGCGGGCGTAGCGGCCCAGCGCCCAGCCGATGCCGGCCAGCCCGCCGGCGAAGCCGGCCTCCGCCGGCAGCTCGTCGCGCTCGACCGCGTCGACGAGCCGGTCGGCCCAGTCGCGGGCGAGCGACGCCGCCGGCGCGTGGTCCAGCTCGGCGTGCACCGCGTGCATGGCGGCGAGGCAGCCCGCGCCACCGTCGGCCCACGCGAGAGCCGACGATCCCACGCTGGCGGCGGCGGCCAGGTCCACCGCCGCGCGGGCCTGCCCGGCGATCCCGGGGTCGGCCAGCAGGGTGGACAGCCGGGCGAGCCCGTACGCGATGCCGCCGAGGCCGTACAGCCCGCCGGGGCCGATGGCGGCCACCAGGTCCGGGCGCGCGCCGAGCAGGCGGAACAGCCCCGGCACCCCGCCGACGGCCCGGCGGGCCAGCTCGGCGTAGCGGGCGTTGCCGGTCACCTCGGCGAGCTGGCCGAGGAAGAGCGCGACCCCCAGGTGGCCGGTGGCGAGCCCGGCCCCCATCGGCAGGACGAGCCACTGCCGGTCGTCGACCAGCTCCAGGCCGAGCCAGTTGACTCGGCCGGCACCGGTGACGCCGCGGGCCTGGATCTCGTCGGCCAGCGCGCACGCGGCGGCGAGCAGGCGCTCCGGCGAGGCGGCGGCGCCCGCGACCGGCCGGGACGTCGGCGTGGCGGCGTGCCGGTCCCCGGCGGGACGACGGGTCGCCAGCGTCGCCGCGACGATCCACTCCTGCTGCCGCCGGTCGGCCTCGCCCAGCGCGGCGATCTTGTTCAGCGCGGTGTCGAGCCCGCGGCGGGCCAGCGGTACGGGCAGCGGCTCGCCGCCCCCGGCCACCCGGACCGTCCGGCTGCCCGGCGTGCCCTCGAACAGCGGTACGTCGCCCGCCCACAGCGCGGCGACCTCGTGCCGCGGGAACTGGGCGAGGAACGGGTGCCCGGCGGCGCTGGACCAGAGGACGCCGAACGCGCGGTCGCGCTCCAGCGCGTCGCCGAGCACGTCCGGGTGCGTGGTCTCGGTGAGCAGACCGTGGTACGCCGAGGTGGGGCGGGCCACCAGCCGTACCGGGACCTCGGCGCAGGAGCTGACCAGCTCGGTGAACTCGCGCCGGTGGGCCCGGATCGTGTCGTACGCCAGCCGGAACCCCGCCCGCAGGGCCGGCTCGTGGGCACCGGGGTCGACCACGGCGTCGCCGACGCGGGGCCGGTTGCGCCCGCCGACGAAGTCGACGGCCCGGCGGGTCAGCCGCATCCGGTCGGTGCCCGGGTCGGCCCAGTCGAGGGCGCTGACGGGGGCGGTCGCGCCGTGGTCGCCGCCGACGCCGGAGAGGTCCATCGCCCCCTGGTCGCCAACGACGATCACCGGTATCAGGCCGGTCCGGTGCACCGAGGCGGCCAGCAGGTCGGCGGCCGGGTCACCGGTGCCCGCCGCCTCGCCCAGCGGGGGGTGGAAGAGCGTCTCGGTGTCCACGACGACCGGGGTGTCACCGGCGGCGATCAGGTTCTCGTAGTGCATGTCCGTGGCGTGCAGGGCGTGCAGCAGCGCGACCAGGGCGCCCTGCCGGCGGTAGAAGTCGTCCGCCTGCTCGGGGCGGCTCAGTGCCGTCGCGTCGACGTACGCCGACCAGCCGTAGCCGGGGCGGGTCAGGGCGGCGACCCCGCGCAGCCCGAGCCCCGGCGCCCGCCGCTCCAGCCAGTCGACGAATGCGGTGAAGCGGACCTGGGAGGCCAGCTCGCGCGGCTTGTAGACGACACTCCGGCCGTCGGCGAAGCACAGCACCGTGGTCGTCCGGCCGCCGGTGTGCGCGTCGCCCAGGTTGCTGCGGAACGCGACCAGCGGGCCGGGGTCGGCGCCGCCGAGCAGGGCCGCCACCAACTCGTCGCGGTCGGCGAGGAAGCGGGTCAGCAGCTCCAGCCCGGTCCGGGCGGCCGTGGTGGCGGCCTGCGCCAGCAGACGGGCGAGCACGGGACGGCGCTCGACCAGCTCGGCCAGCCCGGCGGGGTCGCGGAGCTGCGCCACGAAGTCGGCGAAGCGGGCCCGGCCGTCGGCGCCGGCGAGCAGGCCGGCCGCGCGGCGCCGGTGCAGCTCCGAGACCAGCGTGCGGGCCGCGACGGCGAGCAGGCGGTCTTCCAGCGTGGCGGCGAACCGGTCGGTGAGGGTGGTCAGGTCGACCGTCTGCCGCGTCGCGATCCGGCCGGCGCCGGCGCGGAACCGGTCGGCGGTGACGTCGACGAACGGTCGCAGGGGCGCGGCGAGGGCGGCCCGCCAGTCCGCCGGGTCGGCCTGCGGCCGGGGCGCCGCCGCGGTGGCCAACGCCGCCTCGACGGTCTGCGCCCACGGCGGGCGGGTCGTCCTGGCGGCGAGCGCGGCCGGGTCCTCGGCCAGCAGCCCGCGCAGCCCCGACTCGTCCAGGCCCACCTCGGCCAGCCGCGCCGCCAGGCCCGGCCCGTGCCCGGCCCGCCACCGGGCCAGCCTCCGCTCGACGTCCGGGCCGCTGGCATCATCGGCGGCAGCCGGGCCACCCGCGCCGTGTGGGCCGTCGCTGCCGGGTCCGCCGGTCGTGGCGCGTGCCGCGTCGCCGCCGGGCCCGCCCGTCGTGCCGTCCGCGTCCGTCGGTGCGTCGGCGGGCGGCCGGCCCGGTGCGCCGACGGCCCGGCCGGGCACGCGTTCGTGCAGCGCGAGCCCCGGCGCCCACCAGTGCGGGGCCAGCCGTACGCCGGAAAAGGCGTGCTCGGTGGCGCCGGCCGGGGGAGTCGAGGTCACCGTTGCAAGGTGCCAGAGCGGGGCGCGGAGTTCATGCGTGGAAACTACCCACATTCATGCTCCGGTGCTGGCCGCGGCGGTGGGTGCGAACCCGCCGGGCCCAGGGACGGCCTCACGGGCCGCGCCGGCCGGTGATCCTCACCCCGGGCGCGACAGCCCCATCCTAGTCACGATCAGTGATCAATTGAACGGTCAGCGTGACATCGGCGGGAAATTGGGTGCCGCCCACGCATGTGGATGGTGCCGGTGCCGATGAGTCTTCGGACGACTGTCTACCCGGGGCGGCGCGATGAACGGAGCCAGGGATGGAGTTTCGGGTACTGGGGCCGGTGGGGGCCTGGAGGGGTGACGCCGAAGTGGCGCTGGACGGCGCGAAGCAGCGGACCGTGCTCGCGGCGCTGCTGCTCGCCGAGGGGCGTACCGTGCCGGACACCCGGCTGTGCGAGCTGCTCTGGGGGGAGCGGCCGCCGGCCACCTTCGCCGCCCAGCTCTACAACTACGTCTCGCGGCTGCGCAAGTATCTCGGCGCCGAGGTGGACATCGCCCGGCAGTGGTCGGGATACCAGATCCGCATCGGCGCCGCCCAGCTCGACCTCGACGAGTTCGAGCGCCTCGCCGAAACCGGGCGCGAGGCCCTGCGCGACGGCCGGTACGCCGAGGCCGCCGAGCGGCTGCACGCCGCCCTGTCGCTGTGGCGCGGCCCCGCGCTGTCCAACGTGACCGAGCACCTCGCGGCGGCCGAGACACACCGGATGGCGGAGCTGCGGATGGCGGTCCTGGAGAGCCGGATCGAGGCCGACCTGCGGCTGGGCCGGCACGTGCGGCTGGTACCCGAGATCACCCAGCTCGTCGCCGAGCACCCGCTGCACGAGGGACTGCGGGGCCACCTGATGACCGCCCTGCTGCACTGCGACCGGCAGGCCGACGCGCTGGCCGTCTACCACGAGGGCCGCCGGGTGCTGGCCGACGAGCTGGGCGTGGACCCGGGGCCGCTGCTCACCGAGGCGTACCGGTCGATCCTCGCCGGCCCCCCGGCCCCGGCGGTCGTCGCGGAGCCGAGCTGGCACGGCGTACGGCCCGCGATGCTGCCGCCCGGCGTCGCTGACTTCGCCGGCCGGGAGGAGGAGCTGAGCGGGCTGCTGCGGGTGCTGACGGCCGAGCCGACGGCCCGCCCGCCGGTCGCCGTGGTCACCGGGATGGCCGGCGTCGGCAAGAGCACGCTGGCCCTGCACGCGGCCCACCTCACCCGCGGTGCCTTCCCCGACGGCCAGCTCTACGCCGACCTCGGCCGCGCGAGCGGCAACGCCGTCGAGCCGTACGACGTGCTCGGCTGGTTCCTGCGCAGCCTCGGCCACGCCGAGGCGGCGATCCCGAAGGGCCTCGACGAGCGGGTCCGGCTCTACCGCAGCCAGCTCGCCGGCCGGCGGCTGCTGGTCATGCTCGACGGCACGGCGGACTACGCGCAGGTGTGCCCGCTGCTGCCCGGCGACCCCGGCTGCCAGGTCATCGTCACCAGCCGGCTGCGGATGCCCGAGCTGGCCGGCGCCACGTCGATCGAGGTCGGCACCCTGGACCGGCGGCAGGCGCTCGCGCTGCTCGGGCGGATCATCGGGGCGCAGCGGATCGCCGAGGAGGCCGACGCGGCCGAGCGGATCGTCGAGCTGTGCGGTCGGCTCTCGCTCGGCGTCCGGGTCGCCGGATCGCGACTGCTGGCGCGCCCGCACTGGTCGCTCGGGTACCTGGCGGACCGGCTCGCCGACGAGCGGTACCGGCTGGACGAGCTCCGGCTGGGCTCGATGGACGTCCGGGAACGGCTGGACAGCAGCTACCACCAGCTCGCCGACCTGGGCCAGCTCGCCCTGCGCCGGCTGGCGCTGCTGCGCACGCCGGCCTTTCCGAGCTGGTGCACGGCGGAGGTGCTGGGGGTGTCCCGGCACGCCGGCGAGGAGGTGGGGGAGCACCTGGTCGACGCCCGGCTGCTGGAGATCGTCGAGTCCGACGGCGGCCGACGGCAGCGGTTCCGCTTCCACGACCTCGTGCGCGTCTTCGCCCGGGAGAAGGCCGACCAGGCCGACCGGGTGCTGGTGGCCGGCGCCGGGGCGCTGAGCGCGGTGGGAAGCTGAGCCGGCGGCGGTGTAGAGAAGATATAGCCGGCGGCCGCACGGTCACGGGGTGAAAAGCGTGACAACGAGGGACTGCGCAACGGCCGTCCCCGTCGACGTGGAGCGCGTCGCCCCCGACACGATCGTGGCCCGGATCCGACCCGACCTCGACGATCCGGTCTTCGCCGGCCACTACCCGGGCTTTCCGCTGCTGCCCGGGGTGCACATCTTCGAGTTCGTCCACCGGGCGGTGCGCGCCGTGGCCCCCGAGCTGGTGCTGACCGAGATCGTCAGCTGCCGTTTCCTGCTGCCCTTCCGCGGCGACGACGAACTCGTCGTCACGATCCACCGCGACGGCGAACTGTGGCGGGGCGAGGTCGCCGTCGCCGCCGTGCCCGTCGCCGAGGTGCTGCTGCGCTACGCGAGCGAGGAGTGACCGCCATGATGGGGATCGAGGAGATCAAACGGATCGTCCCGCACCGGCCACCGATGCTGCTGGTCGACCGGGTCACCGAGCTGGTGCCCCGGCGACGGCTGGTGGGCTCGCTCACCGTCACCGGCGACCGTCCGCTGCCGATGTCGCTGCTGCTGGAGTCGTGGGGGCAGGCAGCGCTGGTGCTGATCCGACACGACCGGCCGATGCCGGACGTGCTGACCGACGGCGTGCCGGTGGCCGGCGTCTTCGAACACATCCGCTTCGGCCGCCCGGTGCTGCCCGGTGAGACCGTGCAGCACCGGGTCACCATGACCCGGCTGGTCGCCGACACCGCCTTCGTCACCGGCGACAGCGTGGTCGGCGACACCGTGGTGCTGCGGGTCGGACGGCTGGTCGGGGCGATGCGCTCGGTCGACTCGCTGCGGGCGTCCCTGGCGGCGACCCGGGACGCGCGGCCGGCGGCGCCGGACGACCCGCAGGCCGGCCCCGATCCGCGGGCGGCCACGGGCGCCCCGGCGGCGGCGGGCACCGGGGCGGCCCGGTGAGTGCCGGCGGGCGGCCCGTCGCCCTGGTCACCGGCGGCTCGCGGGGCATCGGCCGGGCCGTGGTGCACCAACTCGTCCGCGACGGCTACGACGTCGCCATGTGCTACCAGTCCAGCAAGGACGCCGCCGACGAGGTCGTCGCCGAGGCGACCCGCGACGGCGGGCGCGTGCTGGCCATGATGGTCGACGTCGCCGACGCCGCGGCGGTCCGGGACTTCGTGTCGACCACGGAACGGGAGCTGGGCGAGGCCGACGCGGTGGTCAGCGTCGCCGGCATCATCCGCGACAGGCCGCTGGCCCTGATGGCCGACGCCGACTGGCGCGCGGTCATGGAGGTGAACCTGGACGGCACGTACCACCTCTGCCGCGCCGTGGTCCGCCGGATGATGCGCCGGCGCGCCGGGTCGATCGTCACGGTCTCCTCGGTGTCGGGGGTGGCCGGCAACGCGATGCAGACCAACTACTCCGCGTCCAAGGCCGGGGTCATCGGGTTCACGAAGGCGCTGGCCAAGGAGGTCGGCCGGTACAACATCCGGGCCAACGTGGTCGCCCCGGGCTACATCGACACCGACATGATCGCCGCGCTCTCCGGCGAGCTGGAGACCGTGGCCCGGGACCGGGTGGCCCTGGGCCGGCTCGGGCGCAGCGAGGAGATCGCCGAGGTGGTCTCGTTCCTGCTCTCCTCGCGCGCGTCGTACCTGACCGGCCAGGTGATCACCGTGGACGGCGGCCTCGCGATGTGACCGGCCGCCGGCCGTCGCGGGTGATCCTCGGGTACCAGGGGCCGAGCAGCCGGGTCAGGATGTCGGTGCGGTAGGCGTCCGCTCCGATCAGGATCCTGGCCCGGTCGCGGGCCACCCCGCGCAGGATGGCGCGGGCGGCGTGCTCCGCCGTGACCGCCACCGAACGCTCGAAGTGCTCCCGGACCGCCTGGTAGTCGCGCAGCCCGTCGTTGCGGGCGTTGCGCATGATGTTCGTCCTGATCCGGCCCGGGTACACGCAGCTCACCCCGACCGGCACCCCGTCGGCCCGCAGTTCCCGCGCCACCGCCTCCGTGAAGCCCCGGACGGCGAACTTGGCGGCGTTGTACCCGCTCTGCATCGGCGCGCCGGCCAGGCCCAGCACACTGGAGACGTTGACCAGACGGCCACGCGAGGCGGTCAGCAGCGGCAGGAACGCCCGGGTACCGTGCACGACCCCCCAGAAGTCGACGTCCATCACCCACTCGAGGTCCTCCCAGGCCCCGTCGCTGACCGAGGCGAGCAGGGTCACCCCGGCGTTGTTGACGACCAGGTCGGCGCGGCCGAAGTCGGCCTCGACCCGCCCGGCGTGCGCCAGCACCGCGGCCCGGTCCGTCACGTCCAGCCGGTAACCCAGCACCTGGCCCCCGGGGCCCGCGCAGCGGCGTACGGTCTCGCGAAGCCCCTCGTCGTCCACGTCGGAGACGGCGAGCCGGGCGCCCCGGGCGGCCAGCTCGACGGCGAGCGCGCGCCCGATGCCGGAGCCGGCGCCGGTGACCACGGCCACCCTGTCAGTGAAGTCTCGCATCCTGGACCTTCCCGATCCGGTCTTCGGGCCTCGGCGGTCCGCGCCCGACGCAGGATTCCTCCGCCGGCTATGGCATTCCTATGCCGCGTCGATATGTAGAGAAGCTATGAGGCGGCTGCCCGACCTTTCTCCCGGCAGTCCTCGACGCGGCTGCCGGCCGGGTTGACGAAGGGAGAACGATGTCGGGCATCTTCGGTTCGGCGATCACCGGGCTCGGTGCCTATCGGCCCACCCGCGTGGTCACCAACCCGGACATCGCACTGCGTACGGACGTGACCACGGAGTGGATCGAGGAGCGTACCGGGATCAAGACCCGGCACAGTGCCGGCCCGGGGGAGACCGTGCCGATGATGTCGGCCGAGGCCGGCGCGAAGGCGCTGGCGATGGCGAACGTCGACCCCTCCGAGGTCGACCTGCTCATCCTGGCGACCGCCACCAAGCGGGACCGGATCCCGGGCGGTGCGCCGGAGGTCGCGCACCGCATCGGCATCCCGGCCACCGGCGCGTTCGACCTGAACGCCGCCTGCGCGGGCTTCGCGTACTCGGTGTCGGTGGCGTCCAACGCCGTGCGCCTCGGCGAGGCGCGCAACGTGCTGGTCGTCGGCGCCGAGCACCTCACCGAGTTCATCGACCCCGAGGACCCGGCGACGTACGTCATCTTCGGTGACGGCGCGGGCGCCGCGGTGATCTCCCGCTCCGGGACCGAGGGCATCGGCCCCGTGGTGTGGGGCAGCGACGGCCGCCGGGCCCCGATCCTCGGCACGAAGTGGGCCAAGGACGGCAAGGAGTACGCCTCGATGAACGGGCCGCTGGTCTACCGGTGGTCCACCAAGAACATCCCCCCGGTCGCGCGGGAGGCCTGCGCCCGCGCCGGGATCGACCTGTCGGAGATCGACTGGTTCGTGCCGCACCAGGCGAACCTGCGGATCATCGAGCAGCTCGCCGAGATCCTGGAGATCCCGGAGGAGAAGGTCGCCCGGGACGTCATCGACACCGGGAACACCTCGGCGGCCTCGGTGCCGCTCGCCCTGAGCCGGCTGCACGAGAGCGGCCGGACAAAGCCCGGCGACAAGGCGCTGCTGCTCGGCTTCGGCGCCGGCCTCGCCTACGCCGGCCAGATCGTCCGGATGCCCTGAACACCCTCCCGAAAGGACACTGACATGACCGTTGACCAGGTGGCCGCCGACGTCGAGCAGCTGACCCGCAAGCTGATGACCGAGGAGCCGGACCGGCCGATCTCCGCCGACGACACCTTCGTGGACCTGGGCCTCGACTCGCTCAAGCTGGTCGACCTGCTCGGCGCCGCCGAGGTGCACTTCGACATCGAGGTGCCGGACGAGGAGGTCGGCAACTTCGTCCGCGTCCGGGACCTGACCGACTTCGTGCTCGGCGCCAAGTGAACGCCGGCGACGGGGACGCCCGGGAGCTGTCCGTCGGTCAGGCCGCACAGTGGGCGCTGTACCGACTCGCGCCCGAGAGCTCGACCAGCAACGTGGTGACGGCCGTGCTCGCCGAGCCGGCCCTCGACACCGACGTGCTGCGGGCCGCCCTCGTCGCCGTGCAGGAACGGCACGACCTGCTCCGGTCCCGGTTCACCGAGACCGGCGCGGGGCCGGTGCGGCTGGTGGCCCCCCGCGGCTCGGGCGCGGTCGAGGTCCGCGACGTCGGCGACGTGGACGAGGCGACGCTGCGTACGCTGATCCACGCCGTCGGTGAGCGGCCGCTGCGGCTCGAACAGGACGGCCCCCTGCGGGCGGTGCTGCTGCGGCGGGGCACGGACTGCGCGCTGGTGCTGGTCATCCACCACATCGCCACCGACGGGCTCTCCCAGTACCTGATCTGGCGGGACCTCGGCGACGCGTACCGGGCGCTGCGGGGCGGGGGCACGGTCGACTGGCCGACGCATCCCCGCTACGACGAGTTCGTCGCGCGGGAGCAGGCCATGCTGGCCGGCCCCCGCCGCGCCGAACTGGCCGAGCACTGGGCCCGCACCTGCGCCGGGGCCACCGCCGCCACCCTGCCCACCGACCGGCCCCGCTCCGCCACCCGCTCGTACCGGGGCGCGGCCGTGGCCCGGACGCTGCCGGAGGACGTCGCCCGGCAGGTACGCGCCACGGCCGCCGCCCTGGCGGTCACCCCGTTCACCGTCCTGCTCGGCGTCTTCGAGGCGCTGCTGCACCGGTGCACCGGGCAGCGCGAGTTCACCATCGGCTGCCCGGTCTCGGTGCGGCGGGGACGGGCGCTGCGGGAGGTGGTCGGGCTGCTGGTGAACCCGGTCGTGCTGCGCTCGTCGTTCGCCCCGGACACCACCTTCGCGGCGGCGATCGCCGCCGCGGGACGCCAGCTCTCGGACGGGGTGGCGCGCGCCGCCTACCCATTCCCGCTGGTCCAGGCGGCCCGCCGGGACCGGGACCCGCTGGTGCGGGTCACCATCACGCTGCTCACCCGGCAGCACGGCGACACCCTGTCCGACACCAGCAACGGCTTCGTCGGGCACCGGGTCCGCCAGGTGGTGGTGCCGTACGACGAGGGACAGTTCGACCTCGCCGTGACGGTGCACCAGCTACCCGGCCTGGCGCTGCGTACCGAGTTCAACTACGACACGGACCTGCTCGACCGCGCCACCGTCGAGCGGCTCTTCGACCAGTACCTGGCCCTGCTCGGCGCGGCCTGCGCCGATCCGGCCGCGACGGTGGCCGACGCCCGCCTGGCCGGCGACGTCGACGAGCGGATGCTGCTCGAACTCGGCATGAGCTGAGCACTCCGGCCACCCGGCGCCCGTCATCGACGCGGTGCCGCACAGCGCCCGCACGGTGGCTGCGGGCGACCTTCCGTCAGCCCGGAGAGGGGGTTGAAATGGATCAGGGAATTCTCTCCACGGTCGGCAACACGCCCCTGGTGCGCCTGGACCGGTTGTTTCCCGAGTTTCCCGCCCGGGCGTACGCGAAACTCGAACAGTTCAATCCGGGTGGGAGCATCAAGGACCGGGCGGCGCTGAACATGCTGCGCGGGAAGATCGAATCCGGCGAACTGGTGCCGGGACGGTCCGTGGTGGTGGAGTCCAGCTCCGGCAACCTCGCCATCGGCCTGGCCCAGATCTGCGCGTACTTCGGCATCCGCTTCATCTGCGTGGTGGACCCGAAGACCACCCGGCAGAACCTGGCGGTGCTGGCCGCGTACCAGGCCGAGATCGACATGATCGAGCACCCCGACCCGGTGACCGGCGAGTATCTCGCGGTCCGGCGACGCCGGGTGCGCGAGCTGGTGGAGACCGTGCCCGGCGCCTACCGCCCGGACCAGTACACCAATCCGCTCAACGCCGGGGCGCAGCGGCAGACCATGGCCGAGATCATGACCGAGCTGGACGGCCGGGTCGACTACCTGTTCTGCTCCACCGGCACCTGCGGAACCCTGGTCGGCTGCGCCGACTACCTGCGCGAGAACGGCCACCGGACCCGGATCGTCGCCGTCGACGCCGTCGGCAGCGCGATCTTCGGCCACCCGCCCGCGCCCCGGCTGATCCCGGGGCACGGCGCCTCGGTGGTGCCTCCGCTGGCCGCCAACGCCCGCCCGGACGAGGTGCTGCACGTCTCCGACCTCGACTGCGTGGTCGGCTGCCGGCTGCTGGCGGTCCGGGAGGCCATCCTCGCCGGCGGCTCCTCCGGGGCGACGGTGGCCGCGCTGCGGCGCCGGATGGCGGACCTGCCCGCCGGGAGCACCAGCGTCCTGATCTTCCCGGACAACGGCGACCGCTACCTCGACACCATCTACTCCGATCGCTGGGTGACCGAACAGTTCGGCGAGGTCAGCCACCTGTGGAAGGGCGACAAATGCTGATCATCGGCCATGCCGTGGTCCGGGACGTGCTCGACGGCGACGAGGCCCGGGTCATCGACCTCGTCCGGCAGGCGTACCTGCTGCACGAGCAGGGCCGCACGAGCGTGCCGCACTCGGTCTTCCTGCGCTTCCCCGACGACGCCCGCAACCGCATCATCGGCCTGCCCGCGTACCTGGGCTCCGAGCCGCCGGCCGCCGGCATGAAGTGGATCTCCTCGTTCCCGGCGAACATCGAGCGGGGCCTGGACCGGGCCAGCGCCGCCATCGTGCTCAACTCGCTGGAGACCGGCCGGCCCGAGGCGGTCATCGAGGGATCGGTCGTCTCCGCCCGGCGGACCGCCGCCGGCGCGGCCCTCGCCGCGCGGCTGCTGACCGCCGAGCGCCCTCCGGACGGCGTGGCGCTGATCGGCTGCGGGCTGATCAACGAGCAGGTGCTGCGCTTCCTGACCGTGGCGCTGGCGCCGCCGGCCGCCCTGGTGCTGCACGACGCCGACCCGCGCCGGGCCGAGGCGTTCGCCGCCCGCGCGGCGGCCCTGCTGCCGGCCACGACGATCAGCGTGGCGGCGAGCGCCGAGCGGGCCCTGGCCGCCCACCGGCTGGTCTCGATCGCCACCACCGCCAGCGAACCACACCTGGAGCTGACGGCCTGCCAGCCGGAGAGCGTGGTGCTGCACCTGTCGCTGCGCGACCTGCACCCGGCGTCGGTGCTGGCGGCCCGCAACGTCGTCGACGACCCCGACCACGTGTGCCGCGAGCGGACCTCGCTGCACCTCGCCGAGCAGCTCACCGGCGGCCGCGACTTCATCCACACCACCATCGGCCGGCTGGCCGGCGGTGCGGCGCTGCCCGACGCAGACGTGCCCGGACCGGTGGTGGTCTCGCCGTTCGGGCTGGGCGTGCTGGACATCGCGCTGGCCGAACACGTCCGCCGCGCGGCGGCCGAGCGTGGCCTCGGCGTGCGGATCGACGACTTCACACCTGTGCCGGCCGCCGCCGTGGCGGCCGCCGAACCCACGAGGGAGACGACATGAGCGACGACGACCGCAGCTACCTGGTGGTGCTCAACGACGAGGAGCAGTACTCGATCTGGTGGAGCGACCGGGCGCTGCCGGCCGGCTGGCGTGCCGAGGGCACCGAGGGCACCCGCGAGCAGTGCCTCAGCCGGATCAACGAGCTCTGGACCGACATGCGGCCGAAGAGCCTGCGCCTGCGGATGGACGGCGCGTCCGTCTGACGGCCTTCCGGCAGGCGTGACCCCCCGGCCGTCCGCGACCGACCCCCACCCCGGAGGAGCACCCCGATGAGCACCCCTCTGTCCACCCCGCCGGCCGCCGGAGCGGGCACGGCCGATCCCGTCGTCCTGCCGGACCTGATCGCCCGCCAGGCCGCGGCGACGCCCGACGCGACCGCGGTGCTGGCCGGCGACGTACGGGTCGGCTACGCCGAGCTGGACCGGCGCGCCAACCAGCTCGCCCGGCACCTGGTCGGGCTGGGCGTCGGTCCGGAGTCGACGGTCGGCGTGTACCTGCGTCGGGGCGTCGACCTCGTGGTCGCCCTGCTCGGGGTGTGGCGGGCCGGCGGCGCGTACCTGCCGCTGGACCCGGCGCACCCGGTGGACCGGCGTCGGTGGATCGTCGCCGACACCGGGGTGGACGTCGTGCTCACCCAGACCGACCTGCGCGACGACGGGCTGACCGGGCCGTCCCACGTGGTCTGCCTGGACGCCGACCGGTCCCGGATCGAGGCCGGGCCGGACACCGCGCCGCCGGTACGGATCGACCCCGACAACGCCGCGTACGTCATCTACACCTCCGGCTCGACCGGGCGCCCCAAGGGCGTGGTCGTCACCCACGGTGCCATCGGCAACCGGGTGGCCTGGACGGTCCGGCAGCACGGCCTGTCGCCGGCGGACCGGGTGTTGCAGAAGACGGCCGTGAGCTTCGACGCGGCCGGCTGGGAGTTCTTCGCCCCGCTGATCTGCGGGGCGAGCGTGGCGCTCGCCCCGGACGGCGCCGAACGCGATCCGGCCGCCCTGGTGGCGGCGGTCATCCGGACGTCGGCGACCGTGCTCCAGGGCGTCCCGTCGGTGCTGCATTTGGTGACGGAGGAGCCGGACTGGCCGAGGTGCACCTCGCTGCGGCTGGTCTTCTCCGCCGGTGAGCCGCTGCACGCCGAGCTGTGTCAGCGGCTGGCGGCGGTGCCCGGGGTGCGGGTCTGGAACACCTACGGCCCGACCGAGTGCGCCATCGACGTCACCGCCCAGCAGGTCGACCTGGCCCAGCGCACCGGCCCGGTGCCGATCGGCCGGCCGCTGGACAACCTCCGCCTCCAGGTGCTGGACGCCAACCGGCGGCCGGTGCCGATCGGCGTGGTCGGCGACCTGTACGTGGGCGGGGCCGGGCTCGGCCGCGGCTACCTCGGCCGCCCCGACCTGACCGCCGAGCGGTTCGTCCCGGACGAGTACGGGCCGCCCGGCGCGCGGCTCTACCGCACCGGCGACCAGGTCCGGTGGCGCTCGGACCGGAGCCTGGAGTTCGTCGGCCGCACCGACGACCAACTGAAGATCAATGGCGTACGCATCGAGCCGGGTGAGGTGGAGGCCGCGCTGGCCGCCCACCCCGACGTCCGGCGGGCGGTGGTCGTCGGCTTCGCCGAACCCGGCGGCAGCCCCAGGCTGGCCGCGTACGTCGCCAGCCGGCACCCGCTGACCGCCGCGCAGCTGCGCTCCTTCCTGGCCGACCGGCTGCCCGAACCCCTGGTGCCGGCCGTGTTCGTGCCCGTGGCGGAGTTCCCGCTGACCACCGGCGGAAAGGTGGACCGGGCGGCGCTGCCGCCGGTCGAGACCGCCGACCGGACGGCCTACCTGGCCCCGCGCACCGACGCCGAGCGACTGGTCGCCCGGCTCTGGCAGGAGCTGCTCGGCGTCGACCGCGTCGGCGTGCACGACGACCTATACCAGCTCGGCGGGTCGTCGCTGGTGACCGTCCGCCTCGCCAGCCGGCTCGCCGCCGAGTCGGGCGTGCGGATCGGACTGCGGGACCTGCTCGCGGCGAGCACCGTCGAGGCGCAGGCCGCCCTGCTGACCGACGACGCCCCCGCGACGTCGGCGGTGCTCCCGGTGCCCCGCACCGGCGCGCTGCCGCTCTCCCCGGCCCAGCGGCGACTGTGGCTGCTGGACCAGCTGCACCCGGGCAGCCCCGAGTGGGTGGTGCCGCTCTACCTGCGCCTGCCCGGCTCGCTGGCGCCCGACACCGTACGGGCGGCGCTGACCGCGCTCGAAGCGCGGCACGAGGCGCTGCGCACCCGCTACCTGACCCGCGACGGTGAGCCGTACCAGCGCGTCGACGCGCCCGGCCCCGTCGACCTCACGGTCGTCGACGCGGCCGAGGCCCCGCTCGTCGACCTCGTCGACGCGCAGCTGCGCGAGGGCTTCGACCTGCGTACCGGGCCGCTGTGGCGGGCCACCCTGGTCACCTCGGCCGGAGCGGACCACCTGCTGCTCGTGGCGCTGCACCACATCGCCTCCGACGCGAGTACCGCCGCCGTCCTGGAGCGCGACCTGCGGGAACTCTGCGCGGCCGAGGCCGCCGGCCGGGAGCCCGACCTGCCGGAACTGACGGTGCACTACGCCGACTACGCGACCTGGCAGCACCGGTACCTCACCGACGAGCTGGTCGAACGGGAACTCGGCTTCTGGCGCGAGCACCTGACCGGGGTGCCCGAGCTGGCCCTCCCGCTGGACCGGCCCCGGCCCCCGGAGCGCGACCCGCGCGGGGCGCACGTCGAGTTCGAGGTGCCGGCGGACCTCGCGCAGAAGCTGACCACGCTGGGCCGGCGCTGCTCGGCCACCCCGTTCATGACCATGCTGACGGGCTTCGCCACGCTGCTGGCCCGCTACAGCGGGCAGTGGGACGTCGCCGTCGGCGCGCCCACCTCCGGCCGGCGGCCCCCCGAGACGGAGCAGATCGCCGGGGTGTTCCTCAACCCCGTCGTGGTGCGCTGCACCCTCGACCCGTCCGCGCCGTTCGAGGCGGCCCTGCGGGCCGTCCGGTCGCGCACCCTGGCCGCCCTCGCCCACCAGGACCTGCCCTTCGAGCGGGTCGTCGACGACCTCGTCGACGTGCGCGACCTCTCCCGCACGCCGCTCTACCAGGTGATGCTCAACGCCCAGGAGGGCGGCATCACCGGCCAGTCGACCGACGACGAGGCGCTGCTGGACGCCCTGCGCCGGGCCGCCCGCGTCGCCAAGACCGACCTCACCATGCACGTCTGGCCCCGCCCGGACGGCACCCTGGCCGGCAGCCTGGAGTACGCCACCGCCCTGTTCGACGAGCCCACCGTCCGGCGGATGGCCGAGCACTTCGTCCGGCTGCTCGCCGCGGCCGTGGCCGAACCGAGGACCCCGCTCGACGACCTCGACCTGCTCTCGCCGGGCGAACGCCACCTGCTCCTGCACGAGGTGCACGGGCCCACCGTGCCCCGCCGTACCGAGACCGTCTGCGACCTCTTCGAGGCCCAGCGCCGCCGCACGCCCGACGCGGTGGCGCTGCGGCACGGCGACCTCACCACCACCTACGCGGCGCTGGACGACCGGGCCAACCAGTTCGCCCACCACCTGCGGCACGCGGGCGTCGCCCGGGGCGCGGTGGTGGCCGTCCTGCTCGACCGGGGCGTCGACCTGGTCGCGGCGATCCTCGGCACCTGGAAGGCCGGAGCGGCCGTGCTGCCGCTCGACCCGTCGTACCCGGCCGGGCGGATCGCGCACATGCTCGCCACCGCCGGCGTGAAGCTGGGCGTCACCCAGGCGGCGTACGCGCCCCGGTTCGCCGTGCCGACCCTGCACGTGGACACCCACCGGCTGATGGTCTGCGCCGGCCCCACCGACCGGCCGGAGCGCGACACCGACCCGGAGGAGACGGCGTACGTGCTGTTCACCTCCGGCTCGACCGGCCGCCCGAAGGGTGTGCTGCTGCCGCACCGGGCGGTCACCAACTTCCTCGCCTGCGCCGTCGAGACCGAGGCCCTCGGCGACCGGGGTGCCCGCGCGGGGCGGGGCGACGGCGCACCGCTGTTCACCACCATCGCCTTCGACCTGTCCATCCCCAACCTGTTCAGCCCGCTGGTCTCGGGGCAGTCGGTGACCCTGCTGCCCGCCGCCCTCGACATCGCCGAGCTGGGCGGACTGCTCGTCAAGGCCGGCCCGTTCGACCGCTTCATCATGACCCCGCCGCACCTGGAGCTGCTCACCGAGCAGCTCGACGACGAGCAGGCGGGCCAGCTCTCCGGTCTGATCTGGACGGCGGGGGCGGCGCTGCGCGGGGAGATCGCCAACCGGTGGCTGGACCGGCTCGGGCCGGGCGGCCTCACCAACAGCTACGGGCCGACCGAGACCACCGTCATCATGACGGCCCACCCGGTCGAGACGGCGCAGCGCACCGACATCGTGCCGATCGGCCGGGCGATGGCGAACACCACCGTCCGGGTGCTCGACGACGCGCTGCGGCTGCTGCCGGTCGGCGTGGTCGGTGAGCTGTACATCGGCGGGCAGTGCCTGGCCACCGGCTACGCCGGGCGGCCCGACCTCACCGCCGAGAGGTTCGTGCCCGACCCGTACGGGCCGCCGGGCAGCCGGCTGTACCGCAGCGGTGACCTGGTCCGGATGCGTTCCGACGGGGTGATGGACTTCGTCGGCCGCGTCGACGACCAGGTCAAGGTGCGCGGCTACCGCATCGAGCTCGGCGAGATCCGCGCGGTCGTCGAGGAACACCCCGCGGTGGCCCAGTGCGTGGTCATCGTCCACGAGGACCGGCTGGTGGCCTTCCACCGGGGCGAGGCGCCCGACCTGGCCGCGCACTGCGCCCGGCTGCTGCCCGACTACATGACCCCCAGCCTGCTCGTGCCGGTCGCCGAGATCCCCCTCAACGCCAACGGCAAGGTCGACCGCGCCGCCCTGCTCGATCTGCTGGCCCGGGCCGTGTCGACCGGCGCGGCCGGCGCCGAGGACGCCCTCGTCGCGCCGCGCACGATCGTCGAGGAACGCCTCTGTGCGATCTGGAGCGACCTGCTGGGCGTGCCCGTCGGCGTACGGCACAACTTCTTCGCCATGGGCGGGCACTCCGTCCTCGCGGGCCGGCTGGTCGCCGGCCTCCAGGAGGAGTTCGACCTCGACGTGTCGCTCCGGCTCGTCTTCGAGCACCCGACCGTCGAGGCGATGGCGGGCGCGGTGGAGGACCTCATCCGGGCCGAGGTGGACGCGCTTTCCGACGCCGACCTGACCGAAGACCTGCGGCAGACCAAGGAGCACCAGGCATGACCTCGACCGCGAACCAGCCGAACCTGCGCGAGTCGCTCGTCCAACGCCGGTTGGCGGGCAGGGCCGCCGGCCGGCGCGCCGGGATCCCGACCGTCGACCGCTCGGGCGACCTGCCGCTCTCCTTCGGCCAGCAGCAGATGTGGTTCCTCAACCGGCTGGACCCCACCAGCCCGGAGTACCTGGTCTCCTCGGCGCTGCGGCTGCGCGGACCGCTGGACCGGGCCGCGCTGGCCCGGGCGTGGGACGCCCTCATCGCCCGGCACGAGATCCTGCGTACCCGCTACGCGATGGCCGACCTGACGCCGGTGCAGGTCATCGACGATCCCCGGCCCCAGGAGCTGCCGCTGGTCGACCTGACCACCGTGCCGGAGGCGGAGCGGGAGGACCGGGCCACCACGCTGATGACCGAGCTGGCCGGCACCGGCTTCGACCTGGCCACCGAGTGGCCGGTGCGGGCGACGCTGCTGCGCCTGGCCGAGGCCGAGCACCTGCTGGTGCTGGTGCTCCACCACATCGCCTGCGACGCGCCCTCCACGGCGGTGCTCCTCGGTGACCTGGCCGAGCTGTACGGCGCGTACGTGCGGGGCGAGCAGTCGCCGCTGACGCCGCCGGCCGTCCAGTTCGCCGACTTCGCCGCCTGGCAGCGCGACCGGCTGCGCGGCGACCTGCTGGAGCGGCACCTGGAGCACTGGCGCGACCGGCTCGCCGGCCTCACCCCGCTGGAGCTGCCCGCCGACCGGCCGCGGCCCCGCGTCCGCGACTGGCGGGGCGCGTCGGTGCCCTTCGCGCTCTCCGCCGACCTCTCCGCCGCGCTGCGCGAGATCGCCCGCGACGCGGAGACCACCCTCTTCGTCACGCTGCTGACCGCCTTCCAGGCGCTGCTGTCGCGCCACACCGGCCGCACCGACATCCCCGTCGGCAGCGTGACGTCCGTGCGTGACCGCGCCGAGCTGCGCAACCTCGTCGGGTACGGCATCGACAACCTCGTCCTGCGCGGCAGCTGGACCGGGGACCCCACCTTCGCCGACCTGCTGCGCGCCAACCGCGCCACCGTGCGGGACGCCTTCGCGCACGCCGACGTGCCCTTCGCGCTGCTGGTCGACGAGCTCGAACCGGAGCGGGACCTCTCCCGCACGCCGCTCTACCAGGTCGCCTTCACCCTCGGCGACGACGCCCCCGGCGGCACCTGGCCGGCCGGCCTCGCCGCCGAAACGCTCTGGCCGCCGACCCGGGTCGCCAAGGTCGATCTGCAACTGCACGTCGTCGAGGGCGCCGACGGCCGGCTGCGCGGGCACCTGGAGTACGCCACCGCGCTGTTCGACCAGGCCACGGTGCGGCGGCTGGCCGACCACCTCGGCCGCCTGCTGGAGCACGTCGGCGCCGACCCGCACGCCCGGATCTCCGCGCTGCGCATCCTCGACGACGCCGAACTGGCCGCGGCGACCCCCGCGCCGGCCCGCCCCGCCGCACCGGTGACCGGCACCGTGCACGGCGTCTTCGCCGCCACCGCCGCCGCCCACGCGGGCGCGACCGCCGTCGTGGCCGGCGCGGTGCGCCTGACGTACGCCGAACTGGACGCCACCGCGAACCGGCTGGCGCACCACCTGCGGGCCCTCGGCGCGGGCCCGGAACGGCTGGTCGCGGTCTGCCTGGAGCGCGGCGCGGAGCTGGTGCCCGCCCTGCTGGGCGTGCTGAAGTCCGGGGCGGCGTACCTGCCGGTGGAGCCGGGCGTCCCCGCCGACCGGCTCGAATTCATGCTCGCCGACGCCGGTGCGCGGATCGTGGTGACCACCGAGGCCCACCGGGCGCGGTTCGTCGACTTCGACGGCGCGGTGGTGGTGCTCGACGACCCCGAGCACGCCGGGCGGATCGCCGGGCGACCCGGCACCGACCCGGGCGTCACCGTCGACGCCGAGAACCTGATCTACGTCATCTACACCTCCGGGTCCACCGGTCGCCCCAAGGGCGTCTTCCTGACCCACGCCAACGTGCTGCGCCTGATGACCGTGGCCCAGGACGACCTGAACTTCGGCCCCGCCGACGTGTGGCCGCTGTTCCACTCGTACGCCTTCGACGTGTCCGTGTGGGAGCTGTGGGGCGCCCTGCTGCACGGCGGCCGGCTCGTGGTGGTGCCCCGCGAGGTCACCCGTTCCCCCGGCGACCTGCTCGACCTGCTGGTCGAGGAGCGGGTCACCGTGCTCAACCAGACGCCGACGGCGTTCCGCGGCCTGGTGGGGCTGGCCCGCGACGGCGACCCCCGCATCGACCGGCTCGCCCTGCGCGCGGTCGTCTTCGCCGGTGAGAAGCTGGAGTACGCCGACCTCGGCCCCTGGGTGGCCCGGCGCGGGCTGGCCGCGCCCCGGCTGCTGAACCTCTACGGCATCACCGAGATCACGGTGCACGCCACCTACTACGAGGTGGGCCCGCAGGACCTGACCGGCGCCGCCAACCCGATCGGCGTCCCGCTGGCCGACCTGAGCATCCACCTGCTCGACGCGTACGGCAACCCCGTGCCGGTCGGCGTCACCGGCGAGATCCACGTCGGCGGGCCCGGCGTGGCCCGGGGCTACCTGAACCGGCCCGAGCTGACCGCCCAGCGGTTCGTGCCCGACCCGTTCGGGCCGCCCGGCGCCCGGCTCTACCGCAGCGGCGACCTGGCCCGCCGGCGCGCCGACGGCAGCCTGGAGTTCGTCGGCCGGATCGACGACCAGGTGAAGATCCGGGGCTACCGGGTCGAGCTGGGCGAGATCGAGGCCGCCATCGCCGCCCTGCCCGGGGTACGCGAGGCCGTGGTCGTCGTCCGCGAGGACACCCCCGGCGACCGGCGGCTGGTGGCGTACTCGGTCGTCGACGAGCAGGTGGAGCTGCCCCGGCCGGGGCAGGTGCGCGCCGCGCTGGCCCGCACCCTGCCCGAGTACATGATCCCGTCGGCGTTCGTGCCGCTGGCCCGGCTGCCGCTGACCGTCAACGGCAAGCTCGACAAGCGGGCGCTGCCCGCGCCCGACCGCACGGTGACCGCCACCGACCGGCCCTACGTGGCGCCGCGTACCGAGGTGGAGGAGCGGCTCGCCGCGATCTGGGCGGAGCTGCTCGGCCTGGAGCGGGTCGGCGTCGAGGACGGCTTCTTCGACGTCGGCGGCGACTCGATCCGCGCCGTGGCGCTCGCCGGGGCCATCCGGAACGCCGGCCTCGACGTGCAGGTGCGCGACCTCTTCGAGCGGCGCACCATCGCCGAGCTGGCGGAGTTCCTCACCGGCCGCCCCGCCCCGGCCGCCCAGGAGCCGGCCGTCGCGCCGTTCGCCCTGATCGGCGAGGCCGACCGCGCCGCGCTGCCCGACGGCGTCGTCGACGCGTACCCCTGCACCCAGGTGCAGCTCGGCATGCTCGCGGAGATGCTCGCCGACGAGCACAACCACTACCTCAACGCCACCACCTACCGCATCCCCGACTCCGGCGAGTTCTCCCTCGACGCGTTCCGGGAGGCCGCCGCGCTGCTGGTGCGCCGGCACGAGGTGCTGCGCACGTCGTTCGACCTGACCGGCTACTCCGTGCCGATGCAGCTCGTGCACGCCACCGCCGAGATGCCCGTCGGCATGGACCGGGCGCGCGCCACCGACCGGGCCGGCCTGGAGCGGGAGCTGCGCGACTTCATCGCCGCCGAACGGGCCGAGATGTTCGACCTCGCCCGGCCGGCGCTGTTCCGGCTGCACGCGCGGGTCTGCGCGGACGGCAGCTGGTGGCTCACCCTCACCGAGTGCCACCCCATCATGGACGGCTGGAGCTACCACTCGCTGATGATGGAGTTGGTCGGCGCGTACCACCGGATCCGCGACGGGCTGCCGGTCGAGCCCCGCCCGGCGCCGCCGGTGCGCTTCGCCGACGCCGTCGCCGCCGAGCTGCGCTCCACCGCCGAGGGGATCGACCGGGCCTTCTGGCACGGCCGGGTCGCCGGCCGGGACCGGTTCGTGCTGCCCGAGGGCTGGGGCGACCCGACCGCCGAGGCGGGCGCCCAGTACGACCACTGGGTGCCGCTGCACGACCTGGAGCCGGGCCTGCGGGCGCTGGCCCGCCAGACCGGCGTGCCGTTCAAGTCGGTGATGCTGGCCGCGCACCTGAAGGTGATGAGTCAGCTCACCGGGGCGGAGTCGTTCTTCACCGGCCTGGTGTGCAACATCCGTCCCGAGGTCGCCGGCGCCGACCGCGTCTACGGGATGCACCTGAACACGGTGCCGTTCGTGCACGACGCGGGCGCGCGTACCTGGCGGGAGCTGATCGCGCGGACGTTCGCCGCGGAGCTGGAGGCGTGGCCGCACCGCCGGTACCCGCTCCCGGTGCTCCAGCGCGAGGTGGGCGACGGCGGCCGGATGCTCGACGTCCGGTTCAGCTTCCACGACTTCCACCAGATCGACACCGACGAGATCGACTACGCCGACTCGATCGACGACAGCCCCAACGAGTTCCCGCTCGGCGTGATCAGCCGCCTCGGCTTCATCACGCTGGAGGCCAACCTGCGCCACCTGGGCATGGCCCAGGTCGCCCGCCTCGGTGGCATGTACCGGGCGGTGTTGGAGGCGATGGTGGCCGACGTGGACGGTGACGCGTCGGTGGTGTGTCTGCCGGCGGGTGAGGTGTCGGTGGTGTTGGCCGACGGGGTGTCGGCGGTGGCGCCGGTGTCGCGTTCGGTGCTGGACGAGTTCGAGGCGCGGGCGGCGGAGACGCCGTCGGCGGAGGCGGTGTCGGTGCCGGGCGGCGCGGGGATCGGCTTCGCGGAGCTGGACGCCCGGGCCGGGCAGGTCGCCCGCTGGTTGGCAGCCCGGGGTGTGGGTGCCGGTGCGGTGGTGGGTGTGCTGCTGGACCGGGGTGTGGAGTTGGTGGCGTCGATGGTGGGGGTGTGGAAGGCGGGTGCGGCGTTCGTGCCGGTCGATCCGTCGTACCCGCCGGGTCGCATCGCGGCCATGCTCGCCGACGCGGGCGCCCGGGTCGCGATCACCTCGGGCCGGTACGCCGACCGGTTCGCCCCGGTCGGCGTGGAGGTGGTGCGCGTCGAGGAGATCGGCGAGACGGACGCGCCGCTGCCGGTCCGCGCCACGGATCTCGACGAGTTGGCGTATGTGATTTTCACGTCGGGGTCGACGGGTCGGCCGAAGGGTGTGCAGGTGTCGCACCGGGG